>CAOKAE010000005.1 GCA_948466335.1 uncultured Coriobacteriia bacterium | reverse complement strand
CGCGGATGATCATGTCCTTGATGCGGCCCGTGACGCGGAAGTAGCCGTCCTCGTCGATGGTACCCATGTCGCCGGAATGCAGGTAGCCGTCCTCGTCGATGGCCTCGGCCGTCTCCTCGGGCATCTTGTAGTAGCCCTTCATGACGTTGTAGCCACGGCAGCACAGCTCGCCGTGCTGGCCCGGACCCAACGGCTCACCCGTGTTGACGTCGGCGACCTTGACCGATACCGGTGGATGCTTGCGCCCAACCGTCGTACACTTATGTTCCACGTCATCATCGACACTCGTCTGCGTGAACACGGGACTCGTCTCGGTGAGGCCGTAGCAGATGGTGATGTCGTGCATGTTCATCTTCTCGATGACCTCCTCCATGGTGGCAGGAGGACAGGGAGAACCGGCCATGATGCCGGTGCGCAGCGACGACATGTCGTACTTGTCGAAGTCCGGATGGTTGAGCTCGGCGATGTACATGGTGGGCACGCCGTAGACGGCCGTCGCCTTCTCGCGGTCGATGGCGCGCAGGACCATCTCGGCGTCAAAGTCCTCGATGCCGACGATGGTGCAGCGATGGGTGAGGATCGCCATGATACCGAGCACGCAGCCGAAGCAATGGAAGTACGGCACGGGCAGGCAGACACGGTCGTTGGGGGTGAGCTTCATGCCCTCGCCGATGAAGTAGCCATCGTTGAGGATGTTGCGGTGCGTGAGCATGACGCCCTTGGGGAATCCCGTGGTGCCGCTCGTGTACTGCATCATGCAGCAGTCGTTGTTGTCGAAGGACCTGGTGACTTCGACGAGCTCGTTGGCGTCCACGTATTCGCCGAGCAAGAGCAGCTCTGGCACGCTGTAGAAGCCGCGGTGCTTCTCCGGGCCCATGTAGATGAGGTTCTTGAGGAAGGGGTATTCCTCGGTATTGAGGTAACCACGCTGCTGCTTGAGGGATTCCGGCACGAGCTCGCGGATAATCTCCTTGTAGTCGATGTCGCGATACTGGTCGATGATGCACAGCGCCTTCATGTCGCTTTGCTTGAGCACGTAGTCGAGCTCGTTGGACTTGAAGACCGGATTCATCGTGACCATGACGACGCCGATCTTGGCACAGGCGTACATGAACGTGACCCAGTCGGGGATGTTGCGCGCCCACACGCCCAGGTGATCGCCGGGGCGCATGCCGATGTAGAGCATGCCGCGGGCCAGCAGGTCCGTGCGCTCGTTGAACTCGGCGTAGGTCCAGCGCAGGTCACGGTCCGGATAGACCATGAACTCGTGGTCGGGGTCGATCTCGGTCTGGAACCGCAGGTAATCGCCCAGCGTCATCTCGGAGAGCAGCGGATAGTCCTGATCGCCGAAGACGGGCACGCTACCGTCTTCGCGGGCGGAAGGATGCATGATCTCTTGAGCGCGCTCGAGACGGAAGTCGATCTCCTCCTGGGTCCAGCCGTTTTCGGCGATGAGGTGGTCCGTGGCCATGTAGGCCGGGGACTCTTCCATAACCTTAGTCATTGTCAGCACCAGCCCCTTCTAGACCGGCGTGTACACGACGGCGAGGAACTTGGCCTTCTGGCCGTCGTGGGCACGGACCTCGTGGGGCACGATGGAGTCGTAGTAGATGGACTCGCCGGGATGCAGCACGTAGATCTCCTTGCCGTACTCGATCTCGATCTCGCCCTCCATGCCGTAGAGCCACTCCTCGCCCTCGTGGCCGACGAGCTTGTGGCTCGTTTCGCCGGACGGGTCGACGGTGATGATGAAGGGGTCGATGTGACGGGAGGGCTTGCCCGCCGCGAGGCTGAAGTAGGACAGGTCGCCCGCGTCATTATTGGTTTCGAGGCTCTTGAGACGCGTGACCTCCTTCATCTGCTCGTTCGAGATGTACAGGGGGCCGCGGGCCTCGTCATCGTCCATGAGGGTGCCGAGACGCACGCCGAGGGCACGCGTGATCTTGATGAGGGGCGCGAGCGAAGGCGGAAGCTCACCGTTCTCGAGACCCTGGATGGTCTCGATGTCACACTGGCAGCGGTCTGCCAGGTCCTGTTGCGTAAGGTGATGCGCCTCGCGCAGCGTCGTGATCTTCGTTCCCAGCTTGTTCTTCTCTTCGCTCATGCCTTTCTCCTTATCGTTGCTATCTTCACTCGCCATCTGGACGAGTAAGCCCCATACATTACCATTAAAACCAAGGACGGCTCCCCACAATGAGAAGCCGTCCCACATAGACTGTGTCAGGCTCCTTACATAGACATGCCAAGCTCAAGCGCCGCAAGATTCTTGTCGACCATGGCGGCCTTGCGAGCGGGGACGGCCTTGCGAATGGCCGCGTCGAGCGTCTCGCGCTGGCAGAACTGCGTCTCGGCCCAGAGCTTGCCCACGCACACGATGTTTGCCAGGCCCTTGAGGCCTTCCTCCTCGGCGGCCGAGGTCGCCGGAATCATGAACGAGGTGATGTCGGTGCGGGCGGGACCGCTGTTGGTAAGCGCGCTGTCGATCACGATGATGCCACCGGGCACGATGTCGGCCTCGAATTTGTCAACGGAAGGCTGGTTCATGGCGATGACCGCCGTGGGGTTGGTGATGAGCGGCGAGCCGATGGGCTCGTCGGACAGCGTCACCGAGCAGTTTGCGGTGCCACCGCGCATCTCGGGACCATAGGAGGGCAGCCAGGACACCTGGCGATCCTCGATGAGGCCCGTATAGGCGATGACCTTACCGCCGAAGAGCAGGCCCTGGCCACCAAAACCGGAAAGGATGAATCGCATCTCGCTCATTAGGCCGCACCTCCCTCGGCAACGATCTTGCTGTCCTTGGCGCGCTCGGCAGCCGCCGCGGCAACGCTTTCGTGACCTTCGGCCAGCACGTCGCGATAGACGCCCAGCGGATAGTAGGGCAGCATGTTCTCGCGCATCCACGTGAACGATTCCTGCGGCGTCATGCCCCAGTTGGTCGGGCAGGTCGAGACGACCTCGATGAGCGAATAGCCCACGCCGTCCACCTGGTTCTGGAACGCCTTCTTGATGGCCTTCTTGGCCTTGCGCACGTTGGCGGGCGTGTCGACCGTGACGCGCTCCAGATACGCCGGGCCATCCAAAGTGGACAGCATTTCGCAGATGCGCACGGGATAGCCCGCGCTCGCGGTGTCGCGGCCATAGGGCGAGGTCTGCGTGACCTGGTGCGGCAGGCTCGTCGGGGCCATCTGGCCGCCGGTCATGCCGTAGATCGCGTTGTTGATGAAGATGACGGTGATGTTCTCGCCGCGTGTTGCCGCATGCACCGTCTCGGCCGTGCCGATGGATGCCAGGTCACCGTCACCCTGGTAGGCGAAGACGACGTTGTCGGGATTCACGCGCTTGATGCCGGTGGCCACCGCGGGAGCACGTCCATGGGCGGCCTCGACCATGTCGCAGCCGAAGAAGTTGTAGCCCATGACCGAGCAGCCGACCGGCGTGACGCCCACGGTCTTGCCCTCGATACCGAGCTCGTCGATGGTCTCGGCCACGAGGCGGTGCACGATGCCATGGGTGCATCCGGGACAGAAGTTGGTGACGACGGGCAGCAGCGCGTCGGGACGCTCGAAGACGACCTTCTCTTCCTTTTGCTCCATGCTACTCACCCACTTTCTGGTCGAAGGCGACGATTGCGTCGAGCACCTCGGCAGGCGTCGGGATGACGCCGCCAGTGCGCCCGTAGAACTCGACGGGGGCGCGACCGGCAACGACGAGACGCACGTCATCGACCATTTGGCCCATGTTCATCTCGACCGTGAGGTAGCCCTTTGCGTGGGCGACGGTCTGCTCGAGCGCGTCGACCGGGAACGGCCACAGCGTGATGGGACGGAAGAGCCCGGCCTTGATGCCCTGCTCGCGGGCGGCGTTCACCGCGTTGCGCGCGATACGGGCGGCGGCGCCAAATGCCACGACGACGATATCGGCATCGTCGCAGAGGTACTCCTCGGAAATCTGCTCGGCCGCCTTGATCTTGTCGTAGCGCTCGTAGCGCTCGCGGTTGGTCTGGTCGAGCAGGTCCGCGTCAAGGTAGAGGGAGTTCACGACGTTGTGTGCGCGCTCGCCCTTGGTGCCCGTGCATGCCCAGGGCTTGTCGGGAATGTCCGCCTTGGGCTCGGGGAGCTCCACCGGCTCCATCATCTGGCCCAGCAGGCCATCGAGCAAGATCATGACCGGCGTGCGGTACTCGTCTGCGACATCGAATGCCTTGGCGACGTAATCGGCCATCTCCTGCACCGTGGAGGGCGCGTACACGACCATCTGAAAGTCACCATGGCCAAGCGCCTTGGTGGCCTGCCAGTAATCGGATTGGGAGGGTTGGATGGAACCCAGGCCCGGACCGCCGCGCATGACGTTGATGATGACGGCGGGAAGGTCGGCACCGGCAATGTAGGACACGCCCTCGCTTTTGAGCGAGATGCCGGGCGACGAGGACGATGTCATGACGCGGGCGCCGGCGGCTGCGGCACCGTACACCATGTTGATGGCCGCCACCTCGCTCTCGGCCTGCAGGAAGGTGCCGCCGATCTTGGGCATGTGCTTGGACATGTAGGCAGACAGCTCGGTCTGTGGCGTGATGGGATAGCCGAAGAAGTACTTGCAACCGGCGCGCATCGCGCTTTCCGCCAGCACCTCGTTTCCCTTCATGAGCACTTTCTCTGACATCGTGCCTACCTCCAGACCGTGATCGCAA
Source organism: uncultured Coriobacteriia bacterium (assembly GCA_948466335.1). GTDB lineage: Bacteria > Actinomycetota > Coriobacteriia > Coriobacteriales > QAMH01 > QAMH01. Next base: position 118,611 of record CAOKAE010000005.1, on the reverse strand, counting down.
CGTCGGGGCACATGAGCGCGCAAGAGCAGCAACCGGTGCAGGCATCCATGTCGATGCAATGTGCCGGGTGATAGCCCTTGTCCGTTATCTTGTCCTGGTCGAGCTCGACGATATGCAGCGGACATGCATCGACGCAGAGGCCGCAGCCCTTGCAAAATGCATCGTCAACGATCATTTTCGCCATGTGTAAGCTCCTCTCTCGACGCGACTATTCCCAGGGATTCTTGACATATAAGCGTACAGGATAGACCAACGGGGCACATTTCGTGCCCGTAAATAGTCTTTCTCCATCCCCAGCGAGCGTTTCGGGGACGGTCTTTGCCACAAGCGGCAGACCGGATAGCGAACTGACCGCCTCGGCGTATCCTTCCTCGTCGCGCAATGCGGCCTCGTCGGTCTCGCCCTTGAGATGGGCGTTGTCAACGAGAGCGGTTGCCCGCAGGCGCGTCGCCGCCTCGATCTCGCGCAGATTCTCGACCGCCTCGTCCGGGTCGGCCATGAGGTTGCGGTGGCGATTGAGGACGTAGAGCATCGCGTGCGGATGCGCGGCCACCGTCTTCGAAAACCGGCCGAGCGCCGTGGCACCCACGTCGTCTCCGCCCAAATCGACGATGACGAGATGCGTGTCGTCGGCTTGTTCGAAGGAGGGCGCGATGGCCCCGGTGAGGCTCGGCACGTCGAGTCCCGTACCCGCTTCGGAGAAGACCGGGGCGACGAGGCGCACGCCAGCCTGCTCGAGCAAGGCACGCTGCTCGCTCGCGCGGAAGTACGGGTTGACGATGTCGAGGTCGACGAGGGTCACCTCGCGCCCGTCATCCACGAGATCGAGGGCCAGGTTGACGGAGAGATTGGTCTTTCCCGAACCGTAATGGCCCGCGATGATCGTGATGGGGGCGAGGGCTGCCTCGAGGCTTGCCGGCAGGCGGCCCATCAGACCAGACCGTCCTTGTTCTCGTTCTCGTCGTTATCGCGAATGGCCGCGCGGCGGATCTTGCCGTTGACGGTCTTGGGAAGCTCGTCGACGTAGGCGATGATGCGCGGGAACTTGTACGGCGCGGTGCGGCGTTTCACCCAGCGCTGCAGCTCGGTGGTGAGCGCATCGGAAGGCTCGTAGCCGTCGGCCAGGACTATGGTCGCCTTCACGGCCTTGCCGCGCACCGGGTCGGGCACGCCCGTCACGGCGCACTCGCGTACCGCGTCATGCTCAAGCAGCACGCTCTCGATCTCGAAGGGACCGATGCGGTAGCCGCTCGACTTGATGACGTCGTCGTTGCGCCCGACGTACCAGAAGAAGCCGTCCTCATCGCTCCAGCACATGTCGCCGGTGTGATACCAGCCGTCGTAGATGGCATCGGCGGTCTTTTCGGGATTGCGGTAGTACTCCATCATGATGCCCTCGGGACGCGGCTCCATGCGTATGCAGATCTCGCCCGTCTCTCCCACGTCGCAGCGGGTGCCATCGGCGCGCTTGATCTCGATCGCGTACAGCGGGTTGGGCCGCCCCATCGAACCCGGACGCGGGTTGGCACCCGTGAGGTTGGCGATGGTGAGGGGCGTCTCCGTCTGGCCGAAGCCCTCGAAGATCGTGAGGCCCGTCTTCTCCTTCCAGAAGTCGAAGAGGTCGGGGTTGAGCGCCTCGCCGGCCGTGGTGGAATACTCGAGCGAGGACAGGTCGTGGCTCTCGAAGTCCTCCTGCATCATCAGACGGTACATCGTGGGCGGACAGCACAGCGTCGTGATGCCGTACTTCTCGATGAGGTCGAGAATCTCGCCCGGATGGAAGCGGTCGAAGTCGTAGGTGAAGACGCAGGCCTCCATGATCCACTGGCCGTAGTACTTGCCCCACACGGCCTTGCCCCAGCCGGTGTCGGCGATGGTGAAGTGGATGCCGTCGGGGCGCACATTATGCCAGTGCTTGGCCGTGGGGATGTGGCCCAGGGCGTAGGTCGAGTCGTGCAGGACCATCTTGGGATTGCCCGAGGTGCCGCTCGAGAAGTACATGAGCATGGGCTCGTGCACGTCCGTATCGACGCGCTCGAAATCCTGCGGCGCATTGCGCACGCCCGTGTTGAAGTCGATCCATCCCTCGCGCTCGACGGGTGCGACACAGATGCCCTCGGGTCCGCTCAGGGCCTCGCCCACGAGCACGCCCTCTCCCACGTCGGGCCGGCCGTCCTCGTCCAAGGGCGTCAGACCGCCGCCGGCACCGTTCACGAGGATGAACGATTCGACGCTCGGGCAGTTATCGCGCACGTTGTCGATGATGTCGGCGATGTCGCCCACGGACGTCGCGATGATGGCCTTTGCCTGGGAGTTGTTGAGGCGATACTCGAGGTCGTGTTCCTTGAGCATGAAGGTGGCGGGCACCATGACGGCGCCGATCTTGGCCAGTGCCGTGGCGATGAACCAGAACTGGTAATGGCGACGCACGATGACCATGACCATGTCGCCCTTGCCGATGCCGAGAGACGTGAGGAAGTTCGCGGTCTTGTCCGACCAGGTCTTCATGTCCGCGAAGGTGAAGACGTGCTCTTCGCCCTCCGGATTGCACCAGACCATGGCACGGCGGTTCGGGTCATGGTCGGCTATGTCATCGACAACGTCATAGCCGAAGTTGAAAGTGTCGGGGTAGTGAAGCGAAAACGACTGGAGCGTCTTGTCCTTAGCGTAGGTCTCCTCCACGTAGCGTTCGTTTATGTTTCTCATGGTTCCTTCTCATTACACTAGATTACCTGTTTGTCGGATGGCTCAATTACTACAGCCAGGAGTACGACGGGCTCGCCATCGAGGGCGAGGAGGCCATGGCCTCGAGAAGAGTCGTACATGAGTGTGTCGCCTGGGCCGCAATCCTCGGTATGACCCTCATACGAAAACCGAAGGTGGCCCGAGATAATGTAATCTAGCTCCTGCCCCTTGTGATAGGAAAGGTGAATGGGCTTGTCCTGGTCCTCCTCGACATAGGGAATCGTGACGAGAAAGGGCTCGGCAAGCTTGTTGCCAAGATGCGGTGCCTTGTGCAGGTACTCGAAGCCGGCATGGCGTTTAATCGAGAGACCCTCGCCGGCACGTACGAGCGAATAGCCGCGCAGGTGCGGGGACTCGCCGGTGAGCAGTTCGATGACATCGACGCCGAAGATGTTCGCGCACTTGTAGAGGAAGGTGAAGGAGAGGTCCTCCTCGCCGGACTCCTGCGCCGCGTACTCGGCGACCGTGCGTCCCGTCACCTCGGCCATTTCCTGAAGCGAGAGGTCCAGATCCTCGCGCATCGAGCGAATCCGGTTGCTAATTTCCTTGATGTTCGGATTCATGGCGGTTCCTTCCTGCTCGAATGTAATGGTCGAATGTAATGGACATGTTTATACACCTTTACTTGGTGCATGCAAGGAAAAATTCGATTTTGGTGTATTTCAGTGTTCGTCGACGTGAGCGGTGAAGGCCTCGAGATCCATGGGGCGGGCGCAATAGTAGCCCTGGGCGTAATCGCATCCCACGGAACGGAGGAACTCGTATTGCTCCTCCGTCTCGACGCCTTCGGCGATGACGGGGATGTCAAGGCTGTGCGCCATGTTGACGATGGACGTGAATATGCTCGCGACGCGCGGGTTGCGCTCGAGGTTCTGCATGAACACCATGTCCGCCTTGAGGATGTTGACGGGGATGTCGCTAAACGCGTTGAACGACGAGTAGCCGCTGCCGAAGTCGTCCATGAGGACGGTGAAGCCGTAATCGCGCAGGCGCGTGACCATCGAGATGACCAGGCCAATGTTCTCGGTGTACGACGATTCCGTGATCTCGATGCGGAACAAGGAGGGTTTGACGTCGTACTTCTCGACGAGGGCAACTATTTCGTCGTAGAGGGACGAGTCGAAGATGCTGCGCCTGGAGAGATTCACCGAAATGGGAATCTCGGGAAGCCCCTCGTCGCGACGATTGGCGAGAATCTGGCAGACCTGCTCCCAGATGTCATGATCCATCTTGGAGATGAAACCGTTTTCCTCGAAGAGCGGGACGAAGACGCCGGGCGAGACGACGCCGTGGCCCGGGCGATGCCAGCGCACGAGGGCCTCGGCACTCACGGGACGTCCCGTCACGATGTCATGGACGGGCTGGAGCTGGACGTGAAACTCACCGTTGTCGAGCGCATGCTCCATGTTGTTGATGATGTCCTGTTCCTCGAGCATGCGCTCGGTGAGTTCGGTGTTGTAGAACGCGATGTGATGGTCGTAGTCCCCCTTGACGGTGTTGCGTGCCATCATGGCGCGGTCGAGCATGACGCTCGCCTCCACGCCGTTGTCGTCGACGAGGTAGACGCCCGTCACGAGCGAGGGGGTGAAATCGATGTTGCTTTGCGCGAGCAGGGCCTTGATGTCGTCGGAAATGGCCCCCATGATCGCCTCGACGTCCGCCTGTCCCACTTCGATGCAGAAGGCGAAGTTGTCGTTGCCCAGGCGGCCGTAGACGCCGCTACCGGCAACGTGCTCGCCCATGCAATGGGCTGCGGTTATGAGCATCCTGTCGCCCAGCGTGGTGCCGAAGAGCTCGTTGAACGTCTTGAAATTCTCGAAATCCCAGACCGCGATCATGTACTCGTTGCTGGGGTTGACGTCGATCATGTCCTGCATCTCGCGCAGGAAGGCCTTGCGCGTGTAGAGCCCCGTGAGGTCGTCATGATCGGTGATCCACGCCGCTTCCTCGAGCATGCGTACGCGCATGCGCTGCTCCTCGAGCTCGCGGGCGTTGATGACCAGATGGATGCGGCGGCGCATGATCTCGGGCTCGATGGGCTTGATGAGGAAGTCCGAGGCGCCGGCATCGAGCGCACGCACCTCGGCGGCTGTCACGCTATCGGCCGTGATGACGATGACGGGAATGTCCGCGATGGCGGGATTTGCCTGTTTCTCGGCCAGCACGTCAAATCCGGTCTGTCCGGGCATGTGCAGGTCGAGCAAGACGACGTCGATGCCATCTGCTCCATGCTCGTTCATGATGTCGAGGGCGTCGCGTCCGTTGTCGGCTTCGAGTATGTTGTACTCGGAGGCAAGGATGCCACCCATCTGCATGCGATTGATGACCGAGTTATCGGCAATGAGAATGGTCTTATCGTGCACGGCACTCCGTCCCATCACAGTCTTGCGTGTATTCAGATTATGGCTGGTTAAGCCCCGATGGCGTCAACCGCCGCGGTATAGGAAACCTTGAGTCGATCGATGACCGACGCGATCGCGTCATAATCCTGCGCGCGCAGCAAGGCGACAATCTCGGCAGCATCCGCATATACATTGGTCATGGAAAGGTTGCTGCTCATGCCCTTGATTTCGTGCATGTGAGAGAAGAGCTCGTCCCAGTCCTGGCGTCCGAACGCCTCGAGGGATTCCGCATAGTTGGTGTCTTGGGCGAACATGCCCAGCAATCGCTCGTAGAGCGTGTCGTTGCCGGCGCAGCGGCGCAGACCATCCTCGTAATCGATACCCGCATCCCGGAGCTTCGCTATGTCCATCTTCTCACCCGCAATCGTGCGATAGGGCATTGGCTGTCATGTGAATGCCATTCTATACCATCGGCACGATGCTTCACCGACATGTGCCGCGCGCTATGACAAGCGGGGGGCGAAACTCGCGTCAGCGCCAGGCTCTTCGCGAATCATGGTGAAATTGTCTGGAATGCGTCGAAACCTTGTGTGCCGCATAGGATGCTGGTTAAATACGGAACCCAACGAAGAAGCACACGTCACCAATGGAAACCTTGGGTGAAAAACATGGAAGAATCATTGAATCGCAGGGCGTTTCTGGGCGCGGCCATCGCCGGGGGCATAGCCGGTCTCGCAAGTCTCGTCGCCACTCCTTCGGCCCATGCCGTCACGAGTGCCGAGAAGCGCGCCGAGGTGCAGGCGGCCAAGGCCCGTCTCGATTCCATGACCTCGCAGCTCGAGCAAACCGTCTCCCAATTCAACGCCGCCCAGGACGCCTACGATGCCGCAGCGGCCAAGGTCGCGGAATGCCAGGTGAAGATTGACGAGGCAACGGCGAAGATCTCCTCGCTCCAGGGTCGCCTTGGCAACAGGGCGACGGCCATGTATCGCGAGGGCGCCACCTCCTATCTCGACGTTCTCATGGGTTCGAGTTCCTTTGACGACTTCGCGAGCACCTGGGACATGCTCGACCAGCTCAACGCTGACGATGCCACCCTCGTGAACGAGGCCAAGGAGACGAAGGCCCAGCTCGACGCCGCCAAGGAGGAGCTTGACGCGAACGAGCAGGCCGCGCAGGCGGAGCTGAGCACGCAGGCCGAGCTCAAGGCATCCATCGAGGCGCAGGAAGCCGCGTACCAGGCCGAATACAATAGTCTGAGCTCCGAATACCAGCAGCTCATCGCGCAGGAGCGCGAAGCCGAGGCCCAGCGCCAGGCGGCCGCATCGGCGGCCTACACGCCCTCGATGTCGAGTCCCTCCTCCGGGTCGTCCTCGTCATCGGGTGGTGGCGGCTACAGTTCCAGCTCCAGTATTCCCACGAACGGTTCCGTCGTCGATTATGCCGTCTCGCGTCTGGGATGCCCCTACGTCTGGGGCGCTTCGGGCCCCAACACCTTCGATTGTTCCGGTCTCACCATGTGGTGCTATGCCCAGATCGGCATCAGCCTGCCGCACTACGACCGATCGCAGTATGCGGCGGCGCGAGCGCGTCTCAACCCCCGTGACGCCGCCCCCGGCGACATTCTGTGGCGCCCCGGCCACGTCGCCATCTCCACGGGTGGTACCAACTACATCCATGCCCCTCGCACCGGCGACGTCGTGCGTCGTGCCAGCGGCGGCAACTGGGTGTGCGCCCTGCGCTTCTAGACGTCGGCAAATGTGTAGGTTTCGAGAAGAAGCTGTCGAGAAAACGTCCAGACGATGTGTCGTGCGTGCGAAAAACACGCGTCATCCCTTCTGAACCGCTAACATGTTGCAGCAACCCGTCCGGTTCGGGTGATTCGGTAATCGAACTACTAACATGGCTCGCCGAAGGATGACTATGTCACGTTCCATATCACGCGCCCATGCCGCGTTGGCGGTGCTTCTCGCGAGCACCCTACTGGCCCTGGCCACCTTGCTCTGCACCGCACCGGCTGCGCAGGCCGACGAAATCTCCGCCCTATCCCAGAAGATCGCGAGCTCGCTCGTCGGCGAAAGCGAGACGCTGTCACAGAGGATCTCGACGGCACTGACCGATGGCATCGCCTCGGCCAAACGCGAGGCTTTCGTCGACGAGTCCCGTGCCGGCGACTTCTACTTCGCACAGAACGGATCGGGACGTTGCACCATTACCTCCGTGGCCATGATGGTGCGTCGTGCCGCCTATCTCGACGACAATCCCGACTGGGCCTCCATCGGCCGCTCCTCGGTGAGCGCGGATGGCTGGACGTCGGCCGGCGTCAAGTGGTCCTTCGAGACGAGCGGCTACGAAATCGGCATCATTGACGTGGATGGCACCACCGAAAGCCTGCGCGATCTGCTCGAGGAACATCCCGAGGGCATCGCCGCCTATGACCCGAACGTACCGCACGCCGTGCTGCTCACCGATTACGACGAGGAAAGCGGTACCTTCTATTGCGCCGATCCCGCCAACTACAAGGCCGGCTCGCGCATCCCGCTGGCAGATTCGTGGAACGGCGAGTGCCGTGGGGGAAGCCAGAGTGCCGTCGTCTCCGGCATCTCGCGCGCCTGGATCATCCGGAAATAGCAAAGACGAGCCACACGTGAGGGCCGTCCCCTGTGCAAAAGCGGGCCTGTAAGCCGGGTTCTGTCATCCAAGACGATCATTTATCTAGGAGAGTCGTTACCGACGCCCTCCAGCAGGCAACCCGGATGCGAGCCGGGTCAGCTCATGGCATCCCTATTTGCCCTTGCTCCGGATGGGGTTTGTCAAGCCGCCGCGTCACCGCGACGCTGGTGCGCTCTTACCGCACCGTTTCAGCTTTTCTCCATGCACGCATGGGGAGTCTTCTTTTCTGTGACACTGTCCGTCGGGTCACCCCGCCCGGCCGTTAGCCGGCATCCTACCCTGCGGAGCCCGGACTTTCCTCATCACCCACTCCCCTTCAAGCGAAGGAGGCAGGTGCCGCGATCGTCCAGCCCGCTTTTGCGTGTGGCATTATAGCAGGACGAAGCATGGGGCAGGCGGACGCTCCGCATAGCGGAGGTCCAAGGGAGCGCGCCGTAAAGACCGCGAAGCGGGCTGTCGGGAAGCGACCGTCGGAGCGAAGCGGAGCGTCCGCCTGTTCCGGCATCCTCAAATTTAGTTGTCGATATCGATTGAATCAGGAATTTCGAACATCTTGTGGCGGCTTGTCTCGCCGCGCACGCAGGAGACGGAACTCTTGGGAACATCAAAGAAGGAGGCGACGAGAGCCGTCGCCTCCTTCGTGGCCTTGCCTTTTTCGGGGGCCGCCTTGACCTTCACCTCAAGCTCGCGCAGGCCATCTGCCCCCTCGCGCCATCCGACGACCTCGGCACGCCCGGACATGGGCGTGACGTGCACGGGCAGGCGCATGCAATACCCCCCCCTACTTGCCGTCTTCGGGCATGATGGAGGGAATGTTGATCTGCGGAATCTGCTGGGTCGTGAGACGCGGCAGGTCGTCCTCGTCAAGGGTGGGCATGCCATCGCTTGCATGGGTCGCACGCGGCTTGAGCTTGGGGAGCTCGGCCTCGACCTGATCCTCGGTCACGCCCTGGGTGAGGTTGTTGAACTCCTCCTTGGCATGGGCGGCGAAGCGCTCGAGCATGTCGAGATACTGCTCGCGGAACTTCTGGGCGTAATCGCTGAGTGCCTTGATCTCGTTGTCGATGGCGGCCTTCTTGGCCAGGGACTCGCGAATGAACTCGCGGGCCTTCGCCTCGGACTCATGGTAGATGCGGTCGCCCTCGATGCGTGCGTCCTCCTTGATCTGGGCGGCGCTGCGCTGCGCGGAGATAAACGCCTCGGCAATGGCGTTGTCGAGCTTGTTCTTCTCGCCGAGCTGCTCCTGCATGGGCTCGAGCTTGGCCTCTGCCTCCTCGGCACGCACGGTCATGGCCGCGAGACGACCCTGGGCAATTTCGAGCTCGCTTCGCAGCTCGCGCTCGACGAGACCTGCCTGCTCGAGCTCGGCGGGTGACGTGAGCGACGCGGCGCTTGCCTCGGCAAGCTCCTCACGCGTCTTGGTGAGTTCGTCTTTTGCCTCTTTGAGCTGGGAATCCAGATCGGCGATCTGCTTGTTCATCGCGTCGACCTCATTGGCGACGCGCTCCAGGAAGACGTCAACCTGTCCGACGTCGTAGCCGCGCAGGGCGTGCTCGAATCCCTCGTCCTGGATGTCCTGCATTGTGATGGCCATGTTTAATCTTCCTTTCCTACAGGAGCGCGGCGATGAGCCGGCCCACCAGCTGCACGACGATAATCGCGAAAATCGGGCTTATGTCAAGCATACCGCCAATAGGCGGAATTATACGCCTAAAGATATTGAGAAAGGGGTCGCAAATGCGACCAAGCGCGCGATAGATGTCTCCGATCCACCCCGCTTGGTGGTTGGGAAGCCAGCTCATGAGGATGTAGATGAGGATAATGGCAACGTAGAGATCGCAAATGCCCAGCAGAAGCGAACGGAGAAAGACCAGCGTCGAGGAAATCATGCACCCAGCTCCTTCGATCGACGTGCGGCCGCATTGACGCCGTCTTCGAGCGCCTCTTCCACACCAGCGCCACGCATGGCGTCAAGTGCGGCGACGGTGGTGCCGCCGGGGCTGCTCACCGCATCGATGGCGTCAGGCAGGCTCTGCCCCGTCTCGATGACGAGGCGGGCGGTGCCGAGCATGGTCTGCAAGACGAGGTCGCGCGCGTCCTCGTAGTCCATGCCGAGCTTGACCGCGCTTTGCGCGATGACCTCGGCGAAGAGTTCGAAGTACGCAGGTCCCGACCCGCTCACGGCGCAGACGACGTCTTGTTCGGATTCGTCCACGATGATGGCCTGGCCCATGGAGGCGAACAGCGAGCGCACGAGTTCGCAGTCCTCCGCGCTTGCCGCCGCGCCACCGCTCACCGCCGACATGCCGCAGCCACACACGAGCGGTGTGTTGGGCATGACGCGCACTATGGGAACATCGGCACCGAGCAGGTCAGCGATCTTGGCCGTTGACACGCCCGCGACGATGGATATGACGAGAGTCGACGCGTCAATACCCGCCTCGACAAGAGTCGAGCACGCTTCGGGCACCTTCGCGGGCTTCACCGCGAGAATCACGCAGCGCGCCGGCATACCAGACGCGGCATCTTCGACCGTGCGTACGCCGAGCTCGCGCTCGATGTGGTCGCGCTTCTCTCGTCCGGGATTGGCGATGGTCAGCGTGTCGGCCGACATGCCGTCAATGCGCAGCAGACCCTGGGCGATGGCCTGGCCCATGCGACCGCCACCTATGATGAGTACAGTTCCGAGTTCGTTGACTATGGTGTTTTCCATCTTGCCCTAACGTGCGTTATCGTCTTCCAGCTTCAGGACGTCTTGCGAAACGAGGTATTCGCGGTCTTCCTCGCTTAGGGGCTCGGAGCTCTTCGAGATCACGAAGACGCGCTCGGCCGCCTTGCCGACGTTGAGGTTGAGTGCGCTTGCGACGCCAAACGAGAAGTCGAGAATGCGCTTGGCAAGCGATGCCTTGGTGTCGACGACGTTGAGGATGACCGTCTTGCCGGCCTTTGCCGCATTGGCGACCTTCTCGATGTCGGCGTAGGCCTTGGGGCAGACGATTTCGAGCCTGCCCGCGGGGTTTCCCTTGATCTTGAGGAAGTCGGAACCCAGTGACGCATACGGGTCGCGGCTCGTGTGCGTGGGAGCGGGCGAATCCAGAAACGACGGATCCTGCGGCGCAGACCAGGTGGGCTCTCCCACCGAACGCGAGGAATCGCGTCTCGAGGCGGAGGTGCCGACGGTCCTGCCATAGGAACTCGATGACGAACGCGAGGAGTACCCGCGCGAGGAGCGCGCCGAGGAATCGAGGCTGTCATAGGAGGCGACACGCGGCTTGCGATCTGACGACAACGTCACGTGCTCGAAGTTGTTGGGATTGTAGGAATCGAAGGAGATGACCTCGCTGCGGCGACTGCCGCCACGCCTCTCGTCCACGCCCGAATCCCCGTAATCGTCGTAATCCTCGTCGTAGATGACGTCGTCTTCGTAGTACTCGGCCTCGTCGTCAGCCCATTCCGGTTTTCCGCCAAATCCGAGCCGGTCCTTCATACCGCCCAAAAGACTCATAGTAAGTGCCTCGCTCATATGAAACAGGCACCTAGGTACGTGGTGACGCTAGAGTGCCCTGAAGTTATCGTCAAAAATCCTTCTGCCAATGCGAACCATGGTGGCACCTTCTTCTATTGCCACCGGGTAGTCCTCTGACATGCCCATGGAAAGTTCGCTCATGGAAATACTATCACGCTCATCGCAATATTTTGACATCATCTGGCTTAAGTTTTGCAACCCGGCGAATGTTTTTCGGGCAAGGTCCATGTCGCCTCGTGGGGCCATGGTCATGAGGCCCTTGCACGCGACATGTTCGCATTGCGCGATTCGCCCGATGAAGGCGGGAAGTTCGTCGGGGCGAATTCCCCCCTTGTTCTCCTCGCCGGAAACCGAGACCTCAATGAGGACGTCTTGGATGCAATCGACATTGTCCGCCGCCTTCTCGATGGCCTCGAGCAGCGACGCACGGTCGAGGGAGTGGATGAGGAAGGCCTTGCCCACGACATGCCTCGCCTTGTTCGACTGGAGCGTGCCGATGAAGTGCCAGCGCGCCTGCGGGTACAGGGCGACCTTCTCGTTGAAGGGCTTGTCGCGGTTCTCGCCGAAGTCGGTCACGCCACAGGCGATGGCCTCGCCCACGACAGGAGGTTCGACCGTCTTGCTCACGGCTATGATCTTCACGTCATGGGGGTTCCTGCCGCTCTCCTCGCAGATACGGCTGACATCCGCGCAGGTGTCGTTCCAACGCTGCTCCAGGCTCATGCTTCCTCTTTTCGAATGGCGAACGCACCGTGCCGTCCCGTGACGCCGGCATCGGCTCGATACGAATAGTACTCCTCATGATGGCATGAGGTGCAGATGTCCGCATGGACGATTCTGTCCGCAGAGGCTCCTGCGCGCAGAAGCGCGGCGGTGACGGCTGCCGAAAGATCGAGGTGGGAACCACCCGCATCGCATGCCGTGCCGAATTCGGCGACAAAGCGCTCGACGAGCTCGTCGGAGACCTCGTAACAGCACGGGCCGATATGGGGACCGACATAGCAGTTGACTTCAGATGCAGGGAAGCCTGCGATCGCCTGCAGCCTTTGGAGCCCAAGGCCGGCAATGGAGGCGATGGAGCCACGCCAGCCGGAGTGGATGACGGCAAACGAGCCATCCGGCGCCACGAGGATCACCGGAACGCAATCGGCGAAGCATAGCAGCACGGGGACGTCTGCTTGCGCGCACACGACGCCATCCGCCCCCTCGGCGACGCGCCGTTGTGATTCGACAATGTGTCTAATTTCTACGATATCTGTGCCGTGGACTTGGAGGGGAGTAACTAGACGTTCTATACAATTATTCATACCAAGAGCCTCGCAGAGCAGGGCCTTGTTGGCGTCGACGGCATCGTCATCATCGCCCACGGCATGGGAGAGGTTCAGGCCAGCATAGGCCCCCTCGCTCACTCCCCCGTCTCGTGTGGTGAACGCAATGCGGGTGCCACATGCCTCGAAGAGCGCCTCGTCCGTGAGGACGCGTATGGTGGAATCGCCCGCGGAAAAGGGAATCTCCGCCAACCGCGGTAGCGGCAGGCGGAGATTTTCTTCCAATGGCATATGGGACGTGGTAACCCCTGCAGGCATTAGTAGCGGCTGCGCTTGAGGAAGTCGGGGATGTCATCGTCGAAGGCGGGCGTGAGGCTGTCCTCGGGAGCGGAGGCGGCGAAGGTCTGGCTGACGCTCGGCTTGCCGCCGAGGTCCATGCTCGCCTGCTGCTCAGTGCCGTCGAAGCCCGTGGCGATGACCGTGACGCGAATTTGGTCGCCCATGGACTCGTCGATGACGGTACCGAAGATGATGTTCGCGTCCTCGTCGGCCGCGGAGTTGATGATCTGGGAGGCCTCGTCGATCTCCTGCAGGCTCATGTCGCTGCCGCCCGTGATGGAGTACAGGATGCGATCGGCACCCACGATGGAGGACTCGAGGAGCTTGGAGGAGATGGCCTCCTTGGCGGCGTCGGCCGCGCGGTTCTCACCCGAGGCGATACCGATGCCCATCATGGCCGAACCGGCGTCCTTCATGATGGCGCGAACGTCTGCGAAGTCCAGGTTGATGAGACCGGGAATGGTGATGAGGTCGGTGATGCCCTGGGTGCCCTGGCGCAGGATATCGTCTGCGATGCGGAAGGCATCGAGCATGGAGGTGCGCTTCTCGATGACCTGGAGAAGGCGATCGTTGGGGACGACGATGAGCGTGTCGACCTTCTGGGCGAGCAGGGCGACGCCCTCCTCGGCCTGGTTCATGCGCTTGCGGCCCTCGAAGCCAAAGGGCTTGGTGACGACGCCAACGGTGAGCGCGCCAATCTCCTCCATGGCAATCTCTGCCACGACGGGAGCAGCGCCCGTACCCGTTCCGCCGCCCTCGCCGGCGGTCACGAAGACCATGTCCGCACCGGCAAGTGCATCGCGGATATCAGCGCGGGATTCCTCGGCCGCCTGGGCGCCGATCTCGGGATTGGCACCGGCGCCGAGACCGCGGGTGAGCTCCTCGCCGATGTGGACCGTGCGGTCCGCGTCGGACATGAGCAACGCCTGCCTGTCGGTATTGATGGCGATGAACTCGACACCCTTGACGCCGGCCTCCACCATGCGGTTGACGGCATTCGTGCCGCCGCCGCCAACGCCGACCACCTTGATTACAGCGAGATGGTCAGATCCTGTGTACTCGGGCATGTCAGTCCTTCCTACGTTTAAGGAATCCTCGTCATCAGTGGGAATTCCTTTTTATGCTCCGTTTAGTCTGCCAAATGGTAGAAAAATCAGTCCAGACAAGTATACACTTCGAGTTAGATAACGCCACGATATCCAACATTTTTTAGGTGAATTTTGCATGTTTTCGGTCAGTTATCTTAGTCAAATAAGGTGATTTGAATCATTTACCTCAACAAAGCCTTTTGGGGATGGAGTGACTAGCATTCTCTCATGAATGGTCTCTACTCCCCTTCGAGCATCCTGTACGTCGGGCGCGTGGGGACGCGAACGTTGATGTAGGAGATCTTGCCTTCGTACTCGTTGAGAAGCGAGTTGATGACCGCCTCCTTGACCTCGATGTCGCTGGAATCGCCAAAGGCGACCGTCACGCCGTCCACCAGGTTGAGCAAGGTCTTGATGGAGGACTCGGCCGAGATGCTCACGATGCGCGAGCGCAGGTCGTCGCTGATGTTGTTGAGGATGTCCAGGGCGTTGTTGATGCCGCCGTCGGCGCACATGCTGCCCGAGATGGGGGCGGGCATGGACGGCGACACGTCGATGATCTTCATCGCGTTTTCCCAGTCGTCGGTCGTGGCGGCCGATAGCCATGCGCCATCGGTCGAGATGACCCAGTTCGACTTGTCGTTGATCTTGACGACGGCGCCGGGTTCGCGCTCCGTGATGTCGATCACGATGGTATCGGGAAAGACGCGGTGAATGGCCGCGCTCTGCACCCAAGCGTTGTCCTCGAGGCGCTCCTTGATGCCCTTGGAGTCAAGGCGCAGCAGCGTCGAGTCGTCGGACACGGCGGCGATGCTCGTGATCTCCTGGCTCGTCAGATGGGCCGATCCGTTGACCTGCACGTTGTTGACGTGGAAAAGGTCCGACCGGTAGATGAAGATGCTCCCGAATATGATGAGGAGTATGACGGCGATGACGATGGCGATGCGGGCGATGTAGCGCAGGTACTGCCAGCGCTGGCGCTTGGCGCGTTGCTCGGCGCGAATGTCGCCGGCGCGCTTGCCCTTGTCGACCGCACGCCTCTTGGACTCACGCGCCTGCTTCTGGGCATTCTCGGACGACTGCCGGGCCTTGTTGGTTCGCTGGATCCGGGCCGAGCCCTTGTTCTGGCGCGCCTTGACGGACGAGCGCCTCGCCCGCGAGTTCGCACCCGTATTCTGCTTTCTGCCCCGCCTGGAACGGGAACCCGAGGAGTTCGACCTCGGGCGAGAGCCTGATGCCATGACACTACCTCGTTATGCGGATGTCTATCCGGCCGGTACTCAAGCGATGCCCCTATTCTTCGGCCAGCGCCCGCGTGAGCAAGGGGGCCATGGCGGTCACATCGCCGGCGCCCATCGTGATGATGAGATCGCCCGATGACAGCTTATGCCGCAGGAAGGGAATAATCTCGGGACGATGCGGGAGCCATGCGACCTGCTGGCGGGGATTGTGCCGCAGGATCGAATCGATGACCGTCTTGCCGTTGACGCCCGGAATGGGCGCCTCTCCAGCTGGGTAGACGTCCATGACGATAATGGAGTCCGCCTCGTCAAACGCCGGACCGAACTCGCGTGCAAGCGATTCGGTGCGGGAGTAGCGATGCGGCTGGAACAGGACGTGCACGTGGTCGAAATCGAGCTTCGACGCCGCCTGGATGGTCGCCTGGATCTCGGTGGGATGGTGGGCGTAGTCATCGACGACGGTGACGCCACCCGCCTCGCCCACAAGATCGAAGCGTCGACGCACGCCCGAGAAGGTGGAAAGCGCCCGGGCCGCTTGCTGCACGTCGAGACCGCAGGCCCACACGACGCCGAGCACGCCCGTGGCATTGAGCACGTTATGACGTCCCGGGTTCTTGGTGATCTCCGTCTCGACGCTCGTGCCGTCGGGAAAGCTCACGGTGAAGGCATAGCCCAGGCCACGCCTACCCGTGACCTCGAAGCACACGTCGCAATCGGCGCTCCCCTTCTCACCGTACACGACGGTGCGCTTGCCCACCTCGTGCGCGATTTGCGCAAGGCGGGGATTGTCGGCGCAGACGACGGCCGCCCCCTCGTCGGGAAGCAGCGAGAGGAAGTCGGCAAAGGCCTCGTAGATGGCCTCGAGACTCCCGTAATGGTCCAGGTGGTCGGGCTCGACGTTGGTCACGAGCGCGACATGGGGCGAGAGGTGCACGAAGGAACCGTCGGACTCGTCGGCCTCGACGATGTAGTAGTCCCCCGAACCGCTCTTGGCATTGGTGTCGTAGCCGTCGACCGCACCGCCGATGACGAAGCTCGGGTCGAGTCCCATGCGGTCGATGGTGGTGGCCAGCATCGACGAGCTCGTCGTCTTTCCGTGGGTACCGGCGCAGGCAAGCGTCTTCTTGCCCTCCCCCAACGAGGCAAGCGCCTGCGAGCGATGCCACACGGGAATGCCGCGACAACGCGCCTCGGCGAGCTCCGGATTCTTCTCGGGAATGGCACTCGAAATGACGACCGCGTCGAGGTCGTCCGCGAGGTTTGCCTCATCATGGCCGATCATGACCTCGATGCCCGCGTCGACGAGGCGCTTGGTGGCACGCGACTCCTTCATGTCCGAGCCGCTCACCACGACACCACGCGACGCGGCGACGAGTGCTATGCCCGACATGCCGACGCCACCGACGCCAATGAAATGTATCTTCCTCGGTTTATTCACCATCGTTACCTCGTGCGCATTGCTCGACCATATCGGCCAGACGCATGCGCGCGTCCGAGCCGGAAAGCTCCTTGCAAGCCTTCGCCATGGTATCACGACATGCGCCGTCACCGAGAAGCCCGATGATCAAATCGGAAAACGCCTCGGTCTCGACCTCGGAATCGGGAACGAGCCGAGCAGCGCCCACCGCCACGCACGACCGTGCGTTGAGCGTCTGGTGATCACCGCGGGCATGAGGATACGGGATGAGCACGCAAGGCACGCCCACCGTCATGATTTCGGCGACGGACGAGGCACCGGCCCTGCTGATGACCAGGTCGCTTGCCACAAGGACCTCGTTCATGGAGTCGATGTAGGGCGAAACGTGCCAACGTGCGCGTTCGGCATCGGAAAGCGCGAGCTGGGAGAGCACGTTGTCGTAATCGCCCTCGCCCGTGGACTGGATGACATGCAGGCCATCGATGGCGAGCAGGCGCTCCTTCATATCGCACAGGGCCTTGTTCACGTGCTGGGCGCCGAGGCTTCCCCCCATGACGAGCAGAACGAGCGCGTCCGCGGAAATGCCGAGCGCAGCCCGCGCCTCATCTCGCGTGCAGGTCTCGAAGGAGGCACGCACGGGATTGCCCAGCACCACCGGTTCGCGGGCGGCCTCGAGACCCGCAGCGCTCTCGGCGTAGGTAAGCGCGACGGCCGTCGCGTGCTTTGCGAGGTAGGCGTTTGCCATGCCGGGCACGGAGTTCTGCTCGTGGATGATCAGCGGTATGCCCTTCTCGAAGGCGGCCCTGCCCACCGGAATGGACACGTAGGCGCCAAAGGTGACGACGGCATCCGGGCGCTTGCGCGCGAAGAGGCGCTTCGCGGCACGGGTCGCCTTGAGGAGCTTGGCTCCCGAGGTCACGAGCGTGAGGGGATGGGCCTTGTCGAAACCGCTTACCGCGAAGCCCGTGAAATCGAAGCCGGCCTGCGCCGCGAGCCTCGACTCGATGTGGTCGGGCGTTCCCACGAAGAGGATCTCGTGGCCGCGCCGGCGGAGCTCATCGGCGACCGCGAGCGCCGGGTTGATGTGACCGGCCGTGCCGCCGGCCGAGATGACGAAGTACATGACGGGCCTCCTTCCCTTTTCCTGGATCCATGCAAGGGGATGACGTTTCCATGCACGACGTGTGATGACGTCGACTCGGTACGCGTCCTGTCCTTGCCGTCGATGACCACGAAGTTATCGCGCTTGCGTTCATAGCTCATGCCCACCTTCGAGCGAAACGAGACGGACAGGACGATGCCGATCATAATCATCGTCGCAAGCAGCGATGATCCGCCGTAGCTGATGAGCGGAAGCGCCTTGCCGGTCACGGGCGCGATGCCCGTGACACACGCCATGTTCACACAGGCCTGGAAGCCGATCATGACCGTGAATGAACCCGCCAACATGCAGCCAAGCATGTCAGGAGCGTTGCGGCAGATGCGCATGCCGGCAAAGACGAAGAGCCCGAAGAGCGCCACCACCAGGACGGCACCTATGAGGCCGAGTTCCTCGCCGACGATGGCATAAATGAAGTCGGTGTGGGCGTAGGGCAGGTAGAGGTACTTCTGCCGGGATAGGCCGAGTCCCGTGCCGAACACACCGCCGCTGCCGAAGGCGTAGAGCGATTGGATCGCCTGGTAGCCGTCACCCTGCGGATCGACCCAGGGGTCGAGCATGGACACGATGCGGTCGAGATGATAGGGCTGCGTGATGCATGCGACGACGATGTAGGCGACGACGACGCCGAGAATCAGCCCGACGAGCTTCCACGAGATGCCGGCGAGCAGGGCAAGCGCGATGAGTCCGACGGCGAGGATGATGGCCGTACCCAGATCGGGCTGACGGTAGATCAAGATCAGGGGGACGATGGTCGCCACGAGCACGATGACGATGAAACGACGACCGCCGATTGCGCCGTTCATGCGCATCTGCACGATGGATGCCACGGTGATCAGAACGGTTATCTTGGCGAACTCCGCAGGCTGCAGGTTGAAGCCCGCGATGACGATGGAGCGCTCGGCACCCAGGGCGCTCACGCCCATGCCGAACGCGGTCAGCGAGAGCATGACGACCGTGACGAGCCAGAAGCAGAGAAACACCACCGGCTGGGCCCACAAGGCGTAGGGCACGCGACAGCAGATGACGCAGAAGATGATTCCCATAACGAGGAAGACCGCCTGGCGCTTGACGTAGTACGCCGCGTCGCCGAACTCGTTGTAGGCCGTGATCGAGGAGGCCGAGTACACCATGATGAGCCCGAGAATGCACAGGGCGACGACGCTCAGTATGAACAGTAGGCGCGGGGCCATGATGGCGGCCGGCTCCGAAAGCAGGCGCGATGACGGCGTCCGCGGTTTCGTGTTCGATGTCGTCTGCGTGCGTGCCATGGTGCCTATGCCCTCATCCTCAGGCCGACGCACTCCTTGAAGACCTCTCCGCGATGCTCGAAGGAATCGAACTCGTCGAAGGAGGCGCAGGCGGGCGACAAGACGACGGCGTCACCAGATCGCGCGATTGCGCATGCTCGCTCGAGCGCCTGCTTCATGCCGGCCTCGAGATGGCATTCGACGGGGCTTGCGGCAAAGGCGCCATAAAACCGCTCGCCGGCCTCCCCGTAGGCGACAACGGCACGACAGGTCTTGGCGCACGCGGCGACGAGCTCGTCCAGCGCGGTGCCCTTGTCGCGTCCACCGAGCAAGAGGACGACCTTGCGCCCGGGAAACGCCGTGAGCGCCTTGAGCGTCGCATCGACGTTGGTTGCCTTGGAGTCGTTGAAGAAGTCAACGCCATCGATGCAGCCGCAGGGCTCAAGGCGATGCTCGAGCGGCCTGAAGCTCATGAGCCCCTCGCGAATGCATGCAGGCTCGCATTCGCAGGCGAGCGCGGCGCTCACGGCGCATAGCGCATTCTCGACGTTGTGGGCGCCTTGAATCCCAAGCTCGCACGCCTGCGCAAGCTCGGTGCACCTCCCCTTTCCGTCCTTGATGACGAGCGTGCCGTGCGCGTCCTCGAAGGCGCAGGAGGCCGCACGCTCAGCGCCGACGGACACGAGCTTGACGCCGCGCTCGTCCAGAAACGCGCGTAACTCGGGATAGGCGTCGAGGACGGCATCGGTGACGACGGCCGTCGAGGCGGCCGGCATGTTCGCGAACATCTTGAACTTCGCCTGGGCATAGGCGTCAAAGCCGCCATGCCAAGAGATGTGGTCGGGGGTGATGTTGAGCAAGATGGCAACCCGCGGAGCAAAGCCGACGGTGGAAGCCAGCTGATAGGAGGACATTTCGGCGACGAGCATCTCGCCGTCGCCCCTCTGCTCCACGGCCTCGACGCAGGTCGCGCCGATGTTGCCGCAGGCGTGGGCGGGCTTTCCGCAGCAGTTGAGCAGATGGGTCACAAGTGAGGTCGTCGTGGTCTTGCCATTCGTGCCGGTCACGGCAACCCAACCTTGCGGCGACATGCGCCAGGCGTACTCTGGCTCGCTGATAATCTCGTCACTTGCCTGCTTGGCACCCGCGTAGAACGCGCCACTCTGGGGAATACCCGGCGAGACGACGCAGGTGTCGAAATGGCCATCGATATCCTCGACGTCGAAGACGACGGGGACGCCCGCCTCCTCGAACTCGCGAGCGGCCGCCTTCGTGTTCTCGTTGGCAACGCCCGCATAAATGGCAAGCTCGTCACCGGCAGCAAGCCCGTGACGAGCGGCGGCGACACCACTTTTCCCGAGACCGAGTATGAGGACAGAACGCATAGCTACCACGCCCCTCACATCGAACCGATGAAGTAGACCGCGAAGCCCACACCGGCGCATAGGCCGGTGATGATCCAGAAGCGGATGACGACCTTGGTCTCCGACCAGCCCTTCTTCTCGAAGTGATGGTGAAGGGGTGCCATGAGAAAGACGCGCTTGCGCGTGCGCTTGAAGTAGAGCACCTGGATCATGACGGACAGCGCCTCGATGACGAAGAGGCCACCGATGATGATGCTGAAGAGTTCGGTCTTGGTCATCACGGCAATCGCGGCGAACGCGGTTCCGAGGGCGAGCGACCCGGTATCGCCCATGAAGATGCCGGCCGGATAGCAGTTGAACCACAGGAAGCCGACACAGGCACCGGCGGCGGCCGTGGCGAAGACGGCGACGTCGAGCTGGCCCGTGCGAAACGCGATGGCCGCCATCACGAGCATGACGATCATGATTGCGCCACCGGCAAGGCCGTCGAGGCCATCGGTGAGGTTCACGGCATTGGCCATGCCGGCCATGAGCAGGAAGACGAAGATAACGTACAGCCAGGGAATCTCGAAACCGCCCTCGAAGGGCAAGACGGTCGTGAGAACTCCCAGGTCGAGGCTGAACTGGGTGAAGGGGATGGTCACATAGGGCTCGATGCCCAGGTAGTTGACCGCAATGAGGCAAAACGCGACCGAGATGAGCGTGAGCGCGATCATCTTCTGGTAGGGCAGCAGGCCCAGCGAGCGCTCCTTGGCGACCTTGGAGATGTCGTCGATAAAGCCCAGAAGACCCGTGAGCAGGGTCGCGGCCAGGATGAGCAGCAGCGGCGGGTCGGGCGTGCCGACGAGGAAGATCGAGGCGGTCATCATGAGGAGGATGACGATGCCGCCCATGGTCGGCGTGCCCTGCTTGACGAGATGGCCCTGCGGTCCATCCGCTCGCACCTGCTGGCCTATCTGGCGCACCTTGAGGAGTCTGATGAAGAAGGGCATGACGATCATGGTCAGCGCCATCGAGATGATGAAGGCGAGAAAGACCTGGTACGTCGGATACTGATTGAATACGCTTATCATCTTTGCATGATCCCCTTGACTATGCGCTCCAGCTCCATGAAGCGCGATGCCTTCACGAGAACGAGGTCGCCTTCCCGGACGTACTTGTCGAGGAACGCGGCCGCCTCGTCGACGTTCGCAAAGCTCTTGACGCGCGTGGCGTCCATATCCGCCGCGAGCGCCCCCGCCTTGATGCCGACGCTGAGCGTTCCGATGCACACGAGCATATCAAGGTCTGCCCGTCCTGCAAAGGTTCCCACGTCAACATGGAGTTGGTACTCGTCCGTGCCGAGCTCCCCCATGTCTCCCAGGACCGCGATGCGCCGCCCCGTCCCCTCAAGGGTCATCAGCGTGCTGATCGAGGCGCGCATCGAATCCGGGTTGGCGTTGTAGGCGTCATTGATGACGGTCACGTCGCCCGGCGCGTGCACGATTTCCATACGCATGCCGCTTGCCTTCGCCTCGGCAAGGCCCCGGACAATGTCATCGGAGGCGATTCCCATGTTGGCGCCGGTCACATATGCCGCGAGCGCGTTGGAGACGTTATGCTCTCCGGGTATGGAAAGCGTGACGGACACGGGTGCGGAATCTCCGGCAACCACCTCGAAACTCGCGCAGGCCTCGGCATCGTAGGTGACGCCTTGCGCACGCGTCTCGGCATCCGGGGAGAATCCGTAGCTATGCACGTTGACCCCCCGCTGCTCGAGATGGGCAAACTTCTCGAGCAGGGGCGTGCGCTCGTCGTCGGCATTGAGGACGGCGAAACCCGTGTCCGGCAGGGCCTCGAGGAGCTCGGCCTTGGCACGGGCGATGTTCTCGCGGCTGCCCAGCAGCTCCATGTGGCTCACGCCGATATTGGTCACCACGGCGATGCTCGGCTTCACGAAGCCGCAAAGGTGCTCGATCTGATGCATGCCGCGCATGCCCAGTTCGACGATGAGCACCTCGGTGTCCTCGTCGGCCGACAGTATCGTCGCCGGCACGCCGATCTCGTTGTTCTGGTTGCCCAGCGTCGCCGCGGTCTTGAAGCGCTGCGAGAACACGGAGCGCAGGAAATCCTTCGTCGAGGTCTTGCCCGTCGATCCCGTGACGCCAATGACGATGGCATGGAGCCTGTCGCGCCAGAAACCCGCGATCTTCTCGAGGGCGTCGATGCCGTCGTCGACGACGACCATGGGACAGGCGAACTCGCCGGCCACCGCAATGACGTTGCTCGTCGGCATGCGGGTGCAGACGATGACGCCGGCACCACGTCGTATCGCGGCACGAACGAAGTCGTTACCGTCGACACGCATGCCGGGCATGGCGAGAAAGACATTGTCGGGCATGACGGTACGCGAGTCCCAGGTCAACCCCGAGACGATGCGACGCAGGGCGTTCTCGTCGCCGATGTACTCGCCACCCGTGACCTTGGCAATATCGGAAACCGAGATTTCCATGGGCTATGACCTCATTTCCTCGATTGCCGCTGCGGCGACCTCGCGGTCGTCGAAGTGGTGCTTTACGTTTCCAATGATCTGGTAATCCTCGTGCCCCTTGCCGGCGATGAGGACGACATCGCCCTCACGCGCCTCGTTGATGGCGAAGCCTATCGCCTCGGCACGATCGGGCATAACGGCATAACGGTCTTCGTGACCCTCCATGCCAACGAGGATCTGCCTGATGATCTCATCCGGATCCTCCGTGCGCGGGTTATCGCTCGTGACGATGGCGAAATCGGACGCGAGGGCGGCGGCACCCATCTTGGGGCGCTTGCCGTGGTCACGGTCGCCGCCACAGCCGAAGACGCAGAGCACGCGACCGTCCGTGACGGCCCGCACGGCGTCGATGGCCTTCGCGACAGAATCGGGCGTATGGGCGTAGTCCACGAGCACGCCGAAGTTAGGACGGGTTCCCCTGCTGCCCGTGACGCGCTCGAGGCGTCCGGGAACCTGGGGGGCAGACTCGAGAGCCGAAACGATGATCTCGTTCGTGAAGCCGAGCGCCATACCGATGCCGAAGGCGACCAGGGCGTTCTCGACGTTGAAGCGGCCGACGAGCGGCAAGGTGACATGCAGCCACTCCCCCGCTGCCTCCAGGTCGATGCGCGTCGCATGCGCGTCGAACCGCGCCTCCACGAGCCGCACGTCGCAATTGGCATCGGAGCCGACGCGGTACAGGGTGCGACCCGCATCGGTGACAAGCCGTGCCATGTGCTTGCCCGCATCCGAATCGGTGCAGATGACGCTTGCGGCAGGTTCGTATTCCGTGAAGAGCCGCGCCTTGGCCGCGAAGTACTCCTCCATCGTCTTGTGGTAGTCGAGATGATCTTGGGTGAGGTTGCTGAAGGCCGCGACGGCGAAGGAAGTTCCCTTGACGCGCCCCAGGTCGAGCGCATGGCTCGACACCTCGCAGGCGCACACGTCAACGCCCGCGTCGACCATGGAAGCGAGCAGGGCCTGGAAATCACGGGACTCGGGCGTCGTATGCAACGAGGGACGCACCTCGTCGGCTACGTGGCACTCGACCGTCCCGATGAGGCCGGCGCGCTGGCCAGCGTGCCTTACGAGATGCTCCACGAGAAAACCGGTCGTCGTCTTGCCGTTCGTGCCCGTGATGCCGACGACGTCGAGCTTGCGCGAGGGGTTGTCGTAGAAGTTTGCCGAACAGAGCGCGAGGGCCGTGCGGGCATCATCGACGACGAACTGCGGCGCGTCAAGTTCGAGCTCGTGCTCGACCACGAGACCCACGGCACCGCGCTCGAGCGCGTCGGCTGCGAAGTCGTGTCCGTCGACGACGGTACCGGGAACGCAGAAGAACAGGGCGCCCGGCTTGACGTCTCGCGAGGAGAACTCGAGCGAGCTGACCTCGTACGGCCCGTTCTCGCAGTGCAGCGCCACATGGGGCACGCCCGCAAACGTCGCTTCTATGTTACATGCACTTCGCATCGTCGTTTCTCGCTCCTTCGCTACTTGCTCTGCGCGTCTATCTGGTATCGCTTCGTGGCATAGGTCATGATCTCGGAGAATACCGGACCGCATAATCCACCGGCACCCGCCATGGTGTGAGGCCTGTTCACCGTCACAAGACAGATGAGGTCGCTCGAGGAACCATAGAGCCAACCGCAAAACGACATGACGTAGGCATTCTCCTCATAGCCGCCGTAAGCACTCGCGATCTCGGCCGTACCGGTCTTCCCCGTGACGGCAAAGCCCTCCACGGCAGCTGCCTCACCGGTTCCCTCGGTGACCACATGGGTGAGCATCTCGCTCACCTCCTGGCAAACTCCCGCATCGGCCACGGTCTCGCGTTTGGTCAAGTCGGTCATGAGGGTCTCGGTCTTTTCCGCGTCGTTGGGGACGTCGGTGAGGAAGTGAGGCGTCACCAGGATGCCGTCCTGCTCGAGCACGCCATAGGCACGCACGAGCTGCAACGGGGTGACGGTCAGGCCCTGGCCGAAGGTGACCGTGGCGCTCTGCACGCCATACCAGTCGCGGGAATCCGCAAGCTGGCCGGCGGCGTCACCGGGAAAGTCGCATCCGGTCTTCTGGCCTATGCCAAAGGCACGATACGTGTCGTAGAGCTGGGCGAGGTCGACCTCACGGGACATGAGCGTCGTGCCGGTGTTGGACGAATCGGCCAGGATCTCGGTGATTGTCATGTCCTCGTAGGGATGGTCGTGGGAGTCGGTGACGACCTTGTCGAAGACCTCGAGGGCGTAGGGAACCTTGTAGGTGGTGCTGGGATTGATGGCGTCGTTGTTCGCCAGGACCGAGTAGGCGGTGAAGGCCTTGAAGGTCGAGCCCGGCTCGTAGATGTCGGTCACGGGGGCGAGCTTGCCGACTTCGAGCTTGTAGTCGCATAGATCTCCCGGCAGGCTTCCGTCGCCCGGTTGGCCCGAGGCAGCCGCAGCGGCAGCTGCCGCCTTTTCGGCCGCGGCGAGTTCGGCTTCTCGCTCCTCGTCGCTCTTCTTCGCATAGGAGCACGCCGCGTAGATTTCCCCGGTGCCCGCATCCATCACGGTCACGCTGCCACCCTGGGCCTCCGTGTCCTCGACCGTCGTCAGCAGCAGCTCCTCGCAGAGCTTCTGCAGGTTGATGTCGACGCTCGTCACGATATCCGTGCCATCGACGGTATCGACGCGGGATGTCTCGCCACCCGAGATGGGTATGTCGTTCATGCCGCGCTCGAAGACGATGGAGCCGTCCTCGCCCTTGAGCAGGTCGTCGTATTCGAGCTCGAGTCCCGAAATGCCCTTGCCGTCGATATCGACCATGCCGACGATCTGGCTTCCCACGTCACCGTTGGGATACACGCGCTTGGTGTCGTCGAGGTAATGGACGCCCTTGAGCTTCTCGTCGACAAGACGGTTCTTGAGGGTCTCGGTCGTCGTAACGTCGGCCTTGCGTTGGATGTAGGCAAACGAGAGGTCAGGCTGATCGACAATCTTGAGGTAATCCTCCTTGGTCTTGCCCGCGTCCTGGCCAAGGACCTCGGCGAGCACCGTTGCAAGGCGCTCGGCGTTCGTCACCTCTTGCGGATTCACGTATATGGTCGTCGCATCGACGTTGGATGCGATGACCTCGCCGTTGCGGTCATAGACCGTACCACGACGGGCGGAAAGGCTCACCTCGGTCGTGTGGGAGGACTGCGCCATGCGAGCGTATTCCGGACCGCGTATGACCTGGATGTATATGAGATTGGCGACGATGATGACGAGGAACACCGCAAAAAGCACGAGGATGATCCAGTCCCTGGACCATCGCTCCGGTGTCGCGTTACGCGTTCTGTCCCGACTGCGCCCCATCTAGAGCACCCTAGCCCGTGGTCGTGGCAATGTAGTCTTCCACGTTTTGGAGCGTGCCCGTAAGCGAAATTGACCCATCCACGTTCAAGACGACCTTGCCGGGTATGACGACCTTCAGATACTTGACGCTCGCGGGCGCGACCATCCCGATCTTGACGGCCTCCTCCTCGATGCGCGTCGAGCTCGACAGAATCGAGTGTTGAATCTCGAGTTCGTTCGTCCTTGCCTGAGCACTCGTTAACGTGCTCTCGATGGTGTTCACGTTATCGAGCATGGCGACCGTGGACGCGGAAAGCCACACGCGCACGGAGCACAGCACCGCTATGGTAACGATGATGACGAGGGCGAGCTTGAAGGCAAAGGCGTGCTCGGGAGAAATGGATTGCAGGGCGGGGTTTGACGTGCGCTGTCCGGGGATGACGCGGACGTCGGGACGCGGCGCACGCTCGGGAGCCGTCGTGTGTGCGACAGGTGCGGCATACCGGGAGTAGCCGTAGTATTGTCGAGCAGCCTGCGCCATGATGGACGGGCGTCCTTTCTACATTAAAGCTTCGTTGCAACCCGTAAGCGGGCGCTGTGCGCCCGGTTGTTATCCTCAATTTCGTCCGCAGCCGGTACGAGCGGCTTGCGGGTCTCGACCTTCAATACCGGCTTTTTCCCGCATACGCACACCGGAAGCTCCGGCGGGCAGGTGCAGGGATTCTCCATGGTGCGAAAGCAGTCCTTCACGATGCGATCTTCGAGCGAATGGTAGGAGATGACGGCGATCTTGCCGCCCGGATTGAGCCAGCGTATGGCTGCGTCGAGGCCACGGGACAAAACGTCGAGTTCGTGGTTCACTTCGATGCGCAGCGCCTGGAACGTGCGCTTGGCGGGGTGACCGCCCTTCTTCCGCGCATTCGCGGGTATTGCTCGTTTGATGATGTCTACCAGCTGAAATGTTCTATTGACGGGCTGCTCGCAACGCGCGTCAACAATGAAGCGCGCGATACGAGCAGCCCACTTTTCCTCACCGTATTCGCGCAGAACCCGGGCGAGATCGTCTGTGGTGTAGGTGTTTAGGATCTCTGCTGCGGTTAGGGTGTGTGTACCCGGGTCCATACGCATATCGAGGGGAGCGTCTTCTCGGTAGGAGAAGCCACGCTCAGGAAAATCAAATTGTGGAGAGCTCACTCCGAGGTCGAAGAGCACGGCATCGACGCCTGGTACGCGCGCCGTGACGAGCAGATCATCCAAATCGGCAAAGTTGCCCTTGAGCAGGATCGGGTCCGAGTCAAGTCCCGCACTGCCAAGTCGCCTTGCCGCCGCCTCGAGCGCCATGTCATCTTGGTCGATGCCGATGAGCGTACCGTGCGGCGCGATGCTTCTTGCCATGGCCTCAGAGTGTCCCGCTCCGCCAAGGGTGCAATCGAGCGCCGTGGCGCCATCATGCAAATCGAGTGCTTCGATGCACTCATGGAGCAGAACGGGAATGTGCCGGTATTCAGCTGTCAACGTGCCGTCCCTAGTCTTCCAGGAAGCTGCCGAACGGGTCGATGGAATCCATGTACTCCTCGAGAGCCTGGCTATCCCAGATCTCGATATGGTCACCTTCGCCAATGATGGTCACGTTCTTGTCGATACCGACCTTGTCGCACTGCTTCGGGGAGAGCTTGACGCGTCCCGCCGCATCGATGGCAACCGACTCCGCACTGGAATTGAGATACTTGTGCAGGGCGATGTGCTTCTTGCTGCGCGGGTTGTAACCCCCCTCTTCGGTGTCGAAGAACGAATCCATCCATTCGTCGTACGCTTCGTCCGAAAAGACGTATAGCGCCTTGCCGAAATCCGCATTGGAGACCGGAACGATGGTCACCTCATCCGGCAGGGCCTTGCGGAACTTTGCCGGCAGGGAGACGCGGCCCTTGCTATCAACGCTATGTTGATATTCGCCGCGGAAACGCATTGCGTCACACCCCTTGCCCGTCCCGAAAATTTGGCGACCCCCCTGGCTATGTTGAAGTTCTACGTTTCTTTGGGGGGTCGCAGCGAGAATAATATCCCATCTAATCCCACTTCACAACACAAAACTGGGCATTTATCCCCCACTCTGCCACACGCTCTGCATTTCTCTCCCCCAGTTTTCGATTCGGGGCACAAGATGTTGTGTTGCCGTTTTTCGCCATTCGCAATTATGGGCTCTTCGGGGCGTGGGACGTTTTTTCAAAAAAATTTGTGGATTTCGCGCGATTTGGGCCAAATTCCCACGCGAACGGTTCGCGTCGGGCAGGTCGCCTCGGCTCGACGACCTACCCGACGCTAGTACGCGGAGCGTGCCACATTGCGTCGTGTATACTCAGCGCATACCCTCTCGGAACAGGAGTCACCCATGAAAGACAGCGGCTGCGTGCTCTACCTCTCGGACGTTCACGGGGAATTCGACACCCTTGCCTACCTGCTCGAAGACTGGCGTGACGACGTGCGCTGGACGCATCTCATCGGCGACGTCTATGACCGTGGCCCCTCTCCGGACAAGATCATCGAGCTTCTCATGGATTATCCCCATGCGGACGTGCAATGGGGCAATCACGACGTGGTCTGGATGGGTGCGGCGCTCGGGCAACCGGGCTGCATCGCCCACGTGGTACGCAACTGCGCGCGCTATGGCAATTTAGACATTTTGACTAGTTCATATGGTATCGACCTCTCGCCGCTCGCGGAATTCGCGCTTTCCGTCTACGCTGATGACCCCTGCGAGGCATTCGCCCTCAAGTCGAATCCTGGCCTCTCACCTGCGGAACTCGAGATGAACGTGAAGATCCAGAAGGCCATGGCCATCCTTCAGTTCAAGGTCGAGGCTGCGTTAATAGACAAGTATCCTAATTATGGATTAGAGGATCGCAAACTGCTTCACCGCATCGACTACGACGCACGGACCGTCGATGTCGATGGCGTGACCTACGAGCTCACGGACACGTACTTCCCCACCGTCGATCCGGCCGAGCCTTATGCACTCACCGACGAGGAGCAAGCCGTCATGGACCACCTCGTCGCCGCGTTCCAAGGCTGCGGCAAGCTCGCGCGCCACGTGCGCTTCCTCTTCGAGCGCGGCAGCCTCTACAAGATATGCGACGGCGACTTGCTCGCGCACGCCTGCGTGCCGCTCAACGACGATGGCACGCTCAAGGAAGTCGACATCTACGGCACGCTTTGCAAGGGAAAGGGACTCTACGACGAGGCGCAGGCCTGGGTGCGTGCGGCGTTCGAGTCCGATGACGCGGCCACACGCGAGAAGGGCCGCGACCTCATCTGGTATTTATGGCTCGGGCCGGGCTCGCCGCTATTCGCCAAGAGCAAGATGGCGACTTTCGAAATCTACCTGTGCAAGGACAAGGCCGCACGCAAGGAGGTCAAGAACGCCTTCTACCTGCTGCTCGACGAAACCGAACCCTACGAGCGCATCTTCGAGGACTTCGGGCTCGACCCCGCGCACGCGCGCATCATCTGCGGTCACGTGCCGGTCAAGGCCAAGGATGGCGAAGACCCGGTCAAGGCCGGTGGTCGCGTTATCTGCATCGACGGCGGCATGTCGGCGGCCTACAGCAAGACGACGGGACTTGCCGGCTATGCACTTACCCGTGTCGACGAGCGCTTCACGCTCTACGCAATCGAAAGCTTCGACAGGGACACGAAGACGATCGTCACCGACGCCCGGGAGATTCCGCCGCGCTAGAAAGCGACGGGCACATCCCTGCGCGGGCTGGCTCTCGCACTCGATCCGGCCTCTTTGCAACGCCGCGAAAGAACTCGCGTGCAAAGACCGCACGCTCAAACACCTTTCGCTAAACCCGCGTTGCACATCCGCCGGATCTGCTCCAGATGCCCACGCAGGGATGTGCCCGTCGCGGTGTAGTGCGCAGGGGAACCGTCGAGCGGAGGTTAAGGGAGCGCGCCGTAAGGACCGCGAAGCGGCCCGTCGGGAAGCGACCATCGACGCGAGGCGGCTTCCCTGCGCACATATTCGCGCTATACGCGCTGTAGGACGGCGGCGAAGTGGCCGTCGGGACCATCGAGGGTGGGGAGCGACGCGAATGAACCTTCCGCTAGCTGCCAGGTGCCCTCGGGTTGTGTGGCGAGGAAAGCGTCGACAACCTGCTGGTTTTCCTCGTCCAGAATGCTGCACGTGGCGTAGACGAGCGTTCCGTCTGGTGCAACATGACGCGCCGCCTCGGCGAGGAGCGCGCGCTGCAGCCCGGCGAGCTCGCCCACGTCTTCGGGCTCGAGCTTCCAGCGAATCTCGGGATGGCGGCGCATCGTGCCCGTGCCCGAGCAGGGTGCGTCGAGGAGCACGGCGTCGTAGTGCGGTAGCACGCCATCGATGGCATCGAGCTCGCGCGCATCGCCCGTAAGCGAGAGTACGTCCTCGATGCCCATCTGCCCCATGCGCTCACGATGCAGTTGCGTGCGGTACTCGTGAAGCTCGATAGCATGGATGGGCACGGTATGCCCTAAACTCTCGGCAGCGCGGCTTTCGAGCAACATGGTCTTGGTGCCCCGTCCCGCCCCTATCTCGAGAATGGGGCCTTCAAGCGGCACGAGGCTCGCCACGCGCTGGGCCGACAGGTCGCAGGCGAAGGGGTTGTCCGGGTCGAAGGGATTATCACGCAGATAGCGCGGTGCAGGATGCAAATCGGCTTTCATGATGGCACTCGCCTGTTCGCGGCCGTATTGGGCTTCCAAACGCTTGGCAAGCCACGACGGCATACCATAGGAGCGCGCCCAGGCCGCATCATCGGTGGTCCCATCCCCCCAGGGAAACTCACGCGCGTCGTGGGCCATCTTGCGCAACACCGCGTTGGCAAGGCCGGCCGCACGCGGCGTCACGGAACGCACGAGCTCGACGCCCTGGTCCACGACCGCATGCGCGGGCTTGTGCAGGAAGAGCAACTCGTAGGCCGAGATGCGCAGGCAGTCGCGCACCTTGGGCCTCACGTCGCGCGGTGAGGAAAGCGAGCGGTCGATGGCTTCGTCGAGCGTGCCCTTGCACATCACGACGCCGAAAGCCAGCACCTGGGCGAAATCGAATTCCTCGGCAGGAAGGTCGGTCACGGTCCGTTCGGCGCTCACGAGCTCGCGCAGATAGGCGTCGCGCTCCCGAACCTCTCGGGTGAGCTCGAGGGCGAGCAGGCGAGCGGGTGTCGCCCTGTCCGCACGCCGTCTAGCCATAGACGGGAAGCTTGTGATAGTACTCGGGCAGGACGTTCCAGGTCAGGTCATCGCAACCGTGCAAACCGGCGATCCAGGCACGGGCGGGCATCTCGCGCTTGTTTTCGGGCTTGACCTCGTCAATCTCGACGGCGCGTCCCTTGAGACCCAGGTATATGTGCTTTTTCTCGAGCACGACCTCGCCTTGCTCCAAGACGATATCCGCGGGATGGGCGCGCAGGATGGTGACCCTGCGACCGCAAATCACGCAGCGCGAGGGGGTGCGATGCGAGGACGCCTGGACACGCCGCAGGAACTCCGCGCTGGTGAGACCGGGGCGCAGGAGCGTCTCGTCCTTGGCGACCTTCTCGGCGTAGGTCACGAACTCGATGTCCTGCTCGAACCACTCGTAGGTGCCCGCCTCGATCTGCGGCAGCGCCTCGAGCAGCCCCATCGCGCCGATTTCGGCAAGCTCGTGCAGGAGTTCCTCGGTCGTCTTGTGACCAATCTCGACGGCACCGAGCGTATGGTAGGCGCCCGTATCAAGCCCCTCTTCCATCTGCATGAGGCAGACGCCGGCGAGCTCGTCGCCGTTGAGGATGGCGCGCTGGACGGGAGCCGCGCCGCGCCAGCGCGGTAGCAACGAGCCATGGATGTTAAGGCAGCCAAGAGGGGGAATGTCGAGGACGTCCCGCGTGAGAAGGGCACCGTACGCAGCGACGACGATGGCGTCGGGGGCGAGGGAGGCCAGATGCTCGACGACGCCGGCCTCGCGCAGCGAGTACGGCGTGAAGACGGGCAGGCCCAGCTCCTCGGCGCGCATCTTGACGCGGGTGGGCTGCATCTTGTTGCCGCGTCCTGCCAGCGCGTCGGGACGTGTGTAGACGGCGCTGATGTGATGCTCGTCCGACGCGGCGAGCATGTCCAGTGCCGGCAGGGCGAAGGAAGGCGTGCCCATGAAGACGATATTCACCGTACAGCCACCTCCATCAGCGGTCCCGTCATCCGTTCGTACGCGTCTCTCGTGCCTACTGGCCGTTTGCGCTCTGGTATTCCCGGAGCGCCTTAAGTCGCGCGATGGGATCGGCGCGCTCGATGAGCGTCATGCCGTCCAAGTGGTCGATCTCATGTTGCATGCAGACCCCGAAGAGCCCGTCTCCCACATGCTCGACCTCGTTATAGTCGGCATCGAGGCACTTGACCTTGACCCACTCCCAGCGCTTCACGTCGACGGAAAGGCCGGGAAGCGAGATGCACCCCTCCTTGGAGGGAATCTGCTCCTCGGAATGGTCGACGATTTCTGGGTTGATGAGCACGAGCGAACGGCTGGGCAAAAGGTTCCCGTCCTCGTCCTCGGTCACGTAATCGGTGTCGATGACGACGATGCGCTTGAGCAGGCCGACTTGAGGCCCGGCAAGCCCGACGCCATCTGACTTGTACATCTGCTTGAGCATGGACTTGGCATGACGGGCCATGGCCTTGTCACCGACCTCGACCGGCTCGCAGATCTCGTGCAACACGGGATCGGGAAACGTGTAAACTCGCATGGCTCACCTCGATTCAGACAAAGACGAAGCACTAGTTTACCAGATGACGCAAGCGCCGCTACAGGGATTGCTGGGCACGCAGCGCGCTTTCCTGGCTCATTCCCATGGTCGAGAAGCGTTCCTTCATGAACTCGTCATCGTAATGCTCGTCGAACCATACCTGGACCTCGTTCTCGACGGGCAATCCGGCCTCACGCTGTGACCAGCAGTCAAGGGCGAGCAGAGTCATGATGGCGTTGACGACCATGAAGGTGAAGACAAGCACGGTAATCGTCGCACGCCATTTGAGGGGAATGATGTCGACGAGCTGCATGACGCCGGGCAGGAGTATGCGTATCCACACCAATCCGCACAGGCCCCAGGCGCACGCATGCGCAAAATCGGTCCTTCCGTCGATGGAGAGGAAGGAGCCAGAATAATCCCAGGCGACCACGCCGAAGGCCGTCTGCATGTACCAGGAAACGAAGAATTCGAACGCACCGCCTATGAGGCCGGACACGACGAAGATGAACAGCGCGTTGCGATACCACATGCGGTTGAGCGCGATGGTCATGAGCAAGGCGCCAAAGCCGTAGATGGGCGAGAACGGACCCCAGAGAAGACCCGCGCGACTTTCCCAGACGTGATTGACGAGCAAGCAGAAGACCATCTCCATGCACAGGCCCAGAACGCTTGCGGTCATGAAAATCCAGAACAGGTTGAAGAAGTTGAGCGGAATGTAGCCGCGACGATCGGGGTCTTGCTCGTATACCTTCTTGCGAGCCTCCTTGCCCTCCTTGAAGGGGTTCTTGAAGGCCGGTGCGCGGTCGAGACTCGGATCGTTGTAAATCTGGTAGGCGATTGCGCAGATGAACTGGAACAGGTAGGTGATTTCAAGCCAGACCACGCCGTTGAGGGCGACACTCGTGAGCAGGCCGGCGAGCAGCAAGATGACGAGCGCACGCAGGAGCATGCGCGCCTCGAAGATCCTGCCCTTGCGGTCGAGATAGATGAGGACGATGAGGCCGGCGAAGTTCAACGCGGCGAGAAAGCCGTAGGCGATGGCCACGATGCCATAGGCGTTGACCGTACCGGTGAAGAGCTCCGTGAGATGACCCCAGCTCAGACTGGTCTGCGAGATGACCTGGAGCACGGAAATGCCGAGCGAGGCTATGATGAGCGCCGCGATGATGCGGTTGGCCTTGGGAATGCGCGAGGGGGGCACCGTCTCATGGAGTTCCTCGCCAAAGTGCTCGACGGACTCGCGCGTGTGCTCGATGGAGCCATGCACGCGCTTCTCAGCGTCATCCTTCACGTCCTCGATGGCGTGTTCGACCTTGCGCTCCACGCGCGCAAACGCGTTGGGACGGTCAGTTAGCGGAATCTGCTTGCGCTTGTCTTTCTTGTGACTTGACATGGCGCCATCCTCCTCTCGTGCGTAATGGCGCATGCAGAGCAGGCCTCATCCGTGCGCTACATCTGCATCTTGAAGACGCTTGCAAGCGTCTCGTTGAACTCATCAGGATAATCGATATCACGCTCGCTTACCACGCCGTCTTTGGTCTCCTTGAGATGGCGCATGGAAAGCGTGATGCGCCCCTCTTCGCCATCTATGCAGACGAGTGGGCCCTTGAGGAAACGCGATGAGGGGTCGGTCTCGAAGAAGGAGCGGCGGGAATCGAACTCGGCCGGTTCGCGGCGGACGTCGCGAAAGGCGAACATGAACGATTCGGCGCCATCGACGATGCGCATGACCTGATACCACGTCTCACCATCCGCGCCGGTCTCATCGATGCGATACTGGCAACGTCCGTCATCCTGGACGACGCCGGGCGCGAAGCGTATGGGCGCGGCGATATTGTAGGCAAAGCCCACGTCGGTAATCCAGGGAACGCCTTGCGAATCGGCCGGATCCTTGACCATGAGGAAGACGTGGTCGAACTCGTCACCATCATCATAGATGCGCCCACCAAAAAGCTCGACGTCAAAGCCCATGGCGCGCAGGGCAGCGGCATAGAGGAAGTTGAGCTCGTAGCAGATGCCCCCGCGCCGACGCATCACGATCTTGTCGAAGAGGCCGTCCTCGGCAAGGTCGAGCGGGACCCTACCATCGAGGATGTCGAGGTTCTCGAAGGGCACCGTCTCCAGATGGGCGCGTTGGAGCTTGGCAATACCCGCGATGTCGTGGGATGGCTCGGCATCAAGGCCGATACGCTCGAGGTAGGCGGTAAGCTGCTGTGCGTCCATGGAAGGCTCCTGACTAACAAGCCCGGCGAAATAATCGTCTTTTTATCGTCTCGTCATATTTGACGGACAATAAAAGGCCAGGGGCAACAGGCTCCTGACCTTTGCGTTTTCTGGTGGCCCTGATACGATTCGAACGTACGACACCCGCTTTAGGAGAGCGGTGCTCTATCCCCTGAGCTACAGAGCCAGCACGGGGTATTCTAGCAGAGTGACGAGCATTGACATGGGCAATTTGTCCAGAGCGTGTCTTTGAGACAAATACCCTGTGCATTTGTCTCATTCTACTGAGATGACCATGAGCACGTCGTTATCGACGCTGAAGCGCACCGCTCGCTGGCCGTAGCGCATCTCGTAGGCGCGGTTCGGGTCGTCGTGATAGGCCGGGCGCGGGTCGCGTGCTAGAGCGGCAAGAATCGCCGCAGCATCCTCGCCCATGCTCTCGCGCAGCTCGTCATCACACGCAACAGCGAGCATGCCCTCGTCGGGGTCTGCGGCGAAACCGCCTGACGCCTCCGGGTGTGCATCGGCATAGGGAATGTAGGGCTTGATATCGTAAATGGGCGTATTGTCCAGTAAGTCAACACCACTCACCTTGAGCACGCGGCCCTTGCCCTTCGTCTGCTCGACGCCATCGAGCTTGACAACGGAAAGCCCTAGCCCATTGGGGCGATACGGTGAACGCGTCGCGAACACGCCGCGCTTCTCGTTGCCACCGAGACGCGGCGGGCGCACGAGCGGTGTGAACTCGTCTTGTTCGACAGCCGAGAAGCCCCAGATGAGCCACAGATGGCTGAAATCCTCGATACCACGCAGGGCATCCGGGTCGCGGTACTTCGGCTCGAAGACGATGGTGCCCTTTGCTTCCTTCACCAGACCGCTTTGGCGCGGGATGCCGAACTTCTCGGGAAAGGGCGTGCGAATGTGCGCAACAGGCTCGATTTCCACGTTCAATGCCCCTAGATTGTTTCGATGAGCGCGAACAGCTCGTCGACGATTGCATCGGCAGGCACGCGGCGCAGCTTCTCGCCCTTCGCGAAGAGCAGCCCCTCGTCACGGCCGCAGGCAACACCCACATCGGCAAAGCGGGCCTCGCCCGGACCATTCACGACGCAACCCATGACGGCGACCTTGAGCGGCTTGTTCAGGTCTGCGAGACGCTTCGTGACCTCGTCGGCGATGGGAATGAGGTCGACCTGGCAGCGGCTGCACGTGGGACACGAGATGATCTCGGGCTTGCAGCGGCGCACGTCCACGGCCGAGAGTATGCCGAAGGCGACCGCAATCTCCTCGACGGGATCGGCCGTGAGCGAGACACGCATCGTGTCGCCGATGCCCTCGGCGAGCAGCATGCCAAGGCCTGCCGCGGACTTGATGGTGCCCTGAAGCGCGCCGCCTGCCTCGGTCACGCCGATATGTAGCGGTACCTCGGGCATGCTGCGCGAAAGGCTGCGATAGGCGTTGACCGTCGTCATCACGTCATGGGCCTTGGCGGAGATGACGATGTCATCGAAATCGCGCTCGCGGAAATGCTCGACGAAGCCCTGGGCCGAGAGCGCGAGCTTCTCGGCCTGCGTGAGATCGTCGCGAGCGGCCAGCGAGTCTTCGAGCGACCCGGCATTGACGCCAATGCGTATGGGGATGCCTGCCTCGCCCGCCGCCTCGATGACGGTATCGACCTTCTCCATCGAACCGATATTGCCCGGATTGATGCGCAGGCCCGCCGCATGCTCGTGGCAGGCGCCCATGGCAATCTGGTAGTCGAAGTGCACGTCGGCGACGACGGGAAGCGGGCTTGCCGCCGCAACTTGCCCAAAGCGCGCGATCGAGTCGCGATTGGGGATGGCGACGCGCACGATTTCGCAGCCGGCCTTTGCGAGGCGCTCGATCTGCACGAGGTTGCCCGCGACGTCGAGCCAGGGGCCATTCGGTCCCTCGACCATGGGAACGTTCGTCATCGACTGCACGCTGACGGGCGCCCCTCCCCCGACGGGGACCTTGCCGACATGCACGCGATGCGTCGCGTTGCGAGGCGTTTGGAACTCCATGGCTATCCCCTCAGGAAGAAGTTGACGATGTCTTGTTGCAACAGGAACACGAAGAGCACGATCAGGAGCGCAATGACCACGACGGTGATTGCATTGACGACACGCACGGGCACCGGACGACCGGTAATACGCTGGATGACCTCGATGAGTATGCGTCCGCCGTCAAGGGGCGGCAGGGGGAGCAGGTTGACGACGGCCAACGACAACGAGACGATGGCGATGATGTAGAGCAGCGGCACGATGCCGGCAGATGCGGCGCGCTCGCTCATGACGGCGATGCCCACGACCGAGGTCGATTGGCTTAGGGTCTCGCCTGCCGTGGCGGGATTGAAGAGGCTCAGGTACCCCTGCACGGTAAGCACGAGGTAATCCCAGGATGCGCCCAGCGCCTCCCATACGGGCAGGCGATACTGCTCCTGTCCCGCATAGATGCCGAGACGCGGCGCGCCGTTCTCGTCCATGCCGACGACGAGCGTCGTGCTCGTCGTCTGACCCGCACGCTCGTAGACGACGTCGACCGCCTCGCCCGGCTCCAAGCCGGCGATGGCCGTGGAAAGCGCCTGCCAATCGGGAACGTCGGTGCCGTCAATGGCGACGACGGTATCGCCTGCCTGCAAGCCCGCCTCGGCCGCGGGGCTTCCCGCGACGACATCGGCAAGCGTCGTGGAGGCAACGGTGAGCCCGATGCCGCAGAAGATGACGATGAGCAGGACGAAGGCGAGCAGCACGTTCATGAACGGGCCGGCGAAAAGCGTGACGAGACGCTTGGGAAACGAAAGCGCGCGATAGGTATGGGAGCGTTCCTCGGCAAGCAGTGCCACGGGATCATCGACCTCGCGTGGCTGGCCGAGCTCGAAGCCATCGCATGCTGGCGCGGTATAGAGGTCATCGGGGCCATGCTTCTTGGGCGCGATGATGGAACCCCATCCGTCGAGGATGACGAGCGCGAGCTCGGCGGATTCCACGTCGAGATCGCAGCCGAGCGCGACATGGGCCACGTCGGCCGTGCCATGACGGTACACGTAGGCGAGCACCTGGGCGAGGTTCGGGTCCTCGGGGCCACCCTCCATGCCGGCAATGCGGTTGTAGCCGCCCAGCGGAATGCAGGTGACACCGTAGCGGCAGCCATTTCTCTCGAAGCCGATATTGGGGCCGGGCATGCCGATCATGAACTCGGTAACGCGCACGCTAAAGGCGCGTGCGGCGATGAAATGTCCGAGCTCGTGCACGAGCGTGAGCACGCCGATGATGACGATGAACCAGAATATGATCGCGAGGACGTTCACGAAAAGGACTATCCCCTCTTCAGGATCTCGCGGGCGAGCGCGCGCGAGCGCGCGTCGATTTCCTCGAGTTGCTCGAGCGATTCGACTGCCTCGCCACCCATACGGTCCATGACCCGGGCGACCGTGGCGTCGATATCGGTCAGGCGACAGGCGTCGTCGAGAAAGGCCGCCACGGCGACCTCGTTGGCCGCGTTCATCACGCAGGGCAAGGTACCACCCGCATGGCCCGCCTCGAGGGCAAGCGCAAGGCAGCGGAAAGTGTCAATGTCCGGGTCGATAAACTCAAGCGGGGCCATCTGCGTGAAGTCTGGCTGTGCCGCCGGGCTCTCCCAGCGATGCGGATAGCTCAACGCGAACTGGATGGGGATGCGCATGTCGGCAACGCCCAAGTGCGCTTTGACCGAACCATCGACAAACTCGACCATCGAATGCACGCAGGACTGCGGATGCACGACGACGCGTATCTCGTCGGTGCTCACGTCAAAGAGGTGCTGTGCCTCGATGACCTCGAGGCCCTTGTTCATGAGCGTCGCGGAATCGATGGTGATCTTGGGACCCATGTTCCAGGTGGGATGCGCGAGCGCCTGCGCGGCGGTCACCTGGGAAAGTGCGTCGCGCGTCATGCCCCGGAAGGGACCCCCCGAACAGGTGAGCCATATCCTGCGCGCCTCGCGCGGATACTCGCCCAGGTAGCACTGGTAGATAGCCGAATGCTCCGAATCGACGGGAAGTAGGGTCTCGTGCGTGGCAAGGGGCATGATGAGATCGCCGCCCACGACGAGCGATTCCTTGTTGGCAAGCGCGAGTATGCGACCGGCCTTGAGCGTGTCGTAGGACGCGCGCATGCCCGCCTCGCCCGAAAGCGCGTTGAGCACGATGTCGACGTCGTCAAGCTGCGTGAGCGCGGCGACGGCTGCCGGCCCAAAGCCCACGGTCACGTCATCGTCAAGCTGCGTGAGCGCGGATGCGCCGCGCATGGCCTCGTCGCCGAAGGCCAGATGTTTGCAGCCAAACTCACGGGCGAAGCGCACGGCATCGTCCACGCGTCGGCCCGCCGCGAGCGCGACGATGTGCACCTTGTCCGGATGCATGCGCGCGACGTCGAGTGCCTGCGTGCCAATGGAGCCGGTCGCGCCCAGAATGACGAGACGCATCGTGTCCATGAGACTTCCTTTCCTACAGCGCGAACCCTATGAAGGAGAAGATGTAGGGTGCGCCCGCCACCATGGCGTATGCCGCCACGGAGCCAAAGATAATCGAATCGCAGCGATCGAGCAGGCCACCATGGCCCGGCATGATGTCACCGGAATCCTTGGCCGCGAACCCGCGCTTGATGTGGGATTCCGTCAAGTCGCCGATGATTCCCGCATAGCCCACGACAATGCCTGCGATGACGGCCCAGCCAAAGCCAAAGCCGCAGTTGGGGATGAACACGACGATGAGCACCCAGAACAGGATGCTCATGACCATGCCGCAGGCCACGCCCTCCCACGTCTTCTTGGGCGAGATGTGCGGAGCGAACTTGTGCCTGCCGAAAGCCGAGCCACCAAGATAGGCAAAGCCATCGTTAGCCCAGATGCTGCCCAACACCAGAAAGCACATGAGACCGCCTTCGAAACCGGGAATGACGCCGCGCAGCATGACGAAGGAGGAGAGCATGAGACCCGTGTACAAGTAGCCGAAGAGCGTGAGCGCCACGTCGACGATCGTGTCCTCGACGTGCGCGAAGTAGCGCATGAGCATGATGATACCCGCGACGAACGAGACGACCAGCGCCGCGACGACCACATGGCCGGTTGCGACGACAAGGCACATGGCGAGCGGGATGAGACCTGCCGTGACCGTGCCGATGACGATGTAGGGATGGTAACCCGCACCCTGC
The DNA here is from genome assembly GCA_948466335.1 of uncultured Coriobacteriia bacterium. Lineage (GTDB taxonomy): Bacteria > Actinomycetota > Coriobacteriia > Coriobacteriales > QAMH01 > QAMH01. Next base: position 78,191 of record CAOKAE010000005.1, on the reverse strand, counting down.
GCCATGCGCAGGAACTCGTAGCAGCACAGGGCGGCCGTGATGGCTATGACGACGACGGTCGTGTACCACGAGACGAAGGTGGCAAGCGAGGTAATGGCGACGTACACCGCGCCGACGCCGACGCGTCGGCCCAGGTCCCTGACGTTAATTGCCATCGCTCACCCCGACCATCTATTCGCCGACCTTCCCAAAGCGACGGTCGCGCGCCTGATAATCGAGCAACGCGCGCAGGAGCTCGTAGCGATCGAAATCGGGCCAGAGCACGTCGGTGACGTAGAACTCCGCGTAGGCGAGCTGCCAGAGCAGGAAGTTCGAAAGGCGCATCTCACCGCTCGTGCGAATGAGCAGGTCGGGGTCGGGCATGCCGGCCGTGTACAGATGGGCGCTGACGAGGTCCTCGGAAACGGCCTCGCTCGTGAGCTCACCTGCCTCGACCATGCGCGCGATCGTGCGTGCGGCATCCGTGATCTCGAGGCGCGAACCGTAGTTGACCGCAATGGCGAGCGTCATGCCGCCGTTCTTGGCGGTGCGCTTCTCGGCCTGTTTGAAGATGGTACGCGTGGTGAGGGGAAGATCCTCGACGCGCCCGAGGAGCTTGATCCTGACCTTCTCCTCGTCCAGACCGTCGACCTCGGCGCCCATGGTCTTCGCGAAGAGGTCCATGAGACCCGTGACCTCGGTCTTGGGGCGGTTCCAGTTCTCGGTGGAGAACGAGTAGATGGTCAGATAGCGCACGCCGATGTCGTTACAGGTGGTGATGGCCTCGCGCACGGCGCGAATGCCAGCCTTGTGGCCTTCGCCACGGTCGAGACCGCGCTGCTTTGCCCAGCGCCCGTTACCGTCCATGATGATGGCGACATGCGCGGGAATCCTGCCCGTGTCGAGCATGCGCGGATCGAGTTCGATGGGAGGCTCGGGAAAGATCTCCTCCAATGTGGATGGTCTCTCGCTCAAGGTGCTCCCTAGATCTCCATGACTTCGGCCTCTTTTTCGGAAAGGGCCGCATCGATCTTCGCGATGAAGTCATCGGTAATCTTCTGAAGCTGCTCTTCGGCGCGATGCTGCTCGTCCTCGCTGATCTCGCCGTCCTTCTTCAGACGCTCGATCTTGTTCTTGGCATCGCGACGGGCATTGCGCACGGCCACACGACGCTGCTCGGCAGCAGCCTTGCACTCCTTGACGATCTCCTTGCGACGCTCCTCGGTGGGAGCGGGAAACGGCAGGCGGATGATGCCCGAGCCATCGTTATTGGGCGTGATGCCCAGATTGGCGGAGAGGATGGCCTTCTCGACGGGACCGAGCAGGGACTTGTCCCACGGCTCGATGGTCATGAGATTGCCTTCGGGAATCTTGATGGCGCCGACCTGCGATACGGGCGTGGCAACGCCGTAGTAGTCGACCTTCACGTTATCGAGGATGCTGGCCGAGGGACGACCCGTATGGAGCTTCGAGAAATCCTGGTCGAGCGCCTTGACCGCGCGGGTCATCGCTTCCTTTGCCTGATCGAGTTCTTCTGACACCTTGGGTCTCCTTCTCTAGCTGACGGTCGTTCCGACGTGCTCGCCCTTGAGCACGCGATCGATGTTACCCGGCTTGTGCAAGTTGAACACGATGATGGGAATGTCGTTGTCCATGCACAGCGTCGTGGCGGTCGAATCCATGACATGCAGCTCGCGCGAGAGCACCTCCATGTAGGAGATCTCGTCGAACTTGGTCGCATCGGGGTTGGTGCGCGGGTCGCTGTCGTAGATGCCGTCGACCTGCGTCGCCTTGAGAATGGCCTCGGCGTCGATCTCGCAGGCGCGCAGGGCGGCCGTCGTGTCGGTGGTGAAGTACGGATTGCCCGTACCGCCGGCGAAGATGACGACGCGTCCCTTCTCGAGATGGCGGATGGCCTTGCGGCGGATATAGGGCTCGGCGACCTCCTGCATGCTGATGGCCGACTGCACACGCGTGAAGACGCCGGCGCGCTCGAGGCCCTCTTGCAGGGCAAGCGCGTTCATGATGGTCGCGAGCATGCCAATATAGTCCGCCTGGGCGCGATCCATGCCCGACGCGGCACCAGCAAGACCGCGGAATATGTTGCCGCCGCCCACGGTGATGGCAAGCTCGATGCCGCCATCGACAATCTCTTTGATCTGCCCGGCGATCTCGGTAATGACCTTGGGGTCGATGCCGTAGCCCTGCTCGCCTTGGAGCGCCTCGCCCGAAAGCTTGAGCAGGACGCGCTTGTACTTGTAATCACCCATGAAAGCCCCCATCGGGATATATGCCGGCTAGAGACGCTCGACGAAACGGCCGTCACGCGTGTCGATCTTGACCTTGTCGCCAATCTCGAGGAAGAGCGGAACCTTGATCTCCGCGCCCGTCTCGCACACGGCCGGCTTGGTGCCGCTCTGGACGGTGTTGCCCTTGAAGCCGGGCTCGGTCTCGGTGATCTCAAGCTCGACGAACATGGGAGGATCGACGTTGATGAGCTCGCCGTCGGCGTACTGCGCCAGGCAGGTGTCGCCCTCCTTGAGCCACTTCTCGTTGTCACCGATGATGGCGGCCGGAACCTCGGGTTGCTCGTAGGTCACGGGGTCCATGAAGTAGAAGGTGTCGCCATCGGTCCAGGAATACTCCATCTCCTTGGTCTCGAGGCGCACGTCATCGAACTTGTCGTTGGGCCTGAAGGTGTACTCGACGACGCGACCCGTGGCGACGTCCTTGAGCTTGGTACGGATGAAAGCACCGCCCTTACCGGGCTTCACGTGCTGGAATTCGACGATGGTGCAGAGCTTGTTGTTGTACTTGATGCACATGCCGTTCTTGAAATTTGAGGGCTGGACGCTCACTTTACACTGCCTTTCTCTCGACATATCTGCAATATTCTACTCTATCGGCTCCCGAACGTGGGGGTCAGCTTTGAGCGTGCGCAAAATGTGCGTAAGCGCACGTATGCGCATCGGATTCTTGCGCCCGGCGCACGATTCCATACAATGGAGCGCACAACCAAGCGCAAAGCGAAAGGTACGACATGCGGGCATTTCATAGGGTAGAGCAGGTGCAGAGGCTTCTTGCCGACCAGAACCTCGACGCGATCATCGTGCGTGCGAACAGCGACCTCTTCTGGCTTACGGGCTTTGAGGACGTCTTCGACACCGAACAGGCCCATGTCGCCATCGTCACCCGTCAGGATTGCATCCTGCATACGGACACGCGCTACGTGACCGCCATGCGCGAGAAGTCCCACGAGGAGGGAATCTGGCAAATCGACGCGTCTCGCGAGCGGGAGGTCGAGTTCGTCGCTCGCATGCTCAAGGAGTTCAAACTCGTCACCGGGCGAGTCGCCATCGACGAGACGATGCCCCTGAGCCTGTACCGCAAGTACTCGGACGCGATGCCCAACGCACGCTTCAAGGAGCGCTCGGATGACATCCTCAAGCTACGCGCCGTCAAAGACGCCGATGAGATCGCCCTCATGAGGAAGGCGCAGGCCATCGCCTCGCAGGCGTTCCTGGATACGCTCTCGAACATGCAACCCGGCATGAGCGAGCGCGATGTCTCGCTCGAGCTCGAATTCAACATGAAGCGCCTCGGGGCAAGCGAGCTCGCCTTCGCGAACATCGTTGCGAGCGGACCCAACGGCGCCAAGCCCCACGCCATTCCCTCGGACCGCCAGCTCAAGGCCGGCGATTTCGTCGTCTTCGACTTTGGCGCGCGCGTGGGCGGCTACTGCTCGGACACGACGCGCACCGTGTGCATCGGCGGGGCAAGTGACGAACAGGTACGCGTCTACGAAGCCGTGCGCAGGGCGAACGAGTGGGTTGCCGCCAGCATCAAGGCGGGCGTGACGGGCGCGCAGATGCACACGCTTGCCGAAAGCGAGCTTGCCAAGGCGGGCTTCGAGAACAAGATGGGTCACTCGCTCGGACACGGCGTGGGCATCGAGATACACGAACTGCCGCTGCTCTCTCCCACCAACAAGGAGCCGCTCGTCGCGGGCAATGTCGTGACCGACGAACCGGGCATCTACCTTCCCGGCGAGATGGGGGTGCGCATCGAGGATTGCGGCGTCGTCACCGAAACCGGCTTCGAGAGCTTCTGCGAGCTCACCCACGAGCTCATGGTCGTCGAGTAGCCGTTCGGAGGCGGTGCGGCTCCTCGTCGAGCGGACTTCGCTCGTGAACGAAGCGGCGAAACGGCAAAGCTGCGTGCGGCGACGCGAAGCTAGTCCCTTTAGGGAAACTCGAAGGGCAACCAAAATGTGGTTGCCCTTCTCAAACAGTCCTCGCAAAACCGCTTTGCCGTTTCGTCGCTTCACTTCGCGGGCCTACTCGACGAGGGGTCCCGCCACATGTTTATCCCAAATGCTCTATCAGCATGTCGACGCCGCGGAGGTAGCCGTCGGGGCCAAGTCCCTTGATCTGGCCGACACAGGCATCGGCGAGCACGGAATGACGCCGGAATTCCTCGCGCTTGGAGATATCAGAGATGTGTACCTCGACGACGGGCGTCGTGACCGAGCTGATCGCATCGTGCAGGGCGTAGCTGTAGTGCGTGTGCGCGCCGGGATTGTAGACGATGCCGTCGTAGACACCCTGGCTCGCGTGGATCTTGTCGATGAGCTCGCCTTCGTGATTGGACTGGAAGCAATCCATCTCGATGCCGTGCAAGCCAGCGTAGGCAGTCGTGCTCGTCTCGATGTCCGCCAGCGTCGTCGTGCCGTAGACCTCTGGCTCGCGCTGCCCCAGCAAATTGAGGTTGGGACCGTTCATCAACAGGAACTTCATGCCTGCCCCCACATCTTGCCGCCGTTTTGCTCGATGAGACGCTCCTTGGACGCGCACCATGCCCGCAGGTGCTCCATAATGATGTCGTCGGGCACGCCCACGAGCTTCCACTTGGCGATGTCCTCGAGCAAGACGAAGCGTATCTGGCCACCACGAGTCTTCTTGTCACCCTTCATGAGCTTGAAGAGGCGATCGGGCGATGCCGTCCACGGAAGGGCCGGCAAACCCAGGCCGTCGAGCAACGCGTCGGTTGCCTTCACGACGCTCGTGTCGCAACCAAGCATCTCGACCGAGAGGCGCGCGGCAAAGCGCATGCCCTCGGCCACGGCACGACCGTGCGCGATGGTGCCGTAACCCGCGGCGTTCTCGATGGCATGAGCGAGCGTGTGGCCGTAGTTGAGGCATTCGCGCACGCCCGCGGACTCCGTGCTGTCCTTGCATACCACGGAAGCCTTGAGCTCGGCAGTCATGTAGACGGCCTCCTCGAGCAGCTCGACGTCATGGGCCGCAAGCCCCTCGACGTTGTCGCGCAGCCACTCATAGAAGGAACGGCGCGGCGCGATGAAGGAGCTCTTGGCGATTTCGGCAAAGCCGTTAGCCCAGTCCTCGTCGAGCAGAGTCTTGAGGCAGCGGATGTCCGTGCAGACAAAGAGGGGCTGGTGGAAGGTGCCGACGAGGTTCTTGCCGGACTGCAGGTTGACGCCTGTCTTTCCGCCGATGGACGAATCGACCATGGCAAGCAGTGTCGTGGGCACTTGGATGAAGTCGATGCCCCGCATGTAGGTCGAGGCGACGAAGCCGGCAAGGTCACCCACCACGCCACCACCGCAGGCAACGATGAAATCGTCACGGGTGAAGCCGTAGCGCGCGATGGCCTCCCAGAGCTCGTTTGCCAGCTCGACGGACTTGGACGCCTCCCCCGGCGGAACGAGCAGGTCATAGACCTCGAAGCCCGCCTCCTCGAGACGTTTCTTGACGAGCTTGCCGTAGGCCGGTCCCACGTTCTCGTCCGAGATGACGAGAGCGCGCTGGCAGTCCTTGAGATCGCGCGCCGTCGAGGAGAGCGCGGAAAGCGCACCGCTCCCTATGCGGATGTCGTAGACGTGGCCACCCGGCAACGCGACATGGATGATACGGTCTCTGCTCATAGCAGTCCTTCCCGTTCGAGGGCGTTCTTGCACAGGTTCGCGACCTGATAGACGGTCTTGCCCGACGATTCGATGGTGATGTCCGCGACCTCGCGATACCAGGGCATGCGCTCGGCGTAGATTTCGCCAACGGGACGCTCGCCCGAAAGCAACGGCCGCGTGGAGGGATTCGAGATGCGCCCGATGGCCTCGTCGCAGGGCACGTCGAGGAAGATGACCGTGCCGAGGGACTTGAGTATGGGGCGATTGACGGGATTGCACACGATGCCGCCACCGCACGAGATGATCGAGCGCCCTTCGTACTTGAGCCCGGAGAGCGTCTCGGTCTCGATGCGACGAAAGCCCGCTTCCCCCTCTTCGGCGAAGATGCGGGAAATCTTGCGATGCTGGATGGCCTCGATGCGGTAATCGAGGTCGATGAGCGACAGGCCCGTGATCGCGGACAGCCTGCGTGACACGCTCGTCTTGCCCGAGCCCATGAAGCCCACGAGCAGGATGTGATCGTTGCAAATCTCGCGCGTCATAGGACGATGCGCTCCCGATACGCGTCACGGGCGGCGATGATGTCATCGATCGCGTCGGCACCGAACTTCTCGAGATAGGCATCGGCGAGCACGAAGGCGACCTCGGCCTCGGCCACCACGGCGGCAGCGGGCACGGCGCACACGTCCGAGCGTTCCTTAGACGCCTTGACGGGCATGAGCGTATCGGTGTCGACCGTGTCGAGCGGTTGCATCATGGTGGGAATGGGCTTCATCGCGCAGGTCATGACAAGGGGCTCGCCGTTGGTCATGCCGCCTTCGAGGCCACCGGCGTTATTGCTCGCGCGGGTGAAGCTCGCCGCCTCGCTGTAGTAGATGGAGTCGTGCACGCGAGAACCGGGGCGTCGCGCAGCCTCGAAGCCGAGGCCGAACTCCACGCCCTTGATGGCGGGAATCGAGAACGCCGCCGCGCCCAGACGCGAGGTAAGACGGCTCGGACCGGATGCATAGCTACCGAGGCCCGTGACGAGACCTTCTGCCACGACGACGAACTCACCGCCAAGCGATTCGCCCGCCGCGCGGGCCTCGTCTATGGCGGCCTTCATGGCCTCGGTCGTCGCCTCGTCGGGACAGCGGCAATCCGATGCCTCGATGGTCACGCGCTCGACGGGCGCATCCTTAGGAAGCTCGACCGCGCCAATACGGCGCACGTAGGAGTAGATGTCGACGCCCAGCTCGGAAAGGACGGCCTTGGCAATGCCACCGGCTGCGACGCGCGCTGCCGTTTCGCGCGCGCTCGAGCGTTCGAGGATGTCACGGGCATCGTCGGTCGCGATCTTGAGCATGCCCACGAGGTCGGCGTGACCGGGACGTGGGCAGGTCTCGCGCTTCAGGTCATCGGGAGCGTCGCCCACGGGAGCCATGCGGTCGGTCCAATTGGCGAAGTCGTCGTTGACGACCTGCACGGCAACGGGCGTGCCGAGCGTCTGCGAAAAGCGTACGCCGGAGAGAATCTGCGCGGTATCGCACTCGATCTTCTGGCGCCCGCCGCGGCCGTAGCCACCCTGGCGACGCGCGAGGTCGCGGTTGATCGCATCGATATCGATGGACACGCCAGCGGGAACACCGGTCACGATGGCCGTCAAAGCCGGTCCGTGCGACTCGCCTGCCGTGACAAACTCCATGTCTCTCCCCTTTCCTATGCGCCCTGCTCGCCACGGGCGGCCTTGCGCGCTTCGAGTTCTTCGCGCGCAAGCACGATGTTCATCGCGGCGATGGCGCATTCAATCATACCCTCATCGGGCGGATTCGTCGTGAGGCGCTGCATCTGCATACCGGGCCACAAGATGACGCGCACGAGCTTGTTGTCCGGATGCGAACCGGCCCACTTGACCGTGACCTCGTAGGAGACGCCGGCGATGATGGGCAGCAAGATGATGCGCGTGATCATGATGAGCACGAAACGCAGCGGGCCTTCGGTCACGCCCGTCAGGTCGACGAGCGCGTTGATGGGCTGGCCCAGCACCGTATAGACGAAGATGGCGATGAGCATGACCATGATGATGAAGGCGGTGCCGCAGCGCACGTGCAGGCGCGGGAAGCGCATCGCGACACCTGGCTCGAGCTGCTCGCCATGTTCGTAGCAGTGGATGGTCTTATGCTCGGCGCCGTGGTAGCTGAACATGCGCCGTATGTCCTTCATGAGGCTGATGAGCCAGATGTAGAGGATGAAGATGGCGACGCGCACGATGCCGTCGAAGATGTTCCAGGCAACCGAGTTCATGCTCGCCTCGCCCAGCACGAGATTGCTCAACGCCGCGGGCAGGACAACGAAGATGGCGATACCGAGTATGATGCCGACGATCATCGAGATGGTCATGAGGCCACCCATGCCGCCCGATTTTTTGCCGTCTTCGGCTTCCCCGTCTTCTTCCTCGTCCCAGTCATAGGCGTGCTCGCTCGAGATGCCGAGCGCCTTGTAGCCGAGTGCGAGCGACTCGACGAACGCCGTGCAGCCCCTGATGACGGGCCAGTACATCCAGGCGTTCTTCTTGCGGCCGGAGGCCAGATCGTGTTCTTCGGTGTAGATGTCGCCATCGGGCGTGCGCACGGCAACGGCCCAGTTGTAGCGACCGCGCATCATGATGCCCTCGATGAGAGCCTGTCCACCGATGTGCGTCCGCGTGCGGACGTCCGCGTCGGCCTCGAATGCCTTGCGTGACTCGCCCAAGGACTACAGCTCCACTCTGTCCCAGGGATTGCCGCAGGTCATCTTGCCCTCGGGGCACGCGCCCTTCACGCAGCCGGGACCGGCTTGCGCGAAGATGAGCGGAGCCGTGGGGCGTACGAGCTCGAGCATGCGACAGGCGACCTCGCGAATCTCCCACTGGGCGCGGTTACAGCAGCGCAGCTCGAAGAAGTGGAGCAGCTCGCGGATGTTCATGGTCACGACAATCTTGGTCTCACAGGCATTGGGCAGCAGGTAGCGCGCGTCCTCGGCGGGAACACCACGCTCGACAAGGTCGGCGTAGGCGGCAAAGGCGGCGCGCACGGCCGCATCATATTCGCCTGCGGCACCTGCCTCGATGACGGAATCCGGCACGATGAACTCCGGCTCCTCCTTGAAGGTCACGTAGCGTTGCGATTGCTGGTTATAGGAGGCGAGGCGATGGCGGACGAGCTGGTGCGTCATCGCACGCGACACACCGTCGATGGCAAAGGTGTAGCTGGCATGCTCGAGAGTCGAGAAATGGCCGCTCTCGAGAATGGTGCGCAGGACCTTCTCGATGCGCTCCTCTGACAGCGTCTCCATAAGCTCGGCAGCTCCCACGGGTGCATAGCAAAGCCGCGCGGCCGTGGCGACGGCGCGTTGCGGATCCGGTGTGTGATAGAGCAGCTCGACGTTCATGGAGCTTCCTTTCGGTTGGTGACGCACGGACCATATCTCGCACGTTCGTTCAGGCCATACTAATAAAAAAGACACCATCCCGTGAAGAGAGAGTGCCCGCAATTACCAAAACGTCAGAATTCCCCATCAAGTGGCCTAGTGACGAGATGCCATTCACCCATGCCTTGGCGTCTCGTGATCGCATTGCGCAATGGCAAGATACAGATCGGGGGCCATGAGGAAGAAGCGCTCATCGTCCTTCGTCTCGTCGTAGAGGAGCTCGCCAAGCTCCGCATACAGCGCGCGGCGAAGGGATTCGATGTCCTTGGGCGACCGTCCCGCACTGTCTGACAAGACGTCGCCTTCCACATCCGACTTACCCTGCGGTTCGCAAGTCCTACCAGCCATGTTGCGACTCATCCCCCAACGGCGAGACATTGTCTGCATTACAGTTAATAATGCAGTGCAAATGTTGGCTCATAGGCCAACGTCTTCGCAATACTATCACATACGCTTTGGAGATGAATCCAAGTTGCCTGAACAACAGGCGCCTGGTAGGCGCACGAATCAACGAGCTCAGAAGGATGCAGGGTCTCTCCCTGCGAAAACTCGCCTCGATGGTCAATATGGATTATGCCTACATCTGCAACATCGAAAGCGGGCAGGCCAACCCCACCCTCGACTCCCTCTCCAAAATCGCCGACGGTCTCGACGTCGAGGTCGTCGCACTCTTCGAGAGCGGCTCGGACACGGACTACAGTTTCAGCACCATGGAATGAGACAAAGTTGTCAGACACATTTGTCTCATTTATTACAGGCACCCATCGAGAATGAGACAAATATGTCAGGCATGCATGTCTCATTCTCGTCACCTTGGGTCATGAGAAAATAATCTGAGAATTCTGAAGAAAGCCCTTGCTCGTGACGCGACGTCATAGCGTAAAAGTCGTGTCGAAGGAGGTGATATCCATGACCGAAGAAACCACCTATACCACCGGAGAGCTTGCCGAAGCATGTGGAACGAGCGTGCGCACCGTGCAGTACTACGACCAGAAGGGTCTGCTCGCGCCCTCGGGCTATTCGAGCGGAGGCCGACGCCTCTACACCGAAGACGACGCATCGCGGCTACGCTTCATCTTGCTGCTGAAGTCCCTGGGGCTCAAGCTTAGCCAGATCAAGGGCATTCTCGAAAGTCCCAATCGCGAGGCAATCCTCGACGCGCTGCTGGAGGAGCGCCGAGGCCAGCTCGAAGAGACATTGGCACGAGACGCCGCCACGCTCAAGAGCATCGAGCTCATGCAACACGATCTGCGGCTCTTCGGGCGCATAACCACCCTGTCAAAGACGGCCATGGATGAGAAAATGAGAGACAAGAGAGCGCGGAACCGGTGCTGGGCGATGATGATCGTCGTCGGCATCCTCATGGACGTCGCGTGGATCGGCACGCTCGTCTACGGCATCGTCTCGGGCGTGTGGTGGCCCTTCCCCATCGCGCTCGTATTCGTCGCGATAGCGGGCATGTGGATGGTGATTCACTACGACGCCCACGTAACCTACCTTTGTCCCGCGTGCAAGGCGGAGTTCCGCTCCAAGCTGTGGCCATTCTTCATCGCCGGTCACACGCTGCACACCCGCAAGCTCACCTGTCCGTGCTGCGGCACGAAGGACTGGTGCATCGAGCACTACTACGCCGATGCTGTGCCCGTAGCGCGGGGCGCGTGCATGCCGGGAACATGCCATTGCAACGTCAAAGACGATAGAGGATGAAAGGGCCGACATCCTGACCTGTGGAATGAGACAAATGTGTCAGACACATTTGTCTCATTGCGCACTACAGGCCGGCGACGAACTCCTCGATGGCGGCGTTCACGATATCGGGACGGTCGGTGTTCGAGTTGTGGCCAGCGTCCTCGATCCAGACAAGCGGAATGCCCGAGACCTTCGTCCACGCCTTGTTGTAACGCTTGGCCGAGCCGGCCTTGTCCTGCGTGCCGCACAGCAGCAACGCCGGGCAGGCAATGTCGAAGGCCGCCTTGCTTTCGACCGCATCAGCGAGCACGCGCATACCATGGGCCGCGAGCTCGCAGTACTCGTGCTTCTCGTAGTCGCGCATCATGGTCTCCATGAGCTTGCAGCCGTATTCCGTCGTGGTATTGCCTTGTGAGCCTATGGAGATGAGCGTTTCCCAGGGAAACGAGAGGTACATGAGCTTGGTGTGCTTGAGCAGGAAAAGTTCGGCGGCATTGTAGTAACGACGCTTCAGAGGGCACGAGTCAATGGAGATGAAGCCTGCGGCCTCGCCTGGGAAAAGTTCCATGTAGACTTGCGCGGTGTAGCCACCCATGGACTGCCCGATGAGGATGGGATTCTCCACACGTTCAGCCTCAAGAATCTCATGCAGCCATCGCGCAAGGTCGCTCATCGTCCAGATCAGGCGAAACGGTCGCGACTGGCCATGCGAGGGCGGATCCCAGAACAGGAGGTTCGCCTTGCTCGCAAAGTGGTCGACTTGCTTGTCGAAGAGTCGATGATCTGCGGTGAGCCCTGGCAAGAAGACGAGCCAGGGACGTCCTGGCTCGACATCGGCGCTCACCCAATAGGCAATGCTCCCGGAATCGGTTGTGAGATGCTTCTTTTGCAAACCCAACATGGTTCTTAGCCCTTGCAAAGCCCCGACTTGGGGTACCACTCCTTGCGGGCTTCGATGAGCTCGATAAGCTGCTGCTTTTCGTTCTCGTCGAAATCGCCGTTGGCCCTCACCTCGCCCGCGAGCTTGTCGAGCATCTCGATGGCACCATCGAGCTTGGGTGCCGGGCAGCACGGGCGGCAGAAGAAGCGAATCCAATACGTGTCCTTCTGCATGTCATCGTGAAGTTCCTGGAATGTTGCTACCCCTTGCGTCGGATTGACCTCGCATGCGTCCATGATGCACTCCCTCGTTAATCATCGCTGAAACTCTCTTGTCATCCATTCTATAACGGGAGCGCCAAGGACATGGGCAGATTCCTCATTGACAAGTCTCTCATCACATGTAAGATATATATTGCATGCAATATATATCTTACATAAACCTGTAACGGAGCATGAGTTGAACGAACAGAAGAACGAGCGGATGCACACAGCCCGGTTAGCCTGTGGGTTGTCCCAGCAGGAACTTGCGCAACGGGTGGGCGCCACGCGCCAAACCATCGGCCTCATCGAAGCCGGGCGTTACAACCCGAGTCTCAAGCTCTGCGTTGCCATCTGCAAGACCCTGGGCAAGACCCTCGACGAGCTTTTCTGGCACTAGGAAGGAAACATGATGAATCTCATAAGGCGTTGGGAAGAGTACATGGGACCCAAAGACGAGCGGCTGGCTACCGAGTCAGACCGTTACACGAAGATAGGCTACTACATCCTGCTCATCGGTACCGTCGTATGCCTGTACTACGCCATGATGGTCGACCAGGTCGCCACCACGACCGAAACGGCCATCTACACCGCCGCGGGCGAACGTGTCTTTCCCGTGTGGCATCTCATCGTTATCGTCGTGCTCATCTCGTGCGTCGTCCCGCTTGCACTGCAGCTGCGTGCGGGCATTCTTAGCGACCGCAGCCGCTACGCCTCGGTCGATAGCATTCCCTGGGGGTTCGCCGCGATGCTCTCGCTCGTATGTGCTACGTTGGTCGGCGTGCTCACCTGCGGCATGCGCATGACCGCCGAGATACAGATCGTCGGTATCGAGCAGGTGACGTGGTTTGGCGATATCGCCATGGGCATCGTGTTCTTCACGATGGCGTTTTGCCTCGCCATGTTCTTCACGGCCGCATCGTTCAAGGAAGCCATCAAAAATCGCCAGCGCCTAGAGAAGGAGCTGGAAGAATAAGGCGGGTGTTTACGCCCCTTCCCCGCTTTGAGAGAGGATGAGGCCGGCAATGGTGAGCACGAGGCCCGCGATGATGGGCAGCGTGAGCGGCTCGCCAAGCAGGATGATCGAAGCCGTCGCCGTGATGGCAGGAACCAGGTAGATGTAGGTGGTCGACGTCACCGCACCCAGATGCCGTACCGCGACACCCCAGGTGACGAAGCACGCCGCCGAGGCAATAAGTCCCAGGAAGATGAGGTTAGCAACGTTTTCCCATGCGAGCACCTCCCCCATCGCGGGCAACTCGCCACCGAACAGCATTGACACGGGAATAATGAAGACGAGACCCCAAAGGAAGGTGCGCTTCGTGGAGGCAATGGTCTCGTAGCCGAGCTCGCCGATACGCTTCACGAGCATCGAGTAGATGGCCCAGACGGCACCTGCGAGCAGAGCGAGCAAGTCCCCGAAATAGGAGAAGCCGCCGAAAGCCGACATCACGTCCTCCGCGCTTGTGCTGACGCCGACGAGCACGAGACCGCCCATGGCCACCAGAAAACCGCAAAGGAAGCGCGCGTTCAACGCGGACCGGTCACCGCGCACCACCGCGATGAGAGCCGTAAACAACGGGGATACCGCCACGATGACACCCACGGCGGTGGCGGTGGTGAACACGAGCGCGATGTTCTCGAGCAGGTAATAGGCGGCGATGCCCGTGGCGCCTGCAAAGACGAAGAGCCATTCGTGACGTCTCTCGTGAAGCTGCAGGACATGCGGCCTTAGCGCGCAGAGCGCGAGGGCGCCGATAACGAAGCGTATGGCGAGAATCTGCAACGGCGTGAAGTCGACGAGCAACACCTTCGTCGATACGAAGGTAAGCCCCCAGACGACTATGGTGAACAGCGCAATGAGGTGGTATCTCATCGGCTACTATCCCTGATATGCCTCTTCGGGCGCTGTGTCTGTTGGGCTTCGTCTCTTTTCATGGCCATAGGATAGCGCTACGGCGCTGCATGCTCTTGAACGAAATTGCGGCTAGGTACTTTAGTCTCTTCTGTTATTATTGCGATAGCGCAATAGTTTTAAAGGGAGTCCTCATGCTATCAGTATCCGAAAGTGCAGAACTACTGGGAGTCAGCACTGCCCGCGTGCGCGCTCTCATCAAATCGGGGCAGCTCATGGCGACCAAAAGCGGTCGCGCCTGGATACTTCATGAAGAAGATGTCTTGCAACGTCTGTCGCAACGACCTCGCTCCGGGCGCCCCAGAGCAAGCAGCTCCGAAGATAAGAGCCCCCAACAAAATGTAGATGTCGGATCGCTTCATGAACTGTACGAAGAATGCCGCAAACTGTTTCGACATCTTCCCACCAGTGAAATGATGGCACAGGCCAAGAGTAAAGAGGAAGCTAGCTTTTACATGGCCATGACAGATTTCTTCCTGCAGCAGCGGCAAGCCGAGCTCGTGAAGTCTGGCGTGTATTGATGAAACGGCCCGTGTATATCGTCTTTGCCGGTGTGAACGGAGCCGGAAAATCGACGTTCTACCATACCAATTTCTGGAAAGACCCAGACGTGCCACATTCGCTCATACGCGTAAACTCCGATGAAATCGTAGTTGAAAACAAGGGTGATCCGCATTCAGGCGGCGATCAATTTCAAGCCGGCCGCGAGGCGCTTCGTCGCATCGATGCTTGTCTCTCACAACACAAGAGCTTCAATCAGGAAACTACTCTGACGGGTCGCTCTTGCATCAAGACCATTCAACGTGCCCGCGAAAGCGGCTTCCGCATTGTGCTCTACTACGTTGGCGTTGCCTCTCCCCAGCTCGCTCTTGAGCGTATAGCCTATCGAGTATCCATGGGCGGACATCCCATAGATGAAAAAGCCGTGCGTCGTCGCTATGCTGCATCCCTACGCAATCTCTCCCGCGTCATCAGCCTGTGCGACGAGGTTACCGTTCTCGACAATTCTGTGGAGTTCGTCGCCTTAGCCCGTTGGACAAGAGGCGTGCTGTCCTGGGTTGGCAATATCGCCAAGCACGGACCGTGGCTCATGGATGCCATATGCGACGATGACATCTGGCTTGGTGCGAAATACTAGGCAATGCTATAAATTCTTCAATGTCAGAAAGGAGATCCCATGTCCCTCGAACGAGCAAAAGCGCATCTCGCGCAGTATGGACGCGACGCCGACGTAATGGAGTTCGACAGCTCGAGCGCCACCGTCGAGTTGGCCGCGGAGGCAGTGGGCTGCGAGCCCGCACGCATCGCCAAGACGCTGTCGTTCGACATGGGAGAGCGCGTGACACTCATCGTATGTGCTGGGGACGCCCGCATCGCCAACCCCAAGTTCAAGGAGCGCTTCGGGCGCAAGGCGAAGATGCTCGCGGCTGACGAGGCGGAGGAGCGCATCGGCCACGGTGTCGGCGGCGTGTGTCCCTTCGGCGTGAACGAGGAATGCGACGTCTACCTCGACGATTCCCTGCGCCGTTTCGACGTGATCTATCCAGCTTGCGGAAGCTCCAACAGCGCCATCGCGCTGACACCAGAGGAGCTCGAGACGATCACGCCCAACAGCAAATGGGTGGACGTCTGCAAGCTACCCGAGACCAGATGACGATGCTCTCGCGTTCGCGAGTTGTCTAGTCTCAGACCGCCGCCTATCCCATCGTCCTGATGGGATGGCGCACCACCGTCTTCCACTTGGCAGGATCGACCCGGCGGGCATCCGAAAGGTAGATCTCGTGGTGATGCCTGCCCTCGTCCGTATCGGACATGTCGTTCTCGTAGCCCTCCTCGGCGATGAGAGCGTCCATGAGCGCGACCGTGGCGGGCTCGTCATCGTACGGGCCGAGGTGCAGGGCCTGGACACACAGGCCCTCGTCGATGCGGAGCAATTCGGCGTTGGCGGTGTCGATGCCCTTTTTGCGCGATGCCTCGCCCTTGGCCCAGTCGAGCTCATCGGCCGTGACGAACTCGGGCAAGCGGATGGCCGATATCCATTCGAACGACGCCTTGTTGCCGTAGTCGAAGCCCTCCACGCCGGGTTGCCACCAGAAGCCCTCGAGCGGCGGCACCACGAAGTCGAAGTAGCCATCCATGCGATGGTCGCCCATCTTGGACATCTTCACCGTGTAGGCGACCGCATACAGGACGCCTATGGCCTGTTTGTAGGCACCATCTTCCTCGTTGGGGTCCCCGCAGCCGCGCACGGCCACGAAGGTCGCAGGAGGCACCTCGACGATTGCCGGCTTGCGTTTGGGCAGATAGAGCTCCTTGTATCCCTTCTTGAAGTCGAATGCCATGACACGCTCCCTTGCGTTTCCCGTTGCACCCTTACATAGTAGCCTCTTTCGGGAGGCGAAGGTGGCTTCAGGAACGTTCCCCGTGCACCTGAAAAAAGAGCCGCCCGATGGGCGGCTCTTCGCATCGCATGATGTTGCGCAAGATTACTCGGCGCTCTCCTCGGCAGCGGCGACCTCGGCAGCGGCCTCCTCGTTAGCCTCGGCAGTGGCCTGCTCGGCCTCAGCGGCCTCGGCAGCAGCCTCGGCGACCTCGGACACAGACTCCTCTTCCTTGGCCTCGTCCTCGGCAGCGGCGGCTTCCTTCTCGGCCTTCTCGGCGTCGCGAGCAGCCTTCTCGGCGTACTTCTTGGCACGCTCTTCCTTGGCGGCCTGCTTGGCAGCGCGCTCCTCGGCGGCCTTGGCAGCGGCCTCGGCAGCAGCGGCCTGCTTGGCGGCCTTCTCGGCGGCCTTGCGCTCCTTGAGCTGATCGGCAGCGGAACCGAACTTGTTGGAGAAGCGCTGGACACGTCCGCCGGTGTCGACGAACTTCTGCTGACCCGTGAAGAACGGGTGGCACTCGTTGCAGAGGTCGACGACGAGCTCGGACTTGGTCGAATGGGTCTTGAAGGTGTTACCGCAGCTGCAGCGCACCGTGCACTCGACGTAATCGGGATGGATATCGGGTTTCATTGTTGCTCCTTCTTTATGCCTTAGTTTCCGACCAAGGCTTGAAACAGTCCGGAATATGATACCAGCACCTACGCCGCTTAGCCAGTCTTTTTTCAGCAAACGAAAACGCCCCGGCTCAAGGAAACCGGGGCGTTGTCATTGCATAGCTTGCGTGCAGGTCTAGAGGCTCTGCGCTGCCTTGGACGCCTTGCGGGCCGACTTCACGAGGAACTCGCGGTTGGTCTCGGTGGCCTTGAGCGAGGAGACGAGCATCTTCATGGCGCGCTCGGTGTTGTTCATGTTGGCGAGCAGGCTGCGCACGCCCCAGATGAGCGGTGCCTCCTGCGGATCGATGAGCAGTTCCTCCTTGCGCGTGCCGGACGTGACCGGATCGATGGCGGGGAAGATGCGCTTGTCCGCCAAGGTGCGGTCGAGCTTGAGCTCCATGTTGCCCGTGCCCTTGAACTCCTCGAAGATGACCTCGTCCATCTTCGAGCCCGTATCCACCAGGGCGGTACCCAGAATGGTGAGCGAGCCGCCGTCCTCGATATTGCGCGCCGCGCCGAGGAACTTCTTGGGCGGGTACAGCGCCGTGGAGTCGACGCCACCGGAGAGGATGCGACCGGAAGCGGGCTGACCGAGGTTGTAGGCGCGCGCGAGGCGCGTGATGGAATCCAGCAGGATGACGACGTCCTGGCCGTTTTCCACGAGTCGCTTGGCGCGCTCGATGACGAGCTCGGCCACGGCGATGTGGTTTTCGCAGGGCATGTCGAAGGTCGAGGAGATGACCTCGCCGTTGATGCTGCGCTCCATGTCGGTGACTTCCTCGGGACGCTCGTCCACGAGCAGGCACATGAGGTGCACCTCGGGGTTGTTGGCGCTGATGGCGGCCGCGATGTCCTTGAGGACCGTGGTCTTGCCGGCCTTGGGCGGCGAGACGATGAGGCCACGCTGGCCCTTGCCGATGGGCGCGACCAGGTCGATGGAACGGGCGGTGAGCGTGTCCTTGCCGTGCTCCATGATGAGACGTTCGTCGGGATAGACCGGCGTGAGGTTCGCGAACTTCACGCGATGGGTGGGGCCTTGGTACGGCTCGTCGTTGAGGGTGACGATGGTGTTGAGCGCGGGGTACTTCTCGTTTTCGCGCGGCGGACGCACGCGACCGGTGATGTAGTCGCCCTTGCGCAGACCCTGGCGGCGCACCGTGCTCACGCCCACGTAGGCGTCATGCTCGCCCGGAAGGTAGCCGTCGGTGCGGATGAAGCCATAGCCGTCGGGCAGCAGGTCGAGTATGCCCTCGACCATGACGAAGCCCTCGGCCTGGAGCAGCGCGTCGTAGACGGCCGAGACGAGGTCATCCCGTTCGCCGTATTCGGCGGCGTCCACTCCCAGCTCGAACGCCTTGGCGGTGAGCTCGTCGTCCTCGAGCAGGGCGAGCTCGTCACGCGTGGCGGACGGCACGATCTCCTTGCGCTGGTGGTTGTTGCGGCTGCGGCGGTTGCGGCGCCTGTTGCGCTTGCCCTCGCGTTGCTCGCCACTCTCGGCGTCCTCGGATCCTTCCGTGGCCGCCGGGGCATCGGATGCGGCAGGTTCTTCGGCGCTTGCCTGCGACGGCTCCTCGGCCTTGTCTTGGGGCTTTGCCTCGTCCTTCGCGGTCGCATCGGACTCTTCGGCCTTCGCCGGCTCCTCGGGCTTCCCGGCGTCCTGCTTCTGCTCGGCCTCGGCTGCCTTCTCGGACTCCTCGGCCTTCTTGGTGGTCCTGCGCCTGCGCACCGGCTTCTTCTCGTGTTCCGGCTCTGCACCGTTGTCTGCAGGTACCTGCTCGGGCACGTCGACGAGGGAGAGCTGCTCCTCGGTGACGACCACGGCCTCCTGCGCCTCATCGGCCTTCTTCGCGGCGGTCTTGCGGGTCGTCGTCTTGCGCGTCGTGGTCTTCTTGGCGGCAGTCGTCGACTTCTTGGCGGTTGTGCTCTTTGTTGCCGTGGTCTTCTTGGCGGCGGGCTTGCGTGTGGTCTTCTTTGCCGCGGGCTTCTCCTCGCCAGCCTCGGCGTTTGCTACGGTATCTTCACTCATGCGTTCTCAACCTTTTCCCAGTCGGCCTTGAACTTCTCGAGTCCCTGTTCGGTAAGGGGGTGATACACGCACTTCTTCATCGCGCCATAGGGAACGGTCGCGATGTCGGCGCCCATGAGGGCCGCCTGCGTCACGTGGTTGGCAGAGCGGATGGAAGCCGCGATGATCTCGACCGGGTGGCCGAAGTCGTAGTTCTGGATGGCCGTGACGATATCCCCGAGCTGGTCCAGGCCATCTTCGGCGATGTCGTCGAAACGACCCACGAAGGGGCTGATGTAGCGTGCGCCGGCACGGGCGGCCAGCAGGGCCTGGGGTACGGTGAACACGAGCGTCATGTTCACGTCGATGCCCTCCTCGGAAAGGACGCGCGTCGCGGCAAGGCCCTCGACGCAGACCGGAATCTTGACGACCATGTTGTCGGCCAACGCCGCCAGGGAACGGCCCTGTTCGATCATGCCCTCGCGGTCCTCGGCGGTGACCTCACCGCTCACGGGCCCGTCGACCAGATTGCAGATCTTGGCAAGATGGCCCTCGAAGTCCTCGAGCTTGCCGCCGATGCGGGCATAGAGGCTCGGATTGGTCGTGACGCCGGCAAGGGCTCCCCACGACGCCACCTCCTCGATTTCGGACAGGTCGGCAGTATCCAGGAAAAACTTCACTGTTGCTCCTCCGTACATTGATTGTCTTCACCGTTCGAGAACCTGAGCAGGGACATGCAAGGAACGAAATGTCAAACGGGGAGACTGTGAAAAGGAAAGTCGAGACGCTTACCGCGCCTTTTGACGCTGTCACTATAGCATGACCTGAAAACGGCTACAATACACCTGTTTAGATACCCCGGATACCAATCAGCAAGTGCGTTTCGCACGCATGCCAATGGGAGTTGCACATGTCCATACCTCGTTTTTTCATGGAAGGCGAACTGCCCGAAGGGGATATCGTCACCCTCCCCTTCTCCGATAAGGAGCTTCACCACCTCGTGGTGCGCCGCATCAAGGAAGGCGAGCACATCGCCGCCGTCGCCGCCGGCGTCAAATGCTGGGAAGTCGAGGTCATCACCATCGACGAGTTCGAGGTAACGGGCCGCTGCATCCGGGAGATGCCTCTCGAGAAGCTACCCGACCTCACGCTCGTGCAAGGCGTCTCGAAGGGCGATCGCATGGGGCAGACGATTCGCCAGACCACCGAGCTGGGCATCGGACGCATCATCCCCTTCCTCTCCGCGCGCACGGTCGTGCGCCTCGCCGTCGACGAACGCGGGCGCAAGGGCGAGCGCTGGCGCCGCATCGCGCTTTCGGCCGCCAAGCAGTCGGGACGCAACATCCTGCCCGTCGTCGATGACCCGACGGGTCTCGAGGACATCTGTCGCGAGCTCGCCGAATACGACCGCGTCGTCATCGCCTGGGAAGAGGCGGACAAGCGCGCCGATGGCATGCCGCTTTCCGTCGGAGACGCGCTCGAGGGCTGCGACATCGATAGCCATGTCGCACTCGTCATCGGTCCCGAGGGTGGCCTCACGGCCGAGGAGGTCGAGGCGATCAAGGCCCTGGGGAGCTTCGTCAAGATCGTCTCGCTCGGCGAGCTGATCTTGCGCACCGAGACGGCCGGCACGGTGGCCACCGCCCTGTGCATGTACACCCTGGGCGGCCTCGGCAACCACAAGTAGGCGTACGCGCCCATGCCAGACGCACGTCATCGCGCGGGAGACACCTTGCTCCCGCGCTTTCACATCCACACCCTGGGCTGCAAGGTCAACCAGGCCGAGTCCGAGACCATGGCCGCCGCGTTGCTCGCCGCCGGATGGGAGAAAGCCGGGGGCGCTGCCGACTGCGATGTGGCCATCCTCAACACGTGCACGGTCACCGGTGAGGCCGATGCGAAGAACCGCAAGGCGATTCGCATGCTGCTACGCGCGAACGACACCGCGCCCATCATCGTGACCGGCTGCGCCATCAACATCGACGCCAATCGCTATGGCGATATGGACGCACGCGTTCGCTGCGAGACGGACAAGGCCAAAATCCCGACACTCGCGTCGCGCCTCGTGCACGGGGAATCGAGCCCAGGCGCGGATAATCTTACGCAGGTCGCCCTGCGCGCCCGCAAAGACGGGGCGTTCAGGACGCGGGTGGACCTCAAGATCCAGGACGGCTGTGACAACGCCTGCAGCTACTGCATCGTCCACGTCGCACGCGGGCCGGCACGCTCCGTTCCGGCCCGCAAGATACTCGAACAGGCACGCGTCCTCGCCAACGCCGGTACGCGCGAACTCGTGCTCGTCGGCATCGACTTGGCCGCCTACAAGGATGGTGACACCGACCTCGCGCAGCTCGCAGCCATGCTGCTCGGGCAGACGAAGATCGGTCGCGTGCGCATCTCGTCGGTAGAGCCCCAGAGCGTCACGCCCTCGCTCATCGGCGCGCTGGGACACTCGGACGGGCGCCTGTGCCGGCACCTGCACCTTTGTCTGCAATCGGGCTCGTCCAAGGTGCTGCACGAGATGAACCGCCACTACGACGCCGCAGCATTCGCAAAACTCGTTGCTCGCCTGCGTGACGCGGCACCGCAGCTCGCGCTCTCGACCGACGTCATCGTCGGCTTTCCCGGCGAGACAGACGAGGACTTCGAGGAAAGTTATCGTCTCATCGAACGCTGCGGCTTCATGCGCCTTCACGTGTTTCGCTACTCGAGAAGGCCCGGCACGCCCGCAGCCGAGCGCGCCGACCAGGTTGACCCCCAAGTCAAGGCGACACGCTCGCAGACGCTCATGGAACTCGGACGGCGCCTTGCCCTCGAGGACATGGAGCGTCGCCTGGGCAGCTTCGAGCAGGTGATCGTCGAGCGGCCTGGTCTGGGCACGAGCGAGTCGTACCACACGGTTGCCTGCAATGCCGCCCTTCCCATCGGCGAGCTCGTCACCGTGGAATTCGCCGACATCGACACGGAGAACATGCGCCTCATCGCACGCTAGGCGGCAGCGAGGCAAACGTCTCCCCTGTCTTTCCCAAAACGAAAGGGGCCGCCATGATGGCGGCCCCTCGCATAAGTGGAAACTTGCTCGCGTGTGAACTTACCTGGTCTGCTCGAGAAGAACCTGGTTCCACTTGACCTCGTCTTCGATGAACGCACGATTAGGATCGTCATCCTTAAGGTCGGCCATCTTCTCCTTGAGGTCGTCAATATGGACCTTGATGGCAGTCTCGTCGAGCTCTTGCAAGGCGGCGGCGTGATCGGCGAGCACGATGACGCGATTCGCCTCGATCTGTGCATACCCACCGGCCACAATGTAGCGAACCGGCTCCTGGCCCTCTGCCTCGGTCACGCGTACGGTACCCGACTTGAGCGTGGTGACCACGGGCTCGTGCTTGGCATAGATGCCCATCTCGCCCTCAGATGCGGGGATGACCACGAAGTTGACCTCGTCGGAGTACAGCTTGCGTTCGGGAGTGACGATTTCACATTGCAGCATGGTTCGGTAGCACCCTTTCTCTAAGCGAGTTCCTTGGCGGCCTCGAGCACTTCCTCGATGTCGCCCTTGTTACGGAACGCCTGCTCGGGAACGTCGTCCATCTCGCCGTCGATGATCATCTTGAACGAGCGGACCGTATCCTCGACCTTGACGTACTTGCCGTCGATGCCGGTGAACTGCTTGGCAACGTGGAACGGCTGGCCCAGGAACTGCTGCACCTTGCGGGCGCGGGCAACGACGAGCTTCTGGTCTTCGGAAAGCTCGTCCATACCAAGAATGGCGATGATGTCCTGGAGGTCGGAATACGCCTGGAGAATCTCCTGGACCTGCACGGCGACACGATAGTGCTCGTCACCCACGACAGAAGGATCGAGGGCGCGGCTCGTGGAGGCCAGCGGGTCGACGGCCGGATAGATGCCGAGCTCGGCGATGGAGCGCGACAGAACCGTCGTCGCGTCAAGGTGGATGAACGCGGTGGCGGGAGCCGGGTCGGTCAGGTCGTCAGCGGGAACGTAGACGGCCTGGACGGAGGTGATGGCGCCCGTGGCGGTCGAGGTGATGCGCTCCTGCAGGTCGCCCATCTCGGTGGCCAGCGTGGGCTGGTAACCGACGGCGGACGGCATGCGGCCGAGCAGTGCGGAGACCTCGGAACCGGCCTGGGTGAAACGGAAGATGTTGTCGATGAACAGCAGAACGTCCTGGCCCTGGTCACGGAAGTACTCGGCGACCGTCAGGCCGGCCAGACCGACGCGCAGACGCGCTCCGGGAGGCTCGTTCATCTGACCGTACACGAGGCAGGTCTTGTTGATAACGCCCGACTCGCTCATCTCGAGGTAGAGGTCCGTACCCTCACGGGTGCGCTCGCCGACGCCCGTGAACACCGACGTGCCGTTGTGCTCCTGGGCGAGGTTGTTGATGAGCTCCATGATGAGAACCGTCTTGCCGACGCCTGCGCCGCCGAACAGACCGGTCTTGCCACCACGGATGTAGGGCTCGAGAAGGTCGATGACCTTGATACCGGTCTCGAACGTCTCGGTCTTGGTCGTCAGCTCGTCGAAGGCGGGAGCGGGACGGTGGATCGGGTAGGTCTGCTCGATCTTGGGCATGGGCTTGCCATCGACGGGCTGGCCGATGACGTTCCAGATGCGACCGAGGGTCTCGTTGCCGACGGGCATCTGGATGGGTGCGCCGGTGTCGACGACCTCGGTGTCGCGCTGCAGGCCGTCCGTGCTGGTCATGGCGACCGTACGGACCATGTTGCCCTCGAGGTGCATCTGGACCTCGAGCACGGTCGAAACATGACCGACTGGAGTATCGGCGTCCACCGTGAGCGCGTTGTAGATCGCAGGGATGGAATCAGCCGCAAACTCGCAGTCTACGACAGCACCAACGATGCGAACGATGCGTCCAACGTTCTTCATAGTTGCGTCCTTATCATTACTCGTCATTCTCTATTCCTCCAAAGCGGCAGCGCCACCGACGATTTCGGTAATCTCAGTGGTGATGGCACCTTGGCGCACGCGGTTGTACAAGCGATCCAGCGTTTCGATCATCTCGGTCGCGTTGTCGGTCGCGGACTTCATCGCCTTGCGGCGAGCGCCCTGCTCGGCAGCGGCTGAATCGATGAGCGCGTGATAGACCACCGTCTCGACGTAGGCCGGGAGCAGGCGGTCAAGTACTTCTTCTGACGAAGGCTCGAAGCTCGTGTCGGCGGCGATTTCCGCCTCGCCACTCTC
The DNA here is from genome assembly GCA_948466335.1 of uncultured Coriobacteriia bacterium. Taxonomy (GTDB): domain Bacteria; phylum Actinomycetota; class Coriobacteriia; order Coriobacteriales; family QAMH01; genus QAMH01. The sequence continues at coordinate 53,827 of CAOKAE010000005.1, read as the reverse complement.
GTCTTCGCTTGCCTTCAGCGCATCGGCCTGGACAGGCAGGATGACCTCTTCGCGCAGGTCCTGATCGGCGGCGTTGCGGGCGTGATTGTAGAAGATCACGACCTCGTCGACCGCGTGGTCGAGGAAGCTGCTGCGCACGTACGAGGAAATCTCGCGTGCCTCCTGGATCGTGGGATCCGCGGACATGTCTCGAAACACCATGAGCGGTTCGAGCCTGCGGTAGTGGAAGTAGCTTGCGCCCTTCTTTCCGCAGACGATGACATTGGTCTTGATTCCGGCAGCGTCGTTCTTCGCCCGGTACTTCTCGACCTGGCGAAAGACGTTGCTGTTGAAACCACCGGCCAGTCCACGGTCGGATACCACGACGATGGCGATTGCGGCCTTCTTGTCCTCATGCTCTTCCAGCAGTGGATGCTCGACGCTCAGCGAATGAGCAGCCACGCCGGAAAGGGTCTTGACCATAGCTTCGGAATACGGGGTAGCCGCGGCGATGCGCTCAGTCGCATGGCGAATCTTGGCAGTGGCGACCATTTCCATGGTGCGCGTGATCTGCTTCGTGCTCTCGACGGAGAGCTTACGCCTCTTGATATCGCGTTGACTGGGCATGCGCTAACCTCTATTTCTTCGCAATGATGAAGCTCTGCTTGAAGGTCGTGATGGCCTCGAGGAGCTCCTCTTTGATCTGGTCGGTCAGCTGCTTCTCAGTCGCGATCTTGTCCTTGAGGTCCTTGCGAACCGTGTGCATGTACTGCACGAGGTCATCGCGGAAGCGCAGCGTGTCGGACACGGGCATGCCATCGAGGAAGCCCTGATCGCCCGCGAAGATCGCGACGACCTGGTCCTCGACGTCCATGGCGGCAAAACGGCCCTGCTTGAGGAGCTCGGTCATGCGAGCGCCACGGGAGAGCTGCTGCTGCGTGGCCTTGTCCAGGTCGCTACCGAACTGCGAGAACGCCTGCAGCTCGCGATAGGCGGCCAGGTCGAGGCGCAGCGTGCCGGCAACCTGCTTCATGGCCTTGATCTGCGCGGAACCACCGACGCGGGAAACCGAGATACCGACGTTGACGGCCGGGCGCTGGCCCTGCATGAACAGGTCCTGTTGCAGGAAGATCTGGCCATCGGTAATGGAGATGACGTTCGTCGGAATGTATGCGGAGACGTCACCGCCCTGGGTCTCGATGATGGGAAGGGCCGTGAGCGAACCGGCACCGTTCTTGTCGTTGAGCTTGACGGCGCGCTCCAGCAGACGGGAGTGCAGGTAGAAGACGTCGCCAGGATAGGCCTCGCGTCCCGGCGGACGACGAAGCGTCAGCGACATCTGGCGGTAGGCGACGGCCTGCTTGGAGAGGTCGTCGTAGACGCAGAGCACGTGACCACCGGGGTTGGTGGCACTTGCCGGCTGACCGTCATCGCCGTTGTACATGAAGTACTCGCCCATTGCGGCACCGGCCATGGGGGCGATGTACTGCAGCGGCGCGGACGTGGATGCGGGCGCGGAGACGATGATCGTGTAATCCAGTGCGCCGTGGCTCTCGAGGGCCTCGACCACGGTTGCGACCGTGGAGGCCTTCTGGCCGATGGCGACATAGATGCAGATCATGCCCTTGCCCTTTTGGTTGATGATCGTGTCGATGCCGATGGACGTCTTGCCCGTCTGGCGATCGCCGATGATCAGCTCGCGCTGGCCACGTCCGATGGGGATCATCGCGTCGATGGCGATGAGGCCGGTCTGGACGGGCTCATGGACGGGCTGGCGCTCGATGACGCCCGGGGCACGGAACTCGACGGGGCGATAGCCCTCGGCCTCGATGGGACCCTTGCCGTCCAGCGGGATGCCGAGCGGGTTGACGACACGGCCGAGCAGGCTCTTGCCGCAGGGAACCTCGACGACGCGGCCCGTGGTGTGGACCTCGTCGTTCTCCTTGATAAGGGTGTAGTCGCCCAGGAGAACGGCGCCTACTTCGTCTTCTTCAAGGTTCTGGGCGAGACCGTAGACAGTCGTGCCATCGTGCGCGACGAACTCGAGGAGCTCGCCTGCCATAGCGCTTTTCAGACCATTGACGCGCGCGATGCCGTCGCCGATCTGAATGACTTGACCAAACTCACGAGTTTCGACGTTGGTCTGCAGGGAAGCAAGCTTCTCACGCAGAATCTTATCGATATCGCTCGCGGTGATTTCCGCCATTTACCTTTCACCTCCAGTCGATACTGAAGAGAGCTCGGCGCGAATCCTCTCGATTCGCGTAGCGGTGCAACAATCGACACGCCTACCATTTGCTCTCACGTTCATGCCACCGAGCAGCCAGGCATCGACATGCTCGCGCAGGACGATTTCCTTGCCAAACTGGGCGGCAAACTTATTCTTAATCTTCTCTCGCAGCTCGTCGTCGAGCGGAATGACGGTGGCGACGTCGAGAATGGCGACGTCGAACTTGTCCTGCACCATCTGATCGTAGCGCTCGGCCACACGGGGAAGAAGCGCGATGTCACGACGCTCCGCCATGAAGATGACGAACTTGATGAGCTCGACATCGAACTCCTTGAAGACCTCGTGCATCACCGTCACGCGGGTGTTCTCGTCGATGGAATCGTTGGCGAGCACCTCCCTGAGACCGGGATGCATGTTGACGACCTTCTTCATCTCCTCGAGCTGGGCGGAAATCGAGTACACGGAATCGTTGGACTCGCCCATTTCGAGCAAGACCTCGGCGTACGCGTCGATTTCCTTCTTGATGAGCAGACGATTCCTAGGCATTGAGCGTACCTATCTCTTCGATGCTCTTCTCGATGAGCCTACGATGATCCGCATCGCTGAAGTCCTCCTGCACGACGCGTGCCATGGCAGCGCATGCGATGTCAGCGACGGATGCCTGCAGCTCGGCGATGGCGGCCGTCTTCTCGGACTCCATGGCTTCGCGTGCCTTGGCGATGATCTTCTCGGCCTCCTCCTGAGCCTTGGCAGTGGTCGCGGCGCGCTGCGCCTCGGCCTGCTGCTTGGCCTCGGAGATGATCGTGGCTGCTTCCTGGCGAGCCTCGATGAGCTTGTCCTGGTACTCGGCAAGCACACGCTCGGACTCGATACGAGCTTGCTCCGACTTCTCGAGAGCCTCGCGGATGGTCGTCTCGCGTTTCTCGAGAATGCCATTGAACATGGGCCATCCGAACTTGACGAGAATCGCAAGCAGGATGAGGAAGGCCACGAGCATCGGGATGAACTCGTCCATCGCCGGCAGAATAGCCGAGATACCCGCGGTTTCCCTTTCGGCCGCAAAGGCAAGCGTGGGAGCTGCGAAAGCCATGGCACTCGCGAGCGCGCAAGCGGCGGTGCCGCGAGTGGCAAATTTCTTGAACTGTGCTTTCACTGATCCCTCCCTAGTAACTGTTTCCAACAATACGAAAACCTGGACTAGGCAAGGAAGAAGAGCACGAAGCCGATGAGCGCGAGGGCCTCAGCAAGTGCCGCACCAATGATGAAGTTGGTGAAGAGACGACCCGCGAGCTCGGGCTGACGGGCAGAGCCGACGCAGCAGCCATAGCAGGCGATGCCGATGCCGATGCCTGGGCCGATGGCGCCGAGACCGTAGCCGACAACCTTGAGGGCGGCGATAATAAGAGTTGTTTCCACTTGTTCCTCCTTAAGTGACGACCCGCACGGCCTTCTCCGCGCAAGTCAAACTTCCTATGAACCAGCCGGGCACCGTACCCGGCCGAGAACCGAAATTAGTGCGATTCGGAAACCGCGAGACCGACGTAGACGGCCGTGAGTATCGAGAACACGTACGCCTGCAGGAACGCGACGAGGCACTCCATGGCGTACATGACGATGAGCAGAAGAACCCATGCGATGGCAGGCAGACCGATGACGAAGTTCATGGCCTCGATGCTGCACTGCAGGAAGATGGTGGTCATGAGGGCGAAGATGCCGAGAATCATGTGGCCGGCGAACATGTTGCCGTAAAGTCGGACGGCAAGCGTGAGCCAGCGCAGGACCAGCGAGATGAACTCGAAGAGCCAGATGATGGGAACCATCACGACGGGCAGGCCCGAGGGAGCGATGGACTTGAGGTAGCCCAAGCCGCCCTTGGTCTTGATGCCCTGCCAGTTGAAGTAGAGGAAGGCGACGGTCGCGAGGGCCCACGTGACGGAAAGGGAGCCGGTGGGCGTCTTGCATCCCGGGATGAGTCCGATGATGTTGGAGACGAGGATGAAGAAGAAGAAGGTGAGGATGATGGGCATGTACTTCTGGTAGCCCTTGCCGATGGCGTTCTCGCCCATGTTGACGCAGATGCGCTCGTAGCCCCACTCGACCATGTTCGCGAACTTGTCGGTGGGTATGAGGCGCAGGCGCTTGCCGGCGAGGATGACGATCAGCGCGGTGAGCACCACCGAGATGATCATCCAGAAGATGTACTGCGTGAGGCCGACTTCGCCGCCTCCGCTGATGAGGTACATCGAATCGAACGAGTGTTGCAGGTGCTCGAGAGGCTCGCCCTGAAGCACCTCTAACGGATTGATATCCACTTTCGCCCTCTCCGTTCTACTTGCGTATAGCTTTCGCTATTCCATAACCGAGTGCCGCAACGACGAGCGTGCACGCCTCCGCCAAGGCGAAGGGAACCACACTCGGTCGAGCCACGACCACGCAAATGACTGTCGCCAAAGCAAGGACGATGAACGAGCCTCCGACGGCCAGCAGCACCGGTGTGAGGTACCCGGCAGCCGATGACTGCGCATCCATTCGCTTTGCGCTGTGAACACCAGCCCACATGGGAACCAAGCTCACCAAACCCGCGAGAATGCCCGCGATGATCGCTATCGCCATGTAGCCAGTTCTCCCCAAAGACAGCACTCACACAAAACACTCCAAGTATAAGCTTGGCGAATTTGCTTCATGCCAGCAATCCCAGTGAACCGCCCTTTTTTCAGGTGAACGGCAAGCGCAAGATAGGGCTTGAAAAACCAGAGGTCAAAGCCTACAGAAAGACGAGAATGTCCGTCAGCTCTCGAACCTGCGCACGATGATGCCCGACTCGTCCAGAAGCTCGCGCGCGAGCTCGTCGGGATAGCCCTCCGCGTAGACGATCTCGCTGATGCCCGCGTTGATGAGCATCTTGGTGCACTGGGTGCAGGGCTGCGTGGTGCAATAGAGCACGGCACCGTCAATGGGCACGCCATAGCGCGCGGCCTGGATGATGGCGTTTTGCTCGGCGTGGATGCCGCGGCACAGCTCGTGCTGCTGCCCGGACGGGATGCCGAGCTTCTCGCGCAGGCAGCCGATGTCCAGGCAATGGGCAAGCCCCGTGGGCCCACCGTTGTAGCCGCTGGCGATGATGCGCTTGTCGTGCACGAGTATGGCGCCCACGGCACGGCGCAGGCACGTCGAGCGCGTGGCGACGCGCCTCGTGATGTCCATGAAGTACTCGTCCCAGCTCGGGCGTGTGTCGGCCATGGGTCCTCCCCTTTCCGCGATTCGTCGCCCTAGGCGATTTCGGGATACAGCGGATGCGCCTCGAGCATGTCGTGCACCTCGCGCGCCACGTGATCGAGAACGGACTGGTCGTCCCGGTTGAAGATGACCCGGGCGATGAACCCGCCGATGGCACGGGACTCCTCGGCGTCGAACCCGCGCGAGGTGATCGTGGCGCTTCCCACGCGCACGCCACTCGTGACGGTGGTGGGCAGCGGGTCGTTGGGAATGGCGTTCTTGTTGGTCGTGATGCCGAGCGGCTCGAGCAGCGCCTCGGCATCCTTGCCGGTGATTCCGGCGGGCGTGAGGTCGACGAGGCAAAGGTGGTTGTCGGTACCGCCCGAGACGAGGCGCAGGCCGCCCTCGACCAGGCCCTCGCCCAGAGCGGCGGCGTTTTCGACGACCGCATGCGCGTACTCGGAAAACGCCGGTTGCGCGGCCTCGCCGAAGGCGACGGCCTTGGCGGCGATGACGTGCATGAGCGGACCGCCTTGCCAGCCGGGAAAGACCGCCTTGTTGTACTTCTCGTACACTTCCTCGCTGTTGGTGACCATGAAGCCGCCTCGCGGCCCGCGCAGGGTCTTGTGCGAGGTGGAGGTGACGATATCGGCAAAGGGCACCGGCGAGGGATGGGCACCGCCGGCAACCAGGCCCGCGATGTGCGCCATGTCGACCATGAGGTACGCCCCCACCTCATGGGCGATGTCGGCGAATGCCTCGAAATCGATGATACGTGGGTACGCGGACGCACCGGCGACGATGAGGTCGGGCTTGACCTCGCGGGCGATGGCTCGGACCTCGTCCATGTCGATGCGCTCGGTCTCGGGATTCAGGCCGTAGGAATGGGCATCGTAGAACCGACCCGACAACGAGAACTTCGCGCCATGGGACAGATGGCCGCCGGCGGGCAGCGACATGCCGAGGATCCTGGCACCCGGCTCGAGCAGGGCGAAGTAGGCGGCCGAATTGGCGCATACGCCCGAATGCGGCTGCACGTTGGCATAGGCGGCCCCGAAAACCTCGCAGGCACGGTTGCGCGCGATCGTCTCGATGGTGTCGACGTTGGCGCACCCACCGTAGTAGCGCTTGCCGGGATAGCCTTCGGCGTACTTGTTCGTGAGGATCGTGCCCATCGTCTCGATGACAGGCAGCGAGGGGATGTTCTCGGACGCGATGAGCTCGAGGGTGTTGCGCTGGCGCGTCAGCTCGTCATGGATGGCGGCGGAAATCTCGGGGTCGGCCTGGGCAAGCAGCTCGTTGTTCATGGACAAGCTCTCCTACTCTTCGTTTTCGATGGACATGATCTTCTCGACGCGACGGGTGTGCCTGTCGCCCGAGAACTCGGTACCGAGGAAGGTCTCGAGGATCTTCTTGTTGTCCTCGAGGGACGTGAAGCGCCCCGAAAGCGTCGCGACGTTGGCGTTGTTGTGTTCGCGCGAAAGCCTGGCGAATTCGGGGGACGTGAGGTTAGCGGCGCGAATGCCGCGCACCTTGTTGGCGGCGATCATCATGCCGATGCCGGTGCCGCAGATGAGCACGCCATAGTCGTCATCACCTTGTGCGACGGCACGGGCGGCGAGCTTGGCGTAATCGGGATAGTCGACGCTGCTGTCATCATCGCAGCCAAAGTCGTCAACCGCGAAGCCTTGGCTCTCGAGCCAGAGCTTCAAATCGTCCTTCTGGCCAAAGCCACCGTGGTCTGATGCCAACGCGATGCGTATCTGCGCCATTGTGCCCCCTTGTCGTGCGCAAATCTAGTTAAGATACGCGCCGCATTTTCGAGCTTGCTCTCGCACCCGATGAGCGATTGTCGCGAAGCCGCTGCGGAACTCGCGCGCAAGAACAGCGCGCTTAGACAGTCCTCGCAAAACCGCTTCGCGACAATCGCTCATCTGCTCCAGATGCTCGAAAATGTGGCGCGTATCTACTGGTGATGCCATATTACTCGTGGCTCGTAAGTGTAGCACCGAACATGGCCACATCGAGGATGACTTGCTCGGGTATCGGCCCTTCACGCAGGATCTTCGGATAAGTGCCCGTGCAATCGACGATCGTGGATGCCTGGCCGCCTTGGCAGTATGCCGGAAGCTCATCGGCACCCGGAAGCACCGCCAAGGATTCGTGCAGCTCGTCTTTGGATGACACCGCGGTTTGCCCGTGGATGTTGGCGCTCGTGCAGGCAAGTGGGCCCTCGAGCTCGCCGAGCAGGGCGAGCAGGTCGGCGTCATCGGGACAGCGCAGCGCGATGGTCTTGTCGACGGCGACGCCACCCAGCTCGCATGCGGCATCGGAGGCGCGCAGCACGAGGGTGAGGGCACCGGGCCAAAACATTTGCGCCAGGCGATATGCGTAGGCGGGCACGTCGATGGCAAGCGCATCAAGGGCGTCTGCACCCGAGACGAGCCAGGGCAGCACCTGGCCCATGGGGCGATTCTTGAGTTCGAAGATATGGGCGTAGCCCGCAGAACCGGGACGTGCGGCAAGGCCATAGACGGTGTCAGTCGCGACAATCACGGCCTGCCCGTCGCGCAGCGTCGCCACGAGCGGGGCCATCATGGACGCGCTCCCTCGAGTAGGGCGCGGGCATGGTCGAGGGCACGCTCGTCATCGTCGCCCGAGAGCATGCGGGCGATTTCCGCCACACGCGCCTCGCCCGTGACGGGCGCAACGCTCGTATGAGGCAAGGCATCGGCAACGCCCTGCTTTCTCACCACGTAGTGCTCGTCGGCGAGGGCTGCGACCTGGGCCAGGTGGGTGACGACGATGACCTGGGCCCCCTTCGAGAGCGCGGCGAGACGCTTTGCCACGGCATTGCCCGTGACGCCTCCGATACCGGAGTCGACCTCGTCGAAGACGATCGTGGAACGCGAGGCGTCGGATTCGCACGAATCGTAGTGGATGCACTCGAGGACGAGCAGGATGCGCGAGAGCTCGCCTCCGCTCGCGATGCGGCGCAAGGGACGCGCCTTGGCCGTGGGGGCAGGCTGGTACAGCAGCTCGACCTGTTCGGAACCGGATTCTCCCCAACGCTCGAACGCGAGCTCGGCAAACGAGAACTCGAAGCGCGCACCTTCCATCGCGAGCTCGGCAACGGCTTGCCCGAGCTGCTCGCAGAAGGTACGGGCGGCATCGTGACGCGCGGCACAGAGCGCGGCGGCGGCTTGGCGGTAGGCATCTTGCGCCCGCGCGACGCGGGCACGGGCCTCTTCCATGCGCTGCGGGGAGTCCTGGGCGGACTCGATGGCGCGCTTGGCGGCTTGCCAGGTCGCAAAGACCTGCTCCATGCCGGGACCGAAGCGTTTCATGAGGCCGTTGAGCTTGTCGAGGCGTTCGAGCGTGTCCTCGAGCCGTGCCGGGTCGGTATCGATGGACTGCGCGTAGGCGCTCAGGTCACGCGTGAGGTCCTCGAGGTCGCGCATCTGTCCGTCGAGCCTGGCGGCGAGTTCGTCGAGCTCGTCGTCGATGCCCTGCTGGTGCATGAGGTCGGAAGCCGCCTGGGCGATGAGGTCGAGTGCTCCCCCATCGTCGTGCAGGGCGGCACGGGCACCCTGCAGGGCCTGTGCCAGTTGGTCGGCGTGTTGCAGCCGCGGCAGCTCCTCCTCGAGTTCCTCGAGCTCGCCCGGTTGCGGGTTGACCTTCTCGATCTGCTCGCAGGTAAAGCCCATGAACTCGAGCTCCTGTTGGTCCTTGCCCCGCGCTTGCTCGAGCTCGTCGAGGGCGGCTCGCGCCTCCTGGTAGGCAAGGCGCGCGTCAGCGTAACGCGCGCGAAGTTCGTCATCGTCCGCCCAGGCATCGAGATAGGCGAGCTGCCGGGCCGGCTCGAGCAAGAGCACCTGCTCGTGCTGACCGTGCACCTCGATGGAGGAGGTGATTGCGGCGAGCTCGCCCACCGTCGCCATGGCGCCGTCAACCGTGCAGCGGCTACGCCCGCTCGCGCTCAAGCGCCTGCGCACGACGTGTTCGTCATCGTCTACGAGGCATGCCTCGGCAAGTGCCTCGTCGGCCCCGTCTCGCACGACCGAATTGTCCGCACGGGCACCGCATATGAGCCTGAGGGCGGCCAGAAGCGCCGTCTTTCCCGCGCCCGTCTCGCCCGTGAGCACGGTGAGGCCAGGTGCGAAGGCAATCGTGGCGTCTTCGATGAGGGCGATGTTTGATACGTGGAGCTCGTCAAGCATGAAACGTCCCCTCACTGCCTGTCGGGCATGTCCGGATACGGGCCACCGAAGAAGACGCGCGAGACGTTGCGGAAGAAGTCATCGCCACCGCGGGCGAGCAACAGGTCGCGTTCGCCACGACGCACCTCGATCGCGACCGGCTGGTCGACGTCGATCATCGTCCCGTCCACGAACACCGAGGCATCGCGCGAGCGCGACGTGTCCATGACCACCTCGAGCACGTCCGAGGGTGCGAGCACGATGGCGCGCGTGTTGAGCGCATGGGGTGCCACGGGCACGACGACAAGTCCCGTGTAGGCAGGCGACACGATGGGGCCGCCGGCCGAGAGCGCATAGCCCGTCGATCCCGTGGGCGTGGCGACGACCAGACCATCTGCCTTGAGCTGGGCAATGGTGATGCCGTTGATGCCATAGCGGTACTCGACCACGCGCCCGCTCCGCCCGCGCGTGTAGGCGACCTCGTTGAGGGCCGTCGTCCGGATAAGCTGGCCGTCTGCCTGCTCTATCGTGATATCGGCCGTGGAGCGATGCTCGAAGACCATGTCACCGGCCAGCGCGTTCATGACGAGCTCGACGTCATCGCGCGCGGGATTGCCTGCGAGGAACGCAAGGGTGCCGTAGTTGAGGGCGAGCATGGGCACGGGGGCGAAGTCGACGAGACGCACGGCACGCAGGAAGGTGCCGTCGCCGCCCATGCAGACGACAAGTGCGAGGTCATCGACGTCAATTGACAACTTGTCGGGCGTCTTCGGGTCATGGACGAGCGCGTCGATGCCCGAGATGACGAGACGGGAGGCAAGATAGCGGGCCTCCGCCCCGACCTCGTCCAGGGCGCTCGGTACGATCAGGACCTTCACGAATCATCCTCCAGCTTCGCGTGCGCCTCGGCGACGACGCGTTCGATTTCGTCGAGGCACATACTACCCTCTTGCGGCGAATTGACGCTATGGCATTTTGCCCAAAAGAGAAACTCGATGTTGCCCGCCGGCCCCTTGACGGGAGAATGCGCGAGGTCGCAGACCTCGAATCCGCAGGCACGGGCGCTCGCGAACACGGATTCGATGCATCGCGCGTGCACGTGCGGATCACGCACGACTCCCCCTTCCCCGATGTCCGCACGGTCCGCCTCGAACTGCGGCTTGATGAGGGAGACGAAACTGCCCTGTGGTTTCAGGAAGCCCGCGACGTCGGTCATGACCGAGCGAAGGCTGATGAAGGAGAGGTCGGCGACGACAAGGTCGAAGGGACCGCCGATGTCGTCGGCGTCCACGTTGCGCACGTTCGTGCGCTCGAAGAGGCTGACCCGCGGGTCGTTTCTCAATCCCCAGTCGAACTGCCCCACCCCGACGTCGACGGCGCTCACGTGTTGTGCGCCCCGCTGCAGCAGGCAGTCGGTGAACCCCCCGCTCGAGGCGCCCAAGTCGGCGCAGGTTAGCCCCGTGACATCCAGGTCGAAGGCATCGAGCGCCCGTTGCAGCTTGAGGCCGCCACGCGACACGTAACCACCACGGCGCTTGCCCGCCTTGAGGCGTACCGGTGTGTCGGATTTCACGTTCATGCCCGCGCTCGTGGCGCGATGCTCGCCCACCACGACCTCGCCCGCGATGATGCGGGCCTGGGCGTCATGCAGGTCACTCACGAGGCCGCGGGCCACGAGCAGCTCGTCAAGTCGCATGATTGGCCCCTAGTCCCGATAGGAGCCGGCAATCTCGGCGCTGATGCTCGGTGCATCCAGGCCAAGCTCCTCGAAGAGCCTATCGACCGAGCCTTGGGACACGAAGTTGTCGGGGATGCCAAAGCGCTTGGTCGCGCAGTTCACGTCCATCTCGGAAAGCACTTCGAGCACACCCGATCCAAATCCACCGGTGATGGCCCCGTCCTCGAGGGTGAAGACATGGCCCGTACGAGCCGCTTCGCACACGGCGGACACGTCGACGGGCTTGGCCCAGCGCATGTCCCATACGGCGAGCTCGATGCCATGTTCCGCGACCGTCTCGGCGACCTCGCGCGCGATACCGACCATGCGACCCAGGGCAAGCAGGGCACCATCGGCGCCTTCGCGTATCTTGACGGCCCGCCCCTCATGCCAGGGTTCGCACGGGCCTTTGGCAACCGGCGCGTTTCCGCGCGGATAGCGGATGGCAACCGGACCTTCGAGGTCAACCGCGCAGCGCAAGGCGGCGCGAAGCTCCTCGTCGTTGGAGGGCGCGAGGACGCGCATGCCGGGAATCATGCGAAGGTAGGCAAGGTCGAAGACCCCGTGGTGCGTGGGACCATCGTCACCGACGAGACCGGCACGGTCCAGACAGAAGATGACATGGGCCTTTTGCAGGCCGACGTTGACGATGGCCTGGTCGATGGCACGTTGCATGAAAGTCGAATAGATGGCGACGACGGGCTTCTTGCCCGCAAGCGCGAGCGAGCTCGCCATGCCGACGGCATGTTCCTCGGCGATGCCGACGTCGAAGAAGCGCTTCGGATGGGCTTTCGCGAAGGCGGAAAGACCCGTGCCCCCCGCCATTGCCGCGGTGATGGCGACGATGTCGGAATCGTCTTCGGCGAGCTTGGCGAGTTCGTCGGAGAAGACCTGCGTCCATGTGGGATCGCTGTTCGGCTTGGGTTTGAGCTTTCCGGTGGCGATGTCGAAGGGAGCGACGCCATGGAAGAGGGCGGGATTTTGCTCGGCGGGCCCGTAACCCTTGCCTTTCACCGTCACCGCATGGATGACGACGGGGCCATCGAGTTCCCTGGCATCGCGAAGGATCTCCTCGAGCGTCTGGATGTCATGGCCGTCCACCGGCCCCACGTAGGTGACGCCAAAACCCTCGAGGAAGGTCGCCCCGGGAAGGACGAACTGCTTGATGGATTCCTTCGCGGCGTTGCCGCCGCGCATGAGCAGGCGGCCGAGGGTGCCGCTCGCGTTGAAGGCGTCCTCGACCTGATTGCGCAGGTGGGTGTATTGGCTCGACATGCGCACCTTGGCGAGGTAGGCGGAAAATCCGCCGACATTGGGCGAAATGGACATGCCGTTGTCATTGAGCACGATGATGAGCGGCGTGTTGGCGCGCCCGATGTCATTGAGCGCCTCGAGCGCCATGCCGCCGGTGAAGGAGGCATCGCCGATGAGCGCGGCGATGGTCGCGTCCGAACCGTCGAGGTCACGCGCGAGGGCGTAGCCGAGTGCCGTGGACAGCGAGTCGGATGCATGGCCCGAGTCATGGGCGTCGTATTCGCTTTCCGTAATCTTGGGAAACCCGGAGATGCCCTCGAAGGTGCGCAGGGTCTTGAACTGCGCGCGACGTCCCGTCAGGAGCTTGTGGGCGTACGCCTGGTGCCCGACATCGAAGACGAGGCGGTCACGCGGACAGTCGAGCACGCGGTGCAGGGCGATGATGAGCTCGACGGCACCGAGCGACGGCGCAAGATGCCCGCCATGCAGCGAGGTGGCCGCGATCATCTCGGCGCGCATCTCGAAGGCGAGACGCTCGAGCTGCTCGTAGCTCAGGTCCTTGAGATCCGCAGGCGAACCTATGGTATCCAGAATCTTCTCGGTCAAATCCCGTCCGCTCCCCGACATCAGATGGTGATCTCCGGTCCCTCTTCCTGGCCCGCCTCGACCACCTCGTTGGCCTCCGCGATTTCGGCTGCCGTGTAATCGGGCTTGTCGATGAGCTCGGCGCATCGGTTGCCGAGCTTGATTGCCTCCTCGTAGAGGTCGAGGCTCTTCTCGAGCGAGACGTCCTTGCTGCGCACCTCCGAGACAATCTCGTCCAGACGCGCGCGGACCTCGCCAAACGTTTCCGGTGAACTACCTGTCATCGTCATAACCCAATCTGTCGGAACACGCGCTACAGCGCGGACTCGTCAAGTTCGGCGACATCCTCGCCGCAGGTCTCGCTCGCGATGCGTCCCAGGACGCCGTTCACGAACTTCGGGGACTCGTCGGTGCCGAACGCCTTGGCCATCTCGACGGCCTCGTTGATGGCAACGCCCGTGGGAATCTCGTCGCAGTAGACGATTTCGTAGGTGGCGATGCGGATGATGTTGCGGTCGACGATGGGCATGCGTTCGAGCGTCCAGTTCTCGGCCGTCGACGCGATGCGCTCGTCGAGCGCGTCGATGTGGTCGACGATGCCGTTGACGAGAGATGACGCGTATTCGACGAGGCCGACGCCAACCAGGTCGGCGTCGCTCACGCCCTGGGGGCACTCCGGAACGAGCAGGAGCTCGGAGACGTCACCGCTCACGAGGTCTTCCAGGGCAAGGCCGGTGAGCTCGCCGGTGTAGAGCAGCTGCAGCGCCTCGCGACGGGCGGCCGTGTGTTCGTGTCGAACCGAGGTCATGGCTGCCTATGCCTCGAAGGACAGCGCGTCGACGTGCACGTCGACGGAGGACGCTGTCACACCGATCTGGGCGGCAAGCGCGTCGGCGACGGCCTTGCGTACGTTCTCGGCGATCTCGACGAGGCGGTACCCGTAGTACGCCTGGATGGAGATGGTGACGGCCACCTGCTTGTCACCCTGCGGCTCGATGCGCACGCCATTGGTGGGAATCGCGTTGCCGGCATTGAATGCCGACTTGATGGTCGAGATGGCACCGGCCGTACCCACGCCGGCGACTCCGGGCACCTCGGCCGCGGCAAGCGAGATGATGGTCTCGACGACGCCGGGAGCGATGGTTATGCCATCGATGGTGTAGCCCTGGTCGATTTCCTTCACAGCTGTCCCCCATTCGTTTCGGATTCGATGAAGTCCGTGTAGACCATGCCTGAATTGAAGGTCGCGTTATCGAGCACGCGACGATGGAAGGGAATCGTCGTGGCAACGCCTTCGATGACGAATTCGTCGAGGGCGCGCTTGCCCCGAGCGATGGCCTCCTCGCGCGTGTCGCCCCATACGATGAGCTTGGCCATAAGCGAGTCGTAGGTGGGCGGAATCACGTCGCCAGCACGCAGGTGCGTGTCGACGCGTACGCCGGGACCACCCGGCATGTCGAAGCGCGTGATGGTACCCGGGCAGGGACGGAAGTCGTGCGCGGGATCCTCGGCGTTGATGCGAAACTCGATGGCGCAGGCCCTGGGCGACATGGGCGCAAGGTCGGCGCACGTGATGGGGTCGCCAGAAGCGACGATGAGCTGCTGCTTGATGATGTCAACGCCCGTGATCTGCTCGGACACGGGATGCTCGACCTGGACGCGCGTGTTCATCTCCATGAAGTAGAAGCTGCCGTCCGTGTCGAGCAGGAACTCGATGGTGCCGGCGTTGACGTACCCCACGCCGCGCACGGCCTTGAGGGCCGCCTCGCCCATGGCCTGGCGCGTGGCCTCGTCTATGACGGGGCACGGGGCCTCCTCGATGAGCTTCTGGTGTCGACGCTGAATCGAGCAATCGCGCTCGCACAGGTGCATGGCGTTGCCATGGGTGTCGGCGATGATCTGGATCTCGACGTGGCGCGGACGGCGGATGAGCTTCTCGAGGTAGACCTCGTCGTTGCCGAAGGCATTGGCCGCCTCGGTTCGGGCGGCGACGAACATCTTCTCGAGTTCCTCGTCGTCGTTTGCCTCGCGCATGCCCTTGCCGCCGCCACCGGCGGATGCCTTGATGAGCACGGGATAGCCAACCTCGTGGGCAAACGCGCGGGCCTCCTCGACGGTTGCCACCGGACCATCGCTACCGGGCACAGTGGGAACGCCGAGCTCCTTCATCGTGGCCTTGGCGGCCGCCTTGTTGCCGAGCGAGTCGATGCACTCGGGCGACGGACCGATGAAGATGATGTCGTTGTCGGCGCAGGCGCGGGCGAAATCGGCGTTTTCGGAAAGGAAGCCGTAGCCGGGATGGATGGCCTGCGCACCGGTGATGTTGGCGGCCGCGATGATGTTGGAGATGTTGAGGTACGAGAGCGCGGAGGGCGCCGGCCCTATGCAGACGCTCTCGTCGGCCATCTCGACGGCGCGCGTGTCCTTGTCCGCTTCCGAATACACGACGACGCACTTGATGCCGAGCTCGTGCGCGGCACGCACGACGCGCAGGGCGATTTCGCCGCGGTTGGCGATGAGAATCTTGTCAAGCATTCGAGACCTGGGCCTTTCCTATTCGGCGGTGGGCTCGACGTAGAACATGACGGTGCCGAACTCGACGGGCGCGGCGTTATCAACGCACACCTCGCGCACGACGCACATCTCCTCGGCCGTGATCTCGTTCATGAGCTTCATGGCCTCGACGATGCACAGCGTGTCGCCGGCGCCGACCGTCGCCCCCTCGGTCACGAAGGGATCGGCATCGGGCGAGGGCGCGGCGTAGAAGGTACCGACCATGGGAGCGGTGACGGGCTTCCAGCTTGCCGGGCGCGACGGGCTCGCCGCGGCGGGGGCGGCGGCTTGCTCGGCAGGCGCGGGGGCTGCCTGGGGCACGGCGGGAACCGGGGCGTAGCCCGCGGCGGGTTGCATGTTGGGGGTGCGGATGGTGACCTTGGCGCCGGCTTCCTCGACGGTGATCTCTCCGACTCCGGACTCCTCGACGAGCTTTACGAGGTCACGAATCTGTGCGATGTCCACGTAGTCCTCCTCCTTGGTGATGCTGACGGCATCGTTCATCAGGAAATTGGTGTTCTCGATCTTGCGCTGCTTCTCGAGGAACTGACGCGCCTCATTGGGGAACATGGCGTACATGAGGACGTCTTCCTCGCTCTTTGCCAGGTCACCCAGCTCCTCGGCGAGTTCCTCGTAGGTCGTGGTGACCAGCGAACCCGGTGCGATATCGGGCGCAAGGGGCTGCTCGTCGCCGAGCACGGCCTTCTGGATGGCCGGGTCGATCTTGCCCGGGGCCTTGCCGTAGTAACCGGCGATGTAGTCCTTCATCTCCTTGGAGATGACCGACCAGCGCTTGCCGGTGAGCACGTTGAAGACCGACTGCGTACCGACGATCTGGGACATGGGCGTCACGAGCGGCGGATAACCGACCTCGGCGCGCACGCGGGGAATCTCCTTGAGCACCTCGTCCATGCGGTTGGAGGCCTTCTGGATCTCGAGCTGGCTCACGAGGTTGCTCATCATGCCACCGGGGACCTGATGGCTGTAGACGCGCATGTGCGACAGCGTGGAGATGCCGCGCTTGTAGCCCTTCTTGAGGCGCAACTCCTCCCAGTAGTCGGAGATTTCGAAGAGCAGGTCGAGGTCGAGGCCCGTGTCGTATTCGGACTCCTTGAGCGCGGCGACGATCATCTCGACGGCCGGCTGCGAGTTGCCGAAGGCAAGCGGTGCCGAAGCGGTGTCGACGATGGATGCGCCGGCCTCGGCCGCCTTGATGTAGTTGGCCGGAGCCATGCCGCCCACGTAATGGCAGTGCACGTGCACGGGCAGGCCGATTTCCTGGTTGAGCGCCTTGACCAGACGCTCCGTGCGATAGGGCGTGAGCATGCCCGCCATGTCCTTGATGCAGATGGACTTGGCGCCGAGCTCCTTGAGCTGCTGTGCGTACTCGATGTAGAAATCGAGCGTGTGCACGGGGCTCATGGTGTAGCTGATGGAGCCCTCGAAGTGGGCGCCGCACTCGTTGAGCGCCTCGGCACTGTCAACGACGTTGCGGATGTCGTTGAGCGCGTCGAAGACGCGGAAGACGTCAATGCCGTTGCGATGGGCGGCCTTGATGAAGCGATTGACGATATCGCGGGAATAGTGATGGTAGCCGATGAGGTTCTGGCCACGGGTGAGCATCTGCAGGGGCGTATTGGGGCAATGCTGCTTGATGACGCGCAGACGATCCCAGGGGTTCTCGTCGAGGAAACGCAGGCAGGTGTCGAAGGTCGCGCCGCCCCACATCTCGATGGACCAGTACCCGACCTGGTCGAGCTTGCTCAAGACGGGGAGCATGTCGCCCGTCTCCATGCGCGTTGCCCACAGCGACTGGTGCGCGTCGCGTAGCGTCGTGTCCATGATGTGCAAGGGTTTCACGTATCGCCTCCTTTTCTCAAGTTGCGCGGGCCATGATCGACCCGGAAGATTTGGCTATAGAGCCTTCGATTATATACGAAGCAATTTAGGCCGTGAGCTGCATTTGGGCGATTGACAGTGAATCGTGACGAATGCGGACGGAAACGGATTGAATGGAGAATAGGACAAGCGCACAGGGCATTTGTTCTATTAGCCGAGGCGCTTGGCGAGGGCCTCCCCCACCACGGACGGCACGATGCCCTCGGTGCTGCCATGCATCGAGGCGAGCTCCTTGGCAATGGACGAGGAGACGTACATGTAGTCGGGCGAGGACATGACGAAGAAGGTCTCGAGATCCGGGGCGAGGCGGAAGTTGAGCATGGCCATCTGGAACTCGTACTCGAAGTCCGTCGTCGCGCGCAGCCCCTTGACGACGGCGGTGGCACCGATGGAGGCGGCGAAGTCCACAAGCAGGTTGTCGAAACCCACGACCTCGACGTTTTCAAACTCTACCGTAACCTCACGGGCAAGCTCGATGCGCTCGTCGAGGGTGAAGAGCGTCCCGCCACGCTTGTTGGTCGAGGCGGCGACACCGACGACGACCTCGTCGAACATGTCGGCGGCACGCCGAATGACATCAAGGTGACCGAGGGTTATGGGATCGAAGGTTCCGGGGACCAGCACCCTATGCATGGCTCTCCTCACAATCGCGGTACTTCAGGTAGCTCACGCCGATTTTGCCATACTTCTTCTGGCCATCGAGCGCGAAGCGCCTATCTGCCTCAAACTCCTCGGCGACGCCCTGGCGATTGGCGAGGTCATGCTCGTAGACGATGACGCAGCCGTCGACGAGACTCTCATGATTCGAGAGCTCGAGGAGCAGGCCGTGGATGCGCGCGGGCTCTTCGGCATAGGGCGGGTCGAGCAGCACGAGCCCGAAGTGGTTTTGGGATGCGGGGCGATTGGCAAGGTCGAAGCTGTCGCCGGCGACGACGCGCACGCGCGGGGCCTTGAGCCCGAGCATGGCGAGATTGTGCTCGAGCACGTCGCGTGCCGCGCGGTCATGCTCGATGAAAGTGCAGCTGCGGGCACCACGCGAAAGCGCCTCGATGCCCAGCGCGCCGCTTCCCGCGAACGCGTCGAGCACGTCGACGTCTTCCATCTCGGACAGCCGCGAGTAGACGGACGAGAAGATGGACTCGCGCACGCGGTCGGTCGTGGGACGCGTCGTCTTCTCGCTCGGGCTGTCGATGATGCGACTCTTGAATTCGCCTGCGACAATGCGCATGTCATGCTCCTCTACTTGCCGTCTCGTCCAAATCCGCGAACACGCGCTCGATGTCGGCGGCCAACGCCACGTGCTCGGGTGCGCGCAGGTCGGGATCACTCTCGAGAATCTCGAGCGCATCGGCATGTGCGCAGGCGATGAGCTTCGCATCATCGATGACGTTGACGAGCTTGAGCGTCTCGGCGCCATGCTGCCTGCTGCCGAGCACGTCACCCTCGTGACGCGTGCGCAAATCGGCCTCGGCGAGCTCGAAGCCATCCGTCGTGCTCACGAAGGCATCCATGCGGGCTCGCGTCTCGACATCGTCCTTGCCGGGGTCCGCCACGAGAAAGACCGTGCCCGGATGCTCGCCGCGACCGACGCGGCCGCGCAGCTGGTGCAGCTGCGAGAGGCCGAAGCGTTCGGCGTCCTCGATGAGCATCATCGTCGCGTTGGGCACGTCGACGCCGACCTCGACCACCGTGGTGGCAACGAGCACGTCGATTTCTCCCGCGTTGAAGGCATCCATGACCTGTTGTTTCTCGGCCGCGCTCATGCGGCCGGTGAGAAGCCCGACGGTATATCCGGCAAAGACCTCGCGCTGCAGGCGCGTGGCCTCCTCCTCGGCGGCCTTGGGATCGGAGATGTCGCTGCCGCTCGCAAGCGAGGCAAACAGCGAGCCATCCTCGGCACGCTCGGCCCTGCGCTCGCGCGAAAGCCCCACAAGCGGGCAGATGACATAGGCTTGCCTGCCCTGTGCCAGCGCCTCCTTGATCGCCTCGTAGGCCCTACCGCGCGCATCGCGCGAGACGAGCTCGGTGCGCGTGGGCGTGACGTTGCCGGGACGCGTGCGAATGTAGCTCGTGTCGAGGTCGCCGTAGAGGGTGAGCGCAAGCGTACGCGGAATGGGCGTGGCCGTCATGACGAGCAGGTCGCAACCCGGCCCCTTCATGCGCAGCGCCGCGCGCTGGTTGACGCCGAAGCGGTGCTGCTCGTCGATGACGACGAGCGAGAGGCGCGCGAAGCTCACGGTGGGCTCGATGAGCGCATGGGTGCCGAAGAGCACCTGCAGGGTTCCGTCTTGCGCCCCGGCAAGCAGTCGCTCGCGCTCCTCGGGCGCAGTCGAACCCGTGAGCGTGCCCCAGCTGATACCCGCCGCGTCGAAGAGCGGCCCGAGCTTGCCTGCGTACTGGCGCGCGAGCACTTCGGTCGGCGCCATCATAGCCGCCTGGCAGCCGCTATCGGCGGCAAGGGCCAGCCCGAAGGCCGCGACGATGGTCTTGCCGGTGCCCACGTCGCCGAGCAGCATGCGGTTCATGCAGCGCGGCGCGCCCATGTCGCCCACGATGTCGGCGACGGCACGCTCCTGCTCTTCGGTCAGCGTGTAGGGCAGCCGAGCACGCAGGCTCTCCATGCACGCACCCGGCACGTGCACGATGGGGGCGGCGTCGAGGGTCTCGGCGCGACGCAGCCGCATCATCTCGAGCTGCAGGCGCAGCACCTCCTCGTAGGCCAGGCGTTTGCGAGCTTGGAGCATCTGCGTGCGGTCTTCGGGAAAGTGAATCTGGCGCAGAGCCGCCTTCTTGCCGATGAGTCCGTGCTTGAGCCGCAGATCAACGGGCAACGCATCGGTCATGTCGGCGGTCTGCTCGAGCGCGTTTGCGACGAAGCGACGCATCCACGTCGTCGAGATGCCCTCGGTGGTGGGATGCACGGCAATCATCTGGGCAAGGCGCGCCTGCGGTTGGCCGGGCTCGCCCAGGAAGGCGACGTAGGGGTTGCTCATGCGCTTGAAACCGTACTCGAAGCTCACCTTGCCCGAAAAGGCGACGCGCATGCCCCGCTCGAACTTGGCGGCCATCCACGGTTGCCGAAACCAGGTGGCGATGATGATTCCCGTACCGTCGAAAATGGAGACCTCGAGGATGTGCAGGCGACGGCGCGGCTGCTTCTCGGTTATCTCGTCGACGGTGCCCACGACGGTCACGAACTGGCCGATGGGCGCCCGTGCGGCGCTCTCGACGTTCGACAGGTCGATGTAGCGGCGCGGATAGTTCTCGAGAAGGTCACGTACCGTGACGATGCCCATCTTGGAAAGGTTCTTCGCGCGCGCCGGGCTCACGGCGCGCACCTTGCCGGCACCGCGATCGAGCAGAAAATCGGAATCCCCGCGTGACACCATCAGGCAAGCCCCAGCACCCGTTCGTCTTGCGGAATGTAGGCAAAGCCGAAACAGCCGGTCGAGACATGCGTGGTGATGACCGGACCGACCATGCGCACGCCGACCTCGAGCAGGTTGATGCCCGCCTCGATCATGGCATTGCGCAGATCGTCCACGCCACCCATGTTGCGCGTGTGGGCAAAGCAGCACTCGAGCGGGCCGAAGCTCTCCTCGAGTTCCTTGTAGCGCTCTACGAGCTTGATGACAGCGCGTTTGGGCGATTTGGCCTTTCCGAAGGTCTCGACCTCGCCTTCCGGATCAACCGTCAGAAGCGGCTTGATCTTGAGCAGGGTCGCGGCCAGACCAGTGGCCTTGCCCGTACGACCGCCCTTTATGAGATTCCTCAGCTTGTCGAGCATGAAGCAGACACTCGTCTTGCCCACGAGGTCATGGGCCGCTTCGACGAGCTCGTCGAAGCCCAGGCCATATGCGCGCAATTGGGCGATACGACGCACGAAGAGGTACTGGGCGACGGTGTTGCAGCGCGTGTCGATGACCTCGACGGGAATGGGAGCGCTCTCGGCGGCCATGCGAGCCGTATGAACCGTTCCGGACATGCGCGAGGATATGTGCATGGAGATGACGTGGGTATAACCGTCGAGGGCGAGGTCGGTGTAGAGCTGGGCGAAGTCGAGCAAAGGCGGCATGGATGTCGAGGGCAACTCGTCGCAGTCGACGACGTAATCGTAGAAGGCCTCGATGTTATCGGGTGTGTTGTCTTCGGGAAAATGCGTCCCATCGGGTCTGATGACCCTCAGATGCACGCACTCGACACCCAGTTCGGCAAGCTCGGCATCAGACGCATCGCACGAGTTGTCCGTCACGATCGCTATCTTCTCCATCTGCATCTCCTGAATCACCCGAGCCTACTCGATCGAGAACACGATGGGATACAAAGGCTGCTCGCCGCGCTGCGCGTCGACTTCGAGGTCGGGATGCAGTTCCTCGACCTGCTCGACGAGGCTCTCGAAGTCCTCCTGCGAAAGGTCTGCGCCCGCGAGGAGCGTAAGCGAATCGAGGTCATCGTTGAGCTTGTCGATGAGCGCAAGCGTGACCTCCTCGACGCTCTGGCCCACGACGTCGAGCGACCCGTCGGCGATGCCGATGACGTCGTCGGGGCGAATCTCGCGGCCATCCGAGGTCTTGGAGTCCTTTATGGCCGTCGTCACCTCGCCGCACTTGACTTCGTCAAGCACCTCCGTCATGGCCTCGACGTTATCTTCGAGGTCACCCTCGAGGTCGGCGACGAGCATGGCCGAAAACGACGCGGGTACCGAGGTCGTGGGAATGACCCTGCAGGGAATCGCGGCGTTGTCGGCGGCCGCGTTGGCGGCCATGATGATGTTCTTGTTGTTGGGAAGCAGTATCACCGAATCGGCGTTGACCTGATCGATGGCATCGAGAAGGTCCTTCGTCGAGGGATTCATGGTCTGGCCGCCGGAGACGACGTAATCGACGCCGAGCGAGCGCAGGATGTTTGCCATGCCCTCGCCCGCGGCGACAGCGATGAACGCGATGGGCTTGCGCTCGGCAGGCTTGGCCGCGGCCTCGTCGGCGGCGATGCCGTCGGCACGCTCCTCGCTCTCGAGCACCATGTTGTGGATGAAGACCTCGGACACCTGGCCGCGATCGGTCATGTAGGTGAGCACCGTGCCCGGCGTATCCGTATGCACGTGCACCTTGAAGTCGGGATGGGCACCCACGAGCAACTCGCAATCGCCAATCGACGCAAGAAACTCGAGCGCCTCGACCGGGTCAACCTCGTCGCTGTGCAGGAGGAATTCGGTGCAGTACATGTAATCCGACCCAGCCCAGTCGCGCACGTGCTCGATGGCGACCTTCGCCTCGGCGTGGGTGAAGTCCTCGGCGGAGGCAAGATGCGCCTGCTCGCCGGTGAGGGCGGCGATGAAGCTCTGGATGAGAACGGCCAGACCGAAGCCGCCGGAATCCACGACGCCGTTTTCCTTGAGGACGGGCAGAAGCTCCGGGGTGCGCTTGACGGAGGCAAGCGCCTCGTCGGAGATGGCATGCAGCGTCGAGGTGACGTCGAGGCCATCCTCGCAGGCCCGTTGCGCGACGTTGGCGCAGTCCTCGAGCACGGTGAGGATGGTGCCCTTCACCGGCTTGCGCACGGCCTGGAACGCGACCTCGACGGCACGTGCCAATGCGTGGGCGACCGTCTCGGTGCTGTAATCGGTAACGTCTGCGAGCCCCTCGCACAGACCACGCAGGATCTGGCTCGTGATGACGCCCGAATTGCCGCGGGCGCCCATGAGCGAACCATGGGTCACGGCTTTGCGAAGCGCTGCGCCATCGGCTCCTGCCGGCAAGGCGGCGACCTCTCGCGCCACGGACTCCATCGTCAGCGACATGTTCGTTCCCGTATCGCCATCGGGCACCGGAAAGACGTTCAATCGGTTGATCTCCTCCTTGCGGGCGGACAGCTCCGCGGAGGCCGTGGCGATGCATGTGCGTATATCGTCAATGTTCATGGATGTATCCCTGTTGAGTATCGTTGCCGGTAAGTTGCTAGTCGCGGACCTTCACGCCCTGTACGTGAACGTTCACGTTGCGGACGGGCAGCTGGGCGCCGTCCTCGAGCGTGAACTTGACCTTGTCGGCGAGCATGCGGCTCACCTCGGCGAGGTTGGTCCCATGCTCGATGATGATATAGAGGTCGATGTCGATGGCGCCGTCGGTCATCTCGACGTTGATGCCGCGGCGTAGGCGACTCGCGGGCAACAGCTTGGCGATGCCATCGGAAAGCGTCGGGGCGGCCATGCCCACGACGCCGTAGCTCTCGAGGGCAGCGTATCCGGCCAAGTCCGTGATGACGTCCTCGGTGATGGTCAGTTCGCCAGCAATAGCGTCAGCCATATGCAAGCTCCTTCATGGTTGAGATTACGTAGTTGCGGTAATTGTAATTCAGGCGACACTTCGTTCACAATCGCCTGTGCAATTTTGCGTATACTTTCCAGATGAGACAAATACACAGGGCGTTTGTCTCATTTCATGAGGAGCACCGTTGGACTTCGATGATTGGTTTTCGCGCGAGGCGCACGATGGCGGCGAAAAGCGCGGTCTTGTTGACGAGCTGGCCTACGAGGTGCTCGAGCTCGTCGCGGAAATCCCATCGGGATGCGTCGCGAGCTACGGGCAGATCGCCCGGCTCATCGGACGTCCCAAGAACTCGCGGCTCGTGGGCAGGGTGCTGAAGGATGCACAGTTCTACGGCGAGTACCCGTGCCATCGCGTGGTGAACCACGCGGGGCGCCTCGTTCCCGGCTGGAACGAGCAGGCCGCGCTGCTGGCCGAGGAGGGCGTCGAGCTCAAGGCCGACGGCCACGTGGACATGAAGCGCTACCAGTGGGATGCGTGAGGCAACGTCTCAGGCACGCTGTCTCATAATGTCGACATTATCTCGCATTTGACGAGTTTTTGAGACAAGGTGCCTGAGACGTTGTCTCAAAAAAGAGGGGGCGCTCGCCTTCGCGAACGCCCCCTCCCCTACGAGCTATGAACCGGAAACTTACCAGGTGAGGTCCTCGGCCTCTACCTTGCCGCGGCCCGTGAGCTTGTCGAGCATCATCTTGTGCTCGATCTGGGCAGCGATCTGCTTGGTGTGGATGACCGCATCGGGGTTGACCGAGATGGAGTCGATGCCGCTCTTGATGAGGAACTCGCAGAACTCCGGATAGATGCTGGGAAGCTGGCCGCAGATGGACACGGTCTTGCCGTCCCTGTGGGCGACCTCGATGAGGTGGCGGATGGCGCGCTTGACGGCGAGGTCACGGCCGTCGGCGACGTCCTGGATGATCTCGTTGTCGCGGTCGAGACCCAGGATCAACATGGTGAGGTCGTTGCTGCCGATGGAGTAGCCGTCGACGAACTTGTTGAACTGGTCGGCCATGATGATGTTG
The DNA here is from genome assembly GCA_948466335.1 of uncultured Coriobacteriia bacterium. Classification (GTDB taxonomy): domain Bacteria; phylum Actinomycetota; class Coriobacteriia; order Coriobacteriales; family QAMH01; genus QAMH01. Next base: position 28,847 of record CAOKAE010000005.1, on the reverse strand, counting down.
CTGGGGATCTCGGCCATAAGCCAGATCTTGAAGTCCGCGCTACGCACGAGGCCTTCCTCGGCCATGATGCCCGTGACGATCTCGGCCTCCTGGACGGTGCGGCAGAACGGAATCATGACCTGGAGGTTCTTGAAGCCGTACTCGTCGCGGACCTTCTTGATGGCCTGGAGTTCGAGCTTGAAGGCGGGCAGGTACTTGGGATCGTAGTAGCGCGAGGCACCACGCCAACCCAGAAGCGCGCTGGGCTCCTCGGGCTCGTACTTGTCACCGCCGGTGAGACCGCGGTACTCGCTGGACTTGAAGTCGGAGAGGCGCAGCACGACCTGACGCGGGGAAAGGGCGCTCGCGACCTTGCGCATGCCCTCGGCGAGCTTGTCGACGGCCTCGTCGGCGCGACCGGTCTCGATGAGGTGCATGGGATGCTCGTGGATGAAGGTGGTCCAGATGAACTCCTCGCGCATGAGGCCCACGCCGTCGCACGGAAGCTTGCCGTGCTTTTCGGCCAGGTCGGGGTTGCCGAGGTTCATGTAGATCTTGGTGCCGGTGACGGGAGCCACGTAGGCCGCAGCCGCAGGGGCGGACTGCTCGGCCGGGCTCTCGGCCACCATGCTCTTGACGATGCCCGCGTACACGGTGCCGTTGGAGGCATCGACCGTGATCTCCTGGCCGTCGGCGATGGAGGCCGTGGCCTCTTGCGAGCGACTTGCCGTGCCGACGATGCAGGGAATGCCCATCTCGCGGCTGACGATGGCCGCGTGGCAGGTCATGCCGCCGGCGTCGGTGACGATGGCGAGCGCCTTCTGCATGGCGGGCACCCAGTCAGGCGCGGTCATGGTGGTGACGAGGATCTCGCCGTCCTTGAACTCGTCGATGAGGGCCGGGTCGGTGATGACGTGGGCCTTGCCGGCAACCTTGCCGGGAGAGGCCGGCAGACCGGTCACGATGACGTCGAGGTTCTCGGTACCGGCGGTGTCTGCCACGTCGGCGACGTCGCCGTCGGCCTTCTTGCGCGACCAGACCGTCTCGGGACGTGCCTGGAGCAGCCAGACCTTGCCGTCGCGCTCGTCGATGCCCCACTCCATGTCCATGTAGCAGCCGTAGTGCTTCTCGAGCTGCTTGGCGTAGTTTGCGAGCTCCTTGATCTGGTCATCGGTGATGACCTGCTGCTTGCGCTCGTCAGCGGGAACGTCGACTTCCTCGACGTCGCCTTCGGGCTTGCGGATCATCTTGATGTGCTTGTCGGAGATGATGCGACGCGTGATGTCGCCCGTGGCCTTGTCGACCACGAAGTTGTCGGGCGTGACGGCGCCCTGCACGACCATCTCGCCCAGGCCGTAGGAACCCTCGATGGTGACGACCTTGTCGTTGCCATTGGTGACGTCGAGCGAGAACATGACGCCGGCGGCCTTGGAGAAGACCATCATCTGGACGGTCGCGGAAAGCGCGATGGACAGGTGATCGAAACCCGTCTTCTCGCGGTAGTAGGTGGCGCGGTCGGTGAAGGTGGAGGCGTAACATTCCTTGATCTTCTGCACGACCATGTCGGGGCCATGGACGTTGAGGTAGGTGTCCTGCTGGCCGGCAAAGCTGGCGTCGGGAAGGTCCTCGGCGGTGGCGGAGGAGCGCACGGCGACGAACGGGTCGTCCACGTTCATCTTCTTGCCAAGCTCGTCATAGGCGTCCTTGATGGCCTCGACGATGTCCGCGGGCATCTCCTCGGCGACGATCATGGCGCGGATGTTGTCGGTCACCTCGCGCAGCAACGCGGAGTCCTCGACGTCGGTGAGCTTCTTAAGCTCCTCGCGGATCTGCTTGTCCAGACCCGTCCTCTCCATGAACTGACGGTAGGCGTAAGCCGTGGTGGCAAAGCCATAGGGCACGGGAACGTCGGTCTGCGAGGTCATCTCGCCCAAAGACGAGGACTTTCCGCCCACGATTTCGACATCTTCGCGGCGAAGCTCGTCGAACCAGAGAACATATGCCTTATCACGATCCATCTTGCCTGTCCTTTCATTCACGTCGGAGAGGATGCGGTGCGTTATGTAGTACGAGAATCCCCGTCTCCTTCATTCACCACAACGTTCACCATTATAGGGTATTTGAGGGACATTCAAGTCGGCTTTGTGACACGGCAAGCGCGTGAGGGGCAAGAGCCAAAAATGTGACAGGGAGCGTTGGATAGCCGTCGAGCCGAGGTTTAAGGGAGCGCGCCGTAAGGGCCGCGAAACGGACCGTCGGGAAGCGACCATCGAGGCGAGGCGGCTATCCAACGCTCCCGGGCATATAGCTTCAGACAGATGGAATGCGGGGAAACGCGGCGTTGTAATGGCGCAGTATCTCCTGGGCCGTCTCCTCGATGGCGCGGTCCTTCGTGTTGATGATGACGCAGCCGAGCCCACGCATGATGGTGCGCGCACGGTCGAGCTCCAACGTCACGGTATCGATGTCCGAGTACCTCGACTGCTCTCCCAGTTGGCCGCCCATGCGCGTCTTTCGCACGCCGACGAGCACGGACGGGTCGGTTATGAGACCGAAGAGCCTCTCGCGATCGACATCGTAGATTTCCCTGGGAAGCTCGAGCCCCTCGACAATGGGCACGTTCGCGACCTTGTAGCCCTGCTGTCCCAGGTAGATGGACGTTGGCGTCTTGCTCGTGCGGGAGACGCCAATGATGACGATGTCGGCATCGGTGAGGTCTTGCGGGCGCAAGCCATCGTCATGATTGACCGTGAACTCAATGGCCTCGATCCTCTGGAAGTACTGGTCGTTGATCTTGTGCTGCTCGCCGGGAACCGGATTGTGCACCTTGCCGCTCACCTGCTCGATTGCGGCGATGGACCCCGACAGGACGTCGACGGCGTGGATGTTGGGATGCTGGGCAAGGTAGGACTCCAGCGCGTCCTTCAGCTCCTGGATGACCAGGGTGTAGTAAACGATGATCCTGTCGTCGCCATACATCTGGCGATGCGTGCACTGCTCCTTCTCGAGAAACGAGCGAATCTGCTCGAAGGACCTGACGTGCGCAAGCACCGTGATGTTCGGGTCGAGTTCCCCGAAATGGCTTGCCGCCGAGCGAGCGACGGTCTTTGCCGTGTTGCCCATGGAATCGCTGATGACGTGTATGGTCGGCAACGTGGGCATGTCGCTCATGGCGTCCTTCGTTCCTACGACAGCTTGCTGATATCGGCAACGTTTGCGAACACGGCAACGAAGCTGTTGAGCAGCTTGAGGCGCATCTCGCGCAATGCCCTGTCCTCGTCCATGACGAGCACTTCGTCGAAGAAGTTGTCGATGGGTGCGCGCAGGCTCGCGAGGGCCTCGATGGCATCGGCATGGGCACCAGATGCAATCGCGGTCTCGACCGCCGCCTGGGCAGACGCCACGGCATCGGCCAGCGCGCGCTCGCTCGTGCCCATGAGCGCGGTGTCGGCGTCGCGGCCGAGGGAGGCGTCGGCGAGGTTTGCCGCGCGGGTATAGGCGGTCGCCAGGTTCTCGAAGGTCTCGAGCTGCTGCTCGCGTGCCGTCTGCAGCGCATCGATGCGCGCCAGCGTCTCGGCCGGCTCGAACATGCCCGTCACCATGACGGCGGCGATGCAATCGGGAGCGTAGCCGCGGTCACGAGCGATGACCTCGAGACGCGTCGCAAAGAACGTGCGAACCTGCTCGCGCACGGCATCGAAGTCGAATTCGACGACGTCGCGATAGTTGCCAAGCGCCACGTCGATGAGATCGGAAAGCGAGACGTCGAGGCCGTCGAGCAGGATGTTGATGATGCCGATGGCGCTGCGACGCAGGGCGAAGGGATCGGAAGAGCCCGTGGGACCCGCCCCGATGGCGAAGATGCCGCACACGGTGTCGAGCTTGTCGGAAAGCGCCGTGACCGTGCCCGCGAGGTTGCGGGGCAGCTCGTCGTCGGCGAAACGCGGACGGTAGTGATCGGTGATGCCGAGGGCGACCTCGGGGGTCTCGCCCGCAAAGCGCGCGTAATGCCCTCCCATGATGCCCTGCAACGACGTGAACTCCACGACCGCGCTCGTGATGAGGTCGGCCTTGCACAGCAGCGCGGTGCGCAGAACGTCGTCGCGCTCGGTGCCCGCGATGCCGGCGGCGTCGCAGACGGCCTCGGCGTCGGCCACGATGCGCATGGTCTTGTCGTAGACGCTTCCGAGCTTTTCCTGGAACACGACGCGCTTGAGCCCCTCGACGTAGTCCTCCAGCGGCTTGCGCCGGTCCTCGACCACGAAGAAGGCCGCATCGTCGAGGCGGGCGCGCACGACGCGCTCGTTGCCGTCGGCAATGGTCTCGGCGTAGGCGGGATCGCCGTTGCTCACGATGAGGAAGCCGTTGTCGAGCGTGCCATCGGGCTGGTACATCGGGAAGTAGCGCTGATGCTCGAGCATCGCGTCGGTGATGATCTCGGGCGGAACGTCGAGGAAGCGCTCGTCGAAATGCGCGAGCAGGACGGTGGGATACTCGACGAGGTTCACGACCTCGTCGAAGGTGCCCTTGGGCGTGTCGGCCTTGAGGCCCGTCTCGGCCTCGATGGCGTTGATCTGGCCGCGAATGGCCTGGGCGCGCTTCTTGGCGTTGGGGATGACCTTCATCTCCTCGTAGGCGCCCGGCAGGTCGGCGGCACTCGCGAACTCGAACTCGCGGTCGGCCATGAGGCGGTTGCCTCGGGAAACACGACCCGCGACAAGGCCGGCGTATTCGACGGGAACGACCTCGTCTCCGTAGAGGGCCATGAGCCAGCGAATGGGACGCGAGAAGGTCACGTGTCCGCTACCCCAGCGCTGGGACTTGGGCCACCCGATGCCGGCAACGAGCCCGGCAAGCAGCTCGGGCAGCAGGTCGGCCGTCTTGCGCGAGGGCTTCTCGACCAGGGCGTAGACGTACTCCTTGCCACTCTCGTCGGCTTCGCGCACGAGAGCATCGGCGGTGACACCCTTGCCACGGGCAAAGCCCTCGGCGGCCTTCGTGGGGTTGCCGTCGTCATCGAAGGCGATGGCGGCAGCGGGACCCTTGGCGCGCATGGAGAGCGCCTCGCTCGCGTCGGCAAGGTCGTCGACGACGAGAATCATGCGGCGCGGCGTCGAGTAGGTCACGACCTCGCCATGGGCGATGCGAGCCTCGTCAAGGGCCGCCTCGGCGGCCGTTGCAAGGTCACGCGTCGCCGCGTACAGCGGCATGGCGGGGATTTCCTCGGTTCCGATCTCGAAGACAAGCTTGCACGTGCTCATTATGCGACCCCCTCCTCATCGATGCTGGCGGGCGTCTCGCGCGGACCATCCTGCGAGGCGATGTAGGCGCCGCCCTTCTCGATGACGTGCTCGAGATAGGACTCGCAGCAGGCCTTGGCCATCGTGCGCACGCGCAGGATGTAGGCCATGCGCTCCGTGGCCGATATGGCGCCGCGGGCGTCGAGCAGGTTGAAGGCATGGCTGCACTTCATGACGCAATCGTAGGCGGGCAGGGGCAGTCCCAGATCGAGCAGGCGCATGCATTCGCGCTCCGAGGCGTCGAAGCGCGCGAAGAGCATGTCGGTGTCGGCAAATTCGAAGTCGTAGGCGCTCTGCTCGCGCTCGTTCTCGTAGAAGACGTCGCCGTAGGTGAATACCGTGCCGTCGGGGCCCTCGCTCCAGACGAGGTCATAGACGCTGTCGACGCCCTGGATGTACATGGCGAGACGCTCGAGACCGTAGGTGATCTCGGCCGGAACGGGATCGCACTCGATGCCACCGACTTGCTGGAAGTACGTGAACTGCGTGACCTCCATGCCGTTGAGCCAGACCTCCCAGCCCAGGCCCCAGGCGCCGAGCGTGGGACTCTCCCAATCGTCCTCGACGAAACGCACGTCATGGTGATGGGGCTCGATGCCGATGGCGCGCAGCGAACCCAGGTAGAGCTCCTGGACGTCATCGGGGGAAGGCTTGAGGATGACCTGGAACTGGTAGTAGTGCTGCATGCGGTTGGGATTGGCGCCATAGCGACCGTCAGCCGGACGACGGCAGGGCTGCACGTAGGCGGTCTTCCAGGTTCCGGGTCCGAGCGACCGCAAGGCCGTCGCCGTATGGTAGGTACCTGCGCCCACCTCCGAGTCGTAGGGTTGCAAGATGACGCAGCCCTGATCGGCCCAGTACTGCTGCAGGGTCAGAATGATGTCTTGAAAGGTCAGCATGTTCCCTATCCAATCGTGCGTGCCATGCGAAGTGGCCCGGCTAGTTCCTATAACGTTCCTATGCGGTCGAGGGGCCAGTACCTAAAGACGGCACGCCCCGTGACGCCGTCGAGGTCGACGGCGCCGAACGCGCGGCTATCCGCGGAGTTCGTGCGGTTATCGCCCATGACCCAGACATAGCCCTCGGGTACCGTGTAGGGATACTCGATGCCGGAGTTCAGGTCGTTGCTCGGCTTGCCCTGCGTATATGGCTCGTCGAGACGCACACCGTCAACGTACACGGCCCCATCGCGCAGGTCGACCGTCTGACCGCCCGTGGCGATGACGCGCTTGATGAGCACGCGCTCGGGATCCGACGGGTCCTCGAAGGTGATGATATCCCCCTGCGCGGGCTCGCCAAAGGCGTAGCTCACCTTCTCGGAGAAGATGCGGTCGCCGATCTCGATGGTCTGCTCCATGGAGCCCGAAGGAATCTCGTAGGGCTGCATGACGAAGCGCGTGAAGAGCGTGGCGAGGCCAACCGCGACGACGATGATGAGAAGAATCTCGATGACCAGGCGTAATGGCGAACTCTTCTTCACGTATGCACCCCCTCGTTCCTTCAAACGGACATGTAAGCGTATATGATAGCGCGAGAGTGACGGTATCTCAGTCAGAATCGGCGCGAATGGTATCCGCGTAGGCACGTTCCTCGTCCGCAAGGGGGGCCGTGTCAATCATGTCGGGACGCAGGCGGGCCGTCTTCTCGATGGCAGCCCGGCGGCGCCACTGCGCGATGGCCCCGTGGTTTCCCGAGAGCAACACCTCGGGAACTTCCATGCCGCGATAGCTCGCGGGGCGCGTGTACTGCGGGAACTCCAGAAGGCCTTCGGCAAAGGACTCCTCGACGGCACTGTTCTCGTCTCCCAGCGCACCGGGAAGTAGCCGGACCACCGCGTCGGTCACGACCATGGCGGCAAGTTCGCCGCCCGTCAGGACGTAGTCGCCCAGGCTGATGCAGCGGTCGGCCAGCGTGTAGACGCGCTCGTCGAAGCCCTCGTAGCGCCCGCAGACCATGACCAGGCGCTCGTAGCCCGAAAGCTCGAGGGCCATGTCCTGGTCGAAGGGCTGACCCGTGGGCGTGAAGAAGATGACGTGCGGTGCAGGCCCTGTCGAGGTGATGTCGTCGATGGCCTCGAAGATGGGCGGGCAGCACATGAGCAGGCCCGCGCCTCCCCCGTAGATCTCGTCATCGGTGCTGCGATGCCTGTCGTGGGTCCAATCGCGCAGGTCATGGGCGCGAAAGTCCAGTATGCCCTTCTTGCGCGCACGGCCGAGAATGGAGGTCGCCATGACCTGCTCGAACATCTCGGGAAATACGGAAAGCGTCTCGACGATCATGATTCGAGCAAGCCGTCCATGACGCGGGTGCAGACAGGTTCGCTCTCGTCTTCGGGATAGGTGACGATGACCTCGTCTACGACCGGGACGAGCACCTCGCCGAAGGGCCCGTCGATGACCCATACGTCGTGGGCCGCCGTCTCGATGACCTCGCGAATCTCGCCGAGCTCGCCATGGCGCTCGTCGATGACCATGCGGCCGATCTCGCGCAGCGGCATGTCGAGACCTTCGAGGTCGCGCACGTCGGCCAGCAGGAAGCGTCCGGCAATCTGCTCGGCTGCGTCGATGGTGTCGACGCCCTCGAAGCGCAACTGGTAGGTATTGCCCGCCCCCTCGCACACCGAAACGACATCGAGCTCGCGCGGGCCCTGCAAGGTGGGCGGAACAACATGGACATGCAGTCCCGCATAGACGGAAAAGGGAAGGTCACCGGCCGTCGTGGCCGTAACCTCCCCTTCAAGCCCGCGGGCCTTTCCCACGCGGGCGACAAGTTCGTATTCCGTGTTAGCCATGAAAGCCGCTACTCGGCGAGCTCGACCTCGACACGGAAACCGTCTTGCGAGGCAGCCGCGCGCGCGAGCGTGCGGATTGCCTTGATGATGCGGCCCTGTCGGCCGATGATCTTGCCGATATCGCCCTCGTCGACCTCGATCTCGATGAACAGCTCGCCGTTCTCCTGATCGGTGCCGGTGACGGTCGCCGCCTCGGGATTCTCGACGATCTGCTCGACAAGCGTGCGGACGAGTTGCGTCACGTCTTCGAACGAATCGACCATGGTCTACTCTTCCCCGGCCTCTTCGGTCTGCTCGGCCTCGGCTTCCTCGGCCTCTGCCTCGGCGGCCGCAGCGGCTTCCTCAGCCGCCTTGCGCGCTGCCTCTTCGGCTGCCTTCTTGGCTGCCTCCTCGGCGGCGATGCGGTTGGCCTCGGTCTTGTCGGCGATGCGCTTGGCAAGCTTCTCGGGCAGCGGCTCGTTCTTCACGCTCGCGATGATCTTCGCGACACGGTCGGACGGCTGCGCGCCCTTGGCGATCCACTCGTCGACCTTGGCGATGTCGAGGTCGATGACCGACGGGTCGCCTGCGGGGTCGTAGGTACCAACCTGCTCGATGATGCGACCGTCGCGCTTCTTGCGCTGATCGGCGACCACGATGCGATAGAACGGGGCCTTGTGGGCACCATGACGTGCCAGACGGATGACTACCAAAACTTCTCCTTCAATCTATCGCCTGCACCCATTGCAGGCGTGAAATTGAGACCTGGCGCGATGACGGGTCGCGCACGAACCGACATTGTAACGCAAACCGCGCGCCATGGAACAGATTTTTTCCTACATCGAGGTGGTCACGGGCTCGAAGGACTCGAGCGACTCATGGACGACGCGCAGGATGTGCGAGACGGCCCCGCTCACGTCAAGCTCGACCTTCTCCCCCGTCGCGCGGTCCTTGAACTCGACGACGTCGTTTTGCGCTCCGCGCTTGCCGATGACGAGCTGGAACGGCCAACCAACGAGGTCGGCATCGGCGAACTTGACGCCCGCGCGCTCGTCGCGATCGTCGAGGGCCACCTCGATGCCCGCGGCCGCGAGTTCGTCGGCGAGCTTGAGCGCAAGCGGCTCGACGAGGTCGTCGCCCATCTGCAGCGGAATCACGCAGACGTGCGCCGGCGCGATGCTCGCGGGCCAGTAGATGCCGTTGTCGTCGTTGCGCTGCTCGACGACGGCGGCCATGGAGCGCGTCACGCCAATGCCATAGCAACCCATGACGTAGGGCTTCTCGCTGCCATCGGCGTCCATGTAAGTCGCGCCCATGGCCTCGGAATACTTGGTGCCAAGCTTGAAGACCTGGCTCACCTCGATGCCACGCGAACCCGACAGCACCTTGCCGCAGGCAGGACACAGGTCACCCGGCTTGGCGAGCACGAGGTCGACCCAGGCATCAGGCGTGAAGTCGCGTCCCGGCTCGGCGCCAAGGAAGTGGTAGCCGTCCTCGTTGGCCCCGACGGCCCAGGCATGGGTGCCCTCGAGAGCCGCGTCGCAGATGCAGACGACGCCCTCGGGCAGGCCGACCGGACCCATGGAGCCCTTGTGCAGGCCCGCGTCGAGCATCTCCTCGTCCGTGAGCAGACGCCATCCCTCGATGGCCTTCTCGGCCTTGATGTCGTTGAGCTCGTGGTCACCCGGGATGAACAGCGCGTAGATCTTTCCGTCGGCACCGATGCCCGAAAGCGCCTTCACGGTCGCGGTCTCGGGAACGTCGAGGAAGGCCGCCAGATCGGCGATGGTGTGCACGCCCGGCGTCTCGATCTTCTCGAGCTCGCGCTCATCGCCCAGCGTCATCGCGACGCCCACCGCGGCGGCCTCGGCGTCGGCCGCAAAGCCGCAGGTGCAGTGAACGAGATCGGACTCGCCGGCATCGGCAAGCGCCATGAACTCGCAGGTCTCCGAACCGCCGATCTGACCGGAGTCAGCCTCGACCATACGGTACTCGAGGCCGAGCCTCTCGCAGACGCGCGCGTAGGCAACCTCCATGTCGCGGTAGCTCTCGTCCAGGGACTCCTCGTCGGCGTTGAAGCTGTAGGCGTCCTTCATCACAAACTCGCGCGTGCGGAACAGGCCGAAGCGCGGGCGCATCTCATCGCGGAACTTCACCTGCATCTGCCACAGCGTGCAGGGCAGGTCCTTGTAGCTGCGCAGCTCGTCGCGCACGAGGCTCGTGATGAGCTCCTCGTGGGTGGGACCCAGGCAAAGCTCGCGCTCGTGACGGTCGTTGAGGCGCATGAGCTCGGGGCCGTAGTCATCCCAGCGCCCCGACTCGTGCCAGAGCTCGGCAGGCTGCAAGATGGGCATGAGGATCTCCTGGGCGCCGGTGGCGTTCATCTCCTCGCGCACGATGGCCTGGACCTTGTTGAGCACGGCCATGCCAAGCGGCAGGAAGGTATAGGTGCCCGATCCCATCTGGCGAATCATGCCTGCGCGCAGCAGCAACCTGTGACTCGCAATGTCGGCACCCGCCGGATCTTCCTTCAACGTCGGACAATAGGTCTTGCTCATACGCATGATGCTCATGTCATACCCTCGCTTGCGCTCGTGCTCGAAATCAGTTGCCGCCCATGGTATCACGGAGCGGAACGCGGCAAATTCACCCGGGCGATTTGTCACGCCAATGTGACGAATTCACCCGGGCAATTTGCCATGCGCGCACAAAGCGAGAAGGGCAGGCGCGCGAAGCACCTGCCCTTCTCCATGGGGTTCGTCGCCGAACCCAAGCCCCCGATACCCGAGGGCGATTATCTTCGAGGTTGCCTTACTTCTCCTCGTTGCCCACGAACGCGCCACGGACGGAGCAGGCCAGGGCGCCGTCACGGTAGTTGTCCTCGGCAAAGGTGCTCTGGATCTTGCCGTCGGCGGCGACGGTCGCGCAGATCTCCTCGACGGTCATGTTCGAATAGTCACGGAAGGTGTGATTGCAAGCCATTACGTACTCCTTTTCTGGCATCCAACAAAAGCAGGCACACCTTAGCAACAACGATGAGGCACATGCATCGGCACCATGGGCGGTGGTTTGGGAATCCAGCACCCGAGTCTCCCGTTTTCCCCGCTCCGCGCACCGTCTTCGCCTAGGTTGCGCCAATCGGCCACCCCATGCAAATCGTGCACGCTCGCAAGCGGCGCGACCGCCGACGTGTCGGTCACTCTCCGCAGTCGACGAGCGAGAGGTCCGGGTACCACGTGCACATGTTGTCGTGGCACCACTCGAAGACCTCCCTGCACGCATCGCACGCGGCATCGTCGAAGCCCTCGCGATAGAAGGCGCTCACGCTGAAGTCCGTGTCGATGCCGAGCAGCGGCAGCACCGCGAGCCGGTCGCGGAAGATCTCGTTGTTGCGCGTCGAGGAAAACGCGAGCACGCCCTCGGTCTCGACCTTGAGGGTGAGCATGTCGGCATCGCTATACGACGAGCGCGACACGTGCATGGTCTCCTCGTCCGTGAGGTCACGTATGAACTCCGCGGTGCGACCGTAGACGAAGCTATCGGGCAGAAGGAGCGTCTGGTCGTAGAGGTCATCGAGGACGATTCCGTCGACCTTGGCGGCAAGGGGATGGTCCTTCGCGCAGACCACGGTGAAGTGGTCATGGTAGATGGGGGTGAAACGATAGTTTCGCGAGAGCTTCGCGTCGACGTTCACTGCCAGGGCGATGTCCACGGCCTGGTCGGCTATGGCCTGCACGAGCTCCCGGTGGTCCATGCATGCGAGCGAGAGCTTGATATCCGGATGAAAGGCCTCCATGGCCCGCACGAAATGGGCGAGTACGGGTCGCGCCGCATTGCGCAGGTAGCCGATGCGCACGAGGACGTAGTCGCCGTCCCCGGCCTGTCTCGTGCGCTCCATCGCCATCGCCCAGGTACGAGAAAGCATCTGCGCCTCGCGGTGGAAGACCTCGCCGGCCTTCGTGAGGCGCACCGCATGGCTGTCGCGCTCGAGGAGACGTACGCCAATCGCCGCCTCGAGGGCGGAGATGTGACGGCTGATGACGGACCTGCTCACGTAGAAGTGCTCGGCCGTCTGCTTGAAGCTCAGCGTCTCGGCAATGTAGAGAAACTCGTCGATGTACTTGATGTCCACGTAAACTCCCCTGTGCGACAGCAAGCAAGCGCACCGCCGGAGACGATGCGCTTCGCAATGCCTATGCGCGATGAATCGTGCCTACAGGTTGATGCTGATGTTGGCTTCCTTGAGCTGGCGGCGGCTCACCTCGCCGGGAGCACCCGTCATCGGGTCGGCGCCCGAGCTCGTCTTGGGGAAGGCGATGACGTCGCGAATCGACGCATAGCCGCCGATGAGCATCACGAGGCGGTCGAGGCCGAGCGCGATGCCGCCATGGGGCGGCGCGCCAAAGCCGAGCGCCGTGATGAGGAAGCCGAACTGCTCGTCGATCTGGGCGTCGTCCATGCCGATCTGACGCAGGATGCGGCGCTGCAGCTCCGGGGTGTGGATGCGGATCGTGCCGCCGCCCATCTCGAAGCCGTCCATGACGATATCGTAGGAGTAGCTACCGCAGGCGAGCGGGTCGCTCTCGATCTTGTCGAGGTCCTCGTCGCGCACGCGCGTGAACGGATGATGCTCGGCGGCGTAGCGCTTCTCGTCCTCGTCATAGCGGAACATCGGGAAGTTCACGACCCAGCACAGGTCGTGCGTACCCGGCTCGACGAGGCCCATGGCATGGGCCATGTGCAGGCGCATGTTGCCAAGCACCTCGTTGACGACGACCGTGCTGTCGGCGCCGAACATGATTAGGTCGCCCGGCTCGACGTCGAGCGCCGCCTTGATCGACTCGATCTCCTCTTCGGTGAAGAACTTGGTGATGGGGCTGTTGACCTTGCCCTCGCTGCGGAACTGGATCCAGGCCATGCCCTTGGCGCCCCACTCGAGTGCCAGGTCGCCCAGCTTGTCGATCTGCGCGCGCGGCCAATCGCCCGCGCCCTTGGCATTGATGGCCTTGACCACGCCGCCATTGGCAAGGGCACCGGAGAAGACCTTGAAGCCGCAGTCCCTGACGATGTCGGAGATGTCGACGAGCTCCATGCCAAAGCGACGGTCGGGACGGTCGGTGCCGTAGCGGGCCATGGCCTCGGCGTATTGCACGCGGTCGAGCGGGAAGCTCACGTCGTTGATGCCGACGGCCTTGAACACCTCGGCGAGCACGTCTTCCATCATGGTCATGACATCGTCTTCGGTGACGTAGGACATCTCGATGTCGACCTGGGTGAACTCGGGCTGGCGGTCGGCACGCAGATCCTCGTCGCGGAAGCAGCGCGCGACCTGGTAGTAGCGCTCGATGCCGCCAATCTGCGTGAGCTGCTTGAAGAGCTGCGGCGACTGGGGAAGCGCGTAGAAGTGGCCGGGGTTGGTGCGCGACGGCACGATGAAGTCGCGGGCGCCCTCGGGCGTGGACTTGCCCAGAATCGGGGTCTCGACCTCGATGAAGAGGCGTTCGTGCAGGGCGTTGCGAATGGCCCAGGTGACGGTGTCGCGCAGGCGCAGGGCCTCGGCCACGGGCGTGCGTCGCATGTCGAGATAGCGCCACTTCATGCGCGTGAGCTCGTCGGTGTCGATGTCATCGTCGAGCGGGAAGGGCGGCGTGGCGGACTCGTTGAGGATCGTGCACTCGTTCACGACCACGTCGATCTCGCCCGTGGGCAGGTCGGGGTTGGCGGTGTCCTCGGGACGCTCGCGCACGAAGCCGGTGATCTCGATGGACCACTCGGGACGCATCCTCTCGCCCAGCTCGAAGCAGTCCTTGGCGGTGTCGGGATCGAAGACGACCTGCGTGATGCCCGTGCGATCGCGCAAGTCGACGAAGATGAGGCCGCCGTGGTCACGCCTGCGGGCAACCCAGCCGGTGAGCGTCACCGTCTGGCCGATGTTCTCGCGGCGCAGCTCGCCGCAGGTATGCGTGTGCATGGAATACTCGTTTGCAAAATCCTCAGGCACTGTATGCCCTCCTTCATCATGCGATCCGCCATAGACAGTGGAGGACCGCGTCTTTCCTGCTTTCACAAGCTAGCTATTATGAAACAAGCGACAAGCCCGTGCGAGGGGCATTTCGCCAAGCGTACCTAGAGCAAGCGCGTCATATCCTCGACGAGGGTGTCAAGGACCACGGGTGTCTCGTCATGCGTGCGCATGTTGCGCGCCACGAGCGTACCGGAGGCGAGCTCGTCGGGGCCGACGACCAGGACGTACGCGGCGTCGGCCTTGCCGGCGACCTTGAACTGCGACTTGAGCGAACGGCCCTGCATGTCCATCTGCGCGGCGATGCCTCCATCGCGCAGGTCCTGGACGATGCCAAAGGCCTGCTCGGCAAGGGCGGCATCCGCGAGCGCGACGTAGACGAAGGGGCGCTTCTCAGGGGCTAGCTCGATGCCGAGTTCATCGAGCACGAGCGCGATACGCTCGAAGCCCACGGCAAAGCCAAGGCCCGGCAGGTCCTTGCCCGAGATCTCGCCCATGAGCTTGTCGTAATGGCCACCGCCGCCAATGGCGGTCTGCGTTCCCAGGCCAGCCGTGACCTGCACCTCGAAGACGGTGCCCGTGTAGTAGTCGAAACCGCGCACGAGACGGGGATCTTCCACGTACGAGATGCCGGCAGCGCTCAGGCACGACTTGACCTGCTCGAAGCGCTCCGAACAGCTCTCGCACAGGTGGTCCGAGAAGCGCGGGGCACCGTCCATGACGCGCTTGCACGCCTCGTTCTTGCAATCAAAGGAGCGCAGCGGGTTGGTGTCGATGCGTCGTCTGCACTCGTCGCAAAGCTCGTCGAGATGCTCCGCCTCGTAATCGCGCACGGCCTGCGTGTAGGCAGGACGGCACGCCTCGTCGCCCATGGAATTGATGAGCAGGGTCATCTGCTCGGCGGGAATGCCGAGCGCGGCGAAGAAGCGCATGCACATAATGATCATCTCGGCATCGGCGATCGGCTCGGTCGCACCCAGGCACTCGACACCGACCTGCCTGAACTCGCGGTAGCGACCCTTCTGCGGACGCTCGGCGCGAAACATGGGGCCCGCGTACCAGAGCTTTGCGGGAGCTGCGCCCTGAGGCACGAGCGTGTGCTCGGCGATGGCACGCACGACGCCAGCCGTGCCCTCGGGGCGCAGCGAGAGGATCTGGTCGCTCTTCAGCTTACCGCTCTCGCGCATGGCCTGCATGGCACCCATCGAGCGCACCGAGAAGAGCTCCTTGCTCGCAACGTCACTCGTCTCGCCCACGCTGCGGGTGAAGAGCTCGGTGCTCTCGAAGACCGGTGTCTGGATGGGTTCGTAGCCGTAGGCGGAAAACACCTCGTCGGCTCGGGCGATGAACTCGAGCCAGGCGCTCGCGCGGCTGGGGAGCAAATCCTGGGTGCCCTTTGATGCCTTGTATCGCATTACTCTGCGTCCTTTTCCTTCGAATGCTTCTCGGACTCGATGGTCTCGTCATTCACGATGATCGCGTCGACATCGATGGGCTGCGGCTCGTCCGGAGTCCAGGCGTCCTCGACGGTCGCGCTCATGGCCGTGAGCTCGTCCTCGTAGGCCCGCCTGTGCGCAACGGTTTCCTCGATGCGGCCGATGAGCTCGGCATGGGATTCGCGAAACGCCGCGTCATCTCCAAGCTGCTCGTAGACGTCGTGGCCGAGCTGTTGCATGAGCTTGCCCTCTTCGAGCGAGAGATCGGCGATCTTCATCTTGATCTTGGCCTTGGAAGCGGCGTCGCCCGCCGTCGACGCGAGCCCCGATACGAAACCGGCGCCCTTGTCGAGCAGTTCCCTGGCGGTTTCCTGAAACGAACTCATGCACGACTCCTTTCGCATGTGGTGGGCATTTATGCAAAAGAGGCCCAATAGGGCCTCTCGAGGTAACGCATATATGCATGCAAGCTAGGCGCGGGTGACCTTGCCGGCCTTCAGGCAGCTCGTGCAGACGTTGGCCTTGCGGACGTGGCCCTTGGCGTCCTTGATGGTGACCTTCTGGATGTTGGGACGAAAGACCCTGTTGGTCACACGGTGGGAGTGGCTGACATTGCGGCCTGCTGCCGGATGCTTTCCGCAGACTTCGCATACCTTCGACATCTTCGTTCTCCTTGCTTGCAAACGGCTTGCGCCGGATTTCCATACGGATTAAGCGTGTCACCACGCGAATTCAGAACTATAGCACAACTCGCGGGAACGGGAATGAGAAATTTGCTGACCGGGGAAATGATGTGTCAGGGGGTCAGGCACCGTGGCACATCGAGAAGGAGCCACGGTGCCTGACCCCCAGACACAACAAGACCGCGGATGGGCGTCCTTGTAGACGTCCTTCATGTGCTGCAGCGAGAGATGCGTGTAGACCTGGGTCGTCGAAAGGCTCGCATGGCCGAGCATCTCCTGGACGCTGCGCAGATCCGCCCCTCCCTCGACAAGGTCGGTGGCGAAGGCATGGCGCATGTCGTGCGGGTGAAGGCTCGGGTCAAGACCGGCTTGGGTGGCGCGCTGCTTGAAGACGCGACGCAGGCTATCGGCCGACATCGCGTTGCCGCGCGTCGAGATGAAGAGCGCGTCACTGCGGGCATCGCCCAGAAGATCCGGACGACCTTGCCGCAGATAGCGGTCCACGGCATCGAGGGCAACGTCGTACAGGGGCACGATGCGCTCCTTGGAGCCCTTGCCAAAGAGGCGGATGCTCGCGTCAGGGAAGTCGACATCGGCAAGCTCGAGGCGGGCAAGCTCGGCAATACGGGCGCCGCTTGCGTAGAGCAGTTCGAGAAATGCCTGGTCGCGCAGACCGATGGCATCGTCTTCGCAAATGGCGAGCAGACGGGCGATATCCGAATCGCTCGTCTTACGCGGCAGGTCGCGCCCCAACTTGGGCGACGAGGTGGCGGCCGCCGGGTTGAGCTGGGTTACGCCCTGGACGTTGAGGTACTTGAAGAAGGTGCGGATGGCCGACAGACGTCGCGAAGCCGTCTTGGGCGTGTAGCCCGCGCCGTTGAGCTCGACGAGGTAGCGACGAAAGCGCCGGTACTCCACCTGGAGCGGGTCAAGGCCGCTGCGTGCGGCCCAGTCAAGGTAGCTGCGCAGGTCGATGCAGTATGCACGCACCGTGTTGGCGGAGAGTCCCCGCTCGACTTCGAGATGGCGCGCGAAGGCACACGCCCAGCGCACGGCATCTGCATCGAAGCGATCGTCGGCGAGACATTCCTCCGGAACGAAGGGCTGCGTCATGAGGCCAGTGCCTCCTCGAAGAGGTCTGCGCGCTCGGCGACAAACGCATCGATGGCCCTATGGGCGCGGGCGGCGTAAGCGGCCTTACGTTCGCGCTTGTTGCGAATCTTGGGCTCGATGGGATCGATGATGCCGTAGTTCACGTGCATAGGCTGGTAGTCGACGGTGCCGGGATCGGTCGCATAGGCGAGCAGGCAACCGAACAGGGACTCGCGCGGCAGCGTGGGCTCGACAAGACCGGCAAGCTCGGCATAGACGGCCAGGGCCACGAAGAGCCCCGAGGCGACGGCCTCGAGGTAGCCTTCGGTACCCGTGAGCTGTCCGGCCAAGTGCACCTCGGGCCGCGAGGGCATGGCGAGCGTCTTCGTGAGCACGTGGGGCGTGTCGACGAAGGTGTTGCGGTGCATGACACCGTAGCGCGAGAACTCGGCGTTCTCGAGGCCGGGGATCATCCTGAAGACACGCTCCTGCTCGCCGAAGCGCAGGTTGGTCTGAAAGCCGACGAGGTTATAGGCACTCGCCGCGGCGTTCTCGGCGCGCAATTGCACGGCGGCCCAGGGACGCTTGCCCGTACGCGGATCGGTGAGGCCGACCGGCTTGAGGGCACCATGGGAGAGCGCATCGCGCCCGGTGCGGGCGACCTCCTCGACCGGCTGGCATGCCGCGAAGAGCTCGCGACGCTCGAAGTCCTTCTCGATGACGCGTCGCGCCGCGACGAGCTCGTCGACGAAGGCCTCGTACTCCTCCTTGCTGAAAGGAGCGTTGAGATAGTCTGCCGTGCCGCCCTTGTCGTAGCGCGACTGGGCGAAGACGACGGAGCGGTCGATGGAATCTGCCTCGACGATGGGGGCCGCCGCGTCATAGAACGCAAGGCCCTGAGAGCCGAGCTCGTCGGAAAGCTGGGCTGCGAGCGCATCGGCGGTGAGGGGGCCCGTGGCGATGATGGCGGGACCTTCGGGGATGCTCGTGCACTCCTCGCGCACGAGCTCGATGTTCGGCGACGCGTCGATGAGGCGCTGCACCGCGGCGGAAAACTCGTTGCGATCGACCGCAAGCGCACCACCGGCGGCGACGCGCGTGTCGAAGGCGCAAGCAAGAAGCTTGGAGCCAAGGGCGTCGAGCTCGTACTTGAGCGAACCCGCGGCAGTCTCAGGGTCCGTGCTCTTGAGGGAATTGGAGCAGACGAGCTCGGCCACATCGCCCGTCTTGTGCACGGGCGTGGGGTGCTCGGGGCGCATCTCGACAAGACGTACGGGCACGCCGCGCGCGGCAAGCTGCAGCGCTGCCTCGCAACCGGCAAGCCCCGCGCCGATGACTGTTACTGTTGGAAAGCTTCTATCAACCATGGGCACAGAATAACCTAGTATGTGGGATTTCTCGCGTTAAAGCTCTACTTCTCAAGTTTGGGGTAGCTAATGCCCAGGACATCCGCGAGGTTCTTGAGCGCCTGCTCCTCGGGTATGCCTGCCTCAGCCTGCTGGTTCAGGTACCTCTGCATTTCCTCTTTAGTCATTTCCTGATCCTCCATGGTGCATCCTTTCGGCAAGCTACTTGAACTCACCGCTTTACCTTACCATTGCTCGCATCTTCGTGGCTCATGATGCAAAAGATTCGCGTGCGAATTGACCCCCTTCCCTATCGTCTCGGACACAGCTGGTAGCGGCCGTCGATGCCGCGCTGGATGAGGTTGTCGAGCTCGTATTGGGCAAGGCGACGCGAGAGCTCGCCGGGCGAAAAGTCGAAGTAGGCTGCGAGCTGCTGGGCGGAAAGCGCCTCGGCGGCCAGGGCACGCAGGATGGGGTCGTCACCCGCAAGTTCGCTGGTCATGTCCCCGCCATCAGCCGCCCTGTCGGCAAGCAGGGCGTACATCGAATGTGCCCAGGCAAGGTCAATGGCCGAATCGAGCGTATCGTTGTCGACGACCGTGTAGGCTCCCTGGGCGATGAGGTAGTTGGTGCCCCGCGAGTTGGGAGAGGTGATCGAGCCAGGCACGGCAGCCACGTCACGGTTGGCGCGCAAGGCCGCATCCGCCGTCGAGAAGGTCCCGCTCGGCAACCCCGCCTCCACGATGAGCACGAGGGCCGCAAGCCCCGCGATGATGCGATTGCGCCGCACGAAGGTTCCGGGCAACGGCTGCGTGCCCCACGGTTGCTCGGAGATAATGGCGCCCTGGGCATCGACAACACGCTGGAACAAGTCGCGGCCGCGCTTGGGGTAAGTCACGTCGGCAGCCGAGCCGAAGACGACGACCGTCGGACACCCACCATCGAGCGCCGCACGATGCGCACGCTGGTCGCAGCCCATCGCGCCACCGGAGATGATGGGTATGCCGCGCGAGGCGATGTGGGCGGCGAAGGTCTCGGCGCACGACAGGCCATAGGGCGTCGCCTTACGCGAGCCGATGATGGCGATGCCCGGCTGCAAGGCATCCGGATTGCCGATGCCGCGCAGCACGCGAGGCGGGTCGGGCGTGTCACGCAGGATGGCCGGATACTCCGCCGAGGCGATGTCGATCTCGAATCGTGGGCCATCGAGCTGATAGGGGTCATCCATGCTCACTCCAGATTGTTGTCGACGCGGTACATGCACGACTCGAGCAGATGCTCATCGCACACCACTTCGCTGTCATCGAGATCGGCGATGGTGCGTGCCACGCGCAGAATGCGCACGATGCCACGTCCCGAGAGAAAGTGCTTGCGCGCCATGTCCTCGATGAGTTTGCGACCACTCGGCGTGAGACCGCACGACTCGATGACCTCGTACGGCGTGACGTTTCCAAGCGAGCTCACGCGTTCTCCGCGCCACTTCGCGCGCTCACGAGCGGCGAGTACTTCGTCGGCAATTCGCGCAGATGTCACCCCCTGGCCACTCTGTAGGACACGTGCGGGATCGACGCGAGACACCTCGCAGATGAGGTCAATGCGATCCTTGAGCGGGCCTCCGAGTTTGGCCTGGTAATGATTGACCTGATGCTCGCTGCAACGGCAGCCATGATCGACATCACCCAGGTACCCGCAGGGACAGGGATTGGACGCGGCGATGAGTTGGAAGCGCGCCGGGAACACCGCGCGCGATCCCACCCTGCTTACGATGACCTCACCATCCTCGATGGGCTGGCGTAGGGCCTGCAGGGAACTGTTCGAGAACTCGGCGAGCTCATCGAGGAACAGCACGCCGTTATGGGCGAGCGACACCTCGCCGGGGCGCACGTTGCCCGAACCTCCCCCGACGAGCGAGGCGACCGTGGCCGAATGATGCGGGGCGCGAAAGGGCCGCACGCCCGCCGTGATGGCGCGCAGGTCGAGACCGGCAACCGAATGGATGAGCGCCGTCTCGATGCGCTCATCCTCGTCGAGCGACGGCAGAATGCTCGGCAGGCGCTTGGCAAGCATGCTCTTTCCCGCGCCAGGCGGCCCGATGAGCAACGCCCCGTGCCCGCCTGCAGCGGCGATGGTGAGCGCGCGCACGGCGAATTGCTGGCCGACCACGTCACGGTAATCGAGCCGCTCGCCGTCCGGCGCCGCCACGGACGTGTCCGGTGACGTGAACGAGGCAGAACGCAGCTGGGCGAGATGATCGATGCACGCATGGTCGAGCCCCGTGAGCCTGGGCATGCACGTCGCATCAGACGCCGACAGCAGGCGCAAACGGTCTCGTTGGGCCGCGATGGCGTAGGCAAGCAGGCCATCGACGCGGCGCACGGCGCCGTCGAGGGCGAGCTCGCCCACCGCCAGGGTCTCCTCGACGAAGCTCGGATTGATCTGGCGCGTGGCAAGCAGGTAGGCAATGGCGATGGGCAGGTCGAAGCCCGAACCGCTCTTGCGCACGCAGGCGGGCGCAAGGTTGATGACGACGTGGCTGCTCGGCATGTCGAAACCGGCAGCCCTCACGGCGCTGCGCACGCGCAAGCGTGCCTCCTGCACGGCCGCATCGGGCATGCCCACGATGTGCCAGCCCGGCAGGCCCGGCCCAATCTCGATCTCGACCGTGACGGGCACGGTCTGCACGCCATGGAGGGCGCAGGTTGGCACGGAGGCACGTACGGTCTTAGAAGCACTCATTGAAGCAGCCCTTGTGATGACGCAGCAACGCACGATGGGGTGCCGTGACGCAGATGGCGATGGCATCGAAGCGCACGCTCTCGTTATCGTCCCAGTCATCCGTGACCATCATGTAGCACAGGGCGATGCGTTCGTAGCGGCTCTGCTTGCTATGCGTGATCGCCTCCTCGGGAAGCCCCGCCTCGACGCTCTGACGCGTCTTCACCTCGATGAAGCAGAGGGTACCTTCCGGGTCGCGGGCGATGATGTCGGCCTCCCCGAAGCGGCAGAACCAGTTGCGCTTGACGATCTCGTATCCTCGCGACCTCAGGTAGCGAACGGCTGCCTCCTCTCCCTTCCTGCCAAGCTCCTGACGGGATTGGATATGCCCCTCCTGCTCGTAGGGGTCTCCGCAAAACTCCTCCGGAGAGATGTCGAAGCAGCGGTCAGGCGGGACACCTTCCATGCAGGCGGGGCCATCGTCAGGGGAATCATCGAATCCCTCCCCGTCGTCTTCGAGTGCCACCTTTCCCGGCTTGCGGGCAAGCCCGTCGTCACGGCCGTCTTCAACGTCCTCCCCGGGTTCGTCGGTCATGTCCTGTTTTTCGGCAACCGGCCCGTCAATCCCGGCTTTTTCGTCTTCGACATCCGAACCATCATCGTCATTGGTGGGATATGCAATCTGTGCCTTCGCGACCATGTCCGTCCTTTCTCGTCGGTCTTTCGTAGATGCAATTCTTTCAGGCGCATCTAACAAAAACGCCGAATGTTCGTGGTTGAAACACGGAGCAAATCCCTGCGGTTCCAAGACCTCCTCCCAACGGAAATCGAAGCGAAATCGGACCTCTTCGCGCTTTGCACGAGTCGCGGCCCGTGGGATACTGAACGGGTCAGACGATGGTATGGAGGAGCCATGAAAGAGGAACGTGCCGAATACATTGCCGGTATCCAGGCCCTGGGTGGAGACATCGAGGGAAGAAGGCTGGCGCTTTCGTTCATCGAGAACTCCGACGTGTGGGTCCATGGCAAGCCAGCGCCGTTTCCTTACGTGCCCTATCTGTTCAACGCCAATGACCGCGCCTACATAGCCGAGCAAGTGACGACGATGCATCGCATTCTATGCAAGATCATCAGGCGCTACCTTGACGACGAGACCTATCGCGAGCTCTTCCACTTCCCCGACGAGCTGCATCGCCTCATCATGCTGCCCTGCGACTACGATGATCTTCTGCCCATGGCGCGCTTCGACCTCTTCTTGAGCGAGGATGACCTGAGTTACAAGTTCTGCGAGTTCAACACCGACGGCAGCGGTGCCATGTCGCGTGACTTCATGATCGGCAAGGCGCTTATGCAGGGCGAAGCGTATCGCCGCTTCGCGCAGAGCCACGAGCTCAGGCAGTTCGAGCTCTTCGATAGCTGGGTCGAGTCGTTCATGAACATATACGAGTCGCGCCCCGGCGCACGCCCCCACCCCACCATCGCCGTCACCGACTTTCGCGAAAGCGGCGTCTTCAGCGACTTCAACCGCTTCATCGAGGCGTTTCAGAAGGCGGGCCACGACGCGCGCTTCACCGACATACGCGACTTCGCCTTCGATGGCGAGCATCTTGTCGACTCGACCGATGGATGCGTCGTCGATGCCATTTACCGCCGGGCAGTCACGAGCGAGATATTGCAGCATCCCGGCGAGTGCGATGCCCTCATCGACGCCGTGGCAGCGGGCAAGGTCTGCCTCATCGGGCATTTCCGTACCACGGTCGTGCACTCCAAGGAGGTCAACATCGCCCTGTTCGACGAGCGCACGCGGGCCTTTTTGAGCGAGGAGGAGGCCGCCTTCGTGGATGCGCACGTGCCGCGCACCTATCGCCTCGAAAGCGGCACGAGCGGCTTTACGCTGGACGAGGTCAAAGGCGACAAGGACGCCTGGATCATCAAGCCAGCCGATGACTACGGCGCCCACGGCGTCTACCCAGGAGTGGATTTCGACCAGGCACAGTGGGAGTCCATCGTGGACGAGAACCTCGATGCCGGCTACATCGTTCAGGAGTTCTACCAGCCGCCACGTGTCGACATCATCAACACGGTCATCGACGACGATAACCCGTGCCTCGTCGAGTCATGGCAGTCCATGCCCGGTGTCTACCTCTACGAAGGCAAGCCCGCGGGCTTCTATTGCCGTCTGGGCAACGAGGGCGTCATCGCCATCGACCACGGCGGTCTATGCGCGAACAGCTTTGCAGTTGACTAATCGACGGCAAGCTCGGCCGCGGCCCTGAGGCGTTGCTCGACAACGCCACGGTCCAAAAGCTCGATGGACTCGAAGAGCGGCGGGCTCACCATGTTGCCGCATACGGCCACGCGGATGGGCTGGAAGACGAACTTCGGCTTGGCCTCAAGCTTCTCGCACAAGCCGCGCAGCGCCGCTTCGATGCCCTCGACCGTCCACGGACAATCCTCGAGTACGGCAGCGGCCTCGACGAGCGCCGTTTTCGCACCCTTGCCCTCCTTGCGGAGCACCTTCTCGACGCTTTTCTCGTCGAGCTCGATGGAGTCATCGAGCAGGTAGGCAATCATGGGAACGGCCTCGGTCATGAGCTTGACACGCTCGTTCACGAGCGGATAGATGGCCTCCAGGCGCGAACGCAGTGCCTCGACGCCAGTCTCGTCAGCCGCATACCCAGCCTCGATGAGATACGGCGCAAGCGTGTCGACGAAGGCCGCCGCCCCCATCTGCTGGATGTACTGGCTGTTGATCCACTCGAGCTTGTCGTAATCGAGCGAGCTCGGATTCTTGCTGATGCGCTCGAGCGTGAAGAGCTTGGCCATCTGCTCACGTGTGAACAGCGTGGTCTCGCCGTCGGGCGCCCAGCCGAGCAGCGCGAGGTAATTGAACAGCGCGTCGGGCAGATAGCCCATGTCACGGTACTCCTCGACGCTTGCCGCGCCGTGGCGCTTGGAGAGCTTCTTGCCATCCGGGCCGCAAATCATGGGCAGGTGGGCGAAGGTCGGCGTGGGATAGCCGAGCGCTTCGTAGACGAGCACCTGACGCGGGGTGTTGGAGAGATGGTCGTCGCCGCGAATGATGTGCGTCATCTTCATGTTCACGTCGTCGCAGACGACGGCGAAGTTGTAGGTGGGCGTGCCATCGCTGCGCACGAGGATCATGTCATCCATGAGGGCGGCATCGAACTCGGCATCGCCGTGGATGATGTCGTGCACGACGATAGTGCCGCGGTCCTCGGGGACCTTGAGGCGCCAGACATGGGGCTCACCGGCGTCGATGCGCTTCTGGGCCTCCTCGTGGCTTAAGGATCGGCACGGGTCGGGCTCGTTGGCAGCACCGGCCTGCACGGCCTCGCGACGGGCCGCAAGCTCTTCGGAAGTGCAGAAGCAGGGATAGACGTTGCCGCTTGCCTTGAGCTGCTCGAGGGCCTCGGCGTAGGTGTCAAAGCGCTCGGTCTGCATGTAGGGACCATAGTCTCCGCCGATGTGCGGACCCTCATCCCAGTCCAACCCGAGCCACCTCATGGCGCGGATGATGAGGTCGATGTTCTCCTTCGTGGAACGTTCCGGATCGGTGTCCTCGATGCGCAGGACGAAGGTGCCGCCCGTCGCACGCGCAAACGCCCAGTTGTAGATAGCGGTGCGCGCACCACCGATATGCAACTTGCCCGTCGGCGACGGGGCAAAGCGAACTCGAACCTCACTCATAATGCCCTCAACCCTTCCGATGAGACAAACGTGTCTGAGACAAACGTGTCTGACCAAACTGTCTCATATTTTGCTGGTACCAATTGATAATGAGACAAATCTGTCTGACCAAATTGTCTCATAAAAGAGAGGGGACAACGCATGCGCGCCATCCCCTCTCCTCATTCGTGCTGATTGACGTCAGCTTTACTCGCCAAGCTCGATGCGGGCAAACTCGACGACCTTGATGTCGTCGCCGATTTCCTTGGCGCACTTGGCGATGTAGGCGCCGACGGTCGTGTCCGGATCCTTCACGAACTCCTGCTCCACGAGGCAGTTCTCCTTGTAGAACTTCTCCATACGACCCGTGGCAATCTTCTCCTGGATGTTCTCGGGCTTGCCGGACTCGGCGGCCTGGGCCTTGTAGATCTCGAACTCGTGCTCGCGGATGTCCGCCGGCACGCTGTCCTTGTCGAGCGAAACGGGATTGGTCGCCGCGATCTGCATGGCGACGTCCTTGCCCATGGCCAGGAAGCGCTCGTCGGTAGCCGTGGCCTCGTTGTTGAAGGTGAAGCCCACGAGCACGCCGATGCGGCCGTTCATGTGGATGTAGGGAACCAGGGCGCCCATGCCGTCGATCTCGAGACGCTTGAAGTTCGAGATCTGCATGTTCTCGCCGATGATGTGGATGGCCTCGGTGAGCGTGTCACCGACCTTCTCGCCCTCGTACTCGCTCTCGAGGAGCTCGTCGACGTTGGCGGGGTTGCCATGGACCACGGCACGCGTGAAGGTGTCGCAGTAGTCCTGGAACTTGTCGGTGAGCGCGACGAAGTCGGTCTCGCAGTTGACCTCGACGACGGCACCCTTGCGGGCGTCCTTCTTGCAGACGGCGACATTGACACGACCCTCGTTGGTGGCGCGGCCGGCCTTCTTGGCAGCCTTGGCAAGACCGTGGGTGCGCAGCACGTCGACGGCCTTCTCGAAATCGCCCTCGGCCTCGGTGAGAGCCTTCTTGCACTCCATCATGCCAGCTCCGGTAGCCTCACGGAGCTCCTTGACCATCTTTGCGGTGATCTCTGCCATTACTCTGCAACCTCCTCGGTCGTCTCTTCGATCTCTTTGATGGTGGACTCGGAAACCTCGACACGCTCGGAAACCTCGGGCTCCTCGGCGATGGCGGGGACTTGCTTGTTCTCGTCAGCACTACCAGCGGTCATCTCCTGCTCGGTGACGGTCACGCCGGAACCGGCGATGAGCGCATCGGCGGCAAGCTGGCACAGGAGGTTGACCGAACGGATGGCATCGTCGTTGGCGGGGATGCCGTAATCGATATCGTCGGGATCGGCGTTGGTGTCGATGAGGCCGACGATGGGGATGTGCAGGCGATGGGCCTCGCGCACGGCGTTGTCCTCGTGCTTGGTGTCGACGATGAATAGCGCGTCGGGCAGGTCGTGCATGTTGCGAATGCCGCCCAGGGCGAGCTCGAGCTTGGTGTGCTCCTTGTTGAGACCGGCCTGTTCCTTCTTGGTGTAGGCGTCGAAACGGCCGTCGGCCTTCATGGCCTCGATCTCCTCCATGCGCTGGACGCGCGTGCGAATCGTGGCGAAGTTGGTGAGCATGCCGCCCATCCAACGGTAGTTGACGTAGGGCATGCCGCAGCGCTCGGCAGCGGTCTTGATGGGCTCCTGGGCCTGCTTCTTGGTGCCGACGAAGAGGACCTTCTTGCCAGCGGCGCCGAGGTTCATGAGGAAGCTGTACGCATCGTCGATGGCGTAAAGCGTCTTCTTGAGATCGAGGATGTAGATGCCGTTGCGCTCGCCGAAGATATAGGGCTTCATCTTCGGGTTCCAGCGGCGGGTCTGGTGACCGAAGTGAACGCCGGCCTCCAGAAGGGACTTGATGGACACAGTTGTAGCCATTGTGGGTAAACCTCCAGTTTTCGTTAGTCCTCTGCTCGGATCATCGCCGTGCTGCCCGCAACCCCCATCGGGGCCACTAGCGGGGCGGCTCCCCTCGCATGTGAAATAAAAGCTACTGCCATGCGTTTTCGCATAGCTTGCCAATTCTATCTCTGCACCAAGGCAGGTGCAAGGATTAATTTGGGATACAACAGGCCCCTACCGAAAACCAGACAAAAGGTGCCGGGCACGTTTTGTCTGGTTGCGTTACCATGGGTGCGTACATATCGGGAGCTGCGCTGCGCGCGGCTGAGAGGCGGGAAAGCCCGCGACCGACAAGACGGTTCCGGTAATGCGGGGCCGGAAAGGAACGCCCATGGATACTTCCGTACTCATTATCGCCACATCGGATAGCTGTGGCGGGGCCGGCATCGAGGTCGACCTCAAGTGTGCCGCGGCCCACGGCGTGCACGGCAGCTGCGCCGTGTGCGGCGTGACAGCGCAGAACACCTACGAAGTCACGGCCATCCAGACCATTGACCCGGATGTCGTGCAGGCCCAGATCGAGGCCGTATTCGCGGACATCTCCCCTGCCGCCATCAAGATCGGCATGCTCGGCAGCGCCGATGTCGCCCAGACCGTTGCTGCGTCACTGGCCGCACATCCGGAAGTGCCGGTCGTGCTCGATCCGGTGCTCGTCGCAACATCGGGTGCGACGCTCACGGAGGCAAGCGTGTTCGAGCTCGTGCGCGATACGCTCATCCCGCGGGCAATGGTCATCACGCCCAACATACCCGAGGCAAGCGAGCTCACGGGCATCGAGGTGCACGATGCCGCAAGCATGCACGAGGCCGCGCAGGTATTCCTGGAGATGGGCTGCGAGGCAGTGCTCATCAAGGGTGGGCACGACCGTGCCGAGGTCATCGCCGACCGCCTCTATATCGGTGATGAGGTGCACGAGTTTCTCTCGCCTCGCCTGCCGGGCGAATACCACGGCACGGGCTGCTGCATGTCCACGGCCATCGCCTGCAACCTCGCCTTGGGCAAGCCACTCGTCCAAGCCGTGAGCACTGCGCATGACTTCATCGCCCGCGCCCTGCTCTATCCCCTCGAGCTCGGACACGGCACGCGCATCTTCGACCCAATGCGCGCCTCGAGCGTCTGGGAGCAAAGGACAGACGCATGAAGCCCACCATCGACTACACACTCTACCTCGTGACAGACCGCGCGCTCATGTCCACGCCCACGCTTGCCGAGGCCGTGAACGCCGCCTGCGCCGGTGGCGTGACGCTTGTGCAGCTGCGCGAGAAGCACGTCACGGATGACGAATACGTCGCGATTGCCCGCGAGGTCAAGGCCATCTGCGACAAGCATGGCGTGCCCCTCATCATCAACGACAATCCAAACGTGGCCGTCGCCGTAGACGCTGCCGGCGTGCACGTGGGGCAAGAGGACCTCGAGGCGTCGCGGGTGCGCGACATCGTGGGGCCCGACGCCATCGTGGGCGTGTCGGCAGCTAGCGTTGCCGAGGCACGAGCCGCGCAGGCTGCCGGTGCGGACTACCTCGGCGTCGGCGCCATCGTCGCCACGGCCACCAAACCGGAGGCCGGCATCGTGACCCGCGACGAGCTCGCCGCCATCATCGACGCCGTCGACATACCCGTCGTCGCCATCGGTGGCGTCAACGCGCAGACCATCCCCACGCTCGCCGGCCTCGGGCTTGCCGGGTATTCCGTCGTCTCGGCCATCATCGCCGCAGACGACATCGAGGCGAGCGCGGCTGAGCTGCACAAGGTCATTGCGGAAGGCGAAGGCCGATGACCGCAACCTGTCACATCGTCTGCGCCGGACCCCATGGCCGTGACCGGGAGAATGAGACAAACGTGTCTGACGAATTTGTCTCATTCTCCCGGTCA
>CAOKAE010000004.1 GCA_948466335.1 uncultured Coriobacteriia bacterium | reverse complement strand
GACCATCGAGATTGTCGAGGCACTTGGTCCCGGCGCGAGCGAGCCCGACCCCGACGATCCCGGTCAGGTGATGTACCGCCTCTACAACCCCAATTCCGGCGAGCACTTCTACACGGCAAGCGACGAGGAGCGCTGGCACCTCATCGACGTGGGCTGGAACGACGAGGGCACGGGCTGGAAGGCTCCCACGAAGGGCGAGCCGGTCTATCGCCTCTACAACCCGTACGCGGGCGAGCATCACTACACGCCCAGCGCGGGCGAGCGCGACGCGCTCGTGGCGGCCGGCTGGAACGACGAGGGCATTGGCTGGCAGACTGGCGGAAAGACCCCGCTCTACCGCCTCTACAATCCCAATGCCTACGCGAACAATCACCACTACACGACCGAGGCGGGCGAGCGTGACATCCTGCTGTCCATTGGCTGGCAGGACGAGGGCACCGGTTGGTATGGCATGGGCAAGTAGCTCATATGAAAGGAAGCACGATGAGCACGAAGACGATAACGAGAAACCTGACGGCGGTCCTTGTGGCCCTCGTGTTGGCCATCGCCTGCATACCCGCATTTGCCATGCCGGCACGGGCGGCGGACATAGCGAGCGGCACGAGCAACACCTGCACGTGGACGATCGATGCCGCCGGCACGCTTTCCATCGCGCCGGCAAGCGGTAACACGGGCCTTCTCGAGGATTACGACCGTGACGATGCCCCGTGGCTTGCCCACCGCGACGCCATCAAGGCGGTCAGCATCAAGCCCGGCGTGCGCGCCAACGGCGGCCTCGTCGGCATCTTCTCGCGCTGCACTAATCTCACGTCCGTCGACCTGTCCGGACTCGATAGCTCGACCGCCGTGGACCTCTCCAACATGTTCTACTCCTGCACGGCTCTCAAGCAGCTCGACCTTTCGGGCCTCAACACCAAGTTCGTGTCCAGCATGGACTCCATGTTCAACAGCTGCCGCGCCCTCGAATCCCTCAAGCTTTCGGGATTCGACACGGCGCACGCCACGAGCATGGGCGGCATGTTCGCCGGATGCTCATCGCTCAAGGGCCTCGACCTGTCGAGCTTCGACACCTCGCGTGTGTCGAACATGAGCGGCATGTTCGAGTACTGCAACAACCTCAAGGAGGTGAAGCTGGGTACCGGCTTCAGCTTTAAGGGCGCGACGGACAAGGCGCTCACCGAGCTCCCCGGTGGTAACTGGCTTTCGGCGTCGCTTGGCTACTCCATCCCGGCTGCCGACCTCGCCTCCACGCGCAACAATGTTGCCGACACCTACACCAAGGTGACGACGCCCGTTGCGGATCCGGATTCCTACGAGATCATGTTCCGTCTCTACAATCCCAACAGCGGCGAGCATTTCTACACCTCGAGCGTGGTCGAGCGCGACCACCTCATCTCCGTGGGATGGAACGACGAGGGCACGGGCTGGACGGCTCCCAAGGACGGCGACGCGGTCTACCGCCTCTACAATCCCAACCTGCCCGGCGAGCACCACTACACGCTGTCGACCGTCGAGCGCGATAGCCTCATCGCTGCCGGTTGGAACGACGAGGGCATCGGCTGGCGCTCCGACCCTGCGCATCGGGTACCCCTGTACCGCGTCTACAATCCCAACGAGTACGCGAACAACCACCACTACACCAAGGAGACCGGCGAGCGTGACATCCTGCTGAGCATTGGATGGGATAATGAGGGCATCGCCTGGTACGGCATCGGGTAGACGAAAGGAAACGATGACTGTGACTGCCATTATGAAGAAAGCCGCGAGCGCCGTTATGGCCCTTGCGCTGGCCATTGCCTTCGCGCCGGCCGTGGTGTGGATGGGTACCGTCCCGCAGGCGCAGGCCGCCCAGCAAGAAGCGTCCGAAGAGCTTGTGACCGTGACGGGCACCGAGAACTACGACGAGGCGCGTAAGATCCTCGACATCGTCAACAAGGAGCGCACGGCCCTGGGGCTCGATGCCCTGGAGCTCGACGTCGAGCTCACCGAGACCGCCATGCAGCGTGCGGCCGAGCTCTCGGTGCTCTACAGCCACACGCGTCCCGATGGCTCGGACTGCTTCACCGCCTTCCCCACGGGCTTCACCGCCCGCGGCGAGAACATCGCGATTGGCTACAGCAGCGCGGCCGACGTCATGGAGGGCTGGTTCTACAACGAGCGCGAGATGTACGAGGCGGGCGAGCGTGACTACAACAAGGTCGGCCATTACCTCAACATCATCAACCCCGACTTCAAGTCCATCGGTGTCGGTTGCTTCACGCAGGGTATTTCCTACTGGCAGCAGACGCTGAGCGGTGCCGAGGCTACCGTCGACACCACGACCGGCACCAAGGAGGCCTCGCACAAGATAGGCATCAAGTACGACATCTGCGGCAAGGACCAGGCCTTCAACAAGAACGAAAACCTCACGGGCAAGACGCTCGACGTGGGCGACACCTTCGAGATGGACTATGACGTCACGAACGATAGGTGGCACTACAACTACGTCACCCTCGACCCGCGTTCCGCCACGTGGACGAGCTCTGACGTGAAGGTCTGCGTCGTCGATGACAAGGGCGTCGTCACGGCCAGGGGCCAAGGCAAGGCGACGGTCACCGCGACGCTGCCCTCGGGCAAGAGCCTGTCGCACGAGTGGACCGTGACCGACGAGCCCACGCAGGTCATGTACCGCCTCTACAATCCCAACTCCGGCGAGCACTTCTACACGGCCAGCGAGTTCGAGCGCGACGCCACCATCGCGGCCGGATGGAACGACGAGGGCATAGGCTGGACGGCGCCCAAGAAGTCAGGCACGCCGGTGTATCGCCTCTACAATCCCAACCTGCCCGGCGAGCACCACTACACGATGAGCGCCGGAGAGCGTGACGCTCTCGTGGAGCTTGGCTGGACGTTCGAGTCGAAGGACTACAACGAGGACGGTGCGGCGTGGTATTCCGACGACCAGGAGCGCGTGCCGCTCTACCGCGAGTACAATCCCAACGAGTTCGCCAACAACCACAACTACACGACGGACAAGGGCGAGCATGACTCCCTGCTGGGTCTGGGCTGGAAGGACGAGGGGCTTGCCTGGTACGGAGTGAAGTAGGGCAACAAACCACAGCGACCATGAGCGGGGCGTCTTGGCTGGGCCGAGGCGCCCCGCTTTCGTTTCGAGCGAAAGGCGTGGCGCCGGAGTGGAGAAATCTCGCTCAGCAGCCTTCCGATGAAGTATACTTGCCTTGTATACTTGTGTCGCGGAAAGGCGGTTCGCATGGCTCAGCTATCGCTTTACATGGACGAGGCCACCATGGAGGGCCTACGTGCCGACGCAGCCGCGCGGGGCATGTCAATCTCCTCCTACGCGCGCGAAGTGCTCGAGAAGCGCAATTCACACGCTACGGAAGACTGGGAGAACGGCTGGCCACCGGGCTTCTTCGACTTGTATGGCAGCATCCCGGACTTTCCCGCAATCGAGAGCCTGGAGCCCGCGCCCGTGGCTTCGCTATCGTTCTAAGAGGGCGCCATGTATCTCATCGACACCAACGTCATCATCGATTTTCTGCGGGGCAAGAACCAGCAGGCGCTTCGAATGCTCAGGAGCAGTGACGCGGGCGTCTTCAAGATTCCCTCGATAGTCAGGGCCGAGCTACTGCTTGGCGTCGAGAAATCGAGCGATCCGGGCAAGAATCGCCTCAAGGTGGAACTGCTCCTCTTGCCGTTCGAAACGCTTGCCTTCGATGACCGGTGTGCTCTGCACTATGCTCGCCTACGTGCCTACCTTGAGGAGCGCGGCATGGGGATTGGGGCCAACGACTACATCATCGCGGCTTGCGCCATGGCATACGGGGCAACGATAGTCACCAACAACGTGTCGGAGTTCCAACGCATCCCCGGGCTTTCCGTGGAGCAGTGGGCAGAGGTCCCCTTCGACTAGCGCTGTCTTCATAGAGGCTCGCCTTCCATTAGGGAGCCAGACGCCTCCATGCGTCCGTTAGCTTGGGTTATGAGGGTCTCAACCGGGAGCTGAGCGAAGTAAAATAACCATTTCGCATGCGGCGAACGAAATGGCGCCCCATTGTCATTTCGAGCGAAGCGAACGAAGTGGGCGGAGTTGAGAAATCTCGGTTTTGACCTGCGACAGAAGAGCGAGATTTCTCCACTACGGCGCTTTGCGCCTCCGGTCGAAATGACAGCAGGGCGGCTACCACGGTGCCTCCGGTCGAAATGACAGGAGACTTCGAGAAGGGAAGAGGATGAGCATGGTCACAGTCACGAAACGAATCATGAGCGTGGTACTGGCGCTTGTGCTGACCATTGCGTTTATGCCGACGCTTGTGTGGTCGAGCGCGGTTCCTCAGGCACACGCGGCTGCGAACATCGAAATGCAACGCCTCTACAACCCGAACAGCGGAGAGCATTTCTATACGGCCTCGACTTTCGAACGCGACCACCTCGTATCGGTTGGCTGGAATCATGAGGGCGTAGGCTGGACTGCTCCGGAAACCTCAAATACGCCCGTCTTTCGTCTTTATAATGCCAACGCCGGCGATCATCACTACACAACAAGCGAGGTGGAGCGAAATCATCTCATTGACGTGGGTTGGGATGACGAGGGTATTGGCTGGTATTCCGATGATGCCCAAGGTGTCGCACTGCACCGTCAATACAATCCCAATGCCGTCGCCGGTTCGCATAACTACACCACGAGCGAGGTGGAGCGCGACCACCTTATCGGCGTCGGCTGGAATGACGAGGGCATTGCCTGGTACGGCGTGAATACCGAAGCTACGGTCACTCCCGACCCGAAACCAGTGCCGGACCCCACACCTGTCCCCACACCTGTCCCCACACCAGATCCCACGCCGGACCCAACCCCGACGCCGGACCCTGGTCCCACGCCGACGCCCTCGGAATCCGAAAAGGTGGTTGCGAAGGTCAAGCAATATTCCTATGTCGTCAAGCCCGTCAATGGCAAGCTCAACAACATCTTCTTCGTTGAGACTGATAATCCCGACCCCTACAGCTTCCAGTTCGTGGACTCAAGCAGCAAGTATCTGGAAGATGACGAGACGGCGCTCATCAAGCCCGTTCCCTGGTCATATGCCGACGTGGTCTATACCAACGACGGGACGCGCCGCATCGCCAACAAGGGGTACCTGTTCTATAACGCAGGGTGCGATACCGACGGCGGGACACTCGAACTTAAGGCGAACATCGGATACAGCTATACGGAAACCGACTATGGGTCCAGCTATAGCGATGGCACGAATTACGATACGGGTCTTACGGTGACCTGCCCCGCTCTTGAAGATAGGCCCGACTATCTCCTGCGCACGTATGCCTCCGGCAAGTCCGGCTTCTTTGACAAGCTCGATGCCGTACAGGACGGATTGAACTCGATTGCGCTGTATCCCAAGAGGGTGCTCGATACGGGCAAGCCAAATGCATCCGGATATCCGTCCCTCGCTTCCTCACCCTATCCAGAGCTGGGCCTGAACAAGCACATCGAGAACATGTACGAAAAGGGCGACGCGCTCCTCATCAGCGATTGCTA
Organism: uncultured Coriobacteriia bacterium; assembly: GCA_948466335.1. GTDB lineage: Bacteria > Actinomycetota > Coriobacteriia > Coriobacteriales > QAMH01 > QAMH01. The sequence goes on along the minus strand of CAOKAE010000004.1, from coordinate 128,075 downwards.
CGGATTTGTGCTCGACTCACTTGGCGTCCCCGGCATGATGGGGTCTGTCGCCAAACGACTTCAGCCTAATTGCGAGGTTTCGTCCGGGCTCACCCACGCCTATTCAAATGTGACCTATAACGGCGTGACGAAAACCTATGGTGGAGCGGGCGCAGGGTCGACGTATCCCATCTATACGAAGTTCGTGAGCAAGACCTTCAAGTTTGACGGCACGGATAGGGGCTACGGAACCAACCTGTCCCTCGACACCCTTAGGGCCAAGCGCCTCGAATATGCGGCGAAATCGGATGAGTTTGCCAATAGCGCGCTCGCAAAACTCTCTCACGAAAGCGTGGCCAAGGTCGTGGGCGATGGCGCGTGGATCAATATTGCCCGCGAAGGCTATTTTGGGGGTGGCAGGACCATAGGTTATGCCACCTATGCGTGCGATGGCACTGTCGATTACGCATCCGATGCGTGGGTGGATGGCAGATACGTAAACAGTCTCGAGAGATACCAGCCTGACGCGAAGTTCTCGGACCATCCTACCGCTGACATCATTCTCCACGGAGTTACCTATACCGATCGCCTTGGCACAACGCATACGACGAGCGTCACCTATCGGTATGAAAGCGATGGGGATTATTGGCAGGCGTTTTACTATTACACTGGAAACTACTGGTATGACCCAAGCGACGCTGATAAGATTTCCGCTTCCCTGAAGCTCACGCGTGCCCAGGTGGATGCGATGGTCAAAGCGGGAGAGATTGACGGCAGCACCTCGGTGATTCCCACGACCAAGTACATCTACGATGGAACTGCCGAGCCGGGAACACCGTGTAGGTAAGCTGGCACGGCCTTTGCAGCGGCTCCGGTCGAAATGACAGAGGGGACGTGATGGCACGGGGAACGGATGGCAAGGAAGGTAGAACATGGCACAGGTGAAAAGGAACGATCATTCGGCATCTCTCTGCCTCGTGCGCGTGCTGATGCTCGCCGCGGTGGTTGCGGTCTTGGGTTCCGTCATCGTCCTGGGAGCTGGCAACCATGCGTTTGCGGCGCCGTCATCCGAGGTCATGCATCGTCTCTACAACCCCAACTCGGGCGAGCACTTCTACACGTCCAGCGAGGTCGAGAAGAACGACCTGGTGGGTCGTGGCTGGCAGTACGAGAACGAGGGATGGAAGGCGCCCACCTCCGGCGACGCGGTCTACCGCCTCTACAATTCGATTGCCGGCGAACACCACTACACGTTGTCCGCGGCCGAGCGCGACATGCTCGTGGGCGTGGGCTGGAACGACGAGGGCATAGGGTGGTACTCCGACCCCGGCCAGGGCGTGCCGCTGTTCCGCGTCTACAACCCCAACGAGTACGCCAACAATCACCACTACACCACGAGCGCCGTCGAGCGCGACCACCTGCTGGGGCTGGGCTGGCGCGACGAGGGCATTAGCTGGTACGGGGTGAACCCCAGCGCTTCGACGAACCCCTCCGATCCTTCCGACCCGATGCCGGATAACCCTGGCTCGACACCGGGTGGCACGACCCCCGCGCCAGACAACCCGAATCCGGCGCCGAACCCCGACTCCAAGACATGCACCGTCACCCTCGACGCCAACGGTGGCGGTCTAAACGGCACGACGAGACTGACGGTGACCAAGGGCAGCTCCATCGGCAACTATCCCGTGGCCTCGCGCTCGGGATACGAATTCGTCGGGTGGTTCTCGGGATCGACGGGAGGGTTCCAGTACACGTCCTCGACGCCCATCAACAATGATGTCACGCTCTATGCGCTGTGGGAGGTGTCAAGTTCCAACCCCCCGAAGACGAACTATCGCGTCGCCTTCTACGCAAATGGTGGCACCGGCACCATGAACGTGCTGAACTACTACCACGACACGACCTATGACCTGCCCCGGTGCTTGTTCAAGCGCGATGGCTACGAATTCGACGGCTGGGCCACGAGCCCGACGGGCGCCGTGGTCTATGCCGACAAGGCGACCGTGCGCAACCTTGCGCCTGGCGGCGGCACCTACGAGCTGTATGCCTGCTGGAAGGCAAAGTGACGCCCGGTTCGCAGCGGCGGAGATTTCTCCACTTCGGCGCTACGCGCCTCCGGTCGAAATGACGGGAGGGCGGCAATCACGGTGCCTCCGGTCGCAATGACGGGGAGCAACCACGGTCGCTTCGGTTGCAATGACAGGGGTGGCCGGGTGCGGTGAATCGCAAGTTGTCGAGGGCTTGTGAAGCCATGGAAACGGTTGCGTACCGCACCCCGATTTAGTTGTCATTTCGGCGAGTTGTCTTGGCGTGTCACACCCAGTCCGTATAATGTTCCAAAGATATTGGAACAGGCTCCGCGTGCCGGTTTGAAAGGAACCTGAGATGTCCGCACAACCAAAGACCTCGTTTCTGAAAAAAATCATCGCGTGCGTGTGCGCGCTTGCCTTCGTGACAAGCCTCCTGCCCGTCGCCGCCCTTGCGGCACCGCAGGAGCAGGGAACGGAAGACGCCGCCCTCGTCGCGCAGGGCCAAGGGTCCCCCAATGTCACGTATCGTAGCGAGCGTGACATCAAGAACTACTATCGCACCCATAACATCGACCTCAAGCAGGCGCCCAAGTTCAACACCGCTCCCCAGACCACGAATCCCTACAAGCCGGGAGAGGTAAACCAGGTCTCGCTGGCGCAGGCTCTCACCACCCTCAACTTCATTCGCTATGTCGCGGGTCTCGACGAGCACGTCGTCATCGACAACAACTATTCGGCCGAAGCCCAGGCCGCCGCGCTCGTCAATGCCGCCAACGGGTCGGTCAACAAGTACCCCACGCAACCCGCCGGCATGAGCGTGGACCTCTACAACAAGGCGCTCGAAGGCGCGCACAACAGCAATCTCTACGCATCGGCCCAGCCGGGCAACATAAACGCGGCGCTTCTCGCATGGCTTGACGACTCCGACGAGCCCAACATCTCCACCCTGAGCCATCGTCGCATGCTCCTGAATCCCTATATGGGCAGGACCGGCTTCGGCGTCGTGGACGACGCCGCTACCAAGGGCGGCTTCAAGGGCCATGTCGCCATGTACACGAACAACGACAGCAACTCGCGTGCGCCTCAGAACAACGTCGCATGGCCGGCCGAGAACACGCCCATGGAGCTCTTCGGCTCCAATGACGCCTGGTCGCTCTCCACGAACGCCCAGCTCGACGCCTCGAAGGTGAAGGTCACGCTCACGCGCAACTCCGACAACAAGACCTGGAACTTCTCGCAGGCGGGTTCCGACGGCGACTTCTACGTCAATAACGATAACTACGGCCAGAAGGGCTGCGTCATCTTCCGCCCCAAGGACCTCACCATCGGCGTCGGCAGCGGCACGAACGACTACTATCGCGTGTCCGTTACGGGCATCCCCAACCCCGTGGACTACCAGGTGAGCTTCTTCGGCCTGAGCGACGAGATCACCTCGGTCACGCTGCCCCAGACCGAGTACGAGTACACCGGTTCGGAAATCAAGCCCAAGCCCACGGTCAAGTACTATGACAGGGTCCTCACCCAGGGCAAGGACTACGAGGTCGTCTACACCAACAACATCAACGAGGGCACCGCGACGGTCAAGGTTACCGGTATCGGAACCTACACGGGAGCGCTCTCGACCTCGTTCAAGATCGTGCCGAGTACGGGAGGCTCGGGGGATGGCGGCAACAAGGGGCCGCAACCCTCGGATCCCAAGGGAACGCCCGTCGTCATGTACCGCCTGTACAATCCCAACTCCGGCGAGCACTTCTACACGGCCAGCGAGTATGAGCGCGCCTATCTGATCAGCATCGGCTGGAACAACGAGGACGTGGGTTGGATCGCCCCGTCCGAAGGCGATCCGGTCTATCGTCTCTACAACTCGTACGGCGGCGAGCATCACTATACGCTCTCGACGGTCGAGCGCGATCATCTGATCAGCGTGGGCTGGAACGACGAGGGCATCGGCTGGTATTCCGGCGGTCGCACGCCGCTGTACCGCCAGTACAACCCCAACGCCTACGCGAACAACCATAACTACACGACCAGCGAGGTCGAGCGAGACAACGTGCTCGGCGCGGGCTGGCATGACGAAGGCATCGGCTGGTACGGCATCGAGTAGCCGTACGCCCAAGGAGGAAAGATATGACCATCAAGACGCAGACCACGCCGTTGAAGGGCATTATCACGCTCTTCTGCACGCTCGCGCTGGCGTTGTCCCTCGTGCCCGTCGCGGCCCTGTCGGCTCACGCGGACGCCCCCGCCAAGGGAACGAGCGGCGAGTGCACCTGGACTATCGACGGCTCGGGCACGCTCACGATCGCACCCACCAACGGGTCGAGTGGCACGCTCGACAACCTCGAGTACCACACGAACAACAGCGCGCCATGGCTCGGCAATCGCAGTGCGATCAAGGCCGTCGTCATCAAGCCGGGCGTCAAGGCAAACGAGAACCTTTCGGGCATGTTCGCCGACTGCGCGTTCATCACGTCCATGGACCTGTCGGGGCTGGACACCTCGCGCGCCACGAACATGGAGAGCATGTTCCTTGGCTGCACGAGGCTCGCCTCTCTCGACGTCAAGCACTTCAACACGGCAAACGTCACCGACATGACCATGATGTTCAAGGGATGCGCGGCGCTTCCGTCGCTTGACGTCTCGAACTTCAACACCGCGAACGTCATCAAGACCCAGGCGATGTTCGAGTCCTGCACCATGCTCTCGTCCCTCAACATATCCAGCTTCAACACCTCCAAGGTCGAGGTCATGACCGGCATGTTCGCAAGCTGCCCGCGTCTTTCGTCCCTTGACGTCTCCAAGTTCGACACCTCGCGCGTGACGCACATGGATAGCATGTTCTGGCAGTGCGTCTCGCTTGGCTCCCTCGACGTCTCCAAGTTCGACACGTCGAAGGTCGCGGTCATGGGAAGCATGTTCGCCGGATGCTCGTCGCTTTCGGCGCTTGACGTCTCCCACTTCGACACCTCGGACGTCATCAGCATGGAGGGCATGTTCTACGGCTGCAAGGCCCTGCGCTCCCTGGACCTCTCGAACTTCGACACGTCCAAGGTGACGAGGATGGTGCTCGGCGCCTACACGATGTTCGGCGGGTGTGATGGCCTCGCAGAGGTGAAGCTGGGTACGGGCTTCAGCTTCAAGGGTGCCACGAAGGGCGTGCTCACGACGCTGCCCGCGGGCGAGTGGCGCTCGGCGGCCCTGGACAAGACGTTCACGGCCACGCAGATCGCCAACGACCGCAACAACATCGCCGATAGCTACAGCCGTTACATCCCCGATGACCCGGAGGCCCCCAGGCCCACGGAGCCGGAGGGAGAGCGCGTCACGATGTACCGCGTCTACAACCCCAACAGCGGCGAGCACTTCTACACCTCGAGCACCGTCGAGCGCGACAACTGCATCGTCAACGGGTGGAATGACGAGGGCATCGGCTGGATTGCCCCGTCCGCGGGCCAGCCCGTCTACCGCCTCTACAATCCCAACCTGCCCGGCGAGCATCACTACACGATGTCGAGCGTCGAGAAGAACAACCTCGTGAGCTTGGGATGGATTGACGAGGGCGTCAGGTGGTACTCGGGCGGATACACGCCGCTCATGCGCGAGTACAACCCCAACGAGTACGCGAACAACCACAACTACACGACCAGCGAGGTCGAGCACAATCATCTCGTCGGCCTTGGCTGGAACGACGAGGGCATTGCCTGGTATGGAATCGAGGGACGCTAACGAGCGTCCTGGAAAGACAAGCGCCTAGCGCATGAAGGAGGAACACATGGAGATTTCGAAGTCGAAGCACTGGAGCATCGCCAAGGCGCTTCTCGCGGCGCTGTGCGCGTGCGCGGTGGCGCTTGCGCTCGCGATGGTCGCGCAGCCGGCACAGCAGGCGTACGCGGCCAATGGCAAGACGGGCGCGGAGGTCATGTTCCGTCTGTATAACCCCAATAGCGGCGAGCACTTCTACACCTCGAGCGAGGTCGAGCGCGACAACTGCATCGCCAACGGCTGGGACGACGAGGGAAGGGGCTGGGTTGCGACCACCGATGGCGATCCGGTCTACCGTCTCTACAATTCAATCGGTGGCGAGCATCACTACACGATGTCGACCGTCGAGCGTGACGCCCTCGTGGCGCAGGGCTGGACTGACGAGGGCGAGCGCTGGTGCTCCAACCCCACGAAGCGCGTCGCGCTCTATCGTCTCTACAACCCCAACGAGTTCGCCAATAACCACCATTACACCAAGGACGCCGGCGAGCGTGACATTCTGGTGAACGCGGGCTGGAAGTACGAGGGCGAGAGCTGGTACGGCACCGAGTACTATGCTGACATCGCCCTGAAGGACTACGGCACCATCACGGTTTCGCTGGACGCGACTGCCGCTCCCAAGACGGTCGAGAACTTCGTGAAGCTTGCCAACAAGGACTTCTACGATGGCAAGGGCTTCCATCGCATCATCAAGGACTTCATGATGCAGGGTGGCGACCCGCTGGGCACGGGTACTGGCGGTAGCGGCGAGAACATCATCGGCGAGTTTTCCGACAATGGGTTCGACAATCCCCTTTCGCATACGCGCGGCGCGATTTCCATGGCCCGCTCCACCGATCCCAACTCCGCGAGTTCGCAGTTCTTCATCTGCCACAAGGACGTGACGGATCTGGACGGACACTATGCCGTCTTCGGGTATGTCATTGATGGCATCGAGATCGTCGACAAGATCTGCGACGAAATCGGCAAGCCCGGCAACGATCCCGGCAACGGAATGATTGACAAGGACAAGCGTCCCATCATCGAGACGATCACGACCGGGCTGCTCTAGCACTGGCATGACAGCCGGGCAGCACGACTGCACGGGAAGACAAGACGGGCCGGCATATGCCGGCCCGTTGCGTTTGGGGCGGGGATGATGGCATGACGTTCCGTGGGCATCTGCAAATGCGAGGAACTAGCGTGGAAATAACCGCAGTATAATATATGGGTTCATCTTTTCTCGAGGTTAGGACATTCCAATGCGAGATACATCATGCTTTTCACGCACTTGTTCCAGATCCGCCGTTATGGCATTGCTCATGTTGGCGTTTGCTCTGCTGGCGTTTGCCGCACTCTCGCTTAGCTCCACAAACGCTCATGCGCTGGATGCCGGTAGCCAGGAGATGCACCGCGTATACAATCCGAACTCTGGCGAGCATTTCTACACTGCAGATACGGCAGAGAAGGACAGCCTTGTGAGCGTGGGTTGGACCTATGAGGGCATCGGTTGGGTTGCACCCGCATGGTCGGAAACGCCGGTCTATCGTCTGTACTCGGGTACTGATCATCACTACACCATGGATGTTGGGGAGCGCAATGAGCTGGTTCGCGTCGGGTGGAGAGACGAGGGCATCGGCTGGTATTCTTCGGACAGTCGTAAGGATATTCCGCTCTATCGCCAGTTCAACCCCAATGTTGACCCCAGCGCTCGTCGCAACAATTCGGGTTCTCATAACTACACAACATCTAAGGGCGAGAACGACTCACTCGTCAGCATCGGATGGCGCGGAGAAGGCATTGGCTGGTATGCCATTGGCGAGGGAAGAACGATTGCCCCCGCTCCCGTACCCGATACAAGCGGATCTTCCAACGCTGGTTCGTCATCGGGACCGTCGGTGTCAGATACCGTGTACATTACCAAAACCGGTACTAAATATCATCGCGCATCCTGCTCCTCGACGAAGCGCAGCAACACAACGCCCATAAGCATCGACGCGGCGCGCGCCAGAGGTCTCGAGCCTTGCAGGCTTTGCTTCCATTAGAGGGCGAATGCTCTCGTAAATCGAATTAAAGCAGTGGGGCCGGAAATTCTGCTTCCGGCCCCACTGCTTTCTTGGAGCCGACACTCTGACTGAGGGAGTCGGAATAATGCACCCTGCTCGCTTGTACCTTCTTGTGCCCTCGATCTTCCCCAGGCGATGAAATGAGAGGTGTTAAGAGAGGAGGTGTAGATGAGTCATCTCTACACCGAAAACGACATCGAAGGGCGCATCCCTCGGCTGAAGAAAAGGGCGTCGGTAATGTCATTGATGGTTTGAACGAGACTGAAATAGCTGCTCTGAAGATCATCTACAAGAATTCCAAAGCTAACGCAGGCCATATCCGAGAGCCTTAATATAAGCAAAAGACAGGTTGAGCAGATGTTAAGCTCTCTTCGTGAAAAGGGATACATTGTACGTAAAGGAGGAGCGCGAGGGTACTGGGCGATTTCGCAAGAACAGGGTGTTGAATGAATACGCTTGGACGAAAGTCTTGGGTGTGCTAGCAGCAAAAGGGCCAGAAGCTACAGCTCCTGGCCCTTACGTTTCATGGTGGGGCATAAGGGATTCGAACCCCTGACGTACTGATTCGTAGTCAGTCCCTCTATCCAGCTGAGGTAATGCCCCGATGAAGCCTGAACATAATACCACCGCAGCCGAGCATGTCAAATGTCATTTCGACCAAGCAACCGCAGGGTCCTCTGTCATCCCCACCGAAAACGCAGTGCTGACAAGGATTAGGGGTTTGTGACCCATGGACTGACATGAAAGCAGTTCTTGTGACCCACATTTGGCAAGAATGAGCACGTTGTGACCCGCATGATGGGTCATAACATGGCCGTTTTTGCCAACAGGGTATGTGGCATGTGTCACAACTGGTGGGTTTTTGCCGCTCTCCATCGTTCTGCCTGTCGCGCTCGGAATGAAAGGGGGTGTCGCGGTCAAGATCGAGATTTCTCGACTCCGCTCACTGCGTTCGCTGCGCTCGAAGTGACAGAATGGGATCGTCCCTTTGCCGCATGCCCCTCACATGACAAGGGACGTGCTATGATTCCGCAATACGTGTGAACACAATCGGAGGTCAACCATGTGCGCAAACGGCGTGAACACCCAGCAACTCAAGGATACGGTCAATCAGATTGACGAGACGGTCGCCCTCACGAGGCGCTGGACGCACCGCATGTACCACCTCGCGTCCGACGGCCAGATGGAGCGCACCGCCATGCAGCTCCAGAAGATCCAGATGGAGCTCGACAACGTGCGTGAGATGCTCACCGAGGCGCAAGACGCCATCGAGCGTGACGACGCCGATACGGGCGTGACCGTCACCGCCGTTTAGCTCTTCCCATGACGCAGGCTCAGGACACCACGCTCGTCGTGCTCGCGAGCTTGCCCGTCGACGTGCGGGTGGCCTCTGCCCTGCAGTCCGCCGCCCGGGCGCTCGGCTACGCGGATGGTTGCGCCATCGTGCAGCTTACCGACGTGGGCGAGCCCAGGCGCTTCGTCTTCGAGACCGACCCCTGGGCGGTCATCGCCATTGACGACGCCTCCATCGATGCCCTGCGCACGGCTTTCGAGCTTGACGCGCAGGCTTTCTCCCCGGACGTGCCCGCGCGCGTCACGGGTTACGCGCTTGTCGCCGTGCCCGGCTTTGCTACGTGCCTTGATGACCCGGAGGCCAAGCGCGTCGCATGGGGCCGCATGCAAGCAGCCGCTCATCCGGGCAATCCGCTCGACTAGCCCGAACGCGCTGTGTTTCACCACCCGTCGTTTGTGCTATCATTCCGATTTGCGTCGAATTGGCACGGAGAGCTGGCCGAGTTGGCTGAAGGCGCTCGCCTGCTAAGCGAGTATAGGGTTAGATAGCCCTATCTGGGGTTCGAATCCCCAGCTCTCCGCCAGACGCTTTTTTGTCGTCCAGAAGAAAGGAACTCTGTGAAACCCCGACCTCACAGTAGTTAGCCTTTCCGGACCTCCTCTAGGCGGCCCGGTGGGGCCGTCGTTTCGCCATGCATAGCATCATCGCGCGGGTCGCACCCGCATCGTCTCTTCGCGTGGCGCACAGGTATGAATAGAGGAGTCCACCTGCATGATCTACCTGCGTCAGATTCTCAAGCAGCCCGTCTTCGACAAGGACGGCGAGCAGATCGGTACCATCAGCGATTTGGCCATCGCCACGGGCGAGGTCTTTCCCCGCGTCACTTCGCTGGCCTTCATCGGCCCGCGCAAGACCCCGTTCATGATCTCCTGGCGCAAGTATGTGGAAAGCTATGACGGCACCTGCGTGCGTCTCAACGTGTCCTCCTCTGACATCCGGTTCTCCTACCTGCAACCGGACGAGGTGCTGCTCGCCCGCGACCTGCTCGACAAGCAGATCGTCGACACGCAGGGCATGAAGGTCGTGCGCGTCAACGACCTCAAGCTTTCCGACAGCCCGGCGGGACTGCGCCTGCTCGGCGCCGAGACGGGCGTCCGCGGGTTGCTCTTCGGCATATCCCCGCATCTCGAGAAGGCGGTAAACGCCGTCGCCACCGCCTTTGGCCATCCGCTCAAGGAACGCCTCATCGCGTGGAACTACATGGAGCTCATCGAGCGCGACATGTCGCAGATCAAGCTCTCGGTGAGCCACAAGCGCCTGCATGACATGCATCCGGCCGATGTCGCCGACATCATCGAGCAACTTGAGCCGCAGCATCGCCAAGCGGTCTTCGACAAGCTCGATGCGGGCCAGGTGGCAGATGCGGTGGCCGAGCTCGAGGACGAGTTCCAGGCCGACGTCATCGAGGACATGACCACGACCCGTGGCGCCGCCGTCCTCAACGAGATGGACCCGGATGACGCCGCGGACATCATCGGCGATTTGCCCTACGACAAGGCCGAGAAGCTCCTGCGTCTCATGGGCGTCGAGGAGTCGGCCTCGGTGCGTTCGCTGCTCGGCTACAAGGAGGAGTCGGCCGGCGGCATCATGACCACCGACTTCCTCACGGTCAACGATGACCTGACCGTGGCGGACGCGGTCGAGGCCATACGCCAGATGGACGAGAATCAGGAGAGCATCCACTATCTCTACCTCGTGTCCGACAACGACGTGCTCACGGGTGTGCTCAGTCTGCGCACTCTCGTCATCGCCAAGCCCGACACACCGCTCGACGAGATCAGCACCAAGGAGCTCATCACCGTTCATCCCGACCTCGACCAGGAGGAATGTGCGCAGATGATCGCCAAGTACGACCTGCTCGCCCTTCCCGTCGTCGACGAGCAGGGCGTCATTCTGGGCGTGGTCACCATCGACGACGCCATGGACGTCATGGAGGAGGAGCACGAGGAGGACCTGCAGCAGCGCTCCATCTCGAGCCCGTGGGTCATCGGCATCATCGTTGCGCTGCTCATCGTCATCGGTGTGCTCATCTTCATGCTCAACAGCTAGGGTGGTGCCGTGGCGAAGGAGAGGCTGACAGAGTACGGGGAATCGCAGCAGGGCAAGGTGGCCCCGCGCAAGAGGAATCGCGTCCTCATCGTGCTCGCGGCGCTCGGCCCCGGTGTGGTCGCCGCCATGGCGGGCAACGACGCCGGCGGTATCTCGACGTATTCGACCATCGGTGCCAAGTTCGGCTATGGCACCCTGTGGATCATACCCATCATGATGGTGATGCTCGCCATCGTGCAGGAGGGCGCCTCGCGCATGGGTGCGGTGACGGGCAAGGGCCTCGCATCGCTCATTCGCGAGCAGTTTGGCGTGCGCCTGACCGCGCTGGCCATGATCGCCGTGCTCATCGAGAGCGGCGCCGCCACGCTTTCGGAGTTCGCGGGCATCGCCGCCGGTATGGAGCTCTTCGGCGTGAGCAAGTACGTCGCGGTTCCCGTTGCCGGTGTCGTCGTGTGGCTGCTTGTCATGGGGGGCAGCTACAAACGCGTCGAGAAGGTGTTCCTCGCCATCAGCTGCGTGTTCGTGACCTATATCGTCGCGGCGTTCCTCGCGCAGCCTAACTGGGGCGAGGTGGGCCTGTCCCTCGTTATTCCCCACTTCGAGAACAATCCCAGCTTCATCAGCCTGGTGATTGCCACCGTGGGCACCACCATCGCGCCCTGGATGATCTTCCTCACGCAGAACAACGTCGTGGACAAGGGCGTCACGCCCGACGAGCTCCCCCTCGAGCGCATCGACGCCATCGGCGGAGCGATCGTCGCGTGCGCGGTCGCGGGCTTCATCATCATCACGACGGGCACCGTCTTGTATCCGCAGGGAATCGCCGTGGACAGCGCGGCCGCCGCCGCAACGGCGCTCACCCCCATTGCCGGGCAATACGCCACGATCCTCTTCGGCGTCGGCCTCGTCGCGGCGAGCTTCTTGGCGGCCTGTGTCGTCCCGCTCGTGGCCTCGAGCGCCATCTGCGAGGCGTTCGGCTGGGAGCGCGGCGTGGACCGGGGCTGGAACGACGCCCCCGCGTTTCGCGGCATCTACACCGCCATGATCGTCATCGGCGTCGTGGTGACGCTCATCCCCGACGTGAGCCTCATCAGCATCATGCTCATCGCACAGTTCGTGAGCGGCGTGCTGCTGCCCGTGCTGCTCGTCTTCATGGTGCTCATCCTCTCCGACCGCCACGTCATGCGCGCGTACACCAACCGCCGCCTGCTCACCGTGCTCATCTGGGTGCTCATCGTGGTAGTGTTCGTGCTGACGATAGGCTGTCTGGTCATGACCGTGCTCGGCTTTTGAGGTGAGAGATGCGTTGCTGGGAAGATAGGGGTTGCCACGGGGCGATGTCGAAGGACTGCCCGCACGACGCCACGGGTATCTGCCCGCGTGACTGCATCAACACGATCTGCGATTGCGGCTGGTACGAGCGCGCCGGCGCCATGGAAATGCTCGACGCCTACGATGTGGACTTCAGCGTTGCCCGCAAGGAGAACTGCCACAACTGCCGCTTCTTCCTCGCCCGCGCCCCGAAGATCGGGTGAAGAGAGGAGCTCCATGCGTATACAGACCCTCTACGAGTTTCTTGTTCTATCCGAGAAGCTCAACTTCACCGAAACGGCGAAAGGCTTTTTCATCTCTCAATCCGTGCTGAGCGACCACATTACCAAGCTCGAGAAGGAGCTTTCCACGAAGCTCTTCATTCGCGATAAACATTCCGTGCGTCTTACGGAAGAGGGACTTATCTTCAAGGAGGACGCATCCAAGATCGTGGCCGATTACGAAACGGCGCTTGAGCGGCTTGACCTTTACAAAGAGGGCATCTCCTCGATACTGCGCATTGGCTTTCTCATGGGCTCGTACGGCACTTTTCTGCCGCCGCTGTGCGAGCGCTATAGGCAGAAGCATCCAGAGGTCGAGTTCCGGTTTCGGACGCTTGAACTGGGTGAGATGCAAAATTGCCTCATGAATGACGAGATTGATATAGCGCTCACGATTTTTGCCAAGGGTTTCGAGGGCGACCAGTTCTCACACAATATTCTCTATTCGGATTCCTACAAACTTGCGGTGCCTAAAGGACATCGGCTTGCGTCGCGCAAGTCGGTCAAGATCGAAGATCTGAAAACGGAGCATGTAATCGCATCGCGCTTTAACCAGGCAAAGAGCATGCAAGCGCAGATTTCCGTCATGCTCAGGAATGCGGGTGTAGATGTTTCGGTGATGGAAGACGTGAGTGACGTCGGTGCGCTCATGGCAACGCTCGTTGCCACCAATTCGGTCGCGATGGCTCTTGACCACCTGCGTGTGTTTGGTGGCGGCAATATCATTTTCATCCCCATTGAGGATTTGGATACGCGACTATTTGCTGGCCCTGTGTGGAAGACGTCGCGAAGCTCGGGGCGCCTGCTGGATTTCGTGGCCTTCCTTCAGCATGAAACGAGCGGCTTCACGAAGGAAGACTTCATTACCCGTGCCATATAGCGGAATGGGGCAAGCGTTTTTGAGACGCTTGCCCCATTCCGCAAATTAGGGAGGGCTAGGAAAAGATAGCGACTTTCTTCTTGTCGATTTTCTCCCCGAGCTCTTCGAGCGTTCCGTAGTAGATGCAACCGGCCTGGCAGTGCTGGACACACGTTGGCGGCTTTCCGAACGTCTGCCTGTACGAGCACTTGTCACAGCGCTCCGTGGGGATGGGAACGAATTCGTACTGCCAGTGACGCTCGGTAATCTGGTCGGGGCCGATTTGCTTGAGCTCGATGCCATATTGGTCTGGCGTGAAGTCGTGTTCCTGCTGACAGGCGATTTCGCAGGTGTGGCATCCGCTGCAGTATTCGTAATCGATGGCGAGATATTTCCGCATGATGTTACTCCTCGATTTTGCTGATGGCGCACAACTGGGACTTATACGAAGCGCCGAGTCCTGACTTGCCCGGGCGCATGGGAATCAACCTGTTGATGTTAGATTCCATGACGCCAAACAGGGTTCCGTCTCCGGGATCGCGCTCGGGGAACCACCATGCATGATCGGCTGCGACAGTGTCCTTGCGGATGCGCTTCGTGAGCTTGGCCTTCTGCTTGCAGTCACCGAAGTTGTTCTCGATCTTGACCCAATCTCCATCCTCGATGCCGTATTGCGCGGCTGTCTCGGGATGGATAAGCACTGTCGGCTCGGGGTGCAGCCTACGCATGGACGGACTCTGGCGATGCTCCGAGTGGAAGAAGCCCCAATGACGCGCACCCGTGGTCAGGACGAGTGGATATTTTTCGGCAAGCTCGGGTGCCGACACGGGACTTTCGGGCGGTTCCTCGTACGTCGGGAACGGCGGGAAGCCGAAGAAGACCATCTCGCGGCTGTAAAAGTTGTAGCGACCGGTCATCGTGTTGAAGCCAGGCTGACCGTCAGGTCGCAGCAGACCCTTCTTGTGCTTTTCGTACTCAAATTCGGGGAATGCCCAGGAACGTTCCTGCAGAGTCTTGTAATCAAAGCCAGATTTGCGCAGGCAGAAGTCGTAGAACTCCTCTTCTGTCTCCCATTGGTCCATGCCCTCGCCACGGCCGAACTTCTTGCCGATTTCGTACATGATGACCTGGTCGGGTTTGACCTCGCCGAGGGGCTCGATGGCCTGGTTGATTGTGCCGATGAGGTAAGGCTGATGCCCATAGATGCCCATGCGCTCGGCGAACGTTGCTGCTGGTAGCAGAACGTCCGCACAAGCGAGCGCAGTAGGCGTCAGGAAAAGGTCGACGACGACGTTGAAATCCATGTTTTCCTGGAGAGCCTTGATGATGCGTTGGGGGGCAGCGCCCATGCACGCAAGGGCGTTGTTTTGCATCATCCACATCGCCTTGATGGGGTAAGGCTCCCCAGTTTCCATGGCGACAAGAAGATCGTCGGGGCTGATTGCGTGCATCGCCTTATTGGCTGGCCAGTCTCCGCATATCTTCTTGTCCTCGTTGGGAAGGTCGCGCGTGCAAAGCTCCCAATCATCGCCCGCGGACCAGGGGATGTTCACGTCGAAGGCAAACGGTGCGTTTACCATGCCGCCCGGGTTTTCGAAGTTGCCTGTCAGGGCCATGAGGTCGTAAGCAGCCATGCCGGTTACGAAGCCCTCGGAGGTGTGATCCATAGCGACGCCCCACTGCAGGCAGCAGTTCTCGGCTTCGCCGATCTTAATGGCCGCCTCCTTGATGAGCTCGGCATCGACACCGCAAATCTCGGCGGCCCATTCGGGCGTGTATGGTTTAAGGTGTTCGGCAAACTCATTGTAGCCGTAGCACCAATTGTCGCAGAACTCCTGGTCTTGTAGGTTGTTCGCGATGATGTGATTGCAGAGCGCCATGGCGAGCGCCGTGTCGGTGCCGGGACGCAACTGCAGGAAGACCTCGGATTTGCCTGCGAGCCACGTGAGCTTCGGATCGATGGTGATGAGCTTACTACCGCGCTTCATGCACTCGACGACCCAATGGCCGAGGGTGCCATCGGAATTGGCGACGACAGGGTTATTGCCCCAAATGAGGATGTATTCGGGACGTACCCAACGTGGGTCGTCGTAGCGGTCGGGCATGTATTGGGAGTAGTCGGCGATGAACAGCCCGCCGGACTTCAGGGCAGTGCTGAAGCGACGCGGCGCGTAGCATGCGATGCCCGAGAGAAATCCCGTGCCATAGTTGGGTGTGCCGAGGTAGCGTGCCATGAGGGGGCCGTATCCGTTGATATCGCGACCCGTGCCCTGCGTGACCCAGATGGACTCGGCGCCGTAGGTATCGATGACCTTGCCCATTTCGCGCAGAATGATTTCCGTTGCCTCGTCCCAGGTGATACGCTCGAAGGCATCTTTGCCGCGGTCTTCACGAGCGCGTTTCATCGGGTAGAGCAAGCGGTCGGGGTGGTAGAGCATCTCCTTGAAGGCCAGGCATCTCGGGCACAGTCGACCCTGGTTGTAGGGATTCTCGGGGTCACCCTCGATTTTCTCGAGCTTGCCGTCTTTCACGTAGAGCAGAACACCGCAGTTGTCGTGGCATCCCGGACCGGAACGAGCGCTGCTGCGGATGACCTCGTAGCCGTCTTCCTCCCATCTCCAGATGCGACCTTCGGGATTGTCCGCTGTCTTGGGTAGAGCCATGGCTCCTCCTCCCCAATCGAATGCATATCGTTAGCACTTCGATTGTATGGGCGCTCTGGAGCTGGGCGTTTTCGGTTTAAACGATTGGTAATCGGATAATCCGATTACCGCGGAAGGCCTTCGGAAGGGTTGCGTCTGTCGATCGTGTCGATGAGAAGCTGCTGCGAGTTGATTCCCATCTTGCGATAGATGCGATAGATGTGGGTTTTGACAGTTGATGCGCTTACGCAGAGCTCTTCCTGGATAATCTTGGCGTTTCTGCCCTTTGCGAGCATGAGGAAGACTTCTCGTTCGCGTGGCGACAGGCCAAATTCGTCGCACACGCGAGCGCAACGCTCGTTGAAGGAATCTTCAGAGCCAGCATCGATGGGCGCGGCAGCGCGTGCGGCCTTGCCTTGGCTCAATTCATCTTCGGATGATCCGCCGTCCATCAGCATGAGATCCTCGAGTTGGCGCTTCGCTTCGGAATCGTTGGCCCCGTACACCGAGAATGCGATGGCAAGGAAGACCACGAGTATGATGACGATGACGCCAAGCGGGCCAGATGGCTCGTTGAGCGAGGAGCCGAAGATGGTCGTGATGAGTGCGCCGACGATGAAGCCAATCCACAGGGGCGCTTGCCTCGTGGAAAATCGCAGTATGGGCTGGAGCCTGAATTCGCGGTTCTCGACGGCTACGGTACACCAGGTCGCGATGTTCGCGAACGCGAGGGCGACGTTGACGAGTATGCCGCAGATGATGCGTTGTTCGACGGCGAGGAAGGGCAGCAAGACGAGGCCGAGGACGATGACGGGTTGCGAGATACGCTGCACGATGCCGTTGTCGAAGCTGGCCTTTGGGGCGATGAACATGATGATGACGACGCAGATGCAACCCACGATGCCGCTTGCGCCCACGATGATGGCAGTCTGCGAACCCAACAGGCACACGTAAAACGTGATGAATCCGTAGATTGCTCCCTGCGCTCCGGAGGACAGAGCGGCCGATTTGCTGAGCGTGCTCCGAGTGTTTCGGTAGCTTTCGTCGTCAAGGGGCACCTCGTCTACGGAACCTCTGAAGAGCACGAAGAGGACCAGAACAGACAGGATGCAAAGCGCCGAAACGCCGATGAGCGTTATCAAAGCAGGCTGCGTGAGAGAGACGGCGAGGAATGCGATAGACCCCAAGACGCCGCCGGCGCCAATCGAGACACCAGTGCGTCGTGTGGGAAGCGAGCTCAAAAAGACGCACCAGACCATGCAGATGGTGGCCTTGCTAAACCCAAACAAGAGCCACGCGATCATGTCGACCGCGAGGGGAAGTGGCCCTATCAGGTGGATGGCGGCGCAGATGACGACGCCCTGGCCACAGATTGTCGCGGTGATGGCGAGCAAGCGATAGCGTGCGAGCGCCTGCGATGCAAAATGGCTGTAGACGACGTATGAAATCGACATTGCACAAACGCCGAGAAACGATAGGACGAACGCCTGCGTGATGTCCACGAACGCGAGCAGTGGAAGGGCTGGGGCATACAGTCCGAAGACGTCCCAGCCAATCATGAATCCAAAACCGATAGCGGCAAGCGTGTACGTGTAGAGAAGGCCAGACGGCGTGCCCTTCGGCTTGTCCGCAGGGGATGATGACTCGGTCAATGTTGCGCACTCCTTGTCATACCGATGCCCTTACAAAGTCGTTCAGGTCAACCCTTTTTCAATACTACGACCCGACGCGAAAAAAAATCAAGCTTGATAGTCTCTTGCCATTCCCCAAGCTCACGGCCCATATACGACGGGGTATCCGGGCGTTTTCCCCGGAAAAGAAATGAGCCAGATTATCTGAAGGAAAGGAAAAGAACATGTGTTTCAGACCACCGAGCATGGATCAGCAAAGCATCGAATGTCCGATGTGTGGTGCCGTTGTTGAGGCGACTGCAACGAAGTGTCCCAATTGTGGAGCAGAAGCGGTTCCCGACATGCCGGCGATTCCGCCGATGCCTGGCGCGCCCGCCGCACCGGCCGTCCCCTCCGTACCCACATCGCCCTCCGCGCCGACGCCTCCGAGTGCATGAGCCAAAGCGTGAAACGTAGGGGCGATAGAAGAAATCGAGGGAGGGAGACCAGATGGAACAAGACGTAACGGGAACGCCAATCGTGAAAGGCCTGGGCTTCGATAGCTTCGGCTTGGGAAGCAACGCCTGTACGGTCGACGTCGATAGGGAAAACGACAAGATTATCCGCATTCGCCCGTTGCACTTCGACGAGCATCAGACACCCGAGGAGCTCAACGCCTGGAAAATCGAGGCCCGAGGCAAGACCTTCGAGCCAGGCTTCAAGACACTCATTTCGCCACTGTCTCTGTGCTACAAGAAGCGCGTTTACTCCAAGAACCGCATTCCGTATCCGCTCAAACGCGTGGATTGGGACCCGGATGGGGAGCGTAACCCGCAGAACCGCGGCACGAGCAAGTACGAGCGCATTTCCTGGGACGAGGCAACCGACATCATTGCCGCAGAGATAAAGCGCGTGCAAGAGACGTATGGCCCGGCATCCATTCTGCTCGAGCTTGACGGGCACGGTGAGACCAAGATGGTGCATGCGCCGCATGGTTGCCAGAGCCGCATGTTCGACCTTATCGGCAGCTACACCTTGCAAACCCGTCAGCCCGATAGCTGGGAGGGTTGGTACTGGGGTGCCAAGCACATCTGGGGCATGGACCCGCTGGGGCAGAACGCCTTCCAGAACAACGTCATCAAAGATATCTCGGAAAATGGCGATGCCGTGCTCTTCTGGGGTGCCGACCCCGAAACGACGCCTTTGGGCTGGGGCGGCATGATGGCAAGCCGCATCTGCTTCTGGTTCACCGAAATCGGCGTCAAGCAGGTTCACATCGCACCCGACGTGAATTACACGAACGCCGTCCATGCCGACAAGTGGATTCCGGTCCTACCCAACACCGATGCCGCGTTGCAGCTCGCGATTGCCTACACTTGGATTAAGGAAGGCACGTATGACCAGGAGTACCTGGATACCCATGCCGTGGGCTTCGAGAACTTCAAGTACTATGTCATGGGCGGTGAAGATGGCGTTCCCAAGACCCCCAAGTGGGCCGAGGCCATCTGCGGCGTTCCGAGCTACACCATCAAGGCATTTGCACGCTATTGGGCGCAGCATGCCGTTTCGATTGCGCACTGCAACGGCGGAAGTTACATCCGCAGCTGCTTCGCACACGAGCCGGCTCGTCTTGAGGTGGCCTTGCTCGGCATGCAGGGATTGGGCAAGCCGGGCGCTAACCAGTTCAAGTTCATGGAGTGGACGCTCTACGGCATCCCGACCGTGACGCCGCTACCCCCGTCGGTCGAAATTCCCGATCCGTCCCCGGCGTATCGCGGCTGGTATCGCAGCTTCCCGGACAGCTTCATTCCCAAGACCATGATTCCCGAGGCGATCATG
Source organism: uncultured Coriobacteriia bacterium (assembly GCA_948466335.1). GTDB lineage: Bacteria > Actinomycetota > Coriobacteriia > Coriobacteriales > QAMH01 > QAMH01. The sequence continues at coordinate 108,314 of CAOKAE010000004.1, read as the reverse complement.
GATCCGCCGATTCAATGGTATGGGCACCTGTCCGCTGGCATGCCACGTCCCGACCAGTTCAACGGCCCATTCACCTTCCCGCTTGAGGGCAACGAGCGTCTGCACATGATCTGGTCCGACTCGCCATGCTGGGAGACGTGCTGGAACGGCGGCAATGCCATGCAGGATGCCCTACGTGACCCTTCCATCGAGTTCGTCATCATCCAGCACCCCTGGCTCGAAAACGATTGCTACTTCGCCGACATCATCTTGCCGACGAATACGAAGTTCGAGACCGAGGACATTGGCACTGATAACGACAACGGGCAGTGGACACTCATCTACTACGAGCAGCAGGCAATTCAACCGCGCATGGAATCCATGTCCGACATGGAGGCGGTCGGTGAGGTCGCCAAGAAGCTCGAGAAGTACGGTGGCATCTACGAAAACCTCTATGAGCGCTATATGGGCGGCAAGACCTGCGAGGAGTACATACAGGCCGGCTTCGAGAACACGGGCGCTGCCCAGAAGATGGACTTCGAGGAATTTAAGGAGAAGCAGTACTACGCCTTCCCCACGAAGGAAGACTGGCAGGACATGCCAGCTGGCCTCATCGGCTTTTACGAGGATCCCGAGGCCAATCCGCTTTCCACACCATCGGGCAAGCTCGAATACTATTCGACGGCACTTGCCCAGAACTTCCCCGATGACAAGGAACGCGGCCCCATCCCGCACTGGATTGACCAGGGTGCAGGACATGAGGAGCGCCAATATCTCGAGCGTGGACGCAAGTATCCGTTCCTGCTCGTATCGAATCACCCGCGCTGGCGCGTGCACGCAAACCTCGATGACGTCACCTGGTTCCGCGAGATGGAGGAGTACGTCAAGGTGACGGGTCCCGATGGCTACAAGTACGAGCCTGTATGGGTGCATCCCAAGGACGCAGGCAAGCTTGGTCTCGAAAGCGGCGACATCGTGCGCATCTACAACGAACGCGGTTCCGTCATGGGTGGCGTGCGCGTGACCGAGCGCATCATGCCCGGCGCCATATCGCAGGATCACGGCGCTCGCGTTGACGGTGTCGTACTCGGCACGGGAGGCCTTGACCGTGGTGGTGCGAACAACCTGATCGCGCCTACGGCGACTACGTCACGCCATGCTGCCGGAGAGGTCACGAGCGGCTTTTTGGTGAACATCGAGAAAGTCGACGTCTTCGCGCTCGCCGAGCGCTACCCCGAGGCATTCGGTCGCCCCTACGACCCTGACTGCGGTCTGATCGCCTCGTCACGACTTGTGGGGGAGGAATAGAGATGGGAAAGGTATTCGTATTCGACGTATCCAAATGCAGCGGCTGCCGCAATTGTCAGATTGCATGCAAGGACGAACACGTGGATAACGACTGGTCGCCCTATGCCAAGCCGCAGCCGGATACCGGTCAGTTCTGGAACCGCATCGAGGAGAAGGTGCGTGGCCAGGTGCCCAAGGTGAAGGTCGCCTACACCTTGCACATGTGCCAGCACTGTGACGATGCGCCATGCATGAAGGCCGCTCCCGAAGCGGTGTACAAGCGTGAAGACGGCCTCGTTATCATCGATCCGGATAAGGCGAAGGGCTGCGAGAAGCTCGCGAATGCATGCCCCTACGGAGCAATCTTCTGGAACGAGGAGCTCGAGCTTCCTCAGAAGTGCACGGGATGCGCGCATCTAATTGATGCTGGCCAGATTCCTCACTGCGTGGACGTATGTGCTCACGGAGCTATCAGATTTGGTGACGAGGAGGAGTTCGCCGAGGAGATTGCTCAGGCGCAGGCTCTTGTCCCCGAGCGCGCAGATCTGGATAGACCGCGCGTCTACTACCTCAATATGCCCAAGCGCTTCCTTGCAGGAATCGTTATCGACCCCGAGGAAGACGAGGTGATTATCGGAGCGAAGGTTACGGCACAGAACATTGGCACCGGAGAGGTGCTCGTAACGCAAACCGACGAGTTCGGAGATTTCTGGTTCCACCAAGTTAGCGCTGCGCAATGGCGTGTCTATGTGGAGGCAGACGGATACATGACCCGCGTGTTCGAGGAATCCACGACTGAGGAAGATCGCAACACCGGGCCACTCGAGCTCTACAGGAACGCGCTTTGAGAAAGGAGAGAGAGGGGTTGGGGATGCGAGAATGTAAGCCTTGCATCCCAGATGGTCGGAAACTGCTTGTGTCAAACCAAAGGGGATAATCATGGTTCAAGAAGCGGTGGCAGTCGCCAAGGATCAGACTGCAAAGTTCTTTAGTAAGGAGGGATTCCTCAACAAACGCGGTGTGGGTGTTGTTCTCGGAATCATTATTCTCATCGTCGCTGGTTGCATTCCTGGCTCAGATGCCATCTCACACGAAGGCATCATGTCAATCGGTGCTCTACTGTTTGCCGTCGTATTCTGGGTATGCGGCGTACTTCCCGTAGGCGTCACGGGCCTGCTAGCTCTCGTTATATGTGTCTTGGCGGGAGCGGCCACGATGAAGACAGCGTTTGGTGCGTTTGGTAGCAACGTTATCTGGTTTATCGTCGCCATCTTCGCGTTGCCGGCTTTGCTCATGAAGACGAATTGGCCGGTACGACTCATCAACAAGCTGTTCAAGCTGACGGGTGATAGTTCCGAGAAGCTCGTTCTCGTCTTCATGATCGGTGCCGCAACGGTGTCGACCGTCATGTCCGATACTGCCGCCGTCGTGCTTTTCGTTGGCATCGCATTCGTCATCTTGCGTTCAGTCAACGCCGAGCCAGGAAAGTCCAATCTTGGCAAAGCGCTCATGATTGGCATTCCTGTCGGTGCCGTTATTGGCGGTGTCGTTACGCCGGCAGGCAGTTCGTTCAACATGCTCGCCTTAGGTATGATGGAGCAAATGACTGGCCAGACGATCAGCTTCCTCAACTGGATTATCATCGGTCTTCCGGTCGCCATCGTCTGCATTCCACTATGCTGGTTCTCCATCGTGAAGATTCTCAAGCCTGAGAACATCGCGCAGGTTGGCTATGACAATCTGCGCAAGGCGGGTGAGGATGCTGGCAAGTCGACCACGTTCGAGAAGCGCGCGCTCTTCATGATTGTCGCGCTGCCGGTATTGTGGATTATCGGAAGCTTTGTGCCGATCCTCAACACGACGACTGTCGCCATCATCGGTCTCGCCATCATGTTCCTGCCTGGTCTCAATCTGCTGGAGTGGAAGGAATACGTTTCGCAAGTTCCGTGGACCATCATCCTGATGATGGGTTCCGTCATGTCTCTTGGCGATATCGTTGCCGCTACTGGCGCGGCACAATTCGTGACGGATGCGTTCCTCAGCACGGGCGTTGCCGGTCTCGATTTGACAATGTTCCTGCTCGTCTGCGTCGTGGTGGTATACCTGCTCCACACGATTGCCCCGGCGGGTGCTGCCATCCTGAGCCTGTTCCTGCCCATCATGATTGGCGTGTGCGCATCGTATGGCATCTCGCCAGCTGTGCCCACCACGCTTCTGGCCTTCATCGTTGCCGGTAACTTCATCCTGCCGGTTAATCCAACGGTTCTCATCACCTTTGGCGAGGGGTACTTTACCTTTGGCGATATGGCCAAGTCGGGCATCATTCCCGCGGTAATTTTCTGCGTGGTCATGGTGCTGTGGGTTCCGTTCATCTGCGGCGTCATGGGCATATAGCCTGATAGCTGCTAAGCGACATATTAGCTACAGAGGCCTTTCTGCATCTGGGCGCCAGCTCAAGCCGGAGGGCCTCTCCTTTTCCTATTCGAGGAGCATCCCCGTGAAAGGTACACGCACATATCAGAATTACATCGCGGTTTCGATTGCGCTGACCATCGTTGGCATCGCTGTGGCGCTTGGTCAATTCAAGATTCCGTCCATCATGCCGGCCATCATGGAGCGCTTCTCCATGGATCTTGCATCGGCATCCATGCTCATGTCGGTGTTCACGCTGGCGGGCATTTTTCTCTCGTTGCCGACGGGTTTTCTCGCTCGGAGGTTCGGCTGCAAGAACATGCTCGTCATTGCTGTGCTCGTCATGACCGGCGGCACGCTCGTCGGCATGTTTGCAACATCGGGAAGCATGCTGGTTGCATCGCGCGCCATTGAGGGTGTCGCGCTCGTGTTCTGTAGCGTGAGCGGTCCGCTGGTCCTGAGGAAGTATGTGCGACCCGACAAGATTGGTTTCGCCAGTGGTGTTTGGTCGCTGTGGTTTTCGCTCGGTTCGTTCTTCGGCGGTGTGATGACGCCGGGACTCTATGCGAGCATGGGTTTTGCAGGAACGTGGTTTGTTTTCGCCGCCATCGTTTTCATCGCCGGCCTTGTGCTCTTCATCTATCTGAAGCCGTTTGGCGGTCGTTTTATCGAGAAGATAAGCAGCAAGACGGCCCATGAGGTGGATGAGGAGGCCCAGGAGGAGCTCGCTGAGAGCAGGCCAATCATCAGGGAGCTTTTCACACGTAATGTCATCTGCGTGCTGCTGGGATTCCTCACGTTCAATATTGTCCTGATTTCGTTTCTGTCATTTAGCCCCACGTTCTTGCAGGGTGAGGGCATGAGCCCGACGCTGGCCGGCTTTGCGAGCACATTGCCGATGCTCATCGCAATTGTGAGTTCGGTGCTCTTTGGAGTGATTGCCGATAAGACAAAGCGCTACAAATTCCTCATGGTACTGTCGATGGTGGTGCTTGGCCCTTGTGCCTTCGTGCTGCTGACGAACAGTGGCCCAGCGCTTTGGATTGCGGCATGCGTGCTCGGCGTCATTGGCCTTGGTGCACCGCCGATGTATCTTATCCTTTACCCGGCTGTGGTGCCCGATAAGCGCCTTATGCCGATTGCAATGGGCGTGCTCGTAATGACGCAAAGCCTCGGTCAGTTTATCGGCACCCTTGTGATGCCGTTTATCCTTGAAGGTGGATGGATCGCCGCAGGCGTCTTTGTACTGATCGTGGGCCTAGCCGGAACGGCGATTCTCATGCTCGTCAAGGAACCGGCGCACTCGTAAGAGGCGTAGCAGGGCTAGACAAGACAAATACGCAGGGGTTCAGCGTAGCCCGCAAGGAGAACTGCCACAACTGCCGCTTCTTCCTCGCCCGCGCCCCGAAGATCGGGTGAGAAGCTGCGGAATTCAGCCCAGCGGCTCCCCGAGTAGGAAATCGTAAAGGTTGATGTGGCGTACCCCATCACGGGCATAATCTTCGCTATCTTTGCTGATGAGTATGCGCGGATGCGCATCGTCAAGCTTCGAGAAGGGCATCAGTTCGCGTTCAAGAGTCTGGGGGTCCATGAGCGTCTCGCAAACTTGAATGTAGAGTCTCTCGTTTCCCCTTTGGGCGACGAAATCGATTTCGGCGTTGGGAAACGTTCCGACGTTCACTTCGTAATCGCGCCGCAGGAGCTCGAGAAAGACGGTGTTTTCTGTGACATGTCCGCGGTTCGAGTCCTTGAGGCCAATCGTGCGATTACGCAGGCCCGTATCCACGACATAGTACTTGCCGTTTGTGCGTAGGCGCTCTTTGCCGCGCAAATCGTAGCGTTCGCACTTGTAAAGCAAGTGCGCCTTTTCCATAAGGGAAAGATAATTATCTATGGTCTCTGAGCGTACGGTATGACCGCCGCCTTTGAGGGTGCGCTCGATAGATAGGGCGGAAGTTTGATTGCCGACGTTTTCCATTACGAATGCTAAAACACGGCGAAAAGCTGCCTCGTTGCGAATCTTGCCACGCAAAATCACATCGCGCGTGAGGACGGAATCGTAGATGCCATCCATCATGGCCTCCTTGAGGGCATTACTCGATGTAAGGGTAATGGCGGGGAAGCCTCCCTCGCGCACGTAGTCGTCATAGGCGGCCTGCACGGCGGTGGAATCCGTCACATCCACATCGCAAAACTGGCAATATTCCGCCAGGGAGAGAGGGTAGACAGGCATCTTGACGTATCGACCGGAGAGATAGGTCATATCCTCTCCTGCGAAGAGATGGGCGTTAGAACCGGTGACAAATATGTTGAGCCCATATTCAGCTCGAAGGCCATTGATTGTCTTTTCCCACTGGTTGAGCTCCTGAGCCTCGTCGACGAAGAGATAGCGAAGCTTGCCGTTATGAAGTCTGCTTGTGACATATTTGATGAAGGCGATAGAGTCGGTGAGCTCCGCATTTGACGGAAGCTCGAAATCAATCGAGAGCATCTCGTCTGGGGAAATGCCTGCTTCACGCAAGTCATTTTGAAGTTGCTTAAGCAGCGTTGACTTCCCACAGCGGCGAACTCCGACAATGATTTTCACGAGGTCAGCGGCAGCGTAGTCCTTGAGCTTGTCCATGTAGAGCGGGCGACGAATCATGATGGCCCCCTGTAGGTCAGGCAGTGGTTAGTGTGGATGCTCATATTGTAGAAAAGTTTTTCGGTTACTAACCGGAAAATTCCCATAAACGAAAAGTTTTTCGGATACTAACCGAAAAACTCTGAGTTTATACCCTGTCATTTCGAGCGCAACGAACGGAGTGGCACTCCCCCTGTCATTTCGAGCGAAACGAACGGAGTGAGTGAAGTCGAGAAATCTCGATCTTAACTTGCGGGATAACCCCTGAGATTTCTCCACTTCGGCGCTACGCGCCTCCGGTCGAAATGACAGAAGACGACCGTTTGCCCCTCCGGTCGAAGTGACGGGCTTGCTAGTACGCGCCGTTGGGACGGTTGTCGGCACCGACAATCGAGTTGACGATGGCGCTCACGATCGAGATGACGATGGACGCGAGAAACGCGCTGCCGAATCCGTCGATCCAGAACCCGATGCCAAACAGCCCGTTTGCAAGCCATGCCGCCAGGTACAGCAAGATCGTGTTGACGACGAGGTAGAAGATTCCCAGCGTGATGACCGATATGGGCAGCGAGAGAATCTGCAGTATCGGCTTGATGGATATGTTGATGAGCGAGAGGATCAGCGCGAAGATGGCGATGCCGATCCAGGCGGAGTCACCGCCGATGAGCTCGATGCCGGGAACGAGCCATACTGCCGCTGCGACGGCGATTGCGGTAACCAGCCAGCGAATGAGGAAAGTCATGGCAAACTCCCTTCTGTTTTATTATTCGGACACAAGCATAATAGCGCGTAAGTTCATCTCATGGAAGCGTGGATGTACGCGCTCGCGTATGGCGTCCTCGAGCTCCTCGCGCGTGATGCCGAGCGCGCCGCTTTTGACCGCTGCGGCGAGCAGCGCGATGTTGAGCACCTTGGACGAGCCTGCCTGTTCGCAGATTGACGCGCCGTCGACCTCGACGAGCTGCACGCCGGGTAGTGCGCGCAGGTAGGCGAGCGCTTCGGAGCCGTCGTAGTCGATGCCCTGGAGGGCCGCCACGGGCGGTTGGGCTGCCTGCGTGTTCACGACGATGGTGCCGCCGGGTGCGAGGTAGTCGATGCAACGCACGGCCTCGCCGGGCTCGAAGGCGATGAGGCAGTCGGCGCATCCTTTGGGAACGAGCGGGGATTGCGGATGGCCGCCGCGCACGTGGCTCGCGACGGAGCCCCCGCGCTGCGCCATGCCGATGGTTTCGGCCGTCTTCACGTGCTCGTCACGGGCGAGGAGCACCTGCGCGATGAGGCGCGAGGCAAGCACGTTGCCCTGGCCGCCCACGCCGCAGATGACGCAGTTGAGTCCGGAACGCTCACTCATCGGATCCCCCTTCCCGCAACGCGTCCGTGGGGCAGATCTTGCAGCACAGCTCGCAGCCATAGCACAGCGATTCGTCCACGGCCACGTGCCCGTCTTCGACCACGAGGGCCGGGCAGCCGAGCTGCTTGATGCACGCGCGGCAGTCGATGCACGCGTCAAGGTCGAGCTTGACGGCAGGATGCGCGGGCGGCTCGAGGTAGATGCAGGGAGACTTGAAGATGATGGCGCGCACGCCCGTCTTGTCGATGGCATCGCGCACGGCTTGCACCGCGCCCTCGAAGTCGAGTGGGTCGACGATCTGGCAATCCACGCCGAGGGCTTCGAGGATGCGCGGGATGCTCAGTGGCGGCACCTCGGTGCCCATCATCGTGCGGCCGGTGCCCGGATGCGGCTGCTGACCGGTCATGGCCGTCGTCGAGTTGTCGAGTATGCACACGATCATGTCGTGCTGGTTGTAGACGGCGTTGACGACGCCGGTGATGCCGCTGGCGAAGAAGGTCGAGTCGCCCACGAAGCCAAACGCGAGCGTGTCCGGATCGACGGTCTCGATGCCCTGGGCCACGGTGATGCCGCCGCCCATGCACAGGCAGGTGTCGACCATGTCGAGCGGCGCGGCGTTGCCGAGCGTATAGCAGCCGATGTCACCGCAGAAGATGGCCTTGCGCTTGCCCACGGCGCGCTTGACGGCGTAGAAGCTCGCGCGATGGGGGCAGCCCGCGCACAGCACCGGCGGGCGCGGCGGCAGCTCGGGTTTGGGTAATGAGACAATTTGGTCAGACACATTTGTCTCATTGTGCAGGTCAGCGACATCTGCGAGCACGTCGCAGATGGCCTCGACGCTCTGCTCTCCGGCATAGCCGAAGTAACCGTCGAGCTTGCCGTGGACGGTGTTTGCCAGGAACTCGAAGCCGCAGAGGAAGTTGAGTTCGCGCTCGATGATGGGGTCAAGCTCCTCGACGCACAGCACCTCGTCGACGGCCTCCAGGAACTCGGTTGCGAGCTTGGCGGGGAAGGGATAGGGGGTACCGATCTTGAGCACGGGCAGTTCGAGCCCGCACATCTCGAGGGCCTCCATCACGTAGTGGTATGAGATGCCGCCGCAGGCGATGCCAAGCTCGAAGCGCTTGTCGCCACGTTCCGCGAACGCACACGTGGCCTCTGCATGGCCCATGCCGCTCATCTCAATGCGGTTGGGACGATAGCCGAAGGAGAGCTCTTCGGCGATGGCCGCCGCGCGCTTCTCGACCTTGCCGTGGTTGAGGTAGCTCGTGCGCGGGAACACGACCCAGCGCTGGGTGTCCTTCGTAAAGCCACTGGGCACGTGGCGCTCCCAGGACGCGTCATCGTCGTCGAGTGTGGGGTTTTGGAATGCCGCGCCGCAATCGGCCACGCCGCCGCGCGTCTTGACGGTGCCGCAGGCATGGCTCACGCGCGTGGTGGGACGCACGATGACGGGCGTGTGGTGGCGCTCGGAGAGCTCGAAGGCGTCCTGGATCATGGCGTAGGCCTCGCCGGGACTTGCCGGGTCGAAGAGGGGTACCTTGGCGAACTGTGCGAAGTTGCGCGTGTCCTGCTCGGTCTGGCTTGAGATGGGGCCGGGGTCGTCGGCCACGACGATGACGAGACCGCCCTCGACGCCGATGTACGAGAGCGTCATGAGCGGGTCGCTCGCGACGTTGAGGCCCACCTGCTTCATCGTGACCAGAGCGCGGGCACCGGCATAGGCCGCACCCGCCGCCGCCTCGAGGGCGGCTTTCTCGTTGGTGGACCACTCAACGTGGATGGAACCGTCGTTATGCTTGGCAACGGCCTCGAGCACTTCGGTCGAGGGCGTACCGGGATACCCGCTCACGAAGTTGACGCCCGCGTGTATGGCGCCAAGCCCCAGGGCCTCGTTTCCCATGAGCAGTTTGACCGGCATGTCAGCTCCCTCGTCCGCGCCTGTCCTGCAGGCTTCTCGTTGGCGTTCGCGTGCCGAGTCATGGGCTCGGCGCAGTGCGATACATGGTACCATCTCTTCCACGTTCACCTTATCTTGGAGCTTTGCATGGAAATCCGCTATATCGACACGCGTGGCAATACGCATGACCCCCTGACCTTCAGTGAGGCGCTTCTCAAGGGAATCGCCTCGGGCGGTGGCTTGTTCGTGCCCGAACAGGTTCCCACGATGACGCTCGACGAGATCGTCGCGCTCGCGGCCATGCCCTATGCCGAACGCGCGGCCTTCGTCTACAAGCGCTTCGGCATCGATTTCGACGACGCGGAGGTCGACGAGCTCATGGGCCGCGCCTATGGCGAAAACTTCGACACGCCCGATATCTGCCCGGTCGTCACCGTGGCCGATGGCATGCACGTGCTCGAGCTGTGGCATGGCCCCACCTGCGCCTTCAAGGACATGGCGCTGCAGTGCCTGCCGGTCTTCTTCTCGGCCTGCGTCGACAAGCGCCGCAGCGCGGGCGGTGCAAGCAACGACTACCTCATCGCCGTGGCCACGAGCGGCGATACCGGCAAGGCGGCCCTGCAGGGCTTTGCCGACCGCGATCATATCTCCATCGTCGTGTTCTATCCCGATGGCGGCGTGAGCGACATCCAGTTCAAGCAGATGGCAACCCAGGAGGGCGACAACGTCTGCGTGTACGGCGTGCGCGGAAACTTCGACGATTGCCAGACGAGCGTCAAGCGCATGTTCGATGACGCGAGCTTCAACGAGCAACTGCTCGACGAGCACAACATCGCCCTGTCCTCGGCAAATTCGATCAACTGGGGCAGGCTGCTGCCGCAGGTCGTGTATTACGTGAGCGCCTATGCCACCATGGTCAGAGACGGCATCGTCACCGCTGGCGACCCCATTGACGTGACGGTTCCCACCGGTAACTTCGGCAACATCCTGGCCTGCTGGTATGCCAAGCAGATTGGCGTGCCCATCGACCATATCGTCTGCGCGAGCAACACCAACCGCGTGCTCGCCGACTTCATCGAGACGGGTGTCTACGACATCAGCGACCGTCCGTTCGTGCTCACCCCATCGCCGTCCATGGACATCCTCGTCTCGAGCAACCTCGAGCGCCAGCTCTTCGAGCTCACGGGCCGCGATGCCGCCTCCATCCGCACGTGGATGGATGACCTGCGCGAAAAGCGTCGCTTCGAGCTCGACGAGACGACCTTCGCCGCGCTCAGGGAGAACTACCGTGCGGGTTCGGTCGATAGCGAAGCCTGCCTGCAGACCATTCGCGACGTGTTCGAGCACCATGACTATCTGCTCGATCCCCATACGGCCGTCGCGTGGAAGGTCGCCGAGCAGCACAAGGGCGACAACCCCATGCTCGTCGCGTCCACGGCCAACTGGGCCAAGTTCGGCGCCAACGTGTACCGCGGCCTTGCCGGCATCGCACCGGACGAGCAGCTTCCCGCCGAGGTGCGCGACCTCACCGACGTGCAGCTCAACCGCAAGGTCTACGAGATGACGCGCGTGTGCCCCGTGCCCCCGCAGCTCGACGAGCTCGACGACAAGGCCATCCGGTTCACCGCCGTGATCGACGGGGACACGACGGCAATCGAGGACGCGGTCACCGACTTCATAGGATAAACACGAGTGCACGAGAGGTTTACCGTTCGCCACCGCAAATAGCCTTTTCTCAGCTTAATCTTGATATCCGATAAAAATCTTGTTATGCATGTAGATAGCGTTAAAGGTATTTATCGGGCAACTCGTCAGTGCGAATCTACAGGACATTTAACCGAGAGGATTCATCATGGCCGATAAGAAAAATCTGCATGCGCAAGTCAAGCTCATGGTCAGCGCCACCGAGGACCGCAAGGGACCGACGTTTGGCAAGGGCGCTGCGACCCTACTTCACGGTATCGAAGAGAACGGCTCGTTGAACAAGACGGCCAAGAACATCCACATGGCCTACAGCAAGGCGTGGAGCATGATCAAGAAGGTCGAGGAAGGCCTGGGCTTCCAGCTCATCGAGCGCTACGGCGCCCGTGGCTCCAAGCTCACCGAGGATGGCGAGGAATTCCTCAAGCTCTACGATGTCTACGACAAGAAGGTCGAGGCCTACGCCGACAAGGTCTTCCGCGAGACCTTCAAGGACTTCTAGCCAACCAGACAAAAGGCGCCTGGCACCTTTTGTCTTATTCCGCGGGTCAGCAGCACAAGACACGTGAAAGTACGAGAGATGAAGAAGCCGCCCCGTGAGGCGGCTTCTCTCGTTGTGGGATGTTGCGCGTTTCGGCGCTAGGAGGTGGCTGAGTCCCCTTCGCCCCCGCCGCTCGCGTCGCCGCCGGTGGTGTCACCGCCGGTATTACCCTCGCCGTCGCCACCCGGCGTGTCGGGGGTCGTGGGCTCGGAGGGGTAGGGCGAGACCGCGACGGTGATCGTGATGCTCGAGCCCTTGGCGACCTCCGTGCCGCCGGAGATGCTTTGCCTGATGACCTCGCCCTGGCTGGCGCTGGTGGATGACTCGTAGTCGACCGAGACGGAGAGCCCGCGGCCCTCGAGGGTCGAGACGGCGTCAACCTCGCCGATGCCCAGCACGCTCGGCACGAGGACGTTTTCCTTCTTCTTGCCGGTGGACACCGTATAGGTGACCTTGGAGCCAGCCTCGACCTGCGAATTGACAGCCGGATCCTGCTCGCAAACCTTGCCGGCTTCGACGGTGTCGCTGCTATCCTGCTTGGATTCGCCCACGAGTCCCAGCGCGGCGAGCTGCTGCTCGGCCTCTGATGCCGTGAGCCCCTTGAGGTTGGGCACCGTCACGAGTTCGCTGCTCGTCTTGCCCGACGAGATTACGAGGTCGACGGCCGTGCCCGGCTCGACGTGGCTGTTGGGCGTGGGATTCTGGCTGATGACCTTGCCCTTCTCGACGGTTTCGCTGATGTCGAGCTTGATCTTGCCGACCTTGAGACCGGCGTTGGTCAACGACCGGCGCGCTTCCTGCTCGGTCTGGCCCTGAACGTTGGGCACCGTGGCCGAGCCGCCGCCAAAGAGGCCGGCTGCGTTTGCCACGAAGAAGCCGATGCCGGCGATGAGGACGATGGCGACGAGGGCGATGATGATGTTGCGCGCCGTGTTGTTGCGCTGCTGTGGCTGCATGCCGCCTTGCCTGCCGCCGCCGGGCATGATGGTGGTCTGCCCCGGCGTGGGCATGACCGTGGTCTGGTCGACGCCGTAGGCGCCGGCGCCCGCGGCAGCATAGCCGTGGTTGAGCACCTGGGTCTCGGCCGACGAGCGGCCGGACAGGTAGTCGTCGATGGCACGCTGCATTTCCTTGGCGGTGGCGAAGCGGTCGTCCGGGTTCTTCTCGAGCGCCGTCATGATGATGGCCTCGAACTGCGGGTCGATGTTGGGGTTGAGCTGTCGCGGCGGGACGGGCAGGTCGCTCACCTGCTTCATGGCGACCGAGACGACATCGGGGCCGTCGAAGGGCAACTGCCCGGTTGCGGCCTCGTAGAGCACGATGCCGAGCGAGTAGAGGTCGCTGGCGGGCGTGAGCTTCTTGCCCTGTGCCTGCTCGGGGCTCACGTAGTGCGCGGTGCCCAGGACCGATGAGTCCTGCGTCATGCCGGGATGCCCGGCCTGCGCGATGCCGAAGTCCATGACCTTCACGTTGCCGTCGCCTTGCACCATGATGTTGGCGGACTTGATGTCCCGATGGATGATGTCGTAGCCGTGGGCGACGGAGAGCGCCGAGCACACCTGCGAGCCAATTTCGGCCACCTTGCGCGGGTGGATGTTGCCGCGTTGCTGGATGGCGGTCTTGAGGTCGGTGCCGCGCACGTATTCCATGACGATGTAGTAGGAGTCACCGTCACGGCCCCAGTCGTAGATGTTGACGATGTAGGGGCTGCTCAGGTTGGCGGCAGCTTGCGCCTCCTGCCTGAAACGCGCGGCGAAGTTGGGGTCCGAGGCATATTGCGGAAGCATCACCTTGACGGCGACAGTTCTACCAAGCGTCGAATCGGTGGCCTTGTAGACCTCGGCCATGCCGCCCATGCCGATTTTCTCGGTAACTTGATAGCGGTTCCCCAGTGTCCGATTAACCACGTTTACACTCCCTGTCGCTTGTGATGCGAATGCAAGCTTCGCATACCATCAGGCATTCTACCAATCTAGATGATGCCGTATCTGCATAATGTCGAAAAAAGCGCCTTGACTGCATATCTAGAGCGCCCCCAGTTCCCTCAGCGCCGACAGGAACACGGTCGCGGCCTTGGGCGCCGCGACATCGCCGCCGCTGTCGCCTTCCTCGATGACGATGGCCACGGTCACGCTGCGGCCATTGGCCTGCGCCGTGCCGACGAACCAGGCATCGGAAATCTCCTTGCCTGTCTCGGCCGTGCCCGTCTTGCCGATGACGTCGGCGCCGTCAACGCGAGCCTGCGTACCCGTGCCATGGGCCACGACGCCGGCGAGGATTTCCTGCTCGGTCTTGGCGGTCTTCTCGGAGAGCGCCTGGCCCATAATCTGCGGCTTGGTCTCGAAGGTCGTCGAGCCGGAGGGCGAGACCACCTTGGAGATGACGTAGGGATGCAGCGCCACGCCGTTGTTCGCGATCGCCGCCATGCAGACGGCCATCTCCATGACCGTGGCCTGGGGGCCGGCCGGGCTCTCGTGTTCGCCGACGGGCTGGCCGTCGCCGGCCCAGGCGGTCTCCCAGCGAGTCATCTCGTTGGGATCGGGCATGAGCGAGGTGACGAGGTTGAAGTCGAGTGCGACCTTGTCGCTGTTGAAGCCGAACTTCTCGGCGTAGGAGACGAGGTTCTTGGCCCCGAGCTCGTCGGCGATCTGCGCGAAGGCCGTGTTGGCCGACAGCGCGGTGGCTTCGGCCACGGTGACGCGACCGTAGGCGTGGTTCTTGTAGTTGGTGATGGGGGCGTTGCCGATGTCGAGGGAGCTCGGTGCGCTGTAGACCGTGTCGGGTGTGACCGTGCCCGTGTCGAGCGCGGCACCGAGCGTGACGATTTTGAAGGTCGAGCCGGGCGCGTAGAGGGTCTGCGTCGCGCGGTTGACGAGCGCGCCGTCCGTACTCAGCGACGATCCGGTCAGGATGCTCTCGACGTTGTTGCTGTCGTAGGTGGGCGTGGACGCCTCGGCGAGCACGGCGCCCGTTGCGGTGTCGAGCACGACGCAGGCGCCCTTCTGGCCGTAGAGCACGCCTTCGGCCGTGTGCTGGATCTTCGAGTTGATGGTGAGCACCACGTCGTTACCTTGGGGTTTCTCGCCGGCGTAGGCGCGGATGGCGTCGCCAATCGTCTCGAAGTGCTCCTCGCCCACGAGCGTCGAACCCATGGTGTTCTCGACGCCGGTGCTGCCGAAGCGCTGCGAGGTGTAGCCCACGACGTGGGCCGCGAGCGATCCCTGCGGGTAGACGCGTTCGTAGACGCCGTTGGCCTGCGGGATGGACTCGGCGAGCACGACGTTGTCGGAGGTGACGATGGCGCCGCGCTGCTGCTCGGCGATGCGCTGCAGCGTGTGGTTGTTGCCGCTGCGGTTCTGCAGGTCGTCGGCCTGGACGATCTGCACGAAGGTGAGGTTGGCGATGAGCGCGGCGAAGAGCAGCGCGAAGACGGTGATGAGCCTGGTGAGGCGCTTGCCCAGCGCGGTACGACCCAGCACGCCCGTCTCGCCCGGCGTCTTGATCGTGGTGGTGCTCGTCATCTCGGTCTGCAGGCCCGTGCCCTCGTTACCGGCGCACAGCAGCAGGCCGACGATGATGAAGCTCGACAGCAGCGACGAGCCGCCCTGGCTCATGAAGGGCAGCGTGAGGCCCGTGAGCGGGATGAACCCCGTGACGCCGCCGATGATGATGAAGGCCTGCAGGCAAATGGAGGTGGTGAGGCCGACGGCCGTGAAGGCGGCCATGTCGGACTTGGCGCGCGCCGCGGTCAAGAAGCCGCGCACGGCGAAGAGCATGAACAGGAAAATGACGCCCGACGCGCCGAGCAGGCCCATTTCCTCGGCGATGGCCGAGAAGATGAAGTCACTGTGCACCTCGGGGATGAGGGTGGGCATGCCACGGCCGATGCCGCAGCCAAAGAGCCCGCCGTCTGCCAGCGAATACAGCGACTGCACGAGCTGGTAGCCCGAACCGCTCGCGTCGGCGAAGGGGTCGAGCCAGATGGCGATACGCGTCTGCACGTGGGGGAACAGCGTGTAGAGGGCCACGCCGCCGATGGCGACAAGCGCGACGCCGATGATGACGTAGGACAGCCTACCGGTGCAGACGTAGATCATCACGAGGAAGATGCCGAAGAACAGCAGGGCGCTGCCGAGATCACGCTCGAGGATGACGATGAGCATGGCGACGATCCACATGGCGAGCAGGGGGATGAGCGCGCGGAAGTCCGGGTACTTGAGGCCGGAGCGGCTGCGGCGCAGGACGCTCAGCAGCTCGCGGTTGTCGGCGAGGTACGCGGCGAGGAACAAGACGATGAGGATCTTCGCGATCTCTCCCGGTTGGAACGAGAGCCCGAAGATCGACAGCCAGATGCGCGAGCCGTTGTACTCGGCGCCGATGAACGGTACGACGGGCAAGAGCAGCAGGATGAGGCCGAAGAGCAGGCAGGTGTACTTGAAGCGTCCCAGGCGCTCGACGCTCGGCACGAGGATGATGGTCGCGACCATGAGCGCGATGCCGGCGAAGAGCCAGATGATCTGCCGTCCTGCGCTATCGGGCGCCAGGCGCAAGACGAAGCAGATGCCGATGCCGCAGAGCAGAAACGCGATGGGCAGCAGGGCCGGGTCGGCGTTGGGGGCGAAGCGGCGCAGGGCCAGGTGCGCGACGAAGAAGCTCACGACCAGCGCGATGGGCACGGCGAAGGAGTTGAACGTCAACGGCGTGTTCGCGTTGACGAGCAGCATGAGGAACAGCAGCAACAATACGGGCGTTGCCGCTATGAGGAGCCATAGCTCTGTGGTCCGGCGTGAGCGCACGTCTAGCCCTTAGTGGTCTGCTGGCGGAATTCGGAGATCTTCTCGTTTGCCTCGTCGAGCGAATTGACGGAGATGCCGCTCTTCAGGTTGCCCTGCACCATGGGCGTGAGCTTGGTCACGTCGATGTCGGGGGCCTGCGACTCGAGCCACGAGACCGAGAAGCCGGCAAACTCGCCGGGCAGGCCGCGGTAGACGCTCACGATGCCGTTCTCGGCGATGATGAAGTAGGAGTTCTGCGCGAAGGCGTAGAAGCCGAACCCGGCGGCGGCGAGTATGAGGACGAAGGCGAGCGCCCAGATGAACGGCGCCATCCTTCCCTTGCGCTTGGGCTTGTGGTGCTTGCCGCCCTTGCCGCCTTTCCTCGCGGCGGTTGCGGGGGCGCTGGCGGTCGCGGCATCGACAGCCGCAGCGGGGGCCGCGGCGGGGGTTGCGGGAATGGCTTGCGCGTTGGCTTCGTCATCTTCGGGAGCTCCGACGATGCGTTCCTCGACGGGGGCCTCCTCCTCGTCCTCGGTGGGCGGGTCGCCCAGGGGATCGATGACGATGACGGTGACGTTGTCGAGGCCACCGGCGATGATGGCCTCTTCGACCAGCGCGTCGCAAGCCTGGGCGGGAACGGGATTGTCGAGCAGGATGGCCTCGATGTCACCATCGGGGATCATGGAGCTCAGGCCATCGGAGCACAGGAGCAGACGATCGCCTTCCTCGACATGCAGGGTGTAGAGGTCGGGCTGCATGGAGGGGTCGCTGCCGAGCGCGCGCGTGATGACCGAGCGCTGCGGATGGAAGCGCGCCTC
Organism: uncultured Coriobacteriia bacterium; assembly: GCA_948466335.1. Classification (GTDB taxonomy): domain Bacteria; phylum Actinomycetota; class Coriobacteriia; order Coriobacteriales; family QAMH01; genus QAMH01. The sequence continues at coordinate 90,927 of CAOKAE010000004.1, read as the reverse complement.
GGCCTCGGTGAGGCGTCCCTGCTCGATGAGATCGGCCACGAGGGAGTGGTCGCGCGTGATGCGCTGGAGCTGGCCGTCATGGAGCAGATACGCGCGCGAGTCGCCCACCTGCGCGATGGTCGCCTCGTCCTCGAAGACGAAGGCGGCGGTGAGCGTCGTGCCCATGCCCGGCTTGCCGGTGCCGTCCTGGGCACCGCGCAAGACGGCCTCGTTGGCCTTGATGACGGCCGCGGCCAAGGCCTCGGGGCTCGTGCTCTTGGGAGCATGGGACTCCATGGTGGTCACGGCGATGCTGCTCGCGACTTCTCCGGCCTCATGGCCGCCCATGCCGTCGGCGACGACGAAGAGCGGGGTCTTGACCAGGTAGCTGTCCTCGTTGTGCTCGCGCACGCTGCCGACGTCGGAGCGTGCGGCATAGGAGCGCGGCATGGTGGGCTTGGTGAAGTTGAAACTCATTGACGGCCAATCTTTATATCGACGTTTCCGATGGTGACGATGTCGCCCTCAGAGCAGGCGACGGGCTTGGTGACGGGATGCCCGTTGAGCAGCGTGCCGTTGGTGGAGTTGAGGTCCTCGACCGAAAGGCTCGTGCCCGTGAGCGAGAAACGCGCATGGCGCGCCGATACGTAGTCGGTGGGAATGACGATGTCGGCGCCCGGTGCGCGACCGATGACGATGGGGCCGGCGATGGTCAGCCGCACGCCCTTGAGCGTGCGCGGGCCCTTCTCGACGTTGAGCGTCCAGGACTTCGACTTCTTGTTCTGGCCGCGGACGAGGCCAACGCCCGTCTTCACGACGAAGAACAGGAAGAGGTAGAGCAAGGCGACGAGCAGCAGGCGGCCAGCCAGGAGAAGAAGATCGACCATGCCGGGATTAGCCCTCCTGGAACTCGAGCTGGGTGGTGCCGAGGTCGATGATGTCGCCGTCGTAGATGCGCGACTGCGTCGTGGCGATGCCGTTGACGACCATGCCGTTGGTCGAGCCGGTGTCGCGGATGAGCCAGCCGGACTCGTTGTGCAGGACCTCGGCGTGGTGACGCGAGACGCTCGGGTCGCCGATGATGACGTCGCAGTTGGTGTCGCGGCCGACGACGGTGCGGTCATCGCGCAGCTGGTACACGCGCTGCGTCTTGAGGTTGTAGAGAACCGCCTGCGGTTGCTGGACCATGGGCTCGTTGAGCATGACCGTGCGCTGGTCGGCAGCGGCGTTGGCGTCATCCGCGGTGGCGAACGCGTCTTCCGCGGAAGAGGGCAGCGGACCGTCTATGGGCTCGGGAGCAGAAGCGGGTGCGGGCGCGGCAAATGCCGGGTCGTTGAAGTTGTCGGCGAACGGCTCGCCCGCGAAGCCGTCGTCTGCCGGGAAGTCGGCATGCGGCTGGGGCTCGGGCTGCTGGTTCCTGGAGTGTGCGCGGGAGCGATCGAAATCGAAGTCGTCGAGGTTGTCGTAATCGGGCTCGATGCCGTAGCGCACCATCTCCTCGTGGCGCAGCTCGGCGATGATGGCGGGGCTCACGCTCTCGGCGATGATGTCGAACTTGCCGCGCCTCAGGCCGTCATCGACGATGAAGCGCACGAGGGGCGGGCAGTCGAAGACCAGGCCGCGCTGGGCACCCTGACCAGTGAGATAGGTCTCGATTTCGCCCGCGAGCGAGGGGTAGTAGCCGCTCATCGCGGCATCTTCCTCGGAAGACACGAGAATGTTGTAGAGCGTGGGGGCGTACTCGTGCCCGACGCCGATCATCTTCTCGTGCTCCATCTCCTTGCAGGCGCGCTTGGCGAGCTTGACGGGTTCGATGCCACCACGTCCGCGGCCGCCCGAACCTTCGATGACGTCTTCGGCCTTGTTCTCGAACCTCGAAAAAATGCCCATTGCTACTCTCCTTTATGACGCACCGACGACCCTAGGATGCCGACGACACACATGGCAACGCACGCGAGCACCGTCGTGATGGTCCACGTGCCGCTCGGGCCGGTGAGAAAGCCGGCCAGAATACTCAATCCGATACCCTGCGCCACGAGCAGAACGACTGCCGCGCAGACTGCACCGATTATCGACAGTATACGTGTCTCGCGCGCGCAGAACAGCGACATGAGCGCGGTCGAGACAATCCAACCACATATCATAATCCAGGTGGGCACGCTCGTGATGCTACCGAACAATAATTCCGGCCCCGTGTTCTTGCCCACGGTGAGCATGAGGACGACCTGGATGACGGCGGCGCCCAGTGCGCGCTTGAACGGCAGACAGTAGCCGGCGATCATAGGCGCGAGCGGGGCGAAGCCCACGAGTCCGAGCGGTGAGATGATGAGCGCGCAGTTGGTGTCGGCCACGCCCTCGCGGCCGAAGAGCACGACCCAGGCGATGGCCGCCGCGATGGCGACAACGCCGAGCACGGGCATGGGTGCGGTGCACAGGAAGAGCGAGACGCCGTTGATGAGCATGGCGAGCAGCGCGCCGAAGGGCGGCTTGACCGCCGCGGCCACGGCGGGCAGCAGGGCGATGAGCATGGCGACATTCGTGTCGAGCATGGTGACGTTGAACAGCGCCGAGGTGCTGAGCCACCAGCATAGCGCCGCGGCGATGACGCGACCGAGGATGAGGCCGAGCTTTGGCGAGACGTGGTCGAGGATGCCGCGCTTCTTGGGAACGTAGACCTGCTCCTCGACGACCTCGTCGTCCACCTGGACGATCTCACGTAGGCGGCGGCTGCCCTGCGCGGCGTTGCCCAGGTAGGGCATGAGGGCGGCAAGGAAGTCGCCCACGGTGTCGTAGCGGTCGTCCGGATCGGGGGAAAGCGCCGTGAACAGCACGCTATCGATGCCCGGATCGAGGTCGAGCCGTATGGAAGAGGGAGCCGCGACGTCGAACTTCTGGATGAGCTTGGCGCTGGCGTCGAGGCTTTTTGCCGCAAAGGGGCGCTTACCCGTGAGAATCTCGTAGGCGACGGCTGCCAGGGCGAACTCGTCGGTGCGCTCGTCGAGCACGTGACCGTTCATCTGCTCGGGGGGCATATAACCGATGGTACCGCCGCTTGCCTTGCGGAAGCCCTGCGCGTCGGCCAGCTCGGACACGCCGAAGTCGCTGACCTTGCAGGCGCCGTTGCGGTTCACGAGGATGTTGTCGGGCTTGATGTCGAGGTGTAGCACCTGGTTTTCGTGGGCGAACTCGATGGCATCGCCCACGGCGAGGATGATGGCCGCCGCGATGTCGAGGTCAAAGGTACCCGGCGGGGTGTCGTGGATGATCTGCGCGAGGGAGGGTCCCTCGATGGCCTCCATGATGAGGAACGCCTCGTTGTCGACGCTGTCGAAGTCGTAGACGCTCACGATGGAGGGGCGGCTGAGCATAGCACCCGTGCGGGCTTCGGAGAGGCCGGGGACGACGCCGTTGGCCTGCGCGTTTGAGACGGGCATGCGCTTGATGGCGACACGACGCTGTATGCGCGTGTCCCAGCAGATCTCGACTCTGCCGCTGCCACCTTCGCCTTTGACTTCTATGGGTCGGTAACGGTCTAGGATCAATGGACCCTGCATCTTGCCTCTCTCCTCGTTTCTTGCTCATTTTGACAGATGCAATAGCACATTATAGGGATTTGGACCTTAAAACTGTCGAAGTACACGAAAAAGGCCGACCACATGGGCCGGCCCTCTTATGTATTGGTGCGGGCGAAAGGAGTTGAACCTTCACGGGCCGAAGCCCACTGGCACCTGAAGCCAGCGCGTCTGCCATTCCGCCACGCCCGCAAGCTGCGCGTTTGCGCGGGTACGTATACTAGCATAAAAATGAGACAAATACACAGGGTATTTGTCTCATTTTAGATAGAGAGGACTAGTTGTCGAGGGCTGCTTCTTCGAACGTCGCAGCGGTCTCTGCCGCGTCCACGGCAGCTTCCTCTTCGCCCATTGCGTCGTAGTCTTCGACCGCAGCTGCCGCCTCGGCTGCTACCTCTTCCTCGATGCGCTCAAGATCCTTGCGGGCATCCTCATCCAATGTATCGACCATGGTGATCACCATCCTTCTATTAACCTGACCTAAATATATTCTATGACTCGAAGAGTGCATACTCAAGAAAAATCTGATGCGACAAAGGGACGGTCCTAACGTGACGTTCGTAGCATCACGTTAGGACCGTCCCCCTTGCTGCTGCTGTCGATGGGTGGTATGTGCCGGGCTATACCCAGCGAAGACCCTCTTCGGCGCATTCGTCGGAGTAGATGCGCAGGTGTGCCGGAACGGCGGGATGCTCGAGGGCGTGATAGAGCTCGCGGGGCGTGAGGTTGACCATGAGGCGGCAGAATGTCTCGACATCATAGGGGAGCTCGCCCCTGCGGAACATGCCCGTCATGGCCGCCTCGCAATGGGGCAGTGCGCAAATCTGGAACTCGAGTTCTTCGGTGAGCTCGAGATGCTGATACTCCAGTATCGTCTCGCGGAAGTTGTCCTGTCGCTTCCTGACGAAGTGCGGTACTGGGGAATCGTAGTCGGAGCCAGCACCGGCGCTCACGAAGAGGCACTTGAAGCGGTTCATGTCGCGCGTCGTGTTGAGGTGGCCCTCGTACCAGGTGAGATCACGGCCAATGCGGAAGATGCCGTTCTCGTGGCATACCTCGCCAAGCCAGGTGATGACGGCGTATTTGTCATCGAAGTTGTGATAGAAGTTCGAACGGCTCACACCGGATTCGGCCACGATATCCTCGATGCGGATTTTCTTGAGGGGCGTGTTCTCGCAAAGGCGGTTCATGGCCTCGGCTATGCGCAGCTTGGTCATGTATGACTTCGAGAACATCGACTGGTTTGTCATAACGATCACCCCGAATTGCAGCCCCCATACCTGCACGAGTATAGGACATTTTCTGCAAAACGTACTATGGATTGAGACGGGTCACGCTTCTTTCTCCTTGTTATGACATGCATGTCCGATTTCGTTCCTTGAGCCCTCCTCGGCTCGCCCCCTAATCTGGCTGTATCTCAAAACGCGAGTATCCGTCGCGTCAATTCGTCGAGAAGGAGGGTTGGCCTATGACAGTGGAAGAGAAAAGGTCAGAGGTCTTCAAGTCGGGGAGGGCGTGGATCGTGGCATGCATTGCCATCATCGCGTCCATTTTGATTTCCGTTAACTGCAACAAGCTTCCCGCAACCATGTCGCTCGTCATTCCCGCGCTCGGGATTGATGCGGGCATGGCGGGCAACATCATGTCGCTTAACGGCTACGTTGGCCTGATTATGACTTTCGTGGTCGCCGGCATCATCATGAAGTTCGGTGCCCGCAAGGCGACGGACATCGTCTTGCTATGTGCCGTCGTCGGCGCCATCATCAGCGCCTTCGCGACAGACGTTGCCGTCCTCGTCGTTGGCAGGCTCATCGAGGGTGTGGGCTATGCCTGCATCGGCTCGGTCGTGCCCGTCATCATCTCGGAGTGGTTCCCGCCGTCCAAGCGCGGCATCCCCATGGGCCTGTTCTCCGTGTGGGTTCCCCTGGGCTCCATGTTCATCATGGGCACGTCCGGATTCTTCTTCAACGTGGGCGACCCGATGAGCTACCACAACGTCTTCTGGTTCGTCGTGGTGCTGCTGGCCGTCGTCACGGTTATCTGGATTCTCGCCGTGCGCGACCCCAAGGTCTCCTACCTTGACGAGCAGGATCCCGACGCCCCCAAGCCCAAGATGTCCGAGGGCTTCAAGAGCCTCTCGTGCTGGATTTCGATGATTGCCTTCGCGGCGTTCTCGCTGGGCACCGCCTGCGTCATGAACTTCGAGACGCTCTACATGGTGCAGACCATGGGCATGGACCAGCTTGAGGCCAACGGCATGATGAACATCGCCAACATCGCCGTGGTCATCGGCGGCATCGGCATCGGCGTCGCCCTCAACTTCATGCGCACCAACATGCTGCGCCTGAGCGTGCTCGTCGGCGCGTCGGTCGTCCTGGGCGTGTGCTTCTCCATGGCCTACACGATCAACGGCGACATGTTCATTCCGTGGCTCATCGTCTTCGGTCTGTCCAACGGCATCGTGCCCGCCATTTTCTTCACCATGGTGGCCGAAATCGCACCGCGTCCCGAGCTTGCCGGCATCAGCTCCTCGCTCATGAGCTGCGGCCAGTGCGTTGGCGGCATCCTCTTCGGTCTCGTGGGCGTCATCGTCTCGAGCGCCGGTTGGGGAGCGTGCACGAGCCTGCTCATCGGCGTCGGCGCCGTGCTCATCATTGGCGCCATCGCGTTGCTCATCGTCATCAGGTCGCGTGACCTCAAGAAGGCGAATGTCCAATCGTAAGAACGTTCGTTCATATGAACTAGACGAGACAAGTTTCGAGAGAGGAAAGAGGTAGAAGCATGGAATTCGAGAACGACCTTGGAAAGCCCTGGAAGTTCCAGGACGGCGAGTTCACGGTGGTGCGCTCGAGCGTGTGGTCGCCGCCGGGCTGCCACCCCGTCGGGTGCGGCATCAAGGTGTACGTGGACAAGGAGGGTCGCCTGGACCACATCGAGGGCGACGAGAACGACCCCATCACCAAGGGTCGCCTGTGCCCCAGGTGCATTGCGATGAAGGACTACGTCTACAACCCCCATCGCGTGGTCTATCCCATGAAGCGCGACCATGACAAGCTGGGTCAGGCCGACGCCTGGGAGCGCATCAGCTGGGACGAGGCCATCGACCTCATCATGACCAAGTGGGCAGAGATTACCGGTAAATACGGCCGCAAGACCATGGCCATCCACGTGGGCACCGGTCGCGACGGCATGCTGTCCCAGGATTTCCAGCTCTCCATCTTCCGCACCCCCAACCTGGCCTACACCCAGTCCGGCTACGCTTGCTACCAGCCGCGCATGATGAGCTCGCAGATGGTCCTGGGCGCCCTGTACCCCGAGCTCGATTACGCTGGCGGTCTGCCCGGCGGCTACGACGATCCGGAGTACCAGGTGCCCGAGCTCATGGTCGTGTGGGGCAAGGCGCCGCTGGAGTCTAACCCCGACGGCTTCTTCGGCCATGCCATCATCGACCTCATGAAGCGCGGCGCGCGCCTCATCTCCATCGACCCGCGCATCAACTGGCTGTCCACGCGCAGTGAGCTGCAGTTGCGCGTGCGTAACGGCACGGACGCGGCCCTGGCCATGGCGGTATGCAACATCATCATCAAGGAAGACCTCTACGACCACGACTTCGTGGAGCGCTGGACCTATGGCTTCGACGAGTTTGCCGAGCGCGTGGCCAACATGACGCCCGAGAAGGCCGCCGAGATCTGCGAGGTGCCCGTCGAGGATATCTATGCCTTTGCCCGCACCTATGCCGCGGCCAAGCCCGCTGCCATCGCCTGGGGTCTTGCCTTCGACCAGAACACCAACGGCATGCAGGCTGGTCACTGCGTGCTGGCCATGATCGCCATGTGTGGCAACCTCGACGTGCCCGGCGGCAACATCATCGCCGACCTCTCCATGCCCGAGGACCTCACGGGCGACGCCGCCACCGGCCAGAGCGAGAATAACACCGACACCCGCGCGTTCATCACCGAGGGCTGGTACCAGATGACCGACGAGGAGCGCGCCGAGTGCATCGGCATGGACATGTTCCCGCTGTACTGCAACCAGATTACCGGCTGCCAGGCAGACTGCATCCTCGACACCATGGAGACCGACGATCCCTACCCCGTGCGTTTTGGCTGGATTGCCAACACCAACCTGCTGGCCCCCACCAACTCCGCCGAGCCCTCCCGCTGGCACGATGCCCTGGTGCGCAGCTACGGCGCCCCCGACGGCTTCGCCTTCGGCACCGACATCATGATCACCCCGACGATCCAGTGCTGCTGCGACGTGTTCCTGCCCATCTCCACCGTCGTGGAGCATGACGGCGTGAACCGCACCCACTACGGCGCCGCGTCCATCACCACCGGCTGCGGCAACAAGGCCATCGACGTGGGCGAGACCAAGTGCGACCTCGAGATCTACACGCTGCTGGCCAAGAAGATGGCCGAGATGTTCCCCGACGACCCCAAGGCCACCTTCGCCTACGAGAAGTACCCCGACTATCACGACTACCTCAACAAGAACCGCCTCGAGGGACGTCATGACTTCTTCAAGGTGCGCGAGGAAGTCAAGATCAAGCGCAAGGTCTACTACAGGAAATACGAGCTGGGCAAGTTGCGTCCCGACGGTCAGCCGGGCTTCCTCACCGGCACCGGCCGCATCGAGCTGTGGTCGACCCAGTACAACGCCAACGGCATGGATCCGCTGCCCTACTACTACGAGCCCGACCAGAGCCCGCGCATTCCCGATGCCCGCGCCGAACAGCTCAAGGAGGAGCTGCTGCCCAGTCCGTTCATTCCCGAGGAGAAGCTCGAGCAGTGGCACGCTCGCGACCTGGCCCACGATGAGATCATGAAGAAGTACCCGTTCATCCTCTCCACCGGCGCCCGCCGCTTCACCTCGTTCCACTCGGAGCACCGCGAGGTGGCCATCCTGCGCGAGATCGATCCCAATCCGATGCTCGAGATCAACCCCGTCGACGCCAAGAAGATCGGCGTGACCGACGGCCAGTGGGTGCGCATCTACAACCAGTACGGCGAGGCCAAGCTCAAGAGCCGCGTCACCCAGAAGGTGGATCCGGGCCATGTGGAGGCCGAGCACGGCTGGTGGTTCCCGGAGCAGGACGGCAGCGAGCCGAGCCTCTTCGGTGTGTTCCAGTCCAACATCAACGATCTGGTGCCCGAGCACCACAACAACAACCTCGGCCTGGGTGCTCCCTACAAGAGCAACTGCTGCAATGTCGAGCCTATCGACGAGAACCTAGATCTGGACATTGTGGCCTTCTACGAGGAGTTCGGCCTCAACGACGCCCATACGAACGCCATCGCGGTGGAAGACGTCATCAGGTCGACGGATGCCGAGGTCATTGCGGGTGCCAAGGAAGCAGATGGTCGTTACGGTGCGGCGGCTGTCGCGGTGGCCATGGAAGATGGCGTCATCAATCCGGCGACGAAGGAAGGGGAGTAAGATGCCTAAGTACGCGCTACTCATCGACTACACGTATTGCACGGGATGCCATAGCTGCGAGGTGGCCTGCAAGGAAGAGCACGACCTCGGCGTTGGCAAGTGGGGCATCCGCCTGTACCAGGACGGCCCCTGGAAGAAGAACGACGAGGGCGACCAGGGCCGGGACTTCAACTTCAACTACGTCCCCGTTCCCACGGACCTCTGCGATCTGTGCGTCTCGCGCCTGGAGCGTCATCGCGAGCCGGCATGCGTTCACAATTGTCTGGGTGACTGCATGCGCTTCGGCACCGTCGAGGAGATGGCGCAGGTGTTCGCGCAAAACCCCAAGCAGGTGATGTGGGCTCCCTGCGACGTCGACGTCGAGCTTTAGGTTTCCCATGTAAGGACGCCCCCTCCCATGCCCGTGCATGGGAGGGGGTGCTTCTGCGTCACGGCGCGAGCTCGTCTGGAACCATCGAGGAGGAATCATGGTTCAGCCGAAAATGAAATCAGGAAAACTGAGTGTCATGAACACCATCGGCATACTCGCTCTCTTCTGCACGATGAGCGAGTTTGCCATTCTCACGCCGTCCATCGCGGCGTTTGCGCATCACTTCGCCGATACCGACATCACGACCATCATGCTGGCCAACAGCATCACCGGTGTCATCTCGGTGCCCGTGAGCATCGCCTCGGGAGCGTTGCTGCCACGCATCGGCTTCAGACCAGCGGCCATCATCGGCGTCCTCATCATGTCCGTGGGAGGCGCGTTTCCCTTCCTCATGCCCGACATCACCAACTACGGGTTCATCATCTTCTCACGCGTGATCGTGGGCATTGGCCTGGGTATCATGTTCCCGGTGGGCAACGCGTCCATCATCGCCCTGTGCGAGGGTGAGCAGCGTTCGCGTTTGCTCGGGCTGGGCATCACGATCCAGTTCGTCTTCAACATCATCTACACGACGCTCGCGGGATACCTGACCGAGATTGCCTGGAACTATTCCTTCCTCGCCTATCTCGTCGGCTTCATCCCGCTCGTCATCGCGCTCGTCTGGATGCCCGAGTCCAAGGACGTCGTCGCGGCCAAGACGACCGGCGCGGTGAAGGGCGAGGTGAAGGAGAAGGGCAAGATCCCGCGCGCCATCGGCGGTTATGCCGTCTTCGCGCTGGCAGCCTGGACCTGCGTCGTGACCGTGCAGGTGGTGACCTCCTCGATCCTCGACGTGCGTGGGCTCGCCGGCCCCGGTGAGGCGGCGCTCGTCATCAACTGCTGCGGCATCGGCACGATTCTCTGTGGCGTGCTCTTCCCGTACCTCGTTCGTATCTTCAAGGGGCGTCTCTTTGGCGTGGCTGGCGTGTTCATCGTCATCGGCCTCGTTCCGTGCCTGATTGCGACGAGTTCGGTCGTCTATGCCGTGGGTGTGTTCATCCTAGGCTTTGCCGGATCGGCGTTCTTCACCGCCGCGCAGAATGCGACGGGCAACATCACGCCGCCCGATCGCGTGCCCTTCGTGAGCGGCATCATGACATCGATGATGAACCTCGGTCCCTTCCTCGGGCCTTACGTGTTCTCGCTTTCGATGGTGATGATTCCGTCCATGGGCTACGATGCGATCTTCCCCGTGCTCATGGTCATCGCGGCCGTCGTGGCGGTCATCGGACTCGTGCACTCGATGAGGGCGCTTGTCGCCAAGAAGCCCGACGCGGAAGAGTAGGTGCGTGCGATGGCGCGCTGCATGTACTGTTGCCACTGCGGCAAATGCGGGCCATCCTCCTTTGACCCGAAGGTGAAGCCGGCTGGCTATTGCATATTCTGCGGCACGCAGAACGATGCGGCAGATGAGGTGTGCACGACCTGTGGCAAGAAGCTTCCGGCACCGCCGGGCGATAGGGGACGGCCCTAACGGACGGATTGCCAGGGACGGTCCTAGCGTGTCGGTATGCCGAAACGTTAGGACCGTCCCTTTGTTGCGCGCTCTTGGCGTCTAGCGCGGTGGTGGCACCAAGAGTTTCAGGATGCGCATCGACATCTCGTTGAACGGCGGGTTGCGCACCGGGATGTCGAAGAGCGTCGTCTTCTTGGACGTCGACTTGTAGTGCGTGAAGCAGTCGAAGCCCACCTTGCCATGGTAGGCGCCGATGCCGGAGTTCTGCAGGCCGCCAAAGCCCATGTGGTTGTTTGCCACGTGGATGACCACGTCGTTGATGACGGCACCGCCACTGGGCACGCGGTCGAGAATCGTGCGCTGGAACGTTTTATCATCCGAGAAGATGTAGCACGCAAGCGGATGCCCGAAGTGGCGTGTGACCTCTATGGCCTCGTCGACGCTGCTCCAGGTGATGATGGGGAGTATGGGGCCGAAGATTTCCTGGGCCATGACGGGATCGTCGAGGGTGACGCCCGTCAGCACCGTGGGCTCGATTTGCAGCGTTGAGGCGATGCGTCCGCCGCCGATGGCAATCTGGCTGCTCGGCGGGCGCTTGTCGATGAGGGCGCATACTTCCTCGAAGTGCTTCTCGTTGATCATGTGGGGATAGTCCGGGCTCGCGAGTATGTCCGTGCCGTAGAACTTGTGCAGGTACTTTCCGAGCTGCTTCACGAACTCGTCAGCCACGTCCTCGTGCACGAGAGCGTAATCGGGTGCCACGCAGGTCTGCCCTGAGTTGAGGCACTTGCCCCAGGCGACGCGCTCCGCCGCGCGGCGGATGTTCGCATGCTTGTCGATGAATAGCGGGCTCTTGCCGCCGAGCTCGAGCGTGACGCTCGTGAGGGAGTCGGCCGCGTGCTTCATGATGAGCTTGCCGACGCGTGGGCTGCCCGTGAACATGATCTTGTCGAAGGTGACCTCGAGCAGCCAGTCGTTCATCTCGTTGCTGCCGTGGAGGCAGAAGACGAAGCGTGAGTCGAAGACCTCCTCGCACATCGTGCGGATAAAGGCGCTCGTATGCACGGATGTTTTCGATGGCTTCATGATGACGCAGTTGCCGGCGGCGATGGCATCGACCAGCGGCACGAGCGCCAGCTGAATGGGGTAGTTCCACGGCGAGAGCACGGCCGCTACGCCAAACGGGTACGGGTAGACCTTCGACGTTGCCGGGAAGTTCATGAGCGGCGTGCGCACGTGTTTGGGGCGCGCCCATTTGCGCACATGCTTGATGCAGGTGCGAATCTCGTCATAGACGAGGCCGAGCTCGGTGGCGTAGGACTCGAATGCAGATTTGCCTAGGTCTGCATGCAACGCGTTGAGCACGTCTTGCTCATGGGCCCGCAGGTATGCGCCGAGGCGGTTGAGTTGCCGAATCCTGAAGTCGACGGGCAGCGTCTCGCCGGTTTCGAAATAGGCGCGCATGTCGTCGATGATGCCCTGGACGTCTGCCGCCGAATTCACGGGTTTCTCGTAGAGGTTCATGGCCTCGTCCCTTCTCTTGGATGGCGCCTAGATGCGTCGAATGATGTCCCAGCCCGCCATGGTGATGCAGTTGGGGACGACCTTGCCGATGAGGCGCAGGGCGCATGACTGCGGGCTGGCCGTCGCGACCGCCAGGTGCAGCTTGTTCGCGGTGAGTGCGCGTGACACGACGGTCGAGGCCTTCTGTGCGCCCAGGAGATGGCGCACATCGTGGCCGCCGCCGGACTCGCGGGCGACCTTCTCGAAGCCGGTCTTGACCCAGGTGGGGCACAGCGCGGTCGCGGTGATGCCCGTACCGTGCAGCTCCCAGCGCAGCGCGCGCGTGTAACGCAGCACGAAGGCCTTGGTGGCCGCATATACGTTCATGTGTGGAAGCGGGACGAAGGCAGCCGCGGATGCGACTTGCACGATGTGCGCGCCGCGACTCATGTAGGGCAGCGTGGCGTGTGTCATGTCGACGAGCCCGCGGCAGTTCAGGTCAATCATGGAATCGACAGCCTCGTCCGAGATGGTCTGCCAGTCGCCGAACTTGCCGAAGCCGGCGGCATTGACCAGGTAGCGCACGTCGGGGTCGAAATCTGCCAGGCGCTGTTTGATGGCGGCGATATCGGCTTTGCTCGTGAGGTCGGCTACGACCGGTATGGCCGGCGTGTCGAGCTGCTTGGCGACATCGTCTAGCGCGTCGGCCTTGCGCGCGACGAGCCATATCTCATCGACTTGTTGGAGGCGGTCGATCTGGCGGGCAAATTCGAGCCCGAGACCGGACGAGGCTCCCGTCACAATCGCAACGCGCTTTCTCAGGTGCTGTGCCTCGGTATCCATGATGTCAAGCCTCCCAGTCAGATTAATATCAGACGGCGAATAATGACATTATAGTCTTCCGAGGCGAAAAATGAGACAAACTGGTCAGACACATCTGTCTCATTTTCTGCTCGTGCCTGTCAATAATGAGACAAATTGGTCAGACACATTTGTCTCATTTTCTAAAGCTGTTCCACCAGGTTGTTGGTTTCGCGGGCGATGCGGATCTCCTCGTCGGTCGTGACGATGCAGATCTTGATGGGGCTGTCGTCGATGGAGATGATGCGGTTGACGCCTATCTGGCCCGTCACGTCGTTGCGCTCCTTGTCCAGGATCATGCCCATGTGCGCGAGTCCGTCAAAGATGCGCTCGCGCAGCTCGGCCGAGTTCTCGCCGATGCCCGCCGTCATGACGACGGCGTCCGTGCGCGTCATGGCCGCGTAGAAGCCGCCGATGGCCTTCTGGATGCGGTACACGTACATGTCGATGGCCAGCTCGGCCTGCTCGTTGCCCTCGCGCGCGGCGTCGAGCACGTCGCGCATGTCGCTTGACAGGCCCGAGATGCCGAGGACGCCGCTCTCGCGGTTGAGGATGGCGTCCATCTGGTCGAAGTCGATGTGCTCGCGGCGCATGATGTAGGTGATGATGGCCGGATCGATGGAACCGGAACGCGTGCCCATCATGAGGCCCTCGAGCGGCGTGAAGCCCATGGTGGTGTCGATGGACTTGCCGTGGTTCACGGCGGTGATGGAGCCGCCGTTGCCCAGGTGGCAGGTGATGAGCCCCAGGTCCTTGAGCGGCCGCCCAAGCAGGTTGGCGGCCTGCTGGGCCGCGTAGCGATGGCTGGTGCCGTGGGCGCCGTAGCGGCGGATGCGGTAGTCCTCGTAATAGCGCATGGGCAGCGGGTACATGTACGCCTTGGGCGGCATCGTGGTGTGAAACGCCGTGTCGAATACGGCGACCTCGGGCGTGTTGGGCATGAGGTCGCGCATCATGTCGATGCAGGCGTCGGCGGGTGGGTTGTGGAGCGGGGCAAGCTCCTCGACGATCGAGAGCTTTTCGCGCACGTCATCGTCGATGAGCGTCGCCTTGCTGAAGTACTCGCCGCCGGCCACGACGCGGTTGCCGATGGCGTCGATTTGCTCGAGGCCGCTGATGGGGCTCTCGGGGTCTTCGACGAGGATGTCCAGGAGCTTTTTGAGGCATTGGGGAACGGTGAGCCCCGCCACCTTGTACGTGGTCTTCTCGAAGTCCGGTGCGAACGAGACGTTCATGAACGCTTCGGGTGATCCCACCTTTTCGGCAAGGCACTTCATGAGAGATGCCTTGTCATCGGTCTCGATGATCTGGCATTTCAGGCTAGAGCTTCCGGCATTCACGACCAGTACGAGCATCGGTGTCCTCTTTGGGTTCTTTGGCTTCACCGTAGTGTAGCGGAATGAGACATAGCAAAATGAGACAAGTGCACAGGGTATTTGTCTCATTTTGCAGGTCAATGCTTTTTGGGCTACTTCTCACCCCCTCCTCTCACCCCCAAGTTCATTCCCGACGTGTCATGAACGTGCTCGCGGCGCTTCATAGACTGCATTTGTCGGCGGGAACTCGTCAGCTCGCCGGATTAGCTACTCAAACGAGAGAAGGAGAAAGGCGGTCATTCATGGAAGAAATGAAAGCTGCCCCGGTTGTGAAACTGGATACGCTCTCCGACGTCAACGACATCGGAAAGCCCTGGCGTTACGAGGAGGACGGCCTTACCGTCACGCGTCTGTCCCCGTGGTCGGCTCCGGGATGCCATCCCACCGGCTGCGGCCTGAAGATTTACACCGACGGCGAGGACCGCGTGGTCAAGGTCGAGGGTGACGAGAACCACCCCGTCACGCAGGGTCGTCTCTGCGTGCGCTGCCTCACGCTCATGGACTACATGTACAATCCCTCCCGCATCATCTACCCGATGAAGCGCGACCCGGAAAAGCGCGGCGATGCCGATGCGTGGGAGCGCTGCACCTGGGACGAGGCCGTGGCCATCATCAAGGAGAACTACGACCGCATCACCAAGCAGTACGGTCGCGAGAGCTGCGTGTGCTTCACCGGCACCGGCCGCGAGGGCGGCACCTTCAACCCCTACGGTTCGGTCATGCTCGGCACGCCCAACTACTGCTACACGCAATCGGGCTATGCCTGCTACATCCCGCGCCTGGCCGCTTCGAGCTACATCATCGGCTCGGCCTACCCCGAAATCGACTACGCCTGCGCCCTGCCCGGTCGCTTCGACGACCCGGCCTACGAGCTGCCCGAATGCCTCATCATGTGGGGCAAGATGCCGCTGTCGTCCAATGGCGACGGCCTCTTCGGCCATGCCGTCATCGACATGATGCGTCGTGGCACGCGCCTCATCATGGTGGATCCGCGCATGAACTGGCTTGCGAGCCGCGCCGACATCCACTTGCGCCTGCGCGCCGGCACTGATACGGCGCTGGCCATGGCGATGCTCTCGGTCATCATCAACGAGGGTCTCTACGATGCCGAGTACGTCGAATACTGGTGCTACGGCTTTGACGAGCTCAAGGCCCGCCTCAACGACCCCGAGAAGGGCATGACCGCCGCCAAGGCCGCCGAGATCTGTGGCATCCCCGAGGAGAAGATCGTGGAGGCGTCGCGCATGTACGCGCAGGCCAAGCCCGCGTGCATCTCCTGGGGCCTTGCCATCGACCAGAAGGCCAACGGCATGCAGGCCGGCCAGTGCATCCTCGACCTCATGGCCATCACCGGCAACGTCGACGTGCCCGGCGGCAACGTCCTGGGCGACGTGACCTCCGGCCTCAACGAAGTCGGCTTCGGCTTCGAGAAGGGCGTCGGCGACCTGGTGAGCGAGATGATCGGCCTGGCAGAGTACCCGGCGTACTGCAACCTCATCATGAACGCGCACGCCGACCTCATGCTCCAGACGCTCGAGACCGGCGAGCCCTATCCCATCAAGTTCGGCATGTACTGCGGCAACAACCTCATGTCGTGCACCTCGGCCGAGCCCAAGCGCTGGCATGACGCCATCCTCAAGTCGCTCGAGTTCTGCTTCACCATCGACACCTTCATGACGCCGTCGGCCCAGGCCTCGTGCGACGTGTTCCTGCCGCTGGCCGCATCGGCCGAGCGCGAGGGCACGACCTTCACGCACTACGGCGCCTCCATGGGCATCAAGGGCTTCTCGCAGGCGGCCACCCGTACGGGCGAGGCGCTGACCGATGCCGAGGCGTGCTTCAAGCTCGGCAAGGCGCTCAATCCGCAGTGGTGGACCGACTACGACACCGTCGAGGACTTCATCAACCACCTGCGCCTGTCCAACAAGTTCAAGTTCCGCGAAGTCGCCCCTGCCGTCTACGTGCAGGACGAGGTGACCTATCGCAAGAACGAGTGCGGCAAGCTGCGCGCCGACGGCAAGGTGGGCTTCAACACCCCCACGGGACGCATCGAGCTCTACTCCACCATCTTCCAGCAGTTCGACGACGATCCGCTGCCCTACTACGACGAGCCGCAGTACAGCCCGGCCAACACCCCGGAACTGCTGAAGGACTATCCCTTCGTGCTCACCACGGGCGCACGTCCCTACGCCTTCTTCCACTCCGAAAACCGCCAGATTCCGTTCTGCCGCGAGCTCAATCCCGATCCCATCGTCGAGGTCAACCCCAAGACGGCCAAGAAGCTCGGCATCGCGGACGGCCAGTGGTGCGAGATCTGGAACCAGTTTGGCAGCTGCAAGCAGAAGGCGAAGCTCACCGAGACGGTGGACGAGAACACCATCCACTGCCAGCATGCCTGGTGGTTCCCCGAGGAAGACGGCAGCGAGCCCAACCTCTACGGCAACTGGCGCAGTAACGTCAACAACCTCGTGCCCAACTTCCACTTTGGCAAGCTTGGTTTTGGCGCACCGTTCAAGTGCCTGCTGTGCAACATCAAGCCCATTGACGAATGCCTCGACACCGACATGGACGAGGTCTGGACGAAGTTCAAGAGGGAGGATCAGTAATGAGCAAGGAAGCATACGGACTCCTCATCGATTACGAGTACTGCTCCGGCTGCCAGAGCTGCGAGGTGACCTGCAAGGAGACCCACAACTATCCCGTGGGCAAGTGGGGCATCCGCGTGCTCGAGGAAGGGCCGTGGGAGATCGAGGACGGCACGGGCGTGTTCGACTACAACTACGTGCCCGTCCCCACCGATCTGTGCGACCTGTGCATCGCGCGCACCTCGAAGGGCCGCGAGCCGGCCTGCGTGCACCACTGCCTGGCCAACGTCATCACCTACGGCCCCATCGTGGAGCTCGCCGAGAAGATGACCCAGAAGAGCAAGCAGGTGCTGTGGTTCCCGCAGTACAAGCCGCTCACCGCCAAGGGCAAGTTCGTGCCCACGAAGAAGAGCAATTCCGAGGGCGTCGGCGGGGCCAAGGTCGAAGTCGAGGCCAACGAGAGCTGGTCGACCGCCGCGCATCGTCGCAGCGACGACGACCACTTCGAGATGGGCCTCGTGGAGTAGGGCTGGCGCGATGACTCCGAGGACGGGCGACAATCTCACGCCCGTCCTCAATCCCTCCCGGAGGGCGGTCTTCCAGCCACGACCGCCCTCATCCATGTGATGACGACGTCTTCGAAGGAGCGACCATGAAGAACAACAGCCGATTTGGCCAGGCCGCGTTCGTACACTACCGTGGCGGCGTCGAGGGTGAGGAGCCCTTTGACGACCATTCCTCGGGGGATCCGGTCAAGATAATCCTGGGCGCAGGTGCGGTCATTCCGGGCATCGAGGACGTGCTGAGCGAGATGGAAGTGGGCGAGGAGCGTACGGTCACCGTGGCGCCCGACCAGGCCTACGGCCGCCATGACCCCGATGGCGTGCAGGTCTATCCCCGCACGATGTTCCCGTTTGGCGACGAGCTCGAGGTGGGTAGCGCCTTCAAGTGGACGAACCCCGCCTCCGGCATGCCGATTCCGGTGCGCGTGATCGAGGCCACCGATTCGACCGTGAAGGTCGACTTCAATCACCCGCTTGCCGAGAAGACGCTAGTATACTGGCTGAAACTGGAAGATCTGGTCGGCTAGGGGCGCCTCGGCCATGAACTGCTTTCCGTGCAAGGGGCCGGGCTGCAACGGATGCGGCAAGTTTGACCGGACGTTCAAGATGACGCGCTCCGGACGGGCGTTTCGGTGCCCCGCATGCGACGGCACCATAGACGCCGGCACGGGCACGTGCGTGGACTGCGGCCATGTGGCCTATGCGCCGCCAGGTCAACGCGGAAGATCGAGGGGTTCCGATGGACGAGATGAAGTCCCAGGGTCAGGCGGCATGGCATGCTGAGCATGGACGTGACCTCCCGTTTCTGAGGAAGAAGTTCCAGCCTCCCCGGATGAAGGGCAAATACGCCCTGGTCCCGGAGGAGCGCATCACGCCCCTGGTCATGGACCTGGACGCGTGGGACATCTGCCTCGTCGCGTCTTCGGCCGGCACGGGCAAGACGGCCCTGCTATCCCAGTGGTACGACGAGCTCGCGCGGCGCGAGGACGATGTCGTGTTCTGGGTGAGCCTCGATGCCAACGACGCGTCCCCTCTGCGCTTCATGCGGGGCCTGCTGGAGGCGTTCTCCGCGTTTGACGAGCGCTTTTCCGACGTTGTCCCATCCCTTGCGGACCCGTCGGATGCCGAGGCCCTTGCCATCACCCTCATCAACTGCGGCGATGCGGCGTTCGAGCATGTCGGGCACGCCGTCGTCATACTCGATGGCTACGAGCAGGCCGCATCGACTGAGCTTGCCGAGACGATCGCCTATTTCAATCGATACATCGCGGATAACGTGCGCCTTATTGTCGCGGGCACGTACATCCCCTCCGTCCTGTCCGACCTCGCCCTCGAGTGCGAGGTGCTCGAATTCGGCACGCGGGACACACGTTGGGACGAGCGGCGCCTGGCGCTGCTGAGAGAGCAGCTTGGCCTCACGGCTGCCGACATCGAGGCCATCGGTTCCTATGACCTGGCGCAGACGCCCCTGGGCCTTTCCTTCGTCCGCTATGCGCTCGACCGCCAGACGGCCGCCAAGCCGGCATCGGAGGTCCTGCGCGCATGCTGCAGGCGCTTCTTCGAGCGAGAGCTCGTGGGGCGCGTGTCCGAAGCGGACATGGAGCTCCTGCTCTGCGCGTCGCTTACGGACACGGCCAACGCCGAGCTTTGCGACTTGCTCATGGAGACGAAAGGTTCGGCGGCGCGGTTCGCGGACATGGAGCGCAAGAACCTCTTCGTGGCCGCCACGCCCGAGCCCAACACCTGGGAGCTCGCACCGCAGTTGCACGCGTACCTGCGCGATTTGCTGCTATCGCGGGAGCTATCATGGCTTCAGAAGCTCGCCATGAGGGCGAGCAACTGGTATCGCGAGCACAATGACATGCTCCGTCACGGCAAGTACCTTGCCATGGGAACGGACCCGTTCTACCTCGAGGGCAGCGTCGAGGGCGCGACGGGCCTGAGGCGCCCCGACCGGGCGAATGAGACAAATGTGTCTGACCAATTTGTCTCATTCGCCCGGTCACAGGAAGGTCTGTCACTTTACGGCTACCTCCTTTCACGGGACGCCATGGACTTCCTGGAAGATCCCTATTTGGCATGGGTCGCCGTGTGGAGTTGCATATCGGCGGGTGATGTGGAACAGGCGCGGTGGTGGCTCGATCAGGCGCGCCTGATCGAAGGTGATGCCGCAAGCGACAAGCCCTATCGCTTCGCCGATGCGCTGTGCGTGGCACTCGAAGGCGACAGCGCCCGCTCGCTCGAAATCATCCAGCCGCTTCTGGACGAGGAGGCGACGCTTCCCCTTGCGTTCAACTGCCTGCTCAATCACATGGCCGGCGAGAATCTCGAGCGTCTGGGACGCGTGCGCGAGGGCCGCGACATGTATTTGAAGGCCTATTCGCTCGCCGAACACTGCGACACGCCGTTCTACCAGCTCTTCGACCTCAACTTGCTTGCCCAGCATCACTTCTACATCGGTGACTTCGAGGAGGCGGAGAAGACCGTCAGGCGGGGTCTTGCCCTCTGCGAGGAGGGAACGCCGCTGTATGGTGCGCTGCTTGCCGTGCGCGCCTCCATCCTCATCGAACGCCATGAGCTCGAGGCTGCACAGGAATGCCTCGAGGAGGCCCTTGCCTGTGTCTCCACGGACACCAACCTGGACATGTACGTGGATGTGCAGATGGCACGGGCGCGGCTGCGACGCGTGGGAGGCAACCGAATCGCTGCCCTCGAGATCGCGGCGGACACGGTGGACGCGATGGAGGGCAAGCGCGTGCCGCGCAACATGGACATGCGCGCCTACGCCCTCAAGGCGGCACTTGCCGCCGAGCTTGACGAGATGTCCGCCGCGCGCTCCTGCGAAGCCGTCATCGATGCCTTCATGGACGATGCCGACGTGTTCCGCTCCATCGGCTGCGTGTTCTCGAAGGCCCGCATGCTCTGGCACGAGGGCCGGCGCGAGGAATGTCTCGACCTGCTCGAGCGCAAGCGTCCGGTGATCGACGAGACGGGCAGCATCTACTTCGCCACGCAGCTCGCCGTGCTCTGCGCGTCCTATCATGCCGAGATGGGGCACGACACGCGCGCCATGGTCGAGCTGAGCCGTTCTGTCGAGCTCGCCATGCACGGCGGCTTCAAGAGCGTGTTCCTCGAGGGGCGTACCTGCATGCATGAGCTGCTGCTGCAGCTCGCCACCTCCCGCAAGAGCTCCTACGCCGTGCGCAACCATGCCAAGTCGGTGCTGCTGCTCTTCGATACGGAAGAGGAGATCAAGGACAAGATGGCCTTCCGGGAAGGTGCCGTGCAGGGCTACTATTCGCTTACCGAGCGCGAACGCGAGATTCTCCAGAGGCTCAACTCCGGCATGACGCGTGCCGAGATTGCCCTTTCGTTCAACGTCTCGCAGAACACCGTCAAGACCCATCTCAAGAACATCTACTCGAAGCTCGGCGTGCACACGCGCTCGGAGGCCTATCGAGCAAGTTCGAACGCGGGTGATGTCGAAAACCAGGGTGCGGAATAGGCCCTATCGGGCGTTTTTTTTGGCATAGCCCCGTCGTGCACCTCACCCTTCTCACCCCCTAAAAACCCCTTGCGCGGGTCTTCTTCTCCCCTGTCCCCCTCCTTAGATTGATAGCAGGATTCCGGGCGTGGGCCCGGACGGCCAAGAGGGATGCGGATGGCAGGCGCAAGGGCGCCATGACGAGTGCCAACGCGCGGACGCCTTGGCCAGCTTCCATCGTTCATTCGTGAGGGGAGATACGGAATGGAAGAGGCTATTCAAACGACGAAGGCGGGGAACATGAAGGGTGGCCGCGCCTGGGCCGTCGTGTTCGTCGTCTTCATGGCGGGCTTCTGCATGCCCGCTAACATGGGCGAGACCATGTGGGTCGCGCCGCTTGTCATGCAGGCCTACGGCTTTGGCCCTGACATCCTCGGCTGGGTCAACGGCGTGTTCTACATCCTTGGTGCGGTCATCGCATTCCCGGCAGCGTCGTTCGTGCGCCGCCTGGGCATTCGCTGGTCGGTGACCATCGCCCTTGCCTGCGGCATCATCGGTAACATTATCGGCATTCTCGCTGGCGATGTTGCCGTGCTCATGGTGTCGCGCATCATCCAGGGCGCCGGCTTTGGCCTCATGGGCGTCATCGGTGTCACGGCCATCACGCCGTGGTTCCCCAAGGAGCGCCGCGGCCTGCCGCTTGGCATCTGGGGCGCGTGGGTTGCGACGGCCAATGCCATCACGCCGATTATCGACGGTGCCGTTGCCGAGGCAACCGGTACTTTCATCAGCGTGTGGTGGATGCTCCTCGTCCTCGACATCGTCGTGCTCGCGACCTTCCTCATCGTGTATCGCGATCCGAGCGATCCCTACATCGACGAGGCAGAGAAGTCCGGCGAGGTGTCCTTCAACTACAAGGAGCTCTTCAGCAACAAGGTCGTCTGGGTTCTCGCCTTCGTGTTCTTCATCGAGGAGGGTGCCTTCATCGCAAGCCAGGGCTTCCTGTCGGCTTACGTCATGGAGAACCTCAACGCGCCGCTCATCGTTGGCACGGGTCTCGTAAGCGCTGGTGCGTTCTGGGGCATGTGCTTCAGCCCGATTGCCGGCAAGATTTCTGACGCCATCCATTCGCGTCGCAAGGTGCTCATCTTCTGCATGGTGAGTGCCGTGATCTTTGGCGCGATGGTCTTCTCCATTACCGACCTGTACGTGTACATCATCGTCATCATCTTGAATGGCTTCACCGGTGGTGGTGTCGCGGCAATGCTCTGGGCTTCGTGTTCCGAAGTCGTGCCCTCGCACCTCATCTCGGGTGCCACGGCTGCCCTCGCCTGCGCGCAGAGCGTCGGCATGTTCCTTGGCTCGATGTTTATGGGCAACGTTATTGCAGCCGTCGGCTACACGATGGCAGGCTGGTACGTGCTCGTGCCGTGCTTCACGCTCGGTTTGCTGGCCGTCATCTTCGGCCTGCGTGGCAAGCTCAAGTAATGGGATGGCGTGCTTGAGACGTTGTCTCATTTCGCAACGACTAGCGCCCCTGGGTTTCCGGGGGCGCTGTTGTTTTGGGATGCTATTCGATAAGACAAAAGGTGCTGGACATGGTTTGTCTGGTTTGCAGGTCGTGGTTTTATTCGATGACGTAGGCGGCGACGATTTCGCCGATGAACATCGTGTGCGAATCGCGGTTCGCGCCACAGCTCGAGCTGTCGACATCCTGCGGGTAAAACTTCGTGCGATAGGGCTCGGCGATATCGGCCTGCACCTGGTCCTGACGATACACCGTGCGGCATTCCAGTGTGAGCGGCAGCTCCTTGATGCCGGGTACGCTCACGATCTCGGGCGCGACGAGCGTGAGGCCGAGCTCGGCAATCTTGTCCGTCGTGCGCCCGCTTATGGAGCCGGCGACGCCAAGAATTTTGCGTGCGGTCTGCGCGTCGGGCACATTGATGGTGAACTCGTCGTTCACATCGAGCTGGTCGTGCGTGAAGCGACCCGTGCGGATGTAGGCCGTGAACGCGGGACGGCCCCATACGGTACCGAGCGCACCCCAGCCGATGGTCATTGTGTTGACGCGCTCATTCGCCTTCGTGGTGAGGAGCAGGCCCTTCTCGATTTGGGGAACGATGCTCGAAGCGTGCTCGAGCGGATCAATCGTGCGTTTGGATGCGGTGATGAACTCGGTCATGACTGTCCTTTCTCCGGAGGTTAGCGGGATTCTGCATGCGGGACGGGCGTGTATGTCTCACCCTTTGACCATGCCATATCCCAGAACTGGTATTCGTAATAACTGCAATCAAGCAGTATGTCGTCAAGGCGTTTGAGATGCGCTTCATCCAAACCGCTGCAATACCTGTCGACCAAATCGATCATGTCGTCGTTTGCCTGGCGGTATTCGGGCGAGGAGTACATGTCGATCCAGCGCGTGTAAAACGAGTTGTCCTCGCGCGCGTTCATCTCGCTCAGATGGTCGCCAATCACCTTGTAACTCCACGAGCATGCGAGCACCGCGACCGCAATCTCGGGAAGGCCGCCCTTCGACGCCTGCGCGATCATGTAGTCGGTGTACGACTTGTTGTTGAGGGCCATGGGTGTCGCAGCAATGGCCTCCGGCGTGACATCAAGCTCCTTCAGGTAGGCTTGATGAACCGCGTTCTCGGTGTCAAGCGTCGCCCTGATGAGGTCTGAGTACATGCGCATGTCGTCCTCGTCGGCAGTCTTGACCAGGCCAAGCGCGAAGACCTTCGCGTACTGCATGAGGTACTTGTGGTCCTGGATCATGTAGTAGCGAAACTTGTCCTTCTCGAGCGTGTCGTCGCCGATTCCCTTTACGAAGGGATGGTCGAAGTAGGTCTGCCACACGGGCATCGCCAGATTGTAGAAGCGCTCGCTTGGTTTCATGGACCCTCCGGGATTTGGTATCTCGTACGCGGAATTAGCCGCGCCGCTTCTTGCGCAGGTAGTCGAATGCCATGATGGGGTGGCGAAAGGCCATGCGCGGGGCGGCGTAGCGCATGATGGCCTTGATGCGCGCCTGCGCTTCGCCGCGTTGGCAATGTGTCTCGCAATCTTGGCAGTTGCCCTCATGCCCATGGGGGCACGAGGCCGCGCGAGCGAGCGTTTGCTCGATAGCCTCGCGGCACTCCGAACACATGCCGGCGGCATCTTTTTCGATGCCATCGTGATTGCCGCTGCAGTAAATGCGGCCAATGGCCTCCATCGTGCGCCTGTCTTTGTCTGCTTTCTCCATGAGGCCAGTATAGACGATGCCATGAGCGCAACAGCCCGTTGCTTTACGGACGCTCATGGTCGTGCTTGAATGAGGTATCCATTCGCAATCCGAGAGGGGATTGACCATGACCGATATCGCATCCACCGCTGAGACGCAAGATGCCGCACCCAAACTGCGCGAAACGGCTTTCGGTATGCCCGTAAACGAGCTGCTTCCCAAGCTACGTGAAGAGCGCGGACTTACCCAGCAGCAGCTCGCCGACAAGCTCTACGTGACGCGCCAGGCGGTATCGCGTTGGGAGTGCGGCGAGACGAAGCCGGGCATCGACATGCTCAAGCTCATCGCAGTCACCCTCGATGTGCCGGTGGCCATGCTCCTCGAGATGCCTTCCGAGGGCACCTTTTGCCAGAGCTGCGGCATGTTTCTCGCGCAGGACGAGACTCGCGCCCACAACGCCGACGGAACGCTTTCGGACGAGTGGTGCAAGTGGTGCGTGAACGAGGACGGCGGCTATGCCACCGACTGCACGATGGAGGAGATGATCGAGTTTTGCGCACCCATGATGGCCCAGGGCAATGACGTCGCGCCCGACGAGGCCATTTCGCTCATGCGCGTCGTGCTTCCCGAGCTCAAGCGCTGGAAGGAAGAGTAGGCTCTGGCCAGCGCAATGAGACAAATGCTCGTCGGACGAACTTTTGTCTCATTTACGTCGGGTTCCAGCAGCTCTAGTGAATGTGCGACTCGATATATTCGGGCGTGAGGTCGACGAGCGTGCCGTCGCCCTTGCACAGATGCGTGAAGCCAGCCTCGTAGAGCATGGTCCTGCAGTCCGTGAGGTCCATGTCACGGTTCTGGCTTGTGTCTTCGGCGGTATCGCGCGGGTTGACGCCCGTCTCGGCAGTAATCAGATTGGAACCGGCGGCATAGCAGATGGGCGTCGGCTCGTGATGGCCAATCCACGGCAGCGGGTCTACGTCCACATGCGCAAGGCACTGCACGGCGCAGATGAGCGAGAGCTCGTAGCTCGTGATTTCGCCCGTTCCCTCAAAGGGCGTACCGGGAACGTTGATGCGCTTCATAACACCGGTCTGGATCGGACTCGTGGACTTCATAAGCTCGATTTGCTCGGCAAGCACCTCGGGCGTGTGCTCAGGACCAATGGGCTCGACGGCGTTAAGAACCTCAAGTCCCGCATCGATGGCATTTTGAATAGTTGCCATGCGCGCCTCGGGGCTGAGCTTGGTGACTTCGCCCTCGCCAAGACGACTGATGTGGTAGACGCCGGAGATGCCCGCTTCCTTCATGCGCTCGAAGTCCTCGCGTGAGGTATCGCCCACGTTGCTGTAAATGTTGGTGCAGGCCGGTGCGGTTTCGCGCACGAGCCTGATGACACGTAGGTAATCCTCGATATCATAATCGGCCATCGCCATGATCCACAAGCCATAGAGGTCGCCGTCCTGGGTAAAGCTCTTCGTGGCGGCGACGATTTCCTCATCGCTCATCGTAAAAGCCTGTATCTGCGTATAGTCCTCTGCGAACGAGCAGAAGCTGCAATTGGCAGGACACGGATGGCAGGAATAGCCAATCTGGGCAAAGAGCACGGCGGCATTGTTCGTGCGTTGGCGCATGATGCCATCGGCAGCCCCTCGCACGGCGCACGCTTCGGCGGAAAAGGGCGGCAGAGCGAGGAGCTTGGCCTGCTCTTCCTGCGTGGGAGCCATGCCTTCCCAGGCACGATTGATGATGTCGAGCACGGCGGAATCGGGTTTATTCATAGGATATCTCCATCTATTAGACTAATGATAATAATAGGATTATATCATATAGTGGAAAGTTGACCATTTGACCCATCTCCTGCGGGCGCTCGCCAGCGCGCCCCCTGTGCTATCATGGGGCCGCTGTCTGGCTCGGTGGCGGTGGCGCGCCAAGATGCCGAGCTCTGCCGAAGGGGATCCTATCTTGCGCCTCTAGTTGATGACTCATTCCGTTTCGCGGCAAGCCGCCTTCGATGGCGGACGCGCTGCGCTGTCATCATGCGAGGTTCTCATGCAGATAACCCTGAATCACGTTTCCTATTCCTATCCCGGCTCGACCCAAACCGTGCTTGCGGATGCAAACGCCGTCTTCCCGCGAGGTTGGACGGGCATCATCGGCAATAACGGCTGCGGTAAGAGCACCCTTGCCCGCATCGCGGCTGGCCTGCTTTCACCTGATAGCGGAGCGGTCTCTCCGACGGGGCTCGTTGTCGCGTACTGCGAGCAAGACGCCGCCATTGCCCCTGCCCGGCTCGAAGAGTTCGCATGCTCGTGGGAACAGCATGTCGTGCGATTGCGTGCGGCGCTCGGTATCGAGGACGACTGGCCCTGGCGCTTCGGCACGCTTTCAAGCGGCCAGCAAAAGCGCTTGCAGGTCGCCGTCGCGCTCTGGGAAGAGCCGGACCTACTCGTCATGGACGAGCCGACCAACCACGTGGACGTACGCACGCGTCATGCTATCGCCCAGGCGCTTGCGAGCTATCAGAGCGTTGGCTTGCTGATATCCCACGATCGCGAGCTTATCGATGGGCTCGTCACCCAATGCCTGTGTTTTGAAGGCTCAGGCGTCATCATGCGCCCGGGCAGCTATACGCAGGTGAGGAGCCAGGCAGCGCGTGAAGCCACGAGCGCGCAACGGCAGAGGCAGGATGCCAAGCGCGAGGTATCGCGCCTTCAAGCGGAGGCCGCGCGCCGGCGTAACGAGGCGAGCAAGTCGGCTGCAAAGCGAAGCGCCCGAAACCTCGATGCGAAGGATCATGATGGCAAGGGGCGTATCAAGCTAGCCGTGTATACCGGGAAAGACGGTGTTGCCGGCAAGCTTTCCACGCGCATGGATTCGCGTCTCAAAAAAGCGCAACAAGCGCTCGATGATGCGCGCGTGAGCAAGGAGTACGCGGGCGATATCTGGATGGACGCCGAGGCAAGCTCGCGCAAGGTGCTCGTGCGCATGGAGGCTTGCGACCTGACGCGCGGTGACCATCGGCTCCATGTGCCGGACCTTGCGGTGGGCAATGCCGAGCACATCGGTATCGCCGGCATCAACGGCAGCGGCAAGACGACGCTGCTCGCTGCCCTTATGATGGCAGTGCCAGATGACCTGCGTGTTTTGTATATTCCGCAGGAAGTCGAGGCCGAACAGGCTGCCCACATCATGAAGGCGCTGGGCGACATGTCGCGCAGCGAGCGTGGGCGCGTACTCTCCATCGTGGCGCAGCTCAACTCCGATCCCGACCGTATCCTGGATGGGGACGAGCTGAGCCCGGGCGAGATGCGCAAGCTCATGCTCGCGCAGGGCATCTTGTACCGGCCGGTGCTCATAGCCATGGACGAACCCACCAATCACCTGGACCTTGGTTCCATCGAAGCCCTGGAGCGCGTGCTCGTGGCCTATCCGGGGGCCTTGCTGCTCGTGAGTCACGACGAGCGCCTGCTCGAGAGAACGACGGACATCCGCTGGCATCTCGAGCGCGAGGACGACGATGCGGGCACATTCTCGCTACACGTTCTGTGACCTGCGCAATGAGACAAATGTGTCTGACCAAATTGTCTCATTTGCCTGCCTGCGTCTCATTGACGTTTCGTCAATTGTGTTCATTGACCCCGTGTCGACTGCCGCGATAGCCTAATACGCGGATTGAGGGACGGGGAGTGAGCGTGGAGAACACAGCTGACATATCGGCAAGTCGCAGCGATACACGTCGGTTGGAAATCGTTGCAGCGGCGCGCGAACTCTACGAGGAACGCGGTCTTTCACGCACGACCGTGAAGGACATCACGGAACGTGTCGGAGTCACGCGCACGCTCTTCTATCATTACTTCCCCGACAAAGATGCCGTCACTTCCGCCGTCCTCGACGACTATATCCAGGACTACATCGAAGCCCTCGAGCTCTGGAATGAAGGGCGCATCGAAGGCGACGTCGACCACGCGCTCCGCACGATCGTCAAGCTTCTGCGTATCGGCCTGTTCGAAGACGATGCCTTCCACGTCGCGCTCTCGTCGCGCGAGAATGCCGCGCTTTACCTCGAGTTCGTGAATCGCGTGGCAGATGAGACCACGCGCTACATCATCGACACCACCGTCCGCGACTATGCGGAACTGCATGACATACGGATTCAGCACCTGTACGAGACGTTCTACGTGCTCGTGCTCGGTGTGATTGGATATCTGCGCAAGCATCCGGATGCCGACGACGCCATCATCGCCGACGTAATTGCCCAGACACTCCATCTCGATAGGTCCTAAGCAAGGAGGGATTGAAATGCTATTCGACGTTTACGGGGCCAACGCCCCATTCCAATGGACGGGCCTCATCATGGTGCTCGTCGCGCTCATCCTGCTCAACGAATTTGCCCGACGCACGAAGGCAGGCGGCATATTCATGTTCATCGGCGTGTGCGGCTTCATGACCGTGTACTGCATTGCCGTGGAAGTGGGCGCCGCCATGGGTGCCGAATGGGCGCTCAACAACCCCACCTACCAGACCATGGGCGGCTGGTTCCACTACGCCAAGGTGTACGCCGCGACGGCGGGATGCATCGGCTTCATGGCCCTCAAGTACAGTTGGGGCAAGGTCGGCAGGTCCCACTGGTTCAAGGCGTTCCCGTTCGTGATCGTGGCCATCAACATCCTGATCGCGGTCGCGAGCGACTTCGAGAGCGCCGTCGTGGCCTGGGACTCCAGCTTCGTCACCGACGAGGGCGTGCTGCTCAACGGCGGCATCTTCAACGTCCTCAACGGCTGCGCGGGCCTGCTCAACATCCTGTGCATGACCGGCTGGTTCGGCATCTACATCTCCAAGAAGCGCCAGGACATGCTGTGGCCCGACATGACGTGGGTCTTCATCATCGCCTACGACCTCTGGAACTTCTGCTACACCTACAACTGCCTGCCGACGCATTCTTGGTACTGTGGCATTGCGCTCCTTTTGGCACCGACCATCGCCGGCCTCATCTGGAACAAGGGCGGTTGGATCCAGAACCGTGCGTTTACTCTCTCGATGTGGTGCATGTTCTGCCAGATGGTGCCCATGTTCGCCAACGACTCCATCTTCGCGGTGCAGTCGGTGAACGACCCGGCGGTCAACACCGTGGTCGCCTCCATCGCCTTGATTGCCAACATCCTGGCACTCGGCTACATCATCTACCGTGCCAAGAAGCTGCACGTCAACCCGTACAAGCATGAGGTCTTCGTGGGCACCAAGGAGTACCGTGAGGCCATGGAGCGCCGCGCTCCCGTTGCTTACCTGCTCGAGACCGAGCCCAAGAGCGCCACGCCGGCCGAGATTGCCGAGATGGTCGCTTACAACGAGCTGCCCGTGGACGGCGAGCTGGGCTTCGTGTACGTGAGGAAGGACGCCAACGAAACCGACGTCGAGGTCGATACCATCAAGCGCGAGTAATGCGCCCCCGTTTACATGAGCTCTTAGCGACAGAGGCCGTCCCACGGGACGGCCTCTGTTACATTGCCGCACAAGCGGCTATTCTGTAGCAAAGGCCACGAACGATGGGGGTGGTGATGGGGTTCCTTTTGACGCGCAGGGCAGCGCTGACGGACAAGGATGCCGTCATGGACTTCTACTACAACATGATCGAGGAGATGCAGGGGACGGACTTCGACATCCTCTGGCAGCATGACAAGCACCCGACTGACGCGCATTTGCGCGAGTCCGTGGAGAATGGCCAGATGTTCATCGGCATCACCGGCGATGGCGACATCGCGACGGCGCTCGTCGTCAACCACGACAGGGCCCCTGGCTACGAGAAGGCTCCCTGGGAGGTGGACGCACCGCTCGAGGAGCTGGGCATCGTGCATTCGGTCGCCACGCGTCCGGCCTATCACGGACGTGGCTATGCGTCGAGGCTCATGGAGTTTGCCATCGACGTGGCACGCGAGGACGGCCTGCGCGCTTTGCAGCTCGACACCTTCGTCGACAACGTGCGCTCGCACGGGCTCTACGACAAGCTCGGCTTCATCAATCATGGCGCGCATCCGGTCTTCTACGATGATCTGGGCATGGTCGACCTCGATATGTTCGAGTACGTGTTGTAGGCAGCGTACGGAGGCCCTTGTGGAGTACATACCGGCAACTTCTGAACATATCGATGCAATTCATCACGTCATGCAGACGACGATCAGCACGGTATATCCCAAGTACTATCCGGCCGAAGTTGTCGATTTCTTCCTGCAGCTCCATGGTCGCGAGCATACCCAAGAAGGTGTCGAATCCGGCAATAGAGGCGTGCTGCTGGTCGAGGGCAAGGTCGTTGGCGTGGGTTGCGCCGATGGCAATCACATCACGAGCGTCTACGTGCTTCCCGAGCACCAGGGGCGCGGCTATGGTTCGCATATTCTCGATTGTCTGGAGGAGCACATCGCGCGCGAGCATGACATCGCCGTGTTGGATGCGTCGCTACCTGCGGTGATGCTATACGAGCATCGGGGCTACAAGACAACGGGTCACGGCGTGCTCGATGTTGGCAATGACGTGAAGCTCGTGTACGAAATCATGGAGAAGCAACTGCGCGCATGACGTATCATATTCGTCGGAAGATAATCCGGCGAAAGGTGTCTCATGCAAAAGAACGTGCTGTTCATCTGCGGATCACTTCGCAAGCGCTCGCTCAATCGTCAGGTAGGCGAATACGTGCGCGGTCTATTGCCCGCATCGGTGCAGGTCAGCTGGCTTGACTATGCCGACTTGCCCTACATGAACCAGGATATGGAGTTTCCCACGCCCGAGTCCGTGCAGCGCGTGCGCGATGCGGTTGCCGCAGCTGATGCGATCTGGGTCTTCGCACCCGAGTACAACCACGGCATTCCCGGCGTGCTGAAGAATTGCCTCGATTGGCTGTCACGTCCGATTGCGCAAGGTTCGAAGGAAACGGTCATGCAGGAAAAGCCAACGCTCTACAGTTGTGCGGGTGGCGGTGCGAAGGCGCGTTTCTGCGCAGCCGACCTTGCCGAGACGCTTTCGTTTCTCCAGACGGATTTGGTGGAGACCACGCACGTTCAGGTGGCGCTCAATCGCCACGACTACACGACTGACGAACTCGAGCTCGCTTCTGAAGAGCGGGAGGCTCTGGCAACGCAGGCCAAGCTGCTGCTCGCAAGGTTGGGGCTATAGATTTAGCGCTTGCTCCCACGTCACTCGATATTTCTTGCCGATAGTCTGCGTGCTTGAAGTAGCTATAATGAGTAAGTTGAAGCTGAAAGGAGGTTGTTTGCGATGATGTACAACTATCTCAAGCTTGCAGATGATACGCAGATTGCCTGCTCGAACATTCTGGAAGATAGTACCATTCAGGTCTCTGTCGAACGCCCGATTGACGGTGGCTTCGATTACGCGACGTGCTATTTGCCACCTTGCGAATGGAGCGATTCTGAAGGATTCTCGGAGGCAGAACTCAATGACCTTGCGACTATCATTAAGAACAACGCTCCTTTGATTTACCGCTTCTCGCGGGAGGCGGGCAAAGTCTGTGCCTAAAGTACTCCAGTTCGGCGCCTATATCCTTTTCTTTTGGGTTGGGGAGAATGGCGAACCGGTTCATGTCCACATTTCCAAAAAACGCCCTGAAGAAAATGCGACAAAGGTTTGGCTGACCTCTTCGGGGGTTGCCTGCTTGCTCACAACAAAAGCAGGATTCCTAAAGACGACCTGGCTGATTTGCTCGAGCTGATTTCTTTGAATCACGATTACATTTGTGAAAGATGGCGCGAGACATTCCAAGGCGACATCAGTTTCTATTGCTAAGCCCTAGCGCCTGCTCCCATGTCGTTTCTTTGAAGCCGGGAATCACCGTCGTATCGGTCACCAGCAGCGGGCGTTTCACGAACATGCCGTTGCTGGCGAGCAGGGCATATTGTTCATCCTCGCTCATATCCGGCAGTTTCTTCGACAGTTCCATCTCGCGATACAACATGCCGCTCGTATTGAAGAAGCGTTTGAGGGGGAGTCCGTTGCGCTTGTGCCATGCGCGAAGCTCGTCGACGTTGGGATTGTCCTCCACGATGTGACGCGCCGTATAACTCACGTCATGCTCGTCGAGCCACTTCTTGGCCTTCTTGCAGGTAGAGCATTTCGGATATTCCAGAAACAGGATTTCGTTGGACATAACGACTCCTTACTAAAACAGGCTTTCGCCGAGATACTTGTCATGGGGCGCTATGAGGCAGCGCTCGATGGGCTTCCAATAGCTTTCGTATAGGGCTTTCTGGGCTAGTCCGTAGCTTTCCTTCGAATCGAATTCCCAGACGAGCACGTACTTCACGCTCTTCACGACGCGTGTGAGTTTGATGGGCGGCAGGCCATCGCGAATTTGCTCCATGTCGATGCGATATCCGCGCTTGATGAGACGAAGCGACAAGAGACCGGGTTGCTGCTCGAGGAGCCCTTTAGCCTCTTGCATGAGTGTTTCGAATTCCTCGACCCTCTGCGGCTTTACTTGATATATGCACACTTCTGCAAATGACATTATGGCTCCTTAACTTAAGCTCCAAAATCCGTCGCATGTTCGGCGATGAACGCATCGGCATCCGCGAGGTTCACATGGCAATATCCAAAGGGGTTCTTGCCAAGGTAATCCTGGTGATAGCCTTCTGCCGGATAGAAGTTCGTGAGCGCAGCAGCTTCCACGGCTGGCTGCTTTCCGGCCCTGCGGGCAATCCCGATAAGCGTCGACTCCACCGCACGCTCATCATCCGGGTCCGCCCAGTAGATGCCGGTGCGATACTGCGTGCCTACATCGTTGCCCTGGCGGTTGAGTGAGAACGGATCGATGGTGCGTAGATAGGCCTGCAAGAGCAGAGGTAATGAGATGATATCGGCGTCGTACGTGACCTTCACGGCCTCGGCCGCATCTGTTGCACCCGTGCATACGTCCTCGTAGGAGGGGCCACACACGTTTGCATTCGCGTAGCCGACTTCTGTGTCTATGACGCCAGGCAGCTTCTTCAAGTACGCCTCGGTGCCCCAGAAGCACCCACCAGCGAGATAAATTTCACGTGCGTTCATGAGGCCTCCTCTCGATTGCAGCGGATACTTTGTCTATAAAATTTGCATAAAATATTATGAAAACTATGCTTTCTCTTTAGCTTACTTGGTATGATAGCAATGACGACAGAGCGGAGGTGTCTTATGCCGGTAGTTATGCCCATATCCGATCTTCAGCGCAATATGGCTGAGATTACGAGGGAGTGTCAGGAAAGCGGTAAGCCCATCTACCTCACGAAGAACGGGACGGCAGCTCTCGTGATAATGGACGCTGCGTCGTTCGATTCGGAGATGGCGGTTCACCAGGCCGTTCTTGACAGGGAAACTCGCGTCTACAATGCCATCATGCGCGGTTATGACGATGCGCAGGCAGGACGGACGCGAAGCCTGGCTCAAGCTCGTGAGGATGCGGCAGCGGCGAGGGAAGCACGCCATGCCCGATAGGGATATCTCCTTGCCCTACGAAGTCATCCTTACCGATGAGGCTTATTATGCCTATGCCGCGATTCCGTCAGATGCGACATTTGACCATGTGGGAAAGTGCATAGAGCTGCTCGAGGAGTCGCCTTATCTTGGGCGCGAGTATGATCCCGCCTATGAGGCGATGCGACCGCCATTTGAGTGTCGAGTGCTCTTTTGCGAGCATTACGGGATTTACTACAGTGTCGACGATGAAGCCTGCGCGGTAACGATATTTGCTGTCGAGGATCAGCGCCGCAATCCCCAGGATCGTTTTTCATCGCATAATTCTGGCGAGGCGTTCTAGAAAAGGAAAGGAGCCCCGAGAGGCTCCTTCTTGTCCAATCTGTCGCCGCCAATCACGCTTGGCTTTGGCGCGGTCGTACTTCGCACTGCCGTGCGGACCGTACCCGCCAGCGTACGCGTTATAGCGTGGCATCTGCGCGAGCGTCGCTTCCTCGGACGTTTGGTGCCAGACTGCTCCGGATTTTGGAACAGCATGGCGCTTTGCGCGCTTTTTCTTGGACATCAGCCTCACCTCCTTCATGGCTTGGGGATTCGCACTCTAGCGGAAGATTTCGTCATGGGTTCCCGTACGCTGAAAGTACGCAATGTCATCGCGTACTGCCCACACGAGCAGCCAATTGCCAGCGTTGCAGACATGACATTCGCTGGAGCCATCCCATGCGCCGCTGAGCGTGTGCATTTCATGGCGACGAATTAACTCATCGCGCGACTCTATCGTGTTTTCGAGAATGAGGGCGATTACCCCTTCAAGGGGAGCGTCGTCAATATGCTTCTTTGCCAAGCGCTTGAGGTCGCGTGAAAAGGCGCGGCTATACTCTGCGGTCAACATGACGTATCCGCCAGTGCTGCATCCAGCAGCTCTCGAGCCGTCTTGAAGCGACCGCCCTTGCCGCTTGCGATCATCTCCTGCGTCTCGCGGATGGCCTCAAGACTCTCCTCGGTGGGCTCCTCTTCGCAGAAATCCAGGGGAATACGGCGGGTGCGGGCAATTTGCGCCCAAAGTGCCCGCGTCATACTCGCCAAGTCAAGGCCGTAGAATTTTGCGACCTCGGCTGCCTCGTTTTTGATGTTCTCGTCTACACGTATTGCGTATGTCGTACTCATAATGCCCTCACTTTGCGTTTGCAGGTGTTATACATATAATAACATCTGCAAACGCTTATAACAATCAGCATCTGCGTAAAGACATGTCATGAGATAATGCGCTGCAAGCAACAATTGCTCTCCGAAGGGCTTTTCATGACACGAATCATCAACATGCAGTGCGTGGATGGCAGCTCGGCTCAGGCTCCGCTTCTCGACGTGCCCGAGGTCGTCGCGCTCGAGCAGCGCATCGCGCATGATGGCACCTCGCTCTTGGAGCTCATGACCCGTGCGGGCACGGCGCTCGCTCACGCTATCGAAGCGCATGCGCCAGCAGGCGCGCCGATCGTCGTCCTCGCGGGGTCGGGCAACAACGGTGGCGATGGATGGGTGGCGGCGCGCGTGCTTGCTGCGGCAGGACGCAACGTGACCCTCGTAACCAAGTCGGGAGCCGAAGAGCTTGCAGCCGATCCAGCCCGCACGGCCGCGCTCGAGGCGATAGCGACCGACAGCTTCGACATCGTGCTCGCGCCCGCGGAAGCCGAGCTCGCCGGGCTGCTTAAAAACGCCTCCGTCATCGTCGATGCCATCCTTGGCACCGGCTTTGCCCATGACGAGGTGCGCGAGCCTTACGCGAGCTGGATACGCCTCGTCAATGAAACGCATAGCGGGTGTGGCATCCCGGTTGTCGCAGCCGACTGTCCGAGCGGATTGAATGCCCAGACCGGCACCGCTGCGAACAATTGCATCGTGGCTGATGAGACCGTTACGATGATTACGCCGAAGGCCGGCTTGCTTGAGGCGCATGCGCAGCCATATGTGGGCACGCTTCTGCTCGCCCCGCTCATTCCGATTGAAGGGTATTTCGATGACCTGCTTTGATGATGTTCGAGGCAAGCTCGGCTTTGGCCTCATGCGCCTGCCGAAGATCGACGGCGAGATTGACGTACCGCAGTTCTGCAAGATGGTCGACGCCTTTCTCGATGCCGGCTTCAACTACTTCGACACGGCCTGGGCCTATCCGGGAAGCGAGGAGGCCACGCGCAAGGCGCTCGTCGAGCGCTACCCGCGCGATGCGTTCCTGCTCGCCACCAAGGCCGCCTCGTGGCTACGGTGCGAGACGAAGGAAGAGGCGTATGCCCAGCTCGACACGTCGCTCGAGCGCACGGGCGCGGGCTATATCGACTACTACCTCATGCATAACCTGGGAAGCGTGCGCACCGGCGCGTTCGACCGCTTCGACATGTGGGATTTCGTGCAGCGCAAGCTCGAGGAGGGCGTCATTCGCCATCTGGGCCTCTCCATCCACGATAGCGCCGATGCGCTCGATGCGATTCTGAGCGAGCATCCGGAAGTCGAGTTCGTGCAGCTCCAGGTGAACTATCTCGACTGGGATAATCCCGTACACCAGAGCCATGCCTGTCTTGAGGTAGCGCGCAAGCATGGCAAGCCCGTCGTTGTCATGGAGCCGCTGCGTGGCGGCTTGCTCGCCAATCCGCCCGAGTCGGTGCGTCGCGTCTTCGAAGAGGCGAGCCCGGATAGCACCTGCGCTTCATGGGCGCTGCGCTTCGCCGCGAGCCAACCGGATGTGGCCGTTGTGCTCTCGGGCATGAGCGACCTTGCGCAGATGGAGGCCAACATCCGCACGATGAGGGGCTTCGAGCCCATGACCGCTGGCGAATACGCCGTCATACACCGCGCACAGGACGAGTTCGCGAAGTTCGACCTCATCCCGTGCACGGGCTGCGACTATTGCGCAAAGGCGTGTCCCGCGAACATCGGCATATCGGGCGCGTTGCTCGCGCTCAACGCGTACAAGATGTTCGGCAGCTACAAGAACGAGTGGATCGTGGGCGGCGAGCGCAAGAACAGGCGCAAGCCGAGCGAATGTCTGCAGTGTGGCGCTTGCGAGAAGGTATGTCCTCAGCAGATTCCCATCGTCGCCGAGCTCGAGCGTGCGGCAGAGGTGTTGGGGTTGTAGCTATAGCTGCAGCGCGCTGCTCAACGACTGCTCGAAACTCGGGGTGAGGTCATCGACCTTGCCCTGCGCAAATGCGACGAGCTCGTCCTTCGTGAGAAAACCCTCGTGCTTGGCGATGAGCTCTCCATCTTCCACGAGGATGAACGAGGGCGTCTCGGAGATGTCGTAGACGCTGCCCTTGGTCCACATGACCTCTGCATTGGCGTGGTACACCTCGACGCCAAGGTCCCTGATCTTTGGTGCCATCTCGTCGAGCAGCGGGGCCTCGCGCTGGCAGTGAGGGCACCAGGTCACAAAGAACTCGACCATGACGCGACCAGGCGCGTTGTCGACCTTTTCTTCCCAGGTGCTCTCGTCCGCTATCTCCATGATCACATCGCTATCGAATACGCTTTCCATGGTGAATCGCCTCTTTTGAATGTCACGAAACGCGTCTGCTATTGCTAACTTTCATGGTAGCACCTGACGATACGCGGATTACGTTTATTTTGCTCTTTAAAGTATATTTTTAATAAGGAATAATATGCTGCATTGAGTGACACTCTTGGAAATAGGAGAACAACGATGAGCGAGATCACGAACGACATCGAGATAGCCTCTGCGACGCCCGAAGACGGCGCTCGCCTCTGCGAGATATACGCTCCCTACGTCGAAAAGACGGCCGTCACCTTCGAGACCGTCGCGCCGTCTCCGGAGCAGATGAGCGAGCGCATTGCGCAGACGCTGGAGCGCTACCCCTTCGTGGTGGCGCGGCGTGCGGGGACCATCGTGGGCTATGCCTATGCGGGACCTTTCAGGGCGCGTGCGGCGTACGACTGGTCGGCAGAGGTCTCCATCTACCTTGCCGAAGACGAGCGCGGCCATGGCACGGGCGCCCTGCTCTACGATGCCCTGGAGGACGCGTTGCGGCGCATGGGCATCGTGAACCTCTACGCGTGCATTGCCTGTTGTCAGCCTGCGGACGAGAGGCTCACCGATGCCAGTATCCGGTTTCACCGGAAGCGCGGCTTCACGGGCGTAGGCCGCTTTGCCGCGTGCGCCTTCAAGTTCGATCGTTGGTACGACATGGTGTGGATGGAGAAGATCCTGTCGGCGCACACGGATCCTCCCAGCCCCGTGACGTGGTGGTCAGAGGTTCAGTAGAGGGGCAGTTGGCCGCCACCACGGTAAGGCTGCAAACATTCCCGTACATCATTTTGAGGCCGTGCCTGAATGCGACAAGGGTGTAAAATACCGAATGGTAATGGTGTAAAATACCGAACACAAAAGGTGTAAAATACCGAATCATCAAAAAGCTTGCCGATGGGAGCATATATGAACGATGATGCAACCCTTATCCCAGAGGGCTACGTTCCGCGTCTTATAGAAGGGCGCCTCGATACTCTTATGCGAGCTTTTGGTTGCGTTGAAATTGCCGGTGCCAAGTGGTCAGGCAAGACATGGACCGGCCTATCGCGCTGCACGAGCGTGACCAAACTTGACCTCCCTGCTGAGCGAGAGGCGGCTCTTGTGCAGCCATCGCTTGCGCTTGTGGGATCGACACCTCATCTTGTAGACGAATGGCAGGAAGTCCCAGAGGTCTGGGATGCTGCGCGCAGGCATGTCGATGATGCATCCGGCGAGAGGGGACTTCTTGTTCTTACAGGCTCATCGGCTTTAAGCAAGAGAGCTCGCGAGAAGATCAGGCATTCGGGTACGGGGCGAATAGCGCGGCTTGTCATGCGCCCTATGTCCCTTGCCGAAAGTGGTGATTCCACGGCATCCGTGAGCTTGCGTGAGTTGTTCGAAACCGGGGATATCGCGCCCGTTCGTCATGAATCAGACGTGCAGGATATTGCTCGTTGGTGTTGTCGAGGGGGCTGGCCTGCAAATATAGGCCTCGAAGATGAGATCGCGTATGAGACGAGTGCTGCGTATGTCGACTCCGTGTTGCGCACCAATATCGATGATGAAGGCAAATCATCTGAGCTCGCCCTTTCTCTTTTGCGAGCTTTGGCTTTCAACGAAAGTCAGGCTGCAACGTATCGGACAATACGCAAGGACGCAGGCTTTGATGAAAGAGACATCGACGATGACACCATCGCTTCCTACATCGACTTGTTCAAGCGAATGTACCTCATTGAGGAGCTGACAGGCTGGGAACCGCCAATGCGAGCTAAGGCGCGCGTGCGCGTCAAGCCAAAGCGCATGTTTGTTGACCCGTCTCTTGCAGCCGCCCTTCTCTCTGCGACGCCCAGTAAGCTCATTCGTGACATGCAGACTCTTGGCGTGCTTTTTGAGAATCTTGTTATCCGCGATTTGCGAATCTACCTATCGACATTTGGTGGTGTTGGCAATGCGATTCACTACTACCATGATGACAAAGGGCTGGAAATGGATGCGGTTATCGAGCATGCAGGTTCATGGGCCGGAGTCGAGATAAAACTGAGTAATACGAAGGTCGACGAAGCGGCACGTAACCTGTTGAGAGCAAGAGATAAGATTCTTGCCAACCCAGCGGCTCAAAATGAAGCCCCAGCTTTTCTAGCCGTAATTGTCGGTGCGGGAGATTTGGCATACAAGCGCGATGATGGAGTGCTTGTCATACCTATCAATTGCCTGGGTGCTTAAAGCAGGAAACACGTGTCCATGAGGGCGATTCGGAGGGCAATCGATTCGTTCCACAAAATTCAATATTTCGTAAGCTAGAGATTCAATATTTTATACGAATATAATCCAATATTTTGTACTCTTTTAATCCGGTATCTTGTAAAATTCCCTGCAAGAGCCCCATTATGCATTGGAGATTTATGCACAAACCCGGATACATTCCACGCATCGTTGACATGCAAGTTGAGGAATATCTGACAGCCTTTGGTGCTGTAGAGGTATCAGGAACAATGTGGTCGGGAAAGACATGGACATCAGAAGAGCACGCCGCAAGTGAGGTCAGCTTCGTTGAGGGCCAGTCGCGTGAGCTTGCGCAAATTGATCCGTCTGCCGTATTGGATGGTGCCAAACCTCGCGTCATCGATGAGTGGCAAGAGGTCCCCGAGATATGGGACGTCGTGCGCCAGAGCGTGGATAACTCAGGCAACGCATGCGGCCAATATCTGCTCACGGGCTCTTCATCGCCAGCACGAGACAAGACCCGCCATAGTGGAGCGGGGCGCATAGGGCGCCTGCGCATGTGGCCTATGACTCTGTGCGAGACGGGAGTATCTGATGGAAGCGTTTCTCTCAAATCACTCTTCGATGGACAATTCCATGCCGGCGCTGTCGAAACTGACCTTGCGAGTTTGGCAGAGACGATATGTCGCGGAGGCTGGCCCGCGGCATACAACGCTGACGTACGCGCTTCAAGGCTCATTGCGCGCAATTACATTGACTCTTTTGTCGAAGCATCGGAGGGCAAGGCACCCGTTTCCCCTGCCGAGCTCCGCGCCCTTCTCGGGTCGCTTGCCCGTAACGTGGGGTCGGCAGTGACTAGAGAAACGCTCGCAAAGGATACATTTCAGACGGAAGAGCCCAGCAAGGGGCAGCTCGATGCCATGACTTCGGGAATCGAATATCTGAAGCGCCATTATGTCGTCTCGCCTACGAATGGCTGGGATGCGCCAATCAAGTCGCCAAGTCGCTTGCGAACCAAGCCCAAGTATCTGTTCGCAGATTCCTCCCTTGCCGCCTCATTGCTTGGCATGATCCCCGAGCGCCTCATGGGCAATTTGCAAGTATTCGGGCAACTCTTCGAGGAGCTCTGCATGAGGGATCTGAATGTTTACGCACGGTCGATTCCTGAAGCGGGGCGCGACCCTGTGCGTTATTACCGTGATTCCGACGGGCTCGAGGTAGATGCCGTAATTGAGCTCGATGATGGGCGTTGGGGCGCACTTGAAGTTAAACTCGGAGCGAACAAGGTGGAGAAAGCAGAGTCTAATCTCTTGCGCTTGGTGAAGAAGGTCGCTGCAAATCCGGCAGCGCGCAATCCAGAGCCGAGCTTTCTAGCGGTTTTGGTCGGAAAGACTGATTTCAAGTACAGAACAGAAAACGGTGTCTTCGTCTTCCCCGTCACTTGTCTGGCGCCGTAAGAGCTCGTCAGTTGTATGCTGGCGGTGCAAGCGCCGAATGAGAAAAGCGTAGAATATCGACCCGAGAGGGTGCAAGCTGCCTAATACTCGCGGAGGAAATCTTATGCCAAAGATCGTCGTGTCGGATACCGACCTGGGGGATACCGCAATCGAGAAGCAGATGGTCGAGGCTGCTGGCATCGAGTTTGCCGCGTTCGGTAACGAGGAAGATCGTGCCCCCAAGCGCCTCATCGAGCACCTGCAAGATGCCGATGGCGCCATCACCTCGTACGGTAGCTATACAGCGGATGTGTTCGAGGCACTGCCGAAGCTCAAGGTGGTGAGCAAGACCGGCACCGGTGTCGACAACATCGACGTGGCCGCTGCTACCAAGAATGGCACGATGGTTTGCAACGTCCCCGGCTACGGTACCGAGGTCGTCTCCGATCATGCCATCGCGCTTGCGATGGCCGTGCTGCGCCGCATCAACGAGATGGATGCCGACATGCGTGCTGGCGTATGGGACTTCCAGCGCCGCCGCCCGCTCGGGCAGGCGCGGGGGCGCAGCTTCGGCATTGTGGGCTACGGTCACATCGGGCGCGCTGCGGCGCGCAAGGCACGCGGCCTTGGCTTCGACGTCATGGTATGGGATCGCAAGGGCGTGCCCGGGCGCTTCACGCCGGAGGACTTCCCGTACGTGAGCCTGAAGGACTTGCTGGCGCAGGCCGATGTCGTGAGCTTCCACACGGCGCTCACGCCCGAGACGCACCATCTACTCGATGCCAAACGCATCGCGACGATGAAGCCGGGCGCCGTCGTCATCAACACCTCGCGTGGTGCCGTGGTCGACACCGATGCGCTTGCCGATGCGCTTGTCGCCGGCAAGCTCTGGGGTGCCGGTATCGACGTGTTCGAGGAGGAGCCCGTTTCGCTTGATGCGCCCATTTGCAAGGCACCGCATACGGTACTTACGCCCCATGCAGCCTATTGGTCCGAAGAAGCGGCCATCGAGCTGCGCAAGCGCTGCACGCAAAACGCCATCAATGTCGTGCTTGGCAAGAAGCCCGAGAGCTGCGTGAACGCCGAAGCGCTGGCAGAACAATAGGGCCACAGGCGTAAGAAATGAACATCCCGGCATCCGTGCATACGAGCCTGCCGCAGCTGGTGGAGCTGCTTCGCGCCGAGCGCAGGGAGCAGGACATTGCGGTTTCGACACCGGACGACCCCAAGGCCCAGTGGGACGTCTTTCGCGCGCTCGTGAACACGCGGCCACCGCTGCCTGCAAGCGACGAATTCCTCGCCCTGCAAGACGAGCTCCTACGCGACATCATCGCGCATCGGGGCATCACGAGGCCCGAGGACATCGAACCCTGCCCGTGTGACAGCCGTATCGCCTTGTGGCGCGGCGACATCACCACTCTGGCCGTCGACGCCATCGTGAACGCTGCGAATTCTCAAATGCTCGGCTGCTTCGTGCCGGGGCACTTCTGCATCGACAACGCCATCCACACCTTTGCCGGCGTGCAGCTGCGCATCGAGTGTGCGCGTCTCATGGACGAGCAAGGCTACGCCGAGCCCACGGGCATGGCGAAGGTGACGGATGCCTTCAACCTGCCGAGCCGCTACATCATCCACACGGTGGGCCCCATCGCCCAGGGCGCGCCGAGTGATCTTGACCGTGCGCTGCTGGCAAATTGCTACACCGCATGCCTGGATGCCGCCGACGAGCTTGGCTGCGAGTCCATCGCCTTTTGCTGCATAAGCACGGGCGTGTTCGGCTTCCCGCAGGAGCAGGCAGCGCCCATCGCCGTGCGCACGGTCGAGGAATGGCTCGATGCCCATCCCGACACGCCGGTGAAGCGCGTCATCTTCAACGTCTTCAGCGAACGCGACGAGAAGGTGTACGAGAGACTGCTCGCCTAGACCAGCGGCTTCAGATACTTTCCCGTGACGCTGTTCGTACATGCGATGATATCTTCGGGCGTACCGGCAGCCACGATCTTGCCGCCAGCCTCGCCTCCGCCCGGGCCCATGTCGATCACGTAATCCGAGTTCGAGATGAGGTCAAGGTCGTGCTCGATGACGACGACGGTCGCGCCCTTGTCGACGAGCCGCTGCAAGACGGCAAGAAGCACCTCGACATCTGCCGGGTGTAGTCCGATGGTGGGCTCGTCGAACACGAAGAGCGCATCTTCCTGCTTCTTGTGCATCTCGCCGGCAAGTTTGAGGCGCTGTGCTTCGCCACCCGATAGCGCGGGCGTGGCCTCACCGAGCGTGAGGTACCCGAGGCCCAAATCCGAGAGCGTCTGGAGCTTGGTCTTGGCCTTCTTGACGGCTTCGGTCGCCATGCAAAGCAGTTCGTCAACGGTGAGGGCAAGGATGTCGGGAAGGGCGAACTCGTCTGTCGCATCCGTTGCTGCACCCGTTCTCTCATGTGTGCCATTGAGGCAACCATCTGCGTCGCGAAGCGCCAAGCACACTGAGTACGCCTCTTCGCCGTAGCGCGAGCCGTGGCAATCGGGGCAGGGGATGTCGACGTCGGGCAGGAACTGCACATCGAGCGATATCTGCCCCGTGCCATCGCAGGTGGGACAGCGCAGCTTGCCAGTGTTGTATGAGAAGTCGCCCGCTTTGAGACCGTGCTCCTTGGCCGCGGGCGATGCGGCGAAGGCGCGGCGCAAGTCGTCCATGATGCCGGAGTAGGTGGCGACGGTCGAGCGAACGTTTGCGCCAATGGGCGTCGCGTCGATGAGATGCACGCGCTTGATGCCATCCGCACCGAT
This sequence comes from uncultured Coriobacteriia bacterium, assembly GCA_948466335.1. GTDB lineage: Bacteria > Actinomycetota > Coriobacteriia > Coriobacteriales > QAMH01 > QAMH01. The sequence goes on along the minus strand of CAOKAE010000004.1, from coordinate 47,065 downwards.
TGAGCGCACGTGCGCGGGTAGCTTGCTATCGTCGAGTACCGCTTGCAGTGCGGGGATGAGGCTCTCGAGGATGAGCGTTGTCTTGCCTGACCCCGATACGCCGGTGATGGCAGTCATGCGACCGATGGGCAATTTGACGCTCAGCGACTTCACGGTATGCAGCGGGCCGGTTTCCAGCTCTATGGCACCCTTGGCGAACATGTCCTCATCGTATGCACGTTCGCGCACATGTACGCTTCGTGCTCCGGAAAGGTAGGGGCCGATGCGCGATGCCGGGTTGTCCTCGACCTCCTCGACGCTGCCCTGCGCGATAACGCGGCCGCCATGCGAGCCAGAGCCAGGGCCAATCTCGACGATGTGGCTGGCCGCCCTGAGCACGCGCAGGTCGTGGTCGACCACGACCACCGAGTTGCCGTCGTCCATGAGGTCGTCGATGACGCCGAGCAGTCCCTCGACGTTGGAGGGATGCAGGCCGATGGAGGGCTCGTCGAGTACGTAGAGCACGCCGGTCGTGCGTGTGCGCACGGCGCGTGCGAGTTGGACGCGCTGCAGTTCGCCGTTGGAGAGCGTGGAGCCAGCGCGGTCGAGGCTCAGGTAGCCAAGGCCAAGCTGCTGCAGGCGCTGCATCGGCTCGCGCATCTCGGCGGTGATCGCCTCGGTCATGGGGCGCATCTCCTCTGGCAGCGCGGCCGGCACCGTGGGGACCCACGCGGCAAGCTCGTCGAGGGTCTGGGCGGTGGCATCCGCGAGGTTCTTTCCGTCCAGCAGGCTTGAGCGCGCCTTTTCGGACAGGCGCGTGCCGTGACAGTCTGGGCAGACGCCTTGTTTGAGGAAGCGAGCCACGCGGGCCAGGCCCTTCTCGTCCTTTACCTTGGAAAGCGCGTTTTTCACCGTGTTCTCGGCGCTGTAGAAGGTGAAGTCGAGCTCGGTGGCATGGCTCTTGTTCTTGGGGACGTAGAGGATGTGTTTCTTTTCCATGGGGCCGTGCAGCACGATTTCCTTCTCGTGCTCGGTGAGGTCGCGATAGGGCACGTCGATGCGTACGCCCATCTCCTTTGCGACCTGCGGCATGAGTGACCACATGAGCTGGCGCCAGGGCGCGACCGCTCCCTCCTCGAGCGTGAGCGAATCGTCCGAGATGAGCGTCGACTCGTCGATTTCGCGCACGACGCCTGTGCCGCCGCAGGTGGGGCAGGCACCGCCGCTATTGAAGGCAAGGTCCTCGGCACTGGGGCCGTAGAACTTCTCGTGACAGACCGGACATTCCAACGGCTTTTCCGCCGCGACGTTGAGGCTCGGTGGCACGTGATGGCCATTGGGGCATTGATGACTGCCGAGGCGCGAGAACATGAGCCGCAGGTAGTTCAGCAGCTCGGTGGAGGTGCCGAAGGTTGAGTGCACGCCGGGCGTGGCCGGGCGTTGGCGCAAGGCGATGGCGGCGGGAACGTGCAGCACCTCGTCAACCTGCGCGCGTGTCGTCTGGCTGATGCGGCGCCTCGTGTATGTCGAGAGCGCTTCCAGGTAGCGCCGGCTTCCCTCGGCATAGAGCACGCCCAGCGCCAGCGAGCTCTTGCCGGAGCCGGATACGCCTGCAATGCCGACCATCTGGTGCAACGGAATGTCGACGTCGATGTCCTTCAGGTTGTGGACGCGCGCGCCACGCACTTCGATGGCGGCGGGCTCGTGGAAGATCGTCTTGCCGACGCTGCACAGGGCATTCTCGCCTGCATGCTGTGTCTGGGCCATAACCGCTCCAGCTCCTCTTGCCTTGGGATGATGCGTATCTTGAGCAACTTCAATTCTAGCGATTCGTCATGACGAAGGAATGCGCTAAATTACCCCTTGACCTTCACGTTGCGTCAAGGCGCACGATGCATCTCGAAGATACGCGAAGGAGGCGGCATGCAACTGACGATTGGCCAGACGGCCCGTGAAGCAGGCGTGAGTCCACGCACGCTCCGGTACTACGAGGAGCAGGGCTTGCTCGCGCCGCAGCGTACCGATGCGGGTTATCGCATCTACGGCGAAGCTGATGCTCGTCGCCTCGCGCAGATTCTGGCGCTGCGTGCATGCCATCTGCCGCTTCCCATCATCCGTAGGCTCGTCTGCGATCCGGACGCAGACCTCGCCACGGCTCTTCTCGCGCATCTTCACTCCCTCGAAAAGCGGGGAGACTCCTTGAGCGCGGCCATCACCATGACGAAGGCCGCGCTGGCAACTATCGAAAGGATGGAAGACATGTCTACGAAAGACAGCTTCGAGATGATGAAGGAACAGGGACTGCGCGATTTCGAGAGCACCTATGGTGCCGAGGCGCGCGAACTCTACGGCGACGATGCCATCGACGCGTCCAATGCGCGCATGATGGATCTCACCAAGGACGAATGGGACGCGAAGGAGCTTCTGGAGGAGGCCATCAAGGTGCAATTGCGCCTCGCCATGGCCACGGGCAATTCCGAAGGCGAAGAGGCCCGTGAGCTCGCCCACATGCACGAGCGCTGGATTAGTATCCATTGGGGTGCGGGCTATGAGCCCGAGGCATACCTCGGCTTGGTCGATGGCTACTTGAAAGACCCGCGTTTTGTGAAGTACTACGATTCGGCTGCTGGTGAAGGCGCGACGGAGCTTCTGGTGCAAGCAGTGCATGCCGCGCATGCGTAGGCGCACGTGGGGGCATGTGTAAATGTGCCCCCACCACGCGCAATCGCGGTTCCAGAGTCTATACTGGGAGCAGAATATAAATCGATGGAATCGAGGCTGCCATGGATATCATGCAGGTGATGAAGGATCGCTACTCGTGCCGCAAGTTCACGGACGAGCAGCTCACAGATGACGAGCTGCATGCCATCCTGGAAGCGGGCCGCATCGCTCCGTCGGCATGCAATAACCAGCCGTGGCGTTTCATCGTGTTGCAAAGCGTAGACGAGCTCGCCAAGGTGGATGAGTGCAGCAAGTGCCGCTACGGTGCGCAAACGGCAATCCTCGTGTGCTTCGACAAGGATGAGTCTGCCAAGAATCCGGATGTCACACCCGACTACGGCTGGATTGATTGCGGGCTTGCCATCATGCAGATGGCGCTCGAGGCCGAGAGCATCGGCATCGCCTCGTGCATCGTCGGCGCGTATCAGCCGGCTGTGGCGCGCGAGGTGTTCAACCTGCCGGACAACCTCGTCACGTATCAGTTCCTGATGCTCGGGCATGCAGAGGCGGTCCCCGGCCCGATGCACGAGAGGCGCCACAGCCTCGACGAAATCGTCATCCGCGGCGGGTTCTAGAAACGATAAACAGCAATGCGCCCCGTTGTGGGGCGAATCCAATTAACGCTTCTGCATATATCGAGGCGTCTACGCCAGTTGCTCTCTGGCGGTGGGACCGGCGGCCAATATGCCGCTATCCCGTCCTACTTCTGCGCCAAAGCGTCCTTTTCGCTCTCAATAGCGGCTCTCAGACCCGATTCGTCATCGGGCGAAAGGCCGAACGCTTGGTAAAGCCGGCGCCGTCCGAACACGGTGGTCGTTTCCAACGGCTCTTCCAGCACGACCCAGCACGAGGGCATTCCCATTACGCCGAGATTCAGCTTCAGGCTCTTCGGCACATCGGGTTCATTGCGCGTCACGCCGCTCACCATCGCAGCCGGGACGGAGATCGAGCGGAAAATTCCCCAACGAACCACCAAATGCTCCTTGCCCACCAGAATGGGATTCAGCATCACGCCGCGCATATCGCCCAAGATCCACACGGCCGTGTAGAGGGACAGCACGGTGAACACGCAGGCCAGGAGCAGGTTAACCTTCATGAGCAGCAGGTGCATCGCCACCGTCTCTATCGCTACCGCACCAAGCACCATGCCGACCACAGCCGCGTAACTGCTCTTGCGGTGGTAGGAGAACGGCTGATACCCCTCTGGCACATCGGGCTGGTCGCGCCAGGAAAACAGAACGTAGCGCCACATGGTGAGCTCGAGCGCGGCAATGCGTGCGGCAGATTCGTTTTTCATGAGCACGCAAAAGGCCGCGGTGAAGCAGGCGTGCACTCCCAATCCATCTGCTCGGGCGGCACGATAGCCGGCAATCATGCGACGAATTTCGCGCACCGCGATGGTGATTTCCACCACCGCGCATCCCGCCGCAAACACGGGAACCAGGGAGAGCTGGCCGGGGACGGCAAGGAGGGCAGAAGCTGCGCCGCCTGCCCACATCATGGGCAGCACCAGCAAAGGCGTGAGCTTCTTTCTTCTGATGATAAGCAGATAGACGATTAACGGCACGCCCACCATGAGGTCGAAGGGAAGGGCGTAGTTCGCCGCATAGACATAGGCGTTCTCGGGGACGTTTTGAAGCACCAAGACGTCGATGAGGTAAAGGCTGGCGATGAGCGCAAGTGCGAGCAAGGCGCTGCAAAGGCCCCGCGTGCGGGCGCTCGTGGACGAATCGTTTGCGAATCGCGCGGCCATAGAACCTACTTTCAAAGCTCGAGGCAAAAACAAAGCCGGAAACAAGGCTGCGTAACCATGTGGTGCAACATGTCGCCGGCCGGAGCTCTCTCATTATAAGTGCGCGAATCCTGTCAAAACGCCGCGGAGGCTGCCTCCGACGATGAAGGGCTCGTTCTCATGGATTGCTACCTGCAGGTCATGCTGGTGTTGCGCTGCCATGAAGCGGCCTGCTAGAGGGTTAGACTCCTCTGGCACATTGCTCTATGAAATCGCGTACGATGCGTTCGACTTCTTGCCGGCGTTTTGTTGACGGGTCAATCAATAGCGCGAGCGTGAGTCCGTCGAGCAGACAATGCAGGTGTGTGGCCTCGAGTCTAATGTCAGAATCTTCTTCGGAAGCCTTCGGAGCATTCAGTTCTCGCATGCATTCCAAGCAGAACCGTTCGAGTGCGTCGTTCATTTGCCGGCTGTAAGCGCCGAGCTTTTCGTCCGTGAGCGCAGCCGTTGAGAAGGAGGCCCAAATGCGTGCTTCCTTTTCGCGCTCGGCGTCCAAGGGCAGCGTTTCCATCAGGAGCTCTGCAATGGCAATTGTTTTATCGCTTTCGTGATTTGGCAGCTCCCTGGGAGCATTGAGGCGCGTAATCACGCGCTGCACGACGAGCTCCATGGCAAAGCACTTGAGCTCTTCCTGCGTGCGGAACGAATGCTGTATCGAGCCGACCGAGAGGTCGCACTCGGCAGCGACTGCGCGTATCGTGGCGTGATCGAGCCCCTGTTCGGCGGCAATGTTCCACACCGCCTCCGCGATGCGCTCACGTCGCTTCTCTTCGTCAATTACTTTCGGCATTTCCATTCGCTCCTTCTATTGGTTATAATACACATGTAATAAAATACAAATGTAATAAAAAGGAAAAACGATGAAACGGGAAATGCTACGCCCCTTTAGGTTTTCCGATATGTTCTGGCGAGGACTGTACGGAATCGATTACGACGACGCGCGGTACGTTATCGAGGTCGACTTCTTCGATATCAGGGAAAAGGTGCGCCTCTATCGTGATGGGTGTCTCGTAGAGGAAAAGAGCTCCCCGGCTTCTTTTGACATCGAAGGTGCGACCATCAAGGCGGCCATGGCTCTCTATGGCATGAAGGTCGCGAAGCTCATGCCTCATGGGCAGAAAGCGCAGCCGCTTGTGCCTCTGCCTGGCACGGCGGAAGATCACAGGCTCTCTTTTGGGCGGACGCATCCCGTGGCGAGCGCGCTCTTGGCGGCTGCCGCGTGGATCGTCCTCGCGATAGCCCTGGTGACGCAGGTGCCGAACCTGCTAAACGGCATCGGTCACCTGACAGGCTGGTCGGTGCCAACGTTCGGCCTTCCTGGATGGCTGGACGTTTTCCTCGGCGTGGCGGGTATCCTTGCCGGGCTTGATCGCGGGTTGCGCATGAAGCACAACCCGCTGCTGGATGATTAAGGGCTCTTACGCCAGTTGCTCTCCGGCGGTGGGGCCGGCGGCCATCTGGTAGACCGCCTCGACGTGGATGAAGCAGCCGCCCTTGGCCTTGATGGGCAGGCCCATGGACGCGAACTTCGCATCCACCATCTCCTTTTGCGCGGCGAACTCGTCGCCCTCGTTCACGTAGCGGGCGGTGCCGTGAATCTGGTAGGCGTCGTGGCCGGTCCAGAACGCGACGGCGACCTTCTGGTTCTCTTTCAGGTTCTCGAGCGTCTTCCTGAAGAACTGGTCGGAGATGTAGACGGTTTCCTCGTCTATGACGGTCTTCATGCCGATGGCGGCGCCGTTGGGTGCTCCGTCAGCCGACGCGGTGCACAGCACCATGTTCTCGGCGGTCTCGAACAGTTCTCGCGCTTCCTGGGTCATGGCTGCCATGGCGACTCCCTTCTCGAGATGTATGTTGCGAATAGTATACGCCCGAGAACAACCGACAAGTGCTATCATGCAGCACCCCACCTACGCAGCCGACGAGCCAGGGCCATCCATTGAAGGAGCAATCATGAAAGAGGAAATCAATATCGATGCTTGGGTTGGCGAGCTTGTCAGCAAGCTACAGGGCGCCTTTGGCGAGCGTCTGAAGCTCGTCGGCCTGCAGGGAAGCCGCGCCCGTGGCGAGGCGCGTGAGGGAAGCGACATCGATGCCGTCGTGATCGTGGAGGGCCTGAACGCCGACGACCTTGCGGCATACCGCGAGCTCATCGCCAAGATGCCCCACGGCGATCTTGCCTGCGGGTTCATCAGCTCACCGGAGCTTCTTGCGGTGTGGCCGCGTCACGACATCTTCAATCTCGTGGAGGATACGCGTGTCCTCTTCGGTGCCTTCGACTTCATGGACACGGGCTTCACCGCGCAGAATGCGCTGCTATCTGCCAAGGTCGGCGCGTCGGAGATATACCACGCCGTGAGTCACGAGCTCGTCTTCAACGAGAGCTCGCTGCAGGCCATCGTGGATGCGTGCGTGAAATCCGCCTTCTTCGTCATGCGCGCGCTGCGCTTTGCCCGGACCGGCGAGTATCCGCCGAGCCGCGCTGCCACGAGGCAGCTTGCGAGCGAAGACGAGTGGGTATTCCTCGATGCCTACGACGATCCGCAGGCATTCGAGCCGCGTGAGCTTGCGGAAAGGCTGCTCGCCTGGTCACAGAACGTGATGCTGGCAGAGGGGTAGGCGGAGACGGGCCCCATCCAAAGCTACGTCCTACAGATCGGGCACACTCTCGACGCCCCGTTGCGCCAGGCGCCTTTCCAGGTCCTTGAAGCGACGATCGGACTTGACGACGATGTGCACGATGGCGGCGCATTGCATGACGCATGCCACTGCGAGGAGAAGCATCAGAATGGCGACGGCGTTCATTGAGAGCATGTGGGTCCTTTCTCTTCCAGCTGGCGTGTGAATACGAAGCTGTATATCGGCGGAGCGGCGCCATCGTAGCACGGTGTTTGCGGGAGGGAGCCCATTTGGCCACAAACAAGCATGTCAAAACTCTTTGACATGGCCTCTGAACAGGACCTTCTCGGCTATCTCGCGCATCTTTTCAAGGACCTCATCGCGGTCGGATGGCCCAGTGCTCACGCTCGTCATCGGCCTGAGCATCTTGTTCGTCACCTTCAGGCGCAAGCCGCAGAATGCTTTGGTGGAAGAGGCGTAGAAGATTGCATAGAAAACGGCCCCGCTCATTCGAGTGGGGCCGTGTGCTTTTCTGGAGCGGGCGACGGGACTCGAACCCGCGAATACTGGCTTGGGAAGCCAGGGCCTTACCACTTGGCGACGCCCGCATTAACTTTAAATTATACGCCAAGCACGAGTTTTTCCCAGACCCAAGTTACGCGAACGTGGTGGTTCGTTCCGTGGAAACGCTTTATCTCAAAGATTATATCTTGCCATGCATAAATGAGGCTTCTACTATGGTACCTAGAGCAAAACCGGCGCCGCCGGGTGTTTGTGATGGTGGCGCAGAGCCCTTGAATTGAACGTCCGCATGGACTTGCAAGGAGGCGGTCACCATGAATCGCGTACAGGAACCCCCATTAATCCACAACCGGCCAAACGTGTCTGCGTTGCCTTTGGACAGGCCACGGCTCGCCAGGATTTCGGCCATAATGGCGGTCATTCTTCTTTGCGCGGCGCTTGTCCTGAGCACGAGCGCGGCCTTCATGGCGTTCGCGGAAGGCCCCACCCAGACCTTCGTGACCACGCAGGGCGAGGAGGTCACCGTGCCGGTGCCCGAGCCCGCCGTCACGGACACGACGCAGGGCCAGGACGCGCAGCCCCAAGACGATGGGGCCGCCGCGGCGGTGACGGAGCCCGCGGATGACTGCACCATCACGCTCAACTACTACGAGATCGTCAACTACGAGGACCCGGACGTAGACTACGACGAGAACCGCACGCGCCTCATGGGCACGCGCACGCTCTCGGGCTTTCACGAGGGCCAGACCGTTAGCGCGTGGGATTACGTCGTCAACATTCCCGGCTACTTCTTCTGGGACGGCTGGCCCAACAAGATGACCGTATCCAAGGACCCGAGCCAGAACGTCTTCACACTCAACTACATGCGCCTGTGGAACTCCGAGTACACCGTCAACTACTATGTCATGACGGGCGCGGACCTGACTGCCGGCACCTGGGCCGATGCGCTTGCGACCGACGACGTCACCTTCACCAAGATGGGTTCGGAGGTCTTCACCAACCAGCGCTTTGACAAGCTCATCAAGGGCGATGCCTACGAGTACAAGCTCAACGACATGTACGTGATCGACACGTATCCCGCCGAAATCAGGTTGGGAACCGATCCGGACAACAACGTGATCAACGTGCTGTACACCCCCGATATCACCACGTTGCCCGATGACCTCGAGATACCTGACGGTATCTTCAACTACGACGATCTCATCACGACGCTGCCCGATTCGGTGGAGATTCCGGACAATATCTTCGACTACAACGACATCATCGCCACGTTGCCTGATTCGGTGGAGATTCCGGACGGCATTTTCAACTTCGACGACCAGGTCACGACGTTGCCCGATGCGGTCGAGGTGCCCGATGGCACCAACTACGACGACCAGATTACGAACCTCCCCGATAATGTGCTCGTCGAGGACTTCGTCGGCAGTGGCGACGAGAACGCCGACGGGGACACGACCGTCGAGATTACCGACGAGATGCTCGACAATCCCGTTCCCAAGGCCGATGCCGAGGCAACGATCAATGCCTACCGTACCGGCATTGAGGACGGCAAGACCGTGGCCAAGACCGGTGACGCCACCTTCATCGTCGTGAGCGTGCTCGCGGGCGTGGCACTTGTGGCGGCTGTCGTGTTCGCCATCATTGCCTGGCGCAACCGCAAGCGTCCTTCCGAGGAAGATGCGGCATAGCGAAGCTGAACCGTCTGTTTCAGGCAGACGATAGTCGCGAAGGAGAGAGCCCCTCGGGGGCTCTCTTTGCATGAGGGGCCTCAAGGGTCGATGGAGCATTTTCTCGGAAGCTGTTGACAGCTGTGTATAGGTGTGTATATAGTGTATATGTAGCGTATATACACTATTGTCGCATGCGGGGACGCCCGTGGCGACAGGAGGCGAGGACGTGACGGCGTCCTCGCGAGAAGAGGCACATGGAAATAATCGTTTCGAATTCAAGCGCGTCTCCCATCTACGAGCAGATCGCGCAGCAGATCAAGGATGCGATCCTGTCGGGCGAGCTTGCCGAGGGCGAACTGCTCCCGAGCATTCGCGCCCTGGCAAACACGCTGCGCATTAGCGTCATCACGACGAAGCGCGCCTACGCCGAGCTGGAAGCCGCCGGCTTCGTGAGCACGGTTCAGGGCAAGGGCACGTTCGTCACGGGCGGCAACCTCGAGCTTTTGCGCGAGGAACAGCTCAAGAACGTCGAGAAGTTGCTCGCTCAGGCCGCCGACCTTGCGAAGACGAGCGGCGTGAGCGCGCAGGAGCTGCACGAAATGCTCGACCTGGTGATGGAAGACGAGCGCTAACCATAAGGAGCATCATGGAAGACATGATTCGCGTCCAAGGGCTCGCCAAGCGCTACGACGATTTTGCCCTTGAGGATGTAACGTTTTCGGTTCCCGCGGGGACCGTGGTCGGGCTTGTCGGCAGCAACGGAGCCGGAAAGACCACGACCTTGAAGGCCATACTCGGCCTCGTGAGGCCCGATGGCGGAACCGTCAAGCTGCTTGGCTGCAATCCCGAAAATGCCAAGGACATCGACAAGGTGAAGGCCCGGGTTGGCGTCGTGCTGGACACCTGCGCCTTTCCCGACGCGAACCGTGTTGCCGATGTGGGCATACTCGGTCGCGCCGCCTATGCAGCCTGGGAGGACAAGCGCTTCAAGGCGCTGTGCGACGAGTTCGGCCTGGAGCCGCGCAAGTTCGTGAAGGACCTCTCGCGCGGCATGGGCATGAAGCTCACCCTCGCATTCGCGCTTTCGCACAACCCGGACCTGCTGATTCTCGACGAGGCGACGGCGGGTCTCGATCCCATGGCCCGTGACGAAGTGCTCGACATCCTGCGTTGCTTCATGGAAGACGAGGGTCACGCCATATTGCTCTCCACCCACATCACGAGCGACCTCGAGAAGATCGCCGATGAGGTGATTTGCATTGATGATGGCCGTATCGTGTTTGACGTGCCGAAGGACGCCATCTGCGACGAGGCGGGCATCGCCCATTGCCGCGCAGTCGATGTGGAGATACTGGCTGCAAGCGGCATCGCCAACGAGCTCCGTATGTTGCAACGCGGCATGAGCACGGATGTTCTCGTGCCCGACCGCTTCGCGTTTGCTTGCAGCTACCCCGGCATTTCCACCGACCGGGCATCCATCGAGGACTACATGGCCCTCACGCTCAAAGGCGAATCCCTCGGTCAGCCCTCACACTTGCAAAATATGCTGAAGGAGGATCAACGATGAAAGCGATGGTTTTCTCCGACCTCATTACCTCCAAGGGCTCGGCGCTTGCGCTTCTGGGGATCACGGCTCTCGTTGCCGTCTTCATCTCCATACCCACGGGCACGCTCTATGGCGCCATCGGTGCGTGCGCGGCTATGATTCCGTTCATATATCTGTTTACCATCTGCGCCTACGATGAGTTGAACGGATGGGAGCGCTACCGTCTCACGCTGCCCATCAGCCGCCGCCAGGTGGTGTACGGGCGCTACGCCAGCATGCTTATAATCTGCGCCTGCTCCCTCGTGCTGGCGGTGGCATTGGGACTTGCCATTGGGCTGGTGGCCGAGCTGCTGCCCGAGAGCATTGTCCCCGACGGTCTACGTCTATCGAATATCGGGGTTGGGGAGGTTGTCGGCACGGCACTGCTCACGCAGGTAGTCATTCTGCTCGTCGCCACGCTGACACTGCCTTTCATCATGCGTTACGGCATGACGAAGGCCACGCGCATTGCACCCATGCTGCTGATATTCGTAATTTCGGGCGGGATGGTGCTCCTCAGTAACACCCCGATTGCCGTCCATGCCGAGGCGTTTCTGGGAGGGCTGGAGATGTGGGGTATGGTTCTCCTGGCTGCCGTTATCGTCGTGGTGGTGCTCGGGCTCTACGCGCTGAGCGCCCTCATCGCCGCCCACCTCTACGAGCACCGCGAATTGTAATGAGACAAATTGGTCAGACACGTTTGTCTCATTATCTACCGGCACCCGCTCGTAATGAGACAAACGTGTCTGACCAAACTGTCTCATTTCGTCGCCAAGATGGAGGATAATGTCCCTATCTGAATCTCGATGCTTCGGAAGGGACATGCCATGAAGCGTGACTACCCTCATCTCTGCAAACCTCTCCAAGTCGGCAACCTGACGTTTCGCAACCGCATGACGTCGGCCCCCATGGGAGCGACCGACATCGACGCCCAGGGCACGCCGGGTCTGCGCACCCTCGGTTTCTACGAGGCGCGCGCGAAAGGCGGCGCGGCGAGCGTTACCGTGAGCGAGCTCGTCGTGCATCCCGATACAGACGGCTCGCAGATGCTGCACCTCTCTCTTGCCACGCCCGGCCAGCTCGGCGCCTTCGCCTACGTGGCCGATGCCATCAAGCGTCACGGCGCGGTGGCCTCCATCGAGCTTTCGCATTCCGGCCAGTACGCGGGCACCTACATGGTGGACAAGAAGGCCAAGGGCGAGCTGTGCCAGTGGGGCCCGAGCGATGGTGTGCGTCCCGACGGCATGAAGGTGCGTGCGCTTTCGGCCGAGCAGATCGATGACATCGTCGCCGCCTATGCCAACGCGGCCGTGCTGGCGCGCCGTGCGGGCTTCCAGATGTGCATGGTGCACGCGGGCCACGGCTGGCTCATCAACCAGTTTCTCTCGCCCTACTTCAACAAGCGCACCGACGAGTACGGCGGCTCGCTCGAGAACCGCATGCGCTTCGCCCGTCGCATTCTCACCGCAATCCGCGAGGCCACGGGCCCCGGCTTTCCCATCGAGCTGCGCATGAGCGGCTCGGAGCTTTTCGACGGCGGCTATGATATCGAGGAGGGCTGTCGCATCGCCGCTGGCCTTGAAGACCTCGTCGACCTCATTCACGTGTCGGCCGGTTCCTACCAGTTCGGCTTCTCCATCACCCATCCGTCGATGTTCCGCGATCATGGCTGCAACGTGCATCTGGCCGCCCAGATCAAGCAGCATGTGAGCGTACCGGTCATCGCCATCGGCGGTCTGTCCGACCCAGCCCAAATGGAGGAGATCATTGCGAGCGGCCAGGCCGATGGCATCGCCATGGCCCGCGCCCTGCTGGCAGACCCCGAGCTGCCCAACAAGGTCATGGCCAACCGCGGCGACGAGGTAGTGAAGTGCCTGCGCTGCTTCGTGTGCATGGCCGAGCGCCCCGTCACCCAGACGCGCCGTTGCGCCGTGAATCCGCTCATCGGGCGCGAGTTCGAGGGGCTTACCGTGCCGCGCGCCGCCCGGCTCAAGAACGTGCTCGTCGCCGGTGGCGGCATTGCTGGCATGAAGGCCGCCCATACGGCGGCCCTGCGCGGCCACGGCGTCATCCTCTGCGAGGCGAGCGATCGCCTGGGCGGCATCCTCAACACCGAGGAGGCCCTGCCCTTCAAGCGCGACATGTACGAGCTCGGGCGCACCTACGAGCATCTGTGCCGCGAGGTCGGCGTCGATGTTAGGCTCAACACGCGCGTGGATGCGAGGCTGTGCGAGGAACTCGAGCCCGATGCGCTCATCGTGGCCGTGGGCTCCGAGCCCATTCCGCTGCCGTTCCCGGTGGCAGATAACGCCCGCGTGCTCTCCATTGACGAGCTCTATCTGGACGGTGCGGAACCGGGCCCCGAGGTTGTCGTCATCGGCGGTGGCCTGACCGGCTGCGAATGCGCCCTGCAGCTTGCCCGCACGGGCCACAAGGTGCATCTCGTCGAAATGCGCGCCGAGCTTGCCCCCGACGCCAACATCCGCCATCGTCCCATCCTGCTCGCCGAGCTCGAGGGCGAGGACATTGACGTGCTCACGGGCGCGGCGGCTCAGCGCATCGATGCCGATGGCGTGACCGTCACCATGGCAGATGGCGCGGAGAGGCTCATTCCCTGCGATTCGACCATCTCGGCCATCGGCCAACGCTCGCGCCGTGCGGTGGTGGACGAGCTGCGCGACGGCGCTCCCTTCGTGCGCATCGTCGGCGATGCCCAGCGGCCCGCCAACATCACGCTCGCGATCTACGAGGCCTACCACGCCGCGTTAGACGTATAGAAAATGAGACAAATACACAGGGTATTTGTCTCATTTTAACGAGGGGGCGCCCCGTAGGACGCCCCCCCGTGCCGCGCCTATGTCGCTGGCCTACTTCTCGACGGGACGCGAGGGATCGGAAATCCAGTCGACCCAACTGCCCTCGTAGCACTTCTGGCAGCTGTTGCCGGCGTTTTCGAGCAAGTCGCACGCCTCGCGGGCCAGGCCGCCATCGTAGCAATAGACGATGAACGGCTTGGTTGTGTCGATGCCCGCGTCGAGCACCTCGCGCACGAAGAACTCGGTGGTGTCCTCCGGGGCGTCCTTGGCCTCCATGAGCGAGGCGGACACGGCGCCGGGGATGCGGCTTTCCAGGTACATGTCGCGGGGACGTACGTCCACGATGGGCATCTTGCCCAGGTGATCGAGCACGTATTGCGCGTCAACGATTTCGTAGTTCATGGCAACCTCCCGTTGTTGTCGGAATGGATACTCTCATTCTAGCAATATATTCACCAGAGATGAATACGAACGATATGAGCGAAGTCGAGAAATCCTGGTCTTGGCTAGAGGAGAAGATCGAGATTTCTCCACTTCGACGCTGCGCGCCTCCGGTCGAAATGACAACGGGGCGTGCTTCTACGAGTAATCCGGGCATTTCTCGGCGATGTAGCGCCGGAGTACGCGAATCGTATGGAGCGCCTGCGGGGAGAGCGGCACCTTTGCTGGCAGGATGAAGCCCACCTGCGCCACTGCCTTGAGCGTGGCGAGCGGCGTGAAGTGCAGGTCCTGCACCTCGGGCAACCCGTTCTTCTTCATGCTGTAGTAGCTGAACGAGTCCGAGAAGGCCAACACGTCGGGATCGGCCATCTGCACGTATTCGACGAGCATGCGCTGGCTCGAGGTGCCCATGCGCACGTTTCGCAGCGGATGCTTCGAGAAGAGCGAGTCGATGAGACGTCCCGCCTCGGGGTTCGTGTCGATGGCGACGGGAAGGTCGCAGACCTCGCCGCGATGCAGGGCCGCCTTGCCATGAAGGTGCGCGCCCTCTTTCCAGATGAACCCGTAGCGGGTCTGGATGATAGGCTCGAAGCTGACCTTGGGATTATCGGCGACTTGCCCGACCGATTGCCCGAATATGTCGGTGAAGACGAGGTCGGTGCCGTCGGACGATTCGGCGCGCATGAGCAGCTTGCCGAAGGGCTCCTCCACGTAGAAGGTGTTCATGGAGAGCAGGCGTATGTACTGGGGGTCGATGGCGGCGATCTGCGCCGCGTAATGGCTCACGAACACGTTGATGCGATAGCGCGAGATGTCATCGGGACTCTCCAGCTCGAGCAGGCGCTCGGTCATGCGATTGTGCTCGGCCACGATGTTTCGCGCGGACTCGAGCACGGTTCTGCCGGCGTCGGTGAGCGAGGTCCCGTGGAGGCTGCGCTTGACGAGCGAACAACCCAGCTCGTTTTCGAGCGAGGCGATGGCCTTGCTCATGCCCTGTTGCGAGATGCGTGCCTGGCGCGCTGCGGCATAGAGCGAGCCGGTGTGCTCGAGTTCGATGAGGTATTGCAGGGTCTTGATATTCACGGGCCGCCTCGTCTTATGCACAACTTGCAGTTGTAATGGTACCTCAAATCTAGTTAGTAGATACATCGAACGCTTGTATATAAACTGACCAATGACCACCGTGTCGATACATACGGGAGCAAGCGAGAGGAGTTAGGTATGTCGGAAGAATCGTTCGTCTACACTGCCTGCCCTGGCTGGGGCGATCACGACTACTGTGCGCTCAAGACCATCGTGAAGGATGGCAAGATCGAGCGCATGGAGCGTATCGTCTACTCGGCCCCGGAAGAGCCCGATGGGCACATCTGCCAGAAGGGCTGCCTCGCAGGCCGCCAGCCCTATGACCCCAAGCGCCTCAAGAAGCCGCTCAAGCGCGTCGGCGAGCGAGGCGAGGGCAAGTGGGAAGAGATCAGCTGGGATCAGGCCCTCGACGAGATCGGCGAGAAGCTCTGCAAGATCCGCGACGAGTACGGCCCGGACAAGGTCGTCCTCTGGAACCTCGGCGCCGGCGTTCCCGCCCAGTACAGTTTCGAGAACCTGATGCCGTTCCGCTTCGCGAACACCTTCGGCGTCACCGTCCCGCTCGGCTCCATTGGCCTGGACAACGGTCCGTTCTACGCCGAGTTCTACAACGCCGGCAGCGAGTTTCCACGTACGGTCATCGACCCGCGCATCATGGTCGGTACCGACCTCATCTACGTGTGGGGCTGCAATCCCATCGAGAACCAGATGCGCTGCGCCCAGAACCTCGTGCGCGCCCGCGAGGCCGGCGCCCGCATCGTCGACCTCGGCCTCATCTTCGACGGCACCGCCGGCTTTGCCGACGAGTTCGTCGCGATGAAGCCCGCTTCCGACGGCTACCTGGCCATGGCCATGGTCAACTACATCCTGCAAAACGACCTGCAGGCGAGCGAGTATCTGCTCGCGCGCTCCGTCGCCGCCTACCTCGTCGATGACGAGACCGGCCAGCTCGCACGCGACCCGGACGATGGAAGCTACCTCGTCTGGGATGCCGCGAGCAATTCCGCCGTTGGCGTCGCGCCCAAGCGCGGCGCGTATCCCGAGGGCGCCGACGTCCAGCTCTTCGGCAGCTACGAGATTGACGGCAAGAGCTATACCACGGCGCTGCAGAAGCTCAAGGACGCGGCGGCCGAGTACACCTTCGAGCTGGCTGCCGAGAAGTGCGGCATCAGCGCCGAGGACGCCGAGCGCCTTGCCCGCGACTGGGTCGAGGCCGAAAACGCTTTCATCCTGAGCGGCTATGGCCTGCGCTACCGCAACTCCAACGAGACCTACCGCCAGTTCCTCCTGCTCGGTGCCCTCACGGGCCGTCTGGGCAAGCCGGGCAGCGGCGTGTTCGAGGCGCTGCAGCTGCAGAGCTGGCCGCTCGTCTTCAACGACATCCCCATCAGCTGCCCCGATGGCGTGCCCGGTGTGAAGTCCGTACCGGTGCGCATGGCCGAGTGGTTCGCCCGGGCCGAGGCTCCCGATAGCCCCTACAAGGCGCTCTTCGTCTGCTCGGGCAACCCGGTGCACCAACAGCCCGACCGCCAGCGTTGGCTCGATGTCGTCGATGGCATGGAGCTTGTCGTCGATTACGACGTGTGGCTCACCGACACCGGCGAAATCGCCGACTACGTGCTGCCCGACCTCATGTCCTTCGAGCGCGAGGACCTCATCACGGGCGCCTGCTACAACCACGTCATCCTGCAGGAGCCGGCCATCGAACCGCAGGTCGACGGCCACGAGCCCGTCTGGGTCTTCAGCGAGCTGGCCAAGCGTGTCGGCCTTGGCGACTACTTCACGATGGGCATCCCCGAATACATCGATATTCGCCTGCAGACGCAGTATCCGCTCATCGCCGGCATCCAGCCGCCCGTCACCTACGAACGCCTCAAGGCCGAGAAGATGATTCGCGCCGCCGCTCCGCCCGAACCCAAGTACACGCCGTACCTCAATCCCGAGGAAGTGCTCGACAACGAGACCGGCCGCATGGAGATCATCTACTCCGAGAAGCTTGCCGACCTCGGCATGGCCACGACCAAGGTGCTCGAGCCGAACAAGATCGGCAAGTCGACCGAGTATCCGTACCAGCTCTTCACCGGCCGCCAGCGCTTCTTCATGCAGTCGAGCTTCACCGATGACCCCATCACCGTGAAGCTGTCGGGCGAGACGCCCGCCACCAGGCTCAATCCCGCCCATGCCAACCGCCTTGGCCTGGCCGAGGGTGACATGGTCGAGGTCTTCAACGAGCGCGGCCACGTCGTCACGCGCCTCGTGCTCGACGAGAGCGTGCCCGATGGCACCGTACACGTGTGGTTTGGCTGGCGCCGCCGTCAGTTCGAGGAGGGCACCTACTCCGAGATCACGCACCAGTGCGCCGGCAAGGATTCGCAGGGCCCGCTCGAGGACAAGTGGTTCGCCGATTGGCTCGCCGCGGGGCATCATCCCAATCCCTATGTCGAGGCGATGAGTTCGCTCACGGGCTCGACCGACTGCTATTGGGATTCGTGGTGCGATATTCGCAAGTTCGAGGGTGAGATAACTCCCAATCCGCAAACTACCATCGTGAAGGAGGCTTAGGTCATGGCTTACAAGATGTTGGTCGATGTTGACCGCTGCATTGGCTGCTGGACGTGCGCGATGGGCTGCAAGGTTGGCAACCACCTGGAAGACGACGAATACCGTGTCGAGGTGAAGACCCATGGTTCGGGGGCCGGCATCGACCGTCCCGAGGGCGTCTACCCCGACCTGCACATGTGGTGGCAGCCCATCTACCTGCCGAGCTGCACCTTCTGCGCCGAGCGCATGAAGGAGGACAAGCCGCAGTTCTGCGTCATGGATTGCCCGACCCAGGCGCTCGCCTTTGGCAACGCCGACGACCCGGAGTCCGAGTACTCGCAGGCCAAGGCCCGCGTCGAGGCGCACGGCGCCAAGATCTGGGAGCTCGAGACGGCCGGTTCAACGACGCGCTCCGGTATCGAGTACGCATCAGCTCGCTAGTCCGCCTAAAATGAGACAGATGTGTCTGACACATTTGTCTCATTTGATATCGGTTCCTGTAGATAATGAGACAGATTGGTCTGACCAATCTGTCTCATTATTATTCCGCCAGCAGCTTCTCGAGGGCGGCCATGCGCGCGCAGACGGTGAAGATGTGCGCGGCCTGCGCGAGCTCGTCGAGACTCGGGTAGCTCGGGGCGATGCGGATGTTGGAGTCGTGGGGGTCGTCGCCATAGGGCCAGGTCGCGCCGGCGCCCGTGAGCGCCACGCCTGCCTCCTTGGCCTTGGCCACGGTGGCCTTGGCGGTACCGTCGAGGCCGGTGAAGCTGATGAAGTAGCCGCCACGCGGTTTGGTCCAGGTGCCGATGCCCGTGTCGCCCAGGTCTTCCTCGAAGATTTCGAGCACGGTCTCGAAGCGCGGACGTAGCAGCTCGGCATGCTTGCTCATGTGCGCGGCGACGCCGTCGGCATCGTGCAGGAAGCGCACGTGACGCAGCTGGTTGAGCTTGTCGAAGCCGATGGTCTGCGCCCCCATGGCCGCAAGCATCTCGTTCGCGTTGGCGACGCTCGACACGAAGGCCGAGATGCCCGCGCCGGGAAGCGTCACCTTCGAGGTCGAGCAGAACTCGAAGACCATGTCGGGGTTGCCCGCCTCGGCGCAGGCATCGATGACGTTGAGGACGTGGTCTTGCTGCGCGGGGTCGTCGTAGAGGTGATGGACCACGTAGGCGTTGTCCCAGAAGAGCCTGAAGTCGCCGGCCGCGGGCTTGAGCGCCGCAAGACCGCGCACGACCTCGTCCGAATAGGTGTAACCGCAGGGGTTGGCGTACTGTGGCACGCACCAGATGCCCTTGACGGCCGGATCTGCCACGAGCTCGGCGACCTGCGCCACATCGGGGCCGTCCTCGCCCAGCTCGATGGGAATCATCTCGATGCCGAAGTGCTCGCAGATGGCGAAGTGACGGTCGTAGCCGGGGGCGGGGCAGATGAACTTGACGCTGTCGAGCTGGCTCCACGGCGTCTGGCCGCCCAGTCCGGTGATCCAGGCGCGCGCGATGGTGTCGAACATGACGTTGAGGCTCGACGCGCCGCACACCACGACCTGCTCGGGCGTCACGTCGAGCATGTCGGCGATGAGCGCGCGGGCCTCGGGCAGGCCGGCCAACACGCCGTAGTTGCGGCAGTCGGTGCCGTCCTCGGCGTGGTAGTCGCTCGTTGAGTTCACGCAGCCGAGCAGCGGCATGCTCAGGTCGAGCTGCGCGGGGCTCGGCTTGCCACGGGCCATGTTGAGTTCGAGGCCCAAGGCGCAATACTGTTCGTACTGCTTCTCGAGTGCGTCATAAAGCGCGCGCATCTCGTCCGTGCCCAGGTCCTTGTACTCAGTCATGTCCGCTTCTTTCGCCGTTACCAAATTGTCGCGCCCATTATAGACGCAATGGCTATACTGTTCGTTGCATCTGTTCAAGGCGGGGTGGAATTCCCCACCGGCGGTAAGCGGCCATGGTCGCCGCGCAGCCCGCTAACTCTCCTTTGGGAGGGCCGATCCAGTGAGAGTCTGGAGCCGACGGTTACAGTCCGGATGAGAGAGCAGAAAGGAGCGGATACCTATGTCCGAAATCTCTCACGCTGGCGGGAGCGCAATCCCGCAACAAGGTGGCAAGGCCGCATGGAGCACGCGCAAGCTCGTCATGCTCGCGCTGTTCACGGCGCTTTCGCTCATCCTCTCGTTCATCGAGGCCCCCATCTTTCCCGCGGCGCCGTTTCTGAAGTACGACCCGTCGGCCGTCATCGCGGGGTTCGCGGCATGCGGCTTCGGGGTGGGCGCGGGCCTGCTCGTGGGCATCGTCTCGGCCGTCATCCACGGCCTCATCATGGGTGACCCCTGGGGTTCGCTCATGACCATCATCGCCGTCGCGTGCTGGATCGTGCCCATGGCGCTCATCTACCGCACCAAGAAGACGCGCACGACGCTGCTCATCGGCATCATCGTGGGCTCCGTTCTCTCGCTGGCCGGCGCCATCGTGGGCAACCTGCTCATCACGCCCATCTACACGGGCACGGACGTGGCGACGGTCGCTGCCATGATCCTGCCCATCCTGCTGCCCTTCAACGCGCTCAAGATCGTCATCAACGACGTGCTCGCCTTCGTGCTGTACAAGCCGGTCGAGCGCCTCATGGCCAAGGATTAGGCGCAGATGAACGACGGTCTCGATACTCCGGGCAGCGTCTCGTTCTCGCACGTGACGTTTACGTACAAGGCAGATGCACCTCGCGTGCTCGATGACATCTGCCTGGATATCGAGGCCGGCCAGTTCGTTGCCGTGCTCGGGGCCAACGGCTCGGGCAAGTCGACGCTCGCAAAGCACATCAACGCCCTGCTCGTGCCCACGAGCGGGCAGGTCACGGTGGGCGGGCTCGACACCCGCGACGAGGCAAGCGTCTTCGCCATACGCGAGGGCGCGGGCATGGTGTTCCAGAATCCGGATAACCAGGCGGTCGCCTCCGTCGTGCGCGACGATGTCGCCTTTGGCCCGGAGAACCTGGGGCTTGCGCCCGACGAGATCCGCACGTGGGTCGACGAGGCGCTCAGCACCGTCGCCATGTCAGATCGCGCCCTCGACGAGGTCGAGAGCCTCTCGGGCGGCCAGAAGCAGCGCATTGCCATCGCCGGCGTCCTGGCCATGCGCCCGCGCATCCTCATCCTCGACGAGCCGGGTGCGATGCTCGACGCCCGTGGCAGGCGCGGCATCACGCGCGTGGCCCACGAGCTCAACGATGCGGGCATGACCGTCGTGCTCATCACCCATTTCATGGAAGACGCGCTCGGTGCCGATCGCGTCGTCGTGCTCGAGGGCGGCCGCATCGCGCTCGAAGGCACGCCCGAGGAGGTCTTCACTGATTCCCGCGCCCTGCGCGCCCTGCGCCTCGAGCTGCCCTTCTCGATTCAGCTCGCCGAGGACCTGCGCGCCCGCGGCCTCGAGGTGGGGATGGGACTTTCCGAAGACAGGCTGGAGGAGGAGCTGTGCCAGTTGCTTTCGAACAGGTGAGCTTTTCCTACGATGACGAGCACGTCGCCCTCAGCGACGTGAGCCTCGTCGTGGAGGACGGCGAGTTCCTGGGCATCATCGGGCATACCGGCTCGGGCAAGTCGACGCTCGTCCAGCTCATGAACGCCCTGCTCGTCCCCACGGCCGGTCGCGTGCTCGTCGATGGCCTGGACACGCGCGAGCGCAAGCTACGCCGCGCCGTACGCACGAAGGTGGGGCTGGCCTTCCAGTACCCCGAGACGCAGCTCTTCGCCAACACGGTGGCCGAGGACGTTGCCTTCGGCCCGCGCAACCTGGGGCTGACGGACGACGAGGTGGACCAGCGGGTGCGCGCCGCGCTCGAGCGGGTGGGCATGGACGACGCGGACATCATGGAGCGCAGCCCCTTCGACCTTTCCGGTGGCCAGCAGCGTCGCGTGGCGCTTGCCGGCATACTCGCGATGGAGCCGAGCGTGCTCGTGCTCGACGAGCCGGCTGCCGGCATGGACCCGGCGACGGTGGACGAGATCCGCACCTACCTGCGCGACCTCAACGACCAGGGCCTCACCATCGTGCTCGTCTCCCATTCCATGGACGATGTCGCCGAGCTCTGCTCGCGCATCATCGTGCTCGACCACGGGATCTTGTCCATGGAGGGGACGCCCGCCGAGCTGTTCACGTCCGAAAACGCCGCCGAACTTCGCCGCATCAACCTCGACGTGCCCCGCGCCACGAAGTTTGCCCTAGAATTGGCCCAGCGCGGGCTTGCCCTGCCCGGCCCCATTCTCGACGAGCGCCAGCTCGTCGAGGCGCTCATGGCACGACACGAGGAGGCACGAGGACATGACGCAGATCTCGACCGAGCTTGACCAGCTCTCGGTTGCGCTCATCCAGACGGCGATCGACATGCTCGATGCCCATGACGAGGTGTCGGTCATGCTGGCCGTGGACTGCGATGACGAGCTTTTGACCTTCGAGGACGATACGCCCGACGGATGTTACCGCGCCGCGCGCGAGCAGGTGCGCGAATACGGCAAGGACTGCACGCGCTACGCGCTGCTCGCCCAGGGCTTCGTGCAGGCTGACGAGACCGATTCCGGACAGCCCGCCCTGCTTTTCGAGTTCGCCGAGCGCGGCATGGACTGCGCGTGGAGCGGCTTCATGCTCTACCAGCGCGACGAGGACGGTCGCATCGAGGTGAGCGATCCGCTGCCCGCCGGCGAGGAAGAACTCCTCTTCGGCTAATGAGACAGTTTGGTCAGACACATCTGTCTCATTATTGTCATTTCGAGCGAAGCGGAGTCGAGAAATCTCGGCCTTCGCGCCTCCGGTCGAAATGACAAATAGAAGCAGCTTTGTGTCTTCTTTCAACCGTGGTATCCTGCAAGGCTGTACGAAATACAGCTGACAACGGGATAACGCACATGCTTCAGGAACACATCCGCAATATCGCCATCATCGCCCACGTCGATCACGGCAAGACCACGCTCGTCGACCGCCTCCTGCAGACCGCCGGCATCTTTCGCGAGAACCAGCAGGTCGAGGAGCGCGTCCTGGACTCCAACGACCAGGAGCGCGAGCGCGGCATCACCATCCTCTCCAAGAACGTCTCCATCCGCTACAAGGACGTGAAGATCAACGTCATCGACACGCCGGGCCACGCCGACTTCGGCGGCGAGGTCGAACGCGTGCTCAAGATGGCCGACGGCGTCCTGCTGCTGGTCGATGCCTTCGAGGGCCCCATGCCCCAGACGCGCTTCGTCCTCAAGCACGCCCTCAACCTCGACCTGGTGCCCATCGTCGTCATCAACAAGATCGACCGTCCCGGGGCGCGCCCCGACGACGTGCTCGACGAGGTCTTCGAGCTCATGCTCGAGCTGGGCGCAAGTGACGAGCAGCTTGACTTCACGACCGTCTACGCGAGCGCCATGAACGGCTACGCGCGTCTCGATCCCAACGACGGCAACATGGACATGCTGCCGCTGCTCGATGCCATCCTCGAGCACATCCCGGCGCCCAACGTCGACCCGGACGGTCCCGTCGCCATGCAGATCTGCACAGTCGACCACTCCGAGTACGTGGGCCGCATCGGCACGGGCCGCCTGTTCTCCGGTTCCATCGAATCCGGCCAGCAGGTGCTCGTCCTCAAGAACAACGGTAACGACCGCTACGAGACCACCGTCAAGCACCTCTACACCTTCGAGGCCCTGGGCCGCGAGGAGGCGCAAAGCGCGCAGGCCGGCGACATCATCGCCATCGTCGGCGTGGATGACGCCGACGTGGGCGACGTGGTGACCGACATCGAGAATCCCGTCGAGATGGATCCCATAGAGGTCGAGGAGCCGACGCTCTCGGTCATCTTCGAGGCGTCCTCGAGCCCGCTCGTGGGCAAGGAGGGCGACATCGTGGGCGGCCGTCAGCTCAAGGAGCGCCTCATGCGCGAGGGCGAGGCGAACATCTCCATGCGCATCGAGGAGCTCGAGGACAAGAGCGGCATCGAGGTGGCCGGTCGCGGCATCCTGCACCTCTCCGTGCTCATGGAGACCATGCGTCGTGAGGGCTACGAGTTTCAGGTCGGCCGTCCCCGCGTGCTCTACAAGACCATCGACGGTGTGCGGATGGAGCCCATCGAGGACGCCACGGTCGAGACGCCCGAGGAGTATTCGGGCAAGATCATCGAGCTCTTCGGCACGGCCGGTGGCGAGATGACCAACATGACCACGCACCAGGACCAGACGGTGCTCTCCTTCAAGATCCCCACGCGCGGCATCATGGGCCTGCGCACCAAGATACTCAACGCGAGCCACGGCGAGGCCATCTTCAGCCACCGCTTCTCCGAGTACGGCCCCATGCGCGGCGAGCTGGGCATGCGCAAGAACGGCGCCATGGTCGCCATGCACTCCGACAAGGCCGTCGCCTACGCGCTGGACACGCTGCAGCAGCGCGGCACGCTCTACGTCGAGCCCGGTGACGAGTGCTACGAGGGCATGATCGTGGGCGAGAACGCCAAGGAAGGCGACATGGACGTGAACGTCTCCAAGACCAAGCAGCTCGGCAACCAGCGTGCGTCGAGTGCCGACAAGGCGATCATGCTCACGCCGCCGGTCAAGTTCACCCTCGAGGAGGCCCTCGAGTACATCGCCGATGACGAGCTCGTCGAGATAACCCCCAAGTCCATACGCCTACGCAAGCGTACGCTCGATAAGATTGGACGAAAGAAGGAACGCGCCCGCGCGCTGGGCAAATAGCTAAGGAGCTGCCATGACTCAGGAACTGCTTCGTCTCCATGACGCAAAGGTAAAGATGGATGGTCGCGTAATCCTCGACGTCGACGACTTCGTCATCAACCAGGGCGAGCACATCGTCGTGCTCGGCCCCAACGGTTCGGGCAAGTCGACGCTCGTCAAGCTGCTCACCAAGGAGATCGAGCCGGTCTGGCGCGAGACGCCGCCCGTGCTCTTCATGGGACAGTCCGATCCGTCCGAGGAGACGCTCATCGAGACGGTGGGCCTCGTCTCCACGGACGTGCAGGAGCGCATGATGGTGCATCGCACGGTGTTCGACATCGTGCTCGGCGGCTTCTTCGGCAGCGTCGGCGTGCCCTTCCACATCGGCGCCTCCGACGAGCAGGTCGAGCAGGCCCGCAAGGCCATCCGCGAGATCGGCATCCCGTCGCTGTCCGAACGCGACATGCTCACGCTCTCCACGGGCCAGGCACGCCGCGCTCTCATCGCCCGCGCGCTCATCAACGGCCCCGCGCTGCTCATCTTCGACGAGCCGACGTCTGGTCTCGACCCCGAGGGCGCGTGGAACATGCGCCAGTCGCTGTCGGCACTGGCCAAGGCGGGCCACACGATCCTCGTCATCACCCACAACGTGAGCGACATCATGCCGGAGTTCGAGCGCGTGGTCATGCTGCAGGACGCGCACATCGTCGCCGACGGCCCCAAGGAAGAGGTCCTCACGACGCAGAAGCTGCGCCACCTCTTCGGCGTGCCCATCACGCTCGTCGAGACGGACGGGCGCTATCACCTGCAGTAGTCTTTTGAAGCTATAGGCGGTTACGATAAAATAGACCAATTAACGTAGTTGCAGTAACTGGAGGAGAGCCACATGGCTGATCTCATGGAATATGTGAACGTACTGGCCGACCAGATCGGCCCGCGACCGGTCAGCACGGAGGAGGAGCATCAGGCCTCGCTCTACATCGCGCAGGAGCTGTCCGATGACGGCCTGGACGTGAGCGTCGACGAGTTCGCCACGCCGTCCGGCGTGCGTTGGCCCTACGTGCTCGCCTACGTGGCGTCGGCCCTGGGTACGGTCATTTCCGGCATCGGTATCTTTGTGCCGGGCATCTCGCTTTCCATGTTCATCATCGGCCTCATCCTCGTGGCCGGCGGTCTCTTCGTCTACTTCACCGAGCACAACAACAACCCCATCCTCTCCAAGATGCGCGCAAGCGGCGTCTCGCAGAATGTCGTGGCCAAGTACGTCCCGGCGAGCATGGCCCACGACTCGCGTCGCCGCAAGAAGGTCATCATCTGCGCCCATGTCGATACCGTCCGCGCCCAGCCCGAGGCCTCCCCGCAGATCATCGGCCACGCGCCGCTGCTGCACAAGATCATCTTCTATTGCATGATCGGCCTGGTCGCCGTCCTCTTCGTCAGGCTGCTTCCGCTTCCCTGGCCCGAGGTCGTCGACACGGTCCTCTGGGTCATCTCGCTCATTGCGAGCGTTTTCGTGCTTGCTGCGGCCGCTTGCATTGTTGCAAGTCGCTTCACGCCCTACATCTCGGGTGGCAACGACAACGCCTCTTCCATCGCGGTGCTCATGTCGGTCGCGCGCCTTCTGGTGAACCCCGAGGAGCGCGAGCGCTTCACCAGGGACCGTACCTTCAGGTTCTCCCTCGGCGAGGACGAGGAAGACGACGGCGAGATTGGCCCCGTCGATTCCTTCGCGCCGTCTACCGGCGGCGATGATGTGGTCATGCACAGCGCCGAGGAGGCCTACGCCGAGGGTCTCGTGCCCGAGGGCGTCGAGGTCACCTACGACGCCGATGGCGTGCGCGACGACGCGACGGTCGCCTTCCCCGCGCTTTCCCCCGAGGAGCAGCTCGACGTCCTGGCTGACACGGCCGCCGAGGAGCTGCATCTCGACACCGTCTCCACCGACGCCTTCTCGCTCGACGACGTCGAGTTCGAGCAGGAGGACGCCGAGGTCGTGCCGGCCAAGCCCGGCGCGATTTCGGACATGCAGGTTCCCGATCTCGACTTCAACCTCGACGAGGAGATCGACCAGGCGAACAAGAAGCCGGTCGAGCGTCTTGACGACGCGGTGATCTTTGCCGAGTACATGGGCAACGACGATGACCAGCACGACGAGGAGGACCTCGAGATCGCTGCCGACGTCGAACCCGCGGACGAGGATTCCGAGGCCGAGGAGGCGCCGCAGGCCGTCGAGGTCATCGAGGAGGAGGCCGAGGTCGAGGAGGAGCGCCCGGCGCCCGCCCCCATCTACGTGCCCATCGAGACGCCGACGCGTTCCCATGACGAGCACCCGCAGGTCGCCCGTCCCGTTCCCTCGTGGTATGCCGCGGCCAAGGAGAAGGCCGCCAAGGACCTCGAGAAGAAGGCCGTCGTCGAGCCCGCCGACGAGGAGGCCCCCGTCCTCTCCTACCGCTCCCGCTTTGCCGACGCCCCCGCCGTCACGGGCGGTGCGCGCGTGCAGCAGGCCGAGGTCGAGCCGGAGGAGGAGCCCGAGGTGCAAGACGTGCTCGAGCCCGGTCAGCCGGTGACCGAGGACGTCGTCGACGCCGTTATGGCCGAGGTCGTCGAGACGGCCCAGGCCGAGGAGATCGCCGCCGAGCAGCACGAGGAGCAGGCCGCCGAGATCGTCGAGGCCGTCGCGACCGCGATCAACCTCGACATTCCCGATGACCAGCTCGACGAGCTCAGCCCGGACGTCAGTGGTCTGTTCACGCGCGTCGGCGCCCAGACCGAGACCAGCACCGAGGAAAGGGCAGAGGGGCCACGCAAGCAGCAGCTCACCTCGCGTATTCCCAACATCGGCTCTTCGGATGACAAGGAGCGCGAGGAGCGCAAGTCCGCCCACGAGAGCCATGCCGCCCGCGGTTCGCGCCCCGAGTTGCAGAGCATTCCCGTCGTCGATTCCGGCGACGACATCGACGTGGAGCAATCCGACGTCGAGGAAATGGCCGCTGAGGAAGTCGTCGAGGTCACCCCGGCGATCGAGCCCGTGATTCCCGCCACGGCCAAGGCCCAGCGCAAGAAGCCCACGGCCCGTCACGTCACCCAGCAGTTCACGCCCACGCGCGCCACGCGCAGCCATGACATCAACTGGGGCGAGAAGCGCCAGGAGGCACCGGTGAGCTCGACCTTCGAGGACACGCCCCAGGCCACTCCCAACTACGACGATCCCTTCGCGCCCAAGGACGAGCTGCGTTCCAGCGAGCGCTCCTCGCATCCCAGGCCGCGCCAGCGCACCGAGTACTCGGCGACGAGCGGCTACACGCAGACGAGCGAGACGATGGTGTCGGCTGCGAACACCTCCTCGTTCCCGTCCCTCACCGGTTCCTTCCCCGCGATTTCCGATGCCGTGCCCATGGCCGACGCGGGCGACTTCTCGGATGCGACCGCGAGCGTCATCGCGGACGACACGGCGCTCGACAGCTTCATGGCTGCCGGTCAGACCACCGAGATCAACATTCCCGAGTCCCGCTTCCGCAACGCCGTCGACAAGGTGGGCGGGCTATTCAGCCGCAAGGGCAAGAACGGCAACGAGGACTACGATGCCGGTGGCGATGCCGCCTGGAGTGACGAGGACGATTACGGCTGGAAGGGCGGCGGCTACTTCGAGGAGGAGGCCGAGAGCGCCTTTGACGCCGTGCGCCAGCGCGCCGCCCAGATTCGCGAGTCCGTCGTGTCCATGACCGAAAGCGACCTGCTCGACAAGGAAGTCTGGTTCGTCGCCCTAGGCGCCTCCGGTGCCGGCGGGCAGGGCATGAAGAATTTCCTCGACTTGCATTCCTCCGAGCTGCGCGGTTCGCTCATCATCAACCTCGAGGCCGTGGGAGCCGGTTCCATCTCCTACGTCGACGTCGAGGGAACGGGCAAGCCCCGTCGCGCGGACCGTCGCCTCATGAGCCTCATCAAGAAGGCCTCCAAGGAGGTCAGGGGTACCGAGATGAAGGCCAAGAGCCTCGACTGGCGCAACACCGACGCGACGCCCGCCATGATCGCCGGCATGCGCGCGCTCACGATTATGGGCTTTGCCGACAATGGCGTCGCTCCCGTCGACTGGCATACGGTCGAGGACACCGCCAACATCGTCGAGGAGGACAAGCTCGAGTACATGACCCGTCTGCTACTCAAGGTCATCGAGAATTCCTAGTAAATACAAGCCAGAGCGGAAAGGGGCTTTCATGCCAGATCCCAAAATCAAGCGCGCCATCATCTCCCTTACCGACAAGTCGGGCATCGAGGACTTCGCCCGCACGCTTGTCGACGAGTTCGGCGTCGAGATCGTGAGCACGGGCGGCACCGCCAAGGTGCTCGAGCAGGTGGGTATCCCCGTCGTCGCCATCGACGAGCTCACGGGTTTCCCCGAGATGATGGATGGCCGCGTGAAGACCCTGCACCCCAAGGTGCATGGCGGCCTGCTCGCGCGTCGCGATCTGGCAAGCCACATGAAGGACGCCGAGGATAACGGCATCGGCATGATCGATTTGGTGGTCGTGAACCTCTATGCCTTCGAGGCGACCATCGCCAAGCCCGACGTCGACTACCAGGACGCCGTCGAGCACATCGACATCGGCGGCCCGTCCATGCTGCGCTCCGCGGCCAAGAACCATGCCTCCGTTACCGTCGTGACCGACCCGGCCATGTACGGCACCATTCTCGACGAGATGCGCGCCAACGGCGGCGCGACTACGCTCGAGACCCGCAAGAAGCTCGCCCTCGAGGTCTTCCGCCTCACGAGCGCCTACGACAACGCTATCTACTCCTGGCTGCACAACGAGCTCGTCGACGATGGCCCCTTCTGGGCTGATGAGCGCGTCATGCTCGACAAGGTCGCCGACCTGCGCTACGGCGAGAACCCGCACCAGCAGGCCGCGTTCTACAAGCGCAAGCATGTGGGCGTGCCCGGCCCCGCTCCCGAGGCCGACAAGCACACGCTGGCCGCGGCCGAGCAGCTGCAGGGCAAGGAGCTCTCTTACAACAACTACCTCGACACCGACGCCGCGTGGAGCTCGGTACGTGAGTTCGACAACGCGATTCCCACCTGCGTCATCATCAAGCACCTCACGCCGTGCGGCATCGCCGAGGGCGCGATGATGCTCGAGGCCTATCGCGATGCGTGGGCGTGTGACACGGTGAGCGCCTTCGGTGGCGTCATGGCCTTCAACCAGACGGTGACCGAGGACGTCGCCCGCGAGATCGTCGAGGTCAACAAGCAGTTCATCGAGGTCGTCATCGCCCCGGATTACGACGAGGGCGCGCTCAAGATCTTCTCGACGAAGGAGAACGCGCGCATCCTGCGCACCGGCGGCATCAACCCGGCTGGCGGCGACCCGGACATTCGCGCGGTCGAGGGCGGCGTCGTCATGCAGACCATCGACACCGTGGCCGAGGACCCCGAGACCTTTACCGTTCCCACCAAGACGGCTCCCACCGACGAGCAGATGAAGGCGCTGCTGTTTGCCTGGCGCTGCTGCAAGTGCGTGAAGTCCAACGCGGTTATCCTCACCAAGGGCACGCGCACCGTGGGCATTGGCGGTGGCCAGCCCAACCGTGTGAACTCCGCGCGCATCGCCGTCGAGCAGGCGGGAGACGAGGCCAAGGGCGCCGTTGCCGCGAGCGACGCGTTCCTGCCCTTCCCCGACACGCTCGAGACCCTGCGCGATGCCGGCGTCACGGCGCTCATCCAGCCGGGTGGCTCCATTCGCGACGACCTCTCCATCGAGTGCGCCGACGAAGCCGGCATGCCGATGGTGTTCACGGGCCACAGGCACTTCAGGCACTAGGAAATGAGACAAATACACAGTGTATTTGTCTCATTTGTGGGGCAGATTGGCCTAGCCAATCTGCCCCACTTCTCGTTGTCCGTTGCGTGACGGCCCGCGCCGGGACTGTTGGATTCGGTTATAGTAGGCTCTCGTTTGTTACTGGTACACGATACTAATGAGACAAATGTGTCTGACCAATTTGTCTCATTTTCGAGGAGCGTGCATGAGCGAGGATACGATTCCCTATAACAAGGTCGGGAGCGACAAGCCCGAGACCGTCGCGGATGTGGCCGAGAGCGATGGGCTAAGCGAAGAGGAGTGGCGCGCGCAAAACCTACCCGCCTCCAAGCTCGCGTTTCGCTGGCGCTACACCAACAAGACCATCCATCTTTACGAGCGTCGTTTGCGCTCGTTGGCCGCGTTCAACGTGGGCCCCGCCGTGCAGGCCTGGGTGCGCTCGCGCCTGGAGTGGGTACGCGACAACAAGCTCTACGAGTTGCCCGACGGCGTCATCGTGCTGACCATCGATCCCGAGGGTCTGGTCGACATCCAGCTCGAGGAGCTGCCAGCTACGCCCGTGCTCACGCAAGCGCTGCTCGATGCGGGCGAGGTGCCGGGCACACTGTGGGCCGCTCGCGATGGCCAGCTCTTCGTCGAGCAGGAACCCCGCCATGCCGCCGATACGCTCGTGCGCGACTTGGCGACGACCCTCGGTTACGAGGTCGTCGTGGACGAGTTGCCCCTTGACGGCACGGAAGTCTTTGCCGCAAGCGACGAGTTCGGCATCGTGCCGCTTGAGGAAACCCGAGGTCAGGCAACGAATAAGCTCATCGAGTGTTTTGACAAGCTCTGGACTCTGGATAGATAGGCGCGTTCGGCTAAAATCATAGTTTCGATATGCATTTCATCTGAGAAGAAGGAGTCCCCCGTGACGGTAGAAGCGAAGCAGGTCGTCGAGGCGCTCTCGATGGTCACGCAGCAGCACCTGGACATCCGCACGATCACGCTCGGCCTGTCCTTGCGCGGGTGCGTACACGAGGATATCGACGTCATGGCGCAGCGCGTCTACGATCGTCTCACGACGGCGGCCAAGGACCTGGTGCCGTGCGCCGAGCAGCTCGAACGCGAGTTCGGCATCCCCATCATCAACAAGCGCATCGCGGTCACGCCCATCGCCGAGATCTGCGGTGCGACGGCGGCCGAGGACCTCACGCCCATCGCCGTGGCCCTCGACCGCGCCGGCAAGAAAGTCGGCGTCAACTTCATCGGCGGCTTCTCGGCCCTCGTGCAAAAGGGCATGAGCGATAGTGACCGTCGTCTCATCAACAGCATTCCGCACGCGCTGTCGACCACCGACATCGTGTGCTCGAGCGTCAACATCGGCTCCACGCGTGCGGGCATCAACATGGATGCGGTGCTGCGCATGGCGCAGATCGTACGCGAGTGCGCCGAGGTCACGGCCGACCGCGATTCCATCGCCTGCGCCAAGCTCGTCGTCTTCTGCAACATGGTCGAGGACAATCCCTTCATGGCCGGCGCCGTGCACGGCAGCGGCGAGGCCGGCGAGGTCATCAACGTCGGCGTGAGCGGCCCGGGCGTCGTTAACGCAGTGCTCGAGGACCTGCCCAAGGACGCCTCGATGACGGAGGTCGCCGAGGCCATCAAAGCCACCACCTTCAAGATCACCCGTGCCGGCGAGCTCATCGCGCGCGAGGCCGCCAAGCGTCTCGGTTACGAGAAGGGCATCCTCGATCTCTCGCTCGCGCCCACGCCCGCCCGTGGCGATTCGGTGGCTCAGATTCTCGAGACCATCGGCGTGGGCCAGGTGGGCGGTCCCGGCACGACGGCCGCGCTCGCCCTGCTCAACGATGCCGTCAAGAAGGGCGGCGTCATGGCAAGCTCGAGTGTCGGTGGCCTCTCCGGCGCCTTCATCCCCGTGAGCGAGGATGCGGGCATGATCAAGGCGGCCGAGGACGGTGCGCTGTCCATCGAGAAGCTCGAGGCCATGACCTGCGTGTGCTCCGTGGGGCTCGATATGATCGCCATTCCCGGCGACACGACGGTCGAGGCCATCACCGGCATCATCGCCGACGAGGCGGCCATCGGCCTCATCAACAACAAGACCACGGCTGTGCGCGTGATTCCGGCCATCGGCAAGCAGGCCGGCGAGATGCTGCACTTCGGCGGCTTGCTCGGCGATGCTCCGGTCATGCCGGTCAACACCCATGCGGGCACGGTGTTCGCCCATCGCGGCGGCCGCTTTCCCGCTCCCATCAACTCGCTCAAGAACTAGTCGCTCACTCGTCCAGAGGAGACACGCATGAGTACGCAGGACAGCAGGCAGGACACGCTCCGAATCGGCGTCGACGTTGGCTCGACCACGGTCAAGCTGCTCGTGCTCGACCCCGATGGCAAGATCGTCTTCAGCGTGTACCGGCGCCACCATTCCGACGTGCGCGCCACCATCGTCGAGATCGTCGACGAGGCGCTTGCGGCGGTGGGCGATGGCCAGGCGACCATCACCATCACCGGCTCGGGCGGCCTGCTGCTCGCCAATTGGCTCGGCGTGCCCTTCGTGCAGGAGGTCATCGCCAACAAGACGGCCATCGAGCGCATCATTCCCGCCACCGACGTCGCCATCGAGCTCGGTGGCGAGGACGCGAAGATCATCTACTTCGATGGCGGCATCGAGCAGCGCATGAACGGCACCTGCGCCGGCGGCACGGGCGCCTTCATCGACCAGATGGCGGCCCTGCTCAACACGGACGCCTCCGGTCTGGACGAGATGGCCGCCGATCACAACATCATCTATCCCATCGCGTCGCGTTGCGGCGTGTTCGCCAAGACCGACGTGCAGCCCCTGCTCAACGAGGGCGCCAAGCGCGAGGACATCGCCGCGTCCATCTTCCAGGCCGTCGTCATGCAGACCATCTCCGGTCTTGCCTGCGGCCGCCCCATTCGCGGTAATGTCGCCTTCCTGGGCGGCCCGCTGCACTATCTGCCGCAGCTGCGCCAGCGCTTCATCGAGACCCTTGAGCTCACCGACGAGACGACGATTATCCCCGAGGAATCGCACCTCTTCGTCGCGCGCGGCGCGGCCTTTGCCTCCGAGGCCAACGACGACATCGTGAGCCTCGCCGAGCTCAAGGACCGCATGGGCAAACTCGGCAGCATCCAGGGCAGCGAGGTCCAGCGCCTCGAGCCGCTGTTCGCCAACGAGAAGGACTACGAGGCCTTCAAGAAGCGCCATGCCAAGGCGACCGTCCCCAAGGCGAGTCTCGCGGATTATCGTGGTGTGGCCTACCTCGGCATCGACGCCGGCTCCACGACGCTCAAGTCGGTGCTTGTGGGCGAGAAGGGCGAGATCCTCTACAGCTACTACGTCAACAACAAGGGCGACGTGCTCGGTGCCTCGCGCGCCATGCTCGGCGACCTCTTCGACCAGATTCCCCGTGACGACGACGGCAACTCGCTCGTGACCATTGGCCACGCCACCACGACGGGCTACGGCGAGGCGCTGTTGCTCGAGGCCATCCAGGCTGACTCCGGCGAAATCGAGACCGTGGCGCACCTACGCGGCGCGCGCGAGCTGTGCCCGGACGTCGACTTCATCCTCGACATCGGCGGCCAGGACATGAAGTGCATGCACGTTAAGGACGGCGTCATCGAGCATATCATGCTCAACGAGGCGTGCTCGGCAGGCTGCGGCTCGTTCATCGAGGCCTTCGCGACCTCGCTCGACATGCCCATCGAGGAGTTCGCCGCCGAAGCGCTCAAGGCCGAGGCGCCCGTCGATTTGGGCAGCCGCTGCACGGTGTTCATGAACTCCCGCGTCAAGCAGGCGCAAAAGGAGGGCGCGACGCCGGCCGACATCTCGGCGGGCCTGTCGTACTCCGTCATCAAGAACGCGCTGTTCAAGGTCATCAAGCTGCGTGATGCGTCCGAGCTGGGCGAGCATGCGGTCGTGCAGGGCGGCACCTTCCTCAACGATGCCGTGTTGCGCGCCTTCGAGAACCTGAGCGAACACGACGCGATTCGTCCCGACATCGCCGGCAATATGGGCGCCTGGGGTGCCGCGTTGCTGGCGCGCGACCGCGCGACGGGGGCCAAGTCCACGCTGCTGCGCCCCGAGCAGATCGACGAGCTTGAGATCAAGCATACGGCGGTGCGCTGCGGACGCTGCGAGAACAACTGCCTGCTCACCATCAACGACTTCGGCATCGACGAGGCCACCGGCAAGCATCGCCGCTTCATCACGGGCAACCGTTGCGAGCGCGGCGCCGGCATCAAGAAGCCCGCCAAGGAAGTGCCCAACCTCTTCGCGTACAAGGACAAGCTGCTCTTCGACCGCGAACCGCTCGTCGAGGAAGCCGCCAAGTACGGCACCGTGGGCATCCCGCGCGCGCTCAACATGTACGAGAACTACCCGTTCTGGCACAGCTTCTTCACGCACCTGGGCTACCGCGTCGTGCTGTCCGAGCCGTCCACGAAGAAGACCTACGAGGCCGGCATCGAGTCCATGCCTTCGGAAAACGCCTGCTACCCGGCCAAGCTCTCCCACGGTCACATCATGGACCTGCTCGACAAGGACGTCGACTTCATCTGGATGCCCTGCATCCGCTGGGAGCGTCAGGAGGACGAGGGCGCGAACAACCACTACAACTGCCCCATCGTCATGAGCTATTCCGAGGCGCTCAAGCTCAACATCGACGAGCTCGAGGACAGCCGCACGCAGTTCCTCAACCCGTTCATTCCCTACGATGACAAGAAGGCCCTCAAGAAGCGCCTCTTCGAGCACCTGGTGAAGAACCGCAAGGAAGAGCTCAAGGCCCAGGGCGTCGACGTGCTGGCGATGCAGTGGCCCACGCGTGTCGAGATTTCCGATGCCATCGACCTCGCCTGGCAGGCAGACCTCGACTTCAAGTCGACGATGCGCGCCAAGGGCGAGGAGACGCTGCGCTGGATCGAGGAGAACAACGGCCACGGCATCGTGCTGGCGGGCCGTCCCTATCACATCGATCCCGAAATCAACCACTCGCTGCCCGAGCTCATCTGCGGCTACGGCATGGCCGTGCTCACCGAGGATTCGGTGGCGCACCTGGGCGAGCTGCAGCGCAACCTGCGCGTCTACGACCAGTGGATGTACCACACGCGCCTCTACAACGCGGCCAAGGTCGTCACGCAGCGAAGCGACCTCGACCTCGTGCAGATGAACTCGTTCGGTTGTGGTCTGGACGCGCTCACCACCGACGAGGTGCAGGAGATCATCGAGGGAAGCGGCAAGGTCTACACCGTCATCAAGATCGACGAGGTGTCCAACCTGGGCGCCGCGCGCATCCGCATCCGCTCGCTCATGGCCGCGCTGCGCCAGCAGGAGGAACTGCGCGAGATGCCGACACAACCGGGCAAAAGCTCGGCGGCCGTCGACATCGCGTCCGCTTCCGTCGAGACGCTGCGCACGGACCGAGGCGACGCGACCTCTGCCGACGTCGAGCCGCAAGTGCCGAGCGAGTGCGCCATCGACTTCGACTTCGCGCCCAATCGCGATGCGGCATCCACCGAGTTTCCGCGCGCCGAGTACACCAAGGAGATGCAGGACGCGGGCTACACCATTCTGGCCCCGCAGATGTCGCCCATCCACTTCGAACTGCTCGTGCCCATCTTCCATCACTACGGCTACAACATGGAACTGCTGCCCAGTGTCGACCCGTCGGCCGTGGACGCGGGCCTCAAGTACGTGAACAACGACATCTGCTACCCGTCCATCCTCGTCACCGGCCAGATCATGGAGGCGGCCACCAGCGGCAAGTACGACATGGACAAGACGGCCTTCATCATCACGCAGACCGGCGGCGGCTGCCGTGCGACCAACTACATCTCGCTCATCCGCAAGGGCCTACACGAGGCCGGCCTCGACCACGTGCCGGTCATCTCGCTGTCGTTCAACGACACGGGCGAGCGCAACTCCGGCTTCGAGGTCACGCCCACCATGCTCAAGACGGCGGTGCCCGCGCTCATCCTGGGCGACCTGCTCATGATGTGCCTGTACCGCGTGCGCCCCTACGAAAAGGAGCCGGGCAGCACCGATGCGCTGTTCCGCACGTGGATGGATTACCTCAAGGAGCACGTGTGCGAGTTCAAGTGGCGCGACGTCAAGCGCGTCATCAATCAGATCGTCCATGACTTCGACACGCTGCCCTGCGAGAACTTCGGCAGCAAGCCGCGCGTGGGCGTCGTGGGCGAGATCCTTGTGAAGTTCCACCCCACGGCCAACAACCAGATCGTCCAGATCATCGAGGATGAGGGCTGCGAGGCCAACGTCCCCGGCCTTGTGGACTTCTTCCTCTTCGGCATGCTCAACCCGGCGTTTCGCCACCAGGAGCTCACGCCCAACCTCAAGAAGTACGTGGGCGCCAAGGGCGTCGTCGCCTTCTTCGAGAAGCTGCGCGACCCGGTGCGCAAGGCGCTGGCCGCCTCCGAGCGCTTCGAGCCCATCATGCACATCGAGGACATCGCGCAGGGCGCGAGCGACATCATCGACCTCGGCAACACCATGGGCGAGGGATGGCTGCTCACCGGCGAGATGGTCGAGCTCGTGAAGGAGGGCACGCCCAACATCGTGTGCTGCCAGCCCTTCGCGTGCCTGCCCAACCACGTCGTGGGCAAGGCCGTCATCAAGGAGATGCGTCGCCAGTACCCGCAGAGCAACATCGTGGCCGTGGACTACGATCCCGGTGCCAGCGAGGTCAACCAACTCAACCGCATCAAGCTCATGATCGCCGTGGCCTTCAATAACCAGAAGGAGCAGGCCGAACAGCAAGCAGCGCAGGTGATGGAGCGCGTCGAGAAGGACGCCGCGGAAGGCTAGGCGCCATGGCGAGCACCGCTGTCAAAACGCCGCGTTTCGATGTCGTGCAGTTCGCGAACGACAACTGCGTCGCGCTGTGCACGCTGCTCGTCATCATCGCGCTTTCGTTCACCGGCGTAGGAAACGCCCAGATGGTGTGCGTTCTGGGGCTCATGCTCTGCGTCGCGCTGCTCACCAGGCGCAGCATGAAGCTCGACCTGTGGATCTTCGTTCCGCTGCTCATCTACATCGTGCTCAGCGGATACGGCTCCCTTCGCACCTACGGTACGCTGACGGAAGGCTATGTCTGCGTGCAGGCGATACTGCTTGCCGTCTACCTGGCCGTTGCCAGCATGGACGAGGACGAGGCGCGCTTTTTGCGCCGGGCGAGCGTGGCGTGGATCGTGCTCGCGGCCACCATTGGCATCGGCATCTTCGTCGTCGCTGCCTTCGGCGGGACGGTCTCGCGTCTGGGTTGGCCGCTGGGCGGCGCCAACGCCCTTGGCATCTTCATGGTCATCGGTTGGTTTGCGCTGCTCGGCCTCAAGGGTGACGGCATGGTCGACCGCATCCTGCGTCACGGCGAGCCCCTCGTGCTGGTGTCGCTTGCGCTCACCCTCTCACTCGGGAGCTTCGGCGCGCTCGTCATCGGCCTCGTCGTCATGCTGCTCTATGCCAAGCGTGGCCGGACCTGGGGCGCGGTGCTTGCCGATGCCGCCGTCACGATCGTGAAGCTCGTGATCGGCGTGGGCACGGGCATCTGCCTGTACCTGGTGCCTTCCTGGGGTGACTTGCCGCCCTTCAACGTCGTCACGCTCGCCTACCTGGTCGCGCTTGTGGCGTTCTGGCCCCGCTTGGAGGACTTCCTGCGCGGGCACATGCGCCTCACGGCGCCGCTTGCCATCCTGGGGCCGCTCGTTGCCGTCGCAGCCGCGCTCATTCGCGGCAGCGCGCCCGCGACCTTCCTCGAGCGCCTCGACATGATCGCCAACGGCATCGGGTACCTGGGCCTCAACCCCCTCTTCGGGGTCGGGCCGTACCAGTGGCGTGTTCTGAACATGATGGACGGCGACCTGTACTTCAACACCTGGCACATCCACAACAGCCTGCTGCACGTCGCCGTCGAGCTGGGTGTCGTCGCGGCGCTCATGCTGCTGGTCATCGTCGTGCGCTTCTTCGTCAAGCGCCGCGATCCCGCACAACGGGGCGCGTTCGTGGCCTTCATCGTTCACAATATGCTTGACACGAGCTTCTTCTTCCCGGTGACCGCGTCGTTTCTGATGGTGACGGCGGGTTCTCCGCGCACGACGGGCGTGCTGCTCTACGGCGCACCGGTCAAGCTGCTGGCCGTCATGGGCGCGCTTGCCTTCGGGGCACTCGCGGCATGCATCGCCATGGGACTCTAGGGGAGGTGGGCAAGGTCATGGATAACGAGGGAAACGAGGGAGCCATGGGCGAGGAGTCGAGGCAATCGTGGGCCATCCCCATAATCCTGCTCGTGGGCTTTCTCGTGCTCGTGGTTGCGGTGGGCGTGCTGTGCCTCGTGGAATACCGCTCGCTGCCCGATAACGTGGGCCGTGTGCTCACGGCCGAGGAGCAGGCGGACGTCATCGCCGAGAACAGCTTGCTGACGGACTACGTCTTCCTCAGTCCCAATGCCGACTTTCCGCGCGAGGAGCCGATCACCAGGATTACCGTTCACCATATGGCTGGCGACCTTTCGCTCGAGGAGCTTGGAAACAGGTTTGCCAATCGTGACAGGAGAGCGTCCTCTCATTACGCCATCGACAGCGCGGGCAACGTCGCCCTCTACGTCGAGGAGAAGAATCGCGCCTGGACATCGAGCAACCGCGACAACGACGAGCGTGCCGTCACCATCGAGGTGGCGAATGACCAAGTGGGCGGTGACTGGCACGTGAGCGATGCTGCCTTCGATAGGCTCGTCGAGCTCCTCGTCGACATCTGCAAGCGCAACGGCATCACGGAGTTCACCTACACGGGCGATGACAACGGGACGTTGACGACTCACAACATGTTCAACGACCAGACGATTTGTCCCGGTCCGTACCTCAGTGGTAGGCTCGGCGAACTTGCCAACGAGGTTAACTCTCGCTTATAATATTTATCTTGGAATTACTGTCGTTATCTTTGCCCTGAGCGGGGATAATGGCATGGTGTTGGAACGAACCTGGATGGCGGGGGCGCTCAAAACGGGCGACTCTTCATCCGCTTCTTCGGAAAGTGAGAAGGTGGTGGCGTATGGGTAATACGAGCAGCGGTGCAGTGGCACCCACCAAGAAGCGGGCACTTCCCCTGGTCATAGTGTTGGTCATGGCCGTATTGGCTGGCCTGGTCATGCTCTATGCCACGGTGGCAAACGGCTACGAGGACAGTAGCTACAGCCCCATGCAAAAGCCGGTTTCCGTCGAGAAACAGCTCGAGCCGGGAACAGAGCCCTCTGGCGACACGCTGTTCGAGTACGAGCTCATCGTCTCGCCCCAGTACGCCAACGACAGGCACAACCAGATCGACAAGGGCAGCTCCGCGGTGACTTCCGTCACGGGCACCGTCTATGACGTCACCTATGACGCGGACGGCAAGGCGACTCTCGCGCTCGTGCAGGCCGTGAAGGGTGAGGGCGACAAGTACTTCATCAATGGCATGGCCGCCGCGACGGAATGGGACGGCACTCCCACTCCCGGCAAGGTCAGCGTCGCGATTCAGGACCACAAGGTCAACTTCTCGCTCAAGGCTGGTCAGCGCATCGTGTTCGAGAACATGCCCTTCGCCCACAAAGATGCGGACTGCGGCTTCGTCGTCAACGAGCTCATCGGCGATGATAGCGCTGCCGCGCAGGCTGGCTACGGCTTCTCCAAGGTGCTGGTCACCGAGGGTGCGCAGTACGAGACCACGGACAAGGCCTATACCGATGTCGTCACCAGCACCGGCACGCTCGCCAAGGCGCTGTACGATTCATACGAGCACTATCTGTATGCATATTACGATGCGGATGGCAACGAGGTGACCAACCCCAATTGCACGAGTGATGACTGGGGCTACGTGTACAAGTACTTTGATGCAAACGGCAATGAGGTTGCCGATCCCCAGCTGCCTTCGGATTGCTACTACAGCCAGATATATTTCAACACCAGTCCCGATCCGGCACCGGCCAGCTGGTACATTAACATCTGGCAGGATGGTAGATGGGTCTATTACGACAAAGAAGGCAATAAGGTCAGCTCGGATAGTTCTCCGGAAACCAGTAGGGGCGGTGGCTATGTCGTAGATGGCAAGTTTATCGCACTGTGCCAGCAAGTCGGGTCCTATCTCGATAAAGACGGCAATGCGATTACGCCCAATTGGACCGAATACCGTCATAAGGACACCGAGTATCGTGCCACCGAGGTGCTCTTCCTCAATAAGATGACGCCCTCCTTCAAGTCGCTGGCCATTGCCAAGGCCCTTGAGGGTGATGACGCCGTGGCCGACAACACCGACTTCGAGTTCGAGCTCATCATCTCGCCCGAGCAGATTGGCACGAAGTACGCGGTTGCCGATACGGTGGTCGATGGCATCACCTACGATGCCGATGGCACGCAGGCTCTTAACACCTACACCATGGAGAACCAGAGGATCACCTTCAAGCTCAAGGCCGGTCAGCGCATCGAGTTCCCGAAGATGCCCTTCTCCCGTGCCGATGGCGATGCGGGCAAGTTCATCGTCAACGAGCTCGAGGGCGAGGCCCTGACCGAATATGGCTACAGCTACTCGAAGACCGACCTTGTCGAGGGGGCCGCATGGAATGGCGCGGCTGTCGCGGGTCTCGTCGGCAAGGGAACGGCAGGACAGACCATCCCCGAGGGCATGACCCTCGCGACGGTCTACAACAAGCAGAAGGATCCCGTGCCGGACGAGCCGCTGCCGCCTGCCGGTGGCGTGGACTATGCCGCGATTACCGTCTCCAAGGCACTCGAGGGCGCGGTCCAGCCGGATGGCACCATCTTCAACTTCGAGCTGATCAGCTCGCCTTCCTTCAAGGGCACGCCCAACACCCTTGAGGAGGGCACGGAAGTCGAGGGCATCACCTACGGTGCCAACGGTAGCGTCCAGTCCGCGACTTACAAGGTCGCCGACAACACGATCAAGTTCTCGCTCAAGGCGGGCGAGAGCATCAGCTTCCCCAAGCTGCCCTACGTTGACCTCGACACGCCGTCTGGCAAGTTCATCGTCAACGAGCTCGGGGCGGTCGACGCCAAGGGCAACCCCGTCGAGGGCTACGAGTTCAAGTACGTCGAGCTTGCCAAGGACACGCGTCTCGATGCCACCGAGGACAAGGTCGCCGATATGTTGAAGCCCGCGGGCACCTATGGCCAGCTGACCGCCGACGGTGACACGCGCGTCAAGTTCGTGAACGCCAGGATTCCCGAGGAGCCCGCGTATCCCGTCGAGCCCGAGGACATCACGAAGAGCTTTAGCGTGACCAAGAGCCTC
The DNA here is from genome assembly GCA_948466335.1 of uncultured Coriobacteriia bacterium. GTDB lineage: Bacteria > Actinomycetota > Coriobacteriia > Coriobacteriales > QAMH01 > QAMH01. The sequence goes on along the minus strand of CAOKAE010000004.1, from coordinate 5,466 downwards.
GTGCAGGGCACCACGTACAATGGCGAGCGCTTCCCCTTCGAGGCCATCATCTCGCCCGAGACCATTGGCGTCGAGGGCGATTTGATCAGCGGTTCCGTCATCACGGGCACGGTCACCACCTACGAGGGCAAGGTCGTCTCCACGACCGAGTACATCGTGGGCGATGACCACGCGGTGTACTTCACGCTCAAGGATGACGAGACCATGACCTTCACGGGCATCCCATCGACGTCGATGGATGTCGACGAGCTCATCGTCGTCAACGAGCTTGCCCTGGACGAGGAGCTGAGCAAGAAGTTCTACCTCGCCCACGTGGCCTACGCGAACATCTACTCCGCCACCACGGCCCAGGAGCAGCAGTTCGACGCCCTGATCCAGAAGGGCACGACGGGCAAGAACGCCGGTGCGCTCCTCAAGTTTGACGACGGCAACGCTGCAGTGACCTTCTTCAACGCGAATCCCCAGCCGCCCAGGGACGAGGATCCCGAGGAGCCGGGCCCCACGCCTCCGCCGAGCGACCCGCAGGATCCCGGCACGCCCGGTGACCCGGACCAGCCGCTGACGCCGCAGGCTCCCACCGACCCGACGCCGTCGAACCCCACGACTCCCGGCAGTTACCTGCCGCGCACGCCGACCAACATGACGCCGGTGGGCGAGGAGATTCTGGATGACGGCGTGCCGCTGGCCTCCTTCGTCCAGACGGGCGACGAGAACACGACGACCTTCATCGTGCTGTTCGCCCTCGAGGGTCTGTCCATCGTTGCGCTCATCGTGCTCATGATTCTGAAGCGCCACGACAGGAAGCTCGCCCTGGCCCGTGCCCGTCACGGCGCATAGTCGTCCGGCTGCATAGACACCCGAGGAGACCCCGGAAAGTTCCGGGGTCTCTTTTTAATGAGACAAACTTGTCTGACACATTTGTCTCATTGTGCAGGTCAGGTACACTAGGGCGCAAACAGGCAAGAAAGGGGCGATTGATGGCAGGCAAGGTACGGGTCGTGGTGGTTGGCGGCGGCGCCGCGGGCTTGGTTGCGGCGATTTCCGCCGCGCGCGCAGGGGCGGCCGTGACGGTCGTCGAGGCCGGCAAGCGCGTGGGCCAGAAGATCCTCAAGACGGGCAACGGGCGCTGCAACATGACCAACGCCAACATCCAGCTCACCGACTACCATAACGGCGCCGCCGTCATGCCGCTTCTCGAGGAATACCCCGCATCGCGCGTGCTCGGCTTTTTCGGCGAGCTCGGCTTGCTCGTGACCGAGGAAGACGAGGGACGCATCTACCCGTTCTCGAATACCGCCAACACGGTGCTCGACGTGTTGCGCGATGCGTGCAAGTGGAACAGCGTCGACGTTCGTTGCGGCCAGGAGGTGGCGCAGATCGACGCGGCGCAACCTGGCTATCGTCTCACATGCACGAACAAGAGCACGTTCGACGCTGACAACGTCATCATCGCGACGGGCGGTGGCACGGACTTGCTCTCCGTCTTCGGGCATACGGTCGAGCCCTTCTCGCCCGTGCTCTGCCCCCTCAAGACCGACACCAAGCCGCTCAAGGGCCTTTCGGGCGTACGCGCTCGGGTGCGCGTGACCGCCTATGCCGATAAGGACGCCACCGATCCCCGTGCCGTGCGCTACGGGGAGGTGCTGTTTCGCGATTACGGCCTGTCGGGCATCGTCATCTTCGACATGTCGCGCGAGGTCGGCGCAGGCGCTGTCCTGAGCCTCGACTTCCTGCCGCAGCTCAGCCCCAGTCAGTGCAGCAACTACTTCTCGGCGAAGTACGCGTCGCTTTCCGCGCGCGTCAACGAGCTTTTCGGGCGCACGCCCAACTTCACCGAGCTCATGTGCGGATGTTTTCATACGCGCATCAATGATGCCGTCGTACGGGCTGCGGGCTTCAAGCCCTCCGAGCCGGCGACGGCAAAGACGCTGCCGAAGATCGCCGCGACGGCCAAGGACTTCCGTCTGGACGTGACGGGACTTGCCGAAACCAACCTTGCCCAGGTGACGCGCGGCGGGGCCACCCCATGGGAGTTCGATGCGCTCACGCTCGAGTCGAAGCTGCGTCCGGGTATCTACGCCGCGGGCGAGACGCTTGACATCGACGGGCGCTGCGGCGGCTTCAACCTGCACTGGGCGTGGGCAAGCGGCATCGCGGCCGGCACGGCAGCAGCCACCAAGCGCCCATGAGACAAATGCACAGAGCATTTGTCTCGTTTCGGAGGAGGGGTCATGGAGATCGAGTACAAATGGGAGATGCCCGACGAACGGACGCTCGGGGCGCTGCTCGATGATGAGGTGATTGCGCCGGCGTTGGGCGAGCCACGTGAGCTTCATATGCGCGCGACGTACTACGATACGGCAAATCAGGACGTCTACCGGCTGCGAGGTGGCCTGCGCGTGCGTCGGGAGAACGACGAGAGCGTCTGCTGCCTCAAGCTCGCGGCAAGCGCGGACGGCGCATGCAAGGCGCGCCAGGAGTTCGAGGTTCGAGCCGATGACGTCATCGAGGGGTTGCGTCAGCTGCCCACGGCCGGCGCGCCGGCGGACATCTGCGAAATGTTGATTGCGGGCGACCCCCAGCCAACCTGCGAGACCGACTTCACGCGACGCGAACATACGCTCACTTGTGCGGACTTTACGGCCGCGCTTGCGATTGACGTGGGAGAGATGCGCAATCACGGGCGCAAGGCTCCCATACACGAAGTCGAACTCGAGCATCTGGTTGGCTCGGAGGAGGCCTTTCACGCGTTTGCGCGGCAGATGCAGGAGCGCTTCGGCCTCGAGGCACAGCCGCTCTCCAAGCTTGCCCGCGCCATGGCGCTCTAGTGGTGTGTCAGGGGCCGCCTTGCGGTATCATTGTTCGCACGTCTCAAATAGCCTCGAGAGGAACGAACATGGCTTGGAACAAGGTTATGCCCGCACATCCCGTCGTTGCCGTGGCCGGTGCCACGGGTGTCGTCGGTCGCGAGATGCTCAAGGTGCTCGAGCAGCGCGGTTTTCCGGCGGCGAAGGTCAAGGCGCTCGCGTCTGCGCGCTCCGCTGGTAGCACGGTGCCCTTCAAGGACGGCGAGCTCGTGGTCGAGGAGATGACGCCGACGAGTTTCGAGGGCGTCGACATCGCGCTCTTCGCCTGCGGCGGCGACACTTCCAAGGCATATCGCCAGGCGGTGGTCGATGCCGGCTGCGTCATGATTGACAACTCGAGCGCGTTTCGCACCGATGACGACGTGCCGCTCGTGGTGCCCGAGGTCAACGCCCGTGATCTCGAGTGGCATTCGGGTGTCATCGCCAATCCCAACTGCTCGACCATCGAGATGGTCGTCGCCCTCAAGCCGCTCTACGACCTGGCCGGTGGCATCAAGCGCGTCGTTGTGAGTACGTATCAGGCCGCCAGCGGCGCCGGCCTCAAGGCCATGAACGAGCTCTACGACCAGACGCGTCAGTTCCTCAACGACGAAGAGCTTACGGTCGAGGCGTTCTCCGACCAGATCGCGTTCAACGTCATCCCGCACATCGATGTGTTCATGGATGACGCCTACACCAAGGAAGAGTGGAAGATGGTCGTTGAGACCGCCAAGATCTTCGGCGATGACGGCATCAAGGTCGCGCCGACCGCCGTGCGCATCCCAGTGCTGCGCTGCCATGCCGAGAGCGTGAACGTCGAGCTGATCAAGCCGGTCACGCCCGACGAGGCCCGTGCCGCATTCGAGGCGGCTGCGAGCGTCACGGTCATGGACGACCCCGGTGCCAACGTGTATCCCATGCCCGGCTTGTTGCAGGGAACCGATGACGTGTTTGTCGGTCGCATTCGCAAGGACCCGACCGTCGAGGGCGGCCTTGCCTTCTGGCTTGTCATGGATCAGATTCGCAAGGGCGCGGCGCTCAATGCCGTCCAGATTGCCGAGGCGCTGCTGCTCTAACAGGCACCGTTAATAAATGAGACAAATGTGTCTGACATGTTTGTCTCATTATCGGTGGGTACAGGCAAAAACGAAGGAGGCGGGTCGTGGGGCCCGCCTCCTTGCTTGTGTGCATATGTGCGTCCTGTGCTAGCCGTTGATTGCGGCGTTAGTCGCCACGGCCACGGCCACGGTTGCACCGACCATGGGGTTGTTACCCATGCCGATGAAGCCCATCATCTCGACGTGGGCCGGAACGCTCGAGGAGCCGGCGAACTGCGCGTCGGAGTGCATGCGTCCCATGGTGTCGGTCATGCCATAGGAAGCAGGGCCAGCGGCCATGTTGTCCGGATGCAGCGTGCGGCCCGTGCCGCCACCACTCGCCACCGAGAAGTACGCCTTGCCCTGCTCGACGCACTCCTTCTTGTAGGTGCCTGCAACAGGATGCTGGAAACGGGTGGGGTTGGTGGAGTTGCCCGTGATGGAGATGTCCACGCCCTCGTGATGCATGATGGCGACGCCTTCGCGTACGTCATCGGCGCCGTAGCAGTGCACGTCGCCGCGCTCGCCCGCAGAATAGCGCGTCTCGTTGACGACCTTGAGCTCGCCTGTGGCGTAATCGAACTGCGTTTGCACATAGGTGAAACCGTTGATGCGGCTGATGATCTGGGCGGCGTCCTTGCCCAGGCCGTTGAGGATGACCCGCAGGGGTTCCTTACGGGCCTTGTTGGCGTTCTTGACGATGCCGATGGCGCCCTCGGCGGCGGCGAAGGACTCGTGGCCCGCCAGGAAGGCGAAGCACTTGCTCTCGTCGCTCAGGAGCATGGCGCCCAGGTTGCCGTGGCCCAGGCCCACCTTGCGGTCGTCGGCCACGGAGCCGTCGATGCAGAAGGCCTGGAGGCCCTCGCCGATGGCGGTGGCGGCCTCGGCGGCGGTCTTCACGTTCTTCTTCAGGGCGATGGCCGCGCCCACCACGTAGGCCCAGCAGGCGTTCTCAAAGCAGATGGGCTGGATGCCCTTGACGATCTCGTAGGGGTCGAAGCCCTTGGCCTGGCAGATCTCCCGGCACTCCTCGACGCTCTTGATGCCGTACTGAGCGAGGACGCCGTTGATCTTGTCAATTCTTCTCTCGTAGCTTTCAAACAGAGCCATACTATTTGTCCTCCTCTCTTACTCGTGCCGGGGGTCAATATACTTGACCGCAGCGTCAAACTGGCCGTAGTGTCCCTTGGCCTTCTCCAGGGCGGTGTTGGCGTCGTCGCCCTTCTTGATGAAGTCCATCATCTTGCCCAGGTTCACGAACTCGTAGCCGATGACCTCGTCGTCCTTGTTCAGGGCCATGCGGGTGCAGTAGCCCTCGGCCATCTCCAGGTAGCGGGGGCCCTTGGAGTGGGTGGCGAACATGGTGCCCACCTGGCTTCTCAGGCCCTTGCCCAGGTCCTCCAGGGAAGCGCCCACGGCCAGGCCGCCCTCGGAGAAGGCGGACTGGGTGCGGCCATAGACGATCTGCAGGAACAGCTCCCGCATGGCGGTGTTGATGGCGTCGCACACCAGGTCGGTGTTCA
>CAOKAE010000003.1 GCA_948466335.1 uncultured Coriobacteriia bacterium | reverse complement strand
GGGCTCGTCGAGGATGTAGAGCACGCCCATGAGGCCCGCGCCGATCTGCGTGGCCAGGCGAATGCGCTGGGCCTCGCCGCCCGAGAGCGTGGCCGTGGGGCGGTCGAGCGTGAGGTAGTCGAGACCGACGTCGACGAGGAACTTGAGGCGCGTGCAAATCTCCTTGACGATGGGCTTGCCGATGAGCGCCTGTATCTCGTTCATCTCGATGCCCTGGAAGAAATCGAGTGCCTGGGCGGCGGAGAGCTGCGTAGCCTCGTGGATGTTCTTGTCGGCGATGGTGACGGCGAGCACTTCGGGCTTGAGGCGGCTGCCGTTGCAGGTGTGGCAGGGATTGATCGCCATGAACTCCTCGAGCCGGGCCTTCGTGCGCTCGCTGTCGGTCTCGTCATACTTGCGCAGGATGGCGGCGAGCACGCCTTCCCAGCGGGTGTCCCAGTAGGTGTCGCGTCCATCGCGCGTGACGTAGTCGATGCGGATCTTCTCGTCGCCCAGGCCGTAGAGCAGGGCGTCGCGGGTCTTCTTGGGCAGGTCCTTCCACGGCGTGTTCATGTCGCCGCCCACGTGCTTGCACACCGCCGCGTACATCTGCGGGTAGTAGTTGCTCGAGGGGCTGAACAGCGCAATCGCGCCTTCGTTGAGGGTAAGGTCCTCGTCGGGGACGACAAGGTCCGGATCGACCTCCTGACGTGCGCCGAGGCCGAGGCAATCGGGGCAGGCGCCGTAGGGGGCGTTGAAGCTGAAGTCGCGGGGGTTGAGCTCGTCGAGGGAGTATTCGTGCTCGGGGCAGGCCAGTGCCATGGAGAAGAGGTACTCGCCCTCCACGCCCGCTGCGGCCAGGGCACCCGAGGAATGCCCGGCGTTCGTCGCGTCTTCCTCGCCGCTCTTGGGAAGCACCTTGATGAGGACGGTGCCCTTGGTGAGCGTCGTGGCGGTCTCGATGGCCTCGACCAGGCGCGGCAGGGCGCTGTCCTTCAGCACGATGCGGTCGATGATGACCTCGATGTCGTGCTTGTACTTCTTGTCGAGCTTGAGGCCTTCGTCCAGGCGATGCATCTCGCCGTCGATGCGCACGCGCGAGAAGCCCTCCTTCACGAGGTCTTCGAAGAACTTCGCGAACTCGCCCTTGCGCCCGCGCACGACCGGTGCCATGACGATGATGCGATCGCCCGGTTCGCTGTGGGCCATGATGCGGTCGGCGATCTGGTCGGCCGTCTGCTTCTCGATGACGCGCCCGCAGACGGGGCAGTGCGGAATGCCTATGCGGGCATAGAGCAGGCGCAGGTAGTCGTATATCTCGGTGGTGGTGCCCACCGTGGAACGCGGGTTCTTGGAGGTGGTCTTCTGGTCGATGGAGACGGCCGGGGAAAGGCCGTCGATGGAGTCGATGTCGGGCTTCTCCATCTGGCCGAGGAACTGGCGGGCATAGGAGGAGAGGGATTCGACGTAGCGACGTTGGCCCTCGGCGTAGATGGTGTCGAAGGCAAGCGACGACTTTCCCGAACCGGATAGGCCCGTGAAGACGATGAGCTCGTCGCGCGGAATCGTGAGATCGATGTCCTTGAGGTTATGCTGGCGAGCGCCCTTGATGACGATGTTCTCTGAAGCCATGGACCATCCCAATTACTCGTATGCAAACATGTGTTCGCATAGTGTATGTCAGCGTGTGGGTTTTGGGAAGGGCTGACGGGCAACGGTTGCCAAGATGAAGCGTGAAGGTTTCGTAATGAATTATTTTACCTCGAAAATATTATTCATGGATAAGCATATAATACGAAGCGTACGAAACACTGGATGAACGGAGGGCCCAAAATGGTTCAACATGCAACTTCAGCAGACTTCGACGAGGTCGTCCTTGGCGCACAGGAGCCGGTGCTCGTGGACTTCTTCGCAACGTGGTGCGGTCCGTGCAACATGCTCGCACCCGTCATAGAGGAAGTCGCCGACGAGATGGAGGGCAAGGCGCACGTCTTCAAGGTCGACATCGACCAGAGCCGTGATATCGCCGAGCGCTATGGCATCATGTCGGTGCCGACGCTCCTGCTTTTCAAGAATGGCGAGGTCGTCAAGAAGAACGTGGGCGCGATGCCGAAGTACGGCGTCATGGCCATGTTCGACTAGACACGGCACTGTCCGGGAGGTTTCAAGATGGCATCTGACACGACGATAACGTACGATGCCCTGATTATCGGGGCGGGTCCGGCGGGCTTGACCGCCGCGATGTACTGCGCACGCGCGGGTCTCACGTGCGCGATCATCGAGCGACTCGCCCCCGGTGGTCAGATGGCGCTCACCGAGCATCTTGAGAACTACCCCGGCTTCAACCAGTCGACGAGTGGCTACGAGCTTTCGGAGATCATGACCAAGCAGGCGACGAGCTTCGGCGCGCAGATCATCTACGACGCCGTGCTCTCCGTCGACTTCGCGGCGTGTCCCAAGAAGCTCTCCCTGGCATCGGGCACGGAGCTCTTCGCCCGCACCGTCATCATCGCCACCGGCGTGCGTCCCGCCAAGCTCCAGGTTCCCGGCGAGGAGGAGTTTGCCGGTTCGGGCGTCTCCTATTGCGCGACCTGCGACGGCAACTTCTTCCGCGACAAGGACGTCTGCGTCGTGGGTGGGGGTGACACCGCCGTCGCCGATGCCATCTACCTCTCGAGAATCTGCCGCAAGGTGAGCATCATCGTGCGCCGTGACGTGCTGCGCGCGACGGCGATCTACAACATCAAGCTCAGGGAGTTCGACAACGTCGACATCGTGTGGAACACGACGGTCGAGGAAATCCTCGGCAGCGACTTCGCCGTGACGGGCATCAAGACGAAGAACAAGATAACCGGCGAGGAGCGCGTCATCGACTGCTCCGCGCTGTTCGTCGCCATTGGCACCGTGCCCAACACGGAGTTCCTGAAAGGGGCCGTCGATCTTGACGACAAGGGCTTCATCATCACCAATGACGTGGGCATGACGAGCGTACCCGGCGTATATGCCGCCGGTGACATTCGCTCCAAGAAGCTTCACCAGATCACGACCGCCGTCGCCGACGGCGCCAACGCCGCCGAAGACGCGGCGGAATACCTTATTCAGCACGAATAGCTGCAGGTGTGCCACGGTGCCTGACCCCCTGACACACCTGGGTCGCCTGTCCCATTCCTCGCAATCGTTAAAGCAATCGAAACAAAGTGGCTATATCGTGGATTTCGTTCACGTACGATACACTACTGCCCATTACCGATGGCGCCCAAGGGAGAAGCACATGGCGGAAGATATCAGCAAGATCTACGGAAGCATGGTGTTCAACGACAAGGTCATGCATGACCGCTTGCCCAAGCCGGTGTACAAGAGCCTGCACGAGACCATCCAGAACGGAACGGCACTCGACGAAGATTCCGCCAACGCCGTCGCGCACGCCATGAAGGAATGGGCCATCGAGAACGGCTGCACGCATTACACGCATTGGTTCCAGCCGCTTTCCGGCATCACGTCCGAGAAGCACGATGCCTTCATCGACCCGCTGGGCGATGGCGCGGCCATCACGTCGTTTTCCGGCAAGGAGCTCATCCAGGGCGAACCGGACGCATCCTCGTTCCCGAGCGGCGGCCTTCGTGGCACCGCCGAGGCCCGTGGCTACACCGCCTGGGATCCCACGAGCTTCGCGTTCATCAAGGACGAGGTGCTCTGCATCCCCACGGCGTTCATCTCCTACACGGGCGAATCCCTCGACAAGAAGACGCCGCTGCTGCGTAGCATGAAGGCGATTTCCGATCAGGCCAAGCGCGTGCTCGCCTGCTTCGGCATCGACGACGTCCCGCAGGTCATCACCACCGTCGGGGCCGAGCAGGAGTATTTCCTCGTCAAGCTCGATGACTACCGTCGCCGCCCCGACCTCATCATGTGCGGCCGCACGCTCTTCGGCGCCCATCCCATGAAGGGCCAGGAGCTCGAGGAGCATTACTTCGGTGCCATCCGCGAGGTCGTGAGCGACTTCATGAAGGAAGTGGACGACACCCTGTGGCGCATGGGCGTGGACGCCAAGACCAAGCACAACGAGGTCGCGCCCTGCCAGCACGAGATTGCCCCCATCTTCTCCCGTGCCAACGTCGCCATCGACAACAACCTGCTCACCATGGAGGTCCTGCGCGAGGCCGCGCCCCATCACGGCCTTGCCTGCCTGCTCAACGAGAAGCCCTTCAAGGGTATCAACGGCTCGGGCAAGCATGACAACTGGTCCATCGCCACGCCCGGCCTCAACATGCTCAACCCCGGTGACGATCCGGCCCATAACTACATCTTCCTGCTTTCGCTGGCCGCCGTCATCCAGGCCGTCGACGATTACCAGGAGCTGTTGCGTGCCACCGTCGCATCCGCCGGCAACGACCATCGCCTTGGCGCGAACGAGGCACCGCCTGCCATCGTCTCGATCTTCCTGGGCACCGAGCTCACGAGCATCGTCAACGCCATTGCCGCAGGCGAGGACGCGGTATCGCACAAGATGGAGCGCATGGACCTGGGCAGCGAGGTGCTTCCCTCGCTCGAGCAGGACAACACCGACCGCAACCGCACCTCGCCGTTTGCCTTCACCGGCAACCGCTTCGAGTTCCGCATGCCGGGTAGCGAGCTCAACCTCTCGTCTCCCAACACGGTGCTCAACGCCGCCGTTGCCAAGAGCTTCAAGGAATACGCCGACCGCCTCGAGGGCGCTGCCGACGCCGAGGCCGAGGCCATCGCCATCTGCCGCGACGTCTTCAACGCGCACAAGCGCATCATCTTCAACGGCAACGGCTACTCCGAGGAGTGGCCCATCGAGGCCGAGCGTCGCGGGCTCGCCAACAACCGCACGACGCCGGATGCGCTTGCCGCCTACATCAAGCCCGAGAGCATCGAGCTCATGGATTCGTTCGGCATCCTGTCCGAAGCCGAGATGCGCGCCCGCTACGGCGTCGACATGGAGCATTACGCCAAGGTGAAGAACATCGAGGCCATGTGCATGCTCGACATCGCCAACCGCATCATCACGCCGGCCGTCATCAAGTACAGCAAGGTCGTCGCCGAGGAAATCGTCGCCAAGAAGTCCGTCAATCCCGCGTTCTCCTACGAGACCGAGGAAAAGCTGCTCGAGCGCCTTTCGGACTGCCTGCACGAGATGGGCCTCAAGACCCATGCGCTGCACATGCTCCATGAGGAGGCCTACGACAAGGAGACTTGGCCCGAGCGCGCCGCCGCCTACGTCGAGCTCGTCGTGCCCGCCATGGAAAGCCTCCGCGCCGTCGCCGATCGCCTCGAGGAGCTCACCGACCGCGCGTACTGGCCGCTGCCCACGTACAACGACATGCTGTTCTACGTCTAGGCGCGTCCGCTCCGCTCGTTTGCGATACAATTTCCAGATACCCTTTCATGGAATTGCATCGCGAGAGCGGGAGGCGGCATGGCTCGACTGTTTGGTACGGACGGCGTACGTGGCATCGCAGGTGAACAACTCGATCGTGACCTGGCGGTAGCCCTGGGACGTGCGGCGGTCCGCAAGATCGGCAAGCGCATCTTCATCGGGCGCGATAGCCGCGAGTCGGGCCCCATGCTCGAGCAGGCGCTCGTCGACGGCATCTGCGCCGAGGGAGGACAGCCCGCCGTCGTCGGCATCGTGCCGACGCCCGCCATCGCGCTCATAACGCGCGAGATGGGTGCCGATTGCGGCATCGTCATCTCGGCAAGCCACAATCCACCCGAATACAACGGCATCAAGTTCTTCGACGGCGAGGGCTACAAGCTGCCCGACGAAGTCGAGGACGAGATGCAGGTCCTCGTCGAGGAGCTGCGGGGCGAACAGGTCGAGACCGGCCAGGCCCGTCCCGTGCCCAATGCGGCGCTCTATTACGCCAACCATGCGGCTGCGGTTTTGCAGGATCGCGGCGTCGACCTCTCGGGCATGAAGATTGCCGTCGACTGCGCCCATGGCGCGTCGTGCGAGACGACGCCGGCCACCCTGCGGGCACTGGGCGCCGAGGTCTACGTCATCAACGCCGACCCGGACGGCAGCGAAATTAACGTGGGGTGCGGCTCGACGCATCTCGAGCCGGTGAAGTTCCTCATGGAGAGCCGTGGGGCCGATATCGCGATCGCCCATGACGGCGATGCCGACCGCATGCTTGCGCTCGCACCCGACGGCACGGTCATCGACGGCGACTTCCTCCTCGCCATCTGCGCCAAGGACCTCAAGGAGCGGGGTTTGCTCGACAACAACCTCGTCGTGTCTACGGTCATGGCAAACCTGGGCTTCCAGCTTGCCATGAAGCGCGAGGGCATCGACGTCATCACCACCAAGGTGGGTGATCGCTATGTGCTCGAGGCCATGCGCGAGCAGGGCGCCGTGCTCGGCGGCGAGCAGTCCGGTCACATCATCTTCGGCAAGCGCAACACGACGGGCGACGGCCTCGTGTCTGCGCTCGAGCTGCTCGGGGTCATCGCCGCAAGCGGCAAGTCGGCAAGCGAGCTCATGGGCGTCATGGAGAAGTTTCCGCAGGCGCTTGTGAACGTGCGCGTCACCGATCGCACGCTCTACGAGGGCAACGAGGCGATTGCCGCCGCCGAGGCCGCCGCGGTCGAGGAGCTGGGCGACGAGGGACGCCTGCTCGTGCGCCCGTCGGGTACTGAGCCGCTCATACGCGTGATGGTCGAGGCGCACACGCAGGAGCAGGCCGACGAGATAGCCAATCGCGTGGCCGATGCCGTGATCGAGCAGATTGGCGCATAGCTCGAGGGGAGCTTTGCGTATAATCGCATTTGTTTGTCTGAACGAATATTTGGGGGAATTGAGCAATGACACAAGAAGTGAAGGAAAGCACGAACCGTGCGACATGGTCCGGCAAGTGGGCGTTCATCCTGGCTGCGGCGGCATCGGCCGTCGGCCTGGGAAACCTCTGGCGTTTTCCGTATCTCGCCGCGAAGTACGGCGGCGGCACGTTCCTGTTCACCTACCTGGTGCTGGTCCTGACCTTCGGCGTCTCGCTGCTGTTGCTCGAGACCGCACTCGGCCGTAACACGCGACTCTCGGTCATCGGCGCCTTCAGGCACTTCGGCGCCAAGTTCACCTTCATCGGTGTCCTGGCGGCCGCCGTCCCGTTCATCATCACACCCTATTACTGCATCATCGGCGGGTGGGTCACCAAATACATGGTGAGCTACGTTGCCGAAGGACCGGCGGCCCTTGCCGACGGCGGCGATTTCTTCGGGGGCTTCATCAGCAGTAGCACCGAGAGCTTCCTGTTCATGCTCGTCTTCATGGCCATCGTCTTCATCGTCGTCGCCCTGGGCGTCCAGAAGGGCATCGAGAAGGCGAATCTCGTCATGATGCCCGCCCTCATCATCATGGCCGTGGCCATCGCGATTTTCGTGCTCACGATGCCCGGTGCGCTCGAGGGCGCTGCGTATTACCTGGTTCCCGATTTCAGCAAGTTCTCGCCCGAGCTCGTCATCAACGCGTTGGGGCAGATGTTCTACTCGCTGTCGCTGGCCATGGGCATCATGGTCACCTACGGCAGCTACATGCGCAAGCAGGACAGCCTCACGTCCTCGGTCACGCGCATCGCGGGCTTTGACTTCGGCGTCTCGTTCTTCGCCGGCCTCATGATCGTGCCGGCGGCGTTCGTCGCCATGGGCTCGGCCGAGGCCGTCGCCGCGAAGTCCGGCCCCTCGCTCATGTTCATCACCCTGCCCGAGGTGTTCAACACCATGGACGTCACCTGGGCGACCGTCATCGGCTTCGTGTTCTTCCTGCTCGTGTTCTTTGCCGCACTGACGAGCGCCATCAGCCTGACCGAGGCCCTCGTGTCGATCGTGTCGGATGGCACGCATCTCTCGCGTACCAAGTCGCTCATCATCACCATGGTCTTCATCGTGGCCGTCGGCTTCGTCGTCAACGCGGGCTATAACTCGCTGTCGTTCGTCCAGCCCCTGGGCGAGGGTTCGACCTTGCTCGACTTCTTTGACTTCATCTCGAATTCGGTGCTCATGCCCATCGTCGCGATTCTGACCTGCGTCTTCGTCGGCTGGATTATCAAGCCCAAGGTGCTGATCGACGAAATCGAGGTCTCGAGCGAATTCAAGGCCGAGAAGGCCTGGGTCGTGATGATCAAGTACATCGCTCCGATTCTCGTCGCCGTGATTCTCATCACGAACATACTTCCCCTCATAACGGGGTGACGATAACCGGTGCGATCGACGGTGGGGCATGCCCTGCCGTCGCAACAGAAGGAGGCGCGTCATGGCAAAAGGCAAGAAGAAGGACAAGGACAAGAAGAAGGGCAAGGTAAAGGACAAGTCCGCGAAGCTCGAGCTCAAGATCGACGCCAAGCCGTCGAAGTCCAAGTCCGACAAGAAGTCCGACAAGAAGCATGACGCGGTGCCGGAGACGCAGCGTGCGACCGTGAGCGAGGTCGCGCCCGCGGCCAAGCCCGCGACGCCGACACGGCCTACGGCCAAGACCTCCTCGGGCTACGTGCCCAAGCACTCGATGGGGTCGCATGGCAAGGCGACGTCCAAGCCCAAGACCATCTTCGACATGGAGCCGATGAACTTCAAGATGCCGACGGAGGAATCGCTCTTCAGCTTGGCCAACCTCTTCAAGATCTTCGCCGATCCCACCCGTCTCAAGATTCTGTACTCCCTCGTGGAGGGTCCCAAGTGCGTTGCCGACATCGCGCGCGCGGCGGGCGTTACGCAGGGGGCCACGTCGCACCAGCTGCGTAGCATGAAGCAGGAGCGCCTGGTGGACTTCGTGCGTGATGGCAAGCAGGTCATCTACTCGCTGGCCGACGACCGCGTGCAGACGTTGCTCTCGCAGGGGTACTCGTATATCAGCGACTAGGGCGCGGGGCGCAGCACACGGGTAGCAAAGGGGACGGTCCCAACGTGTCGTTTTGCCGGTACGTTAGGACCGTCCCTTCGTGTCGCGGCCTAGCAGTAATCGAATTCCGATTGGTCCACTGGCGCATCGGGCCCATGCTCGATGGCGTCCTGCGCCGCTTGTTTGATGGCATCGGTGTGCCCTGCGAGCGCCGCAAAGGGCGAGAACTGCGCCGCACGCTGCTCCATGGCCATGGGCGGGTGCGTGGCCGACACGGGATGCGGCAGGTCGATGATATCGGCGTACTTGTCCTGGGCGTCGCTCATGCCTGATGACCTCCGATTTGCCCGTTGCGCTGCGTCTGCGTGGCGCCTTCCTGCAGATTCATGCCCTTGAGCACGGCGTTCTTGCCAAAGCGCCTGCGGGCGGCGAGAATCGCCTCCTGGCGGTTGCGTTCCTCGGCGAGAAGCCGTTCCTCCTGTGCCGTTGCGTGGTCAAGCTTCTCGTAATCGACGAGCAGGCTGAGCTGCCCCTCTTGCCGTGATGGCGATGTGTCCTCGTCTTCGCGGATGACGTCGCAGGCCGTGATGTTGAGGCGTCGCGCGAGCAGGCGCGCATCGACGGTCGAGTCGAAAAGCGACAGCGCCGCATCGACGATGAGCCGCGACGACGACGTGTGACGTGGCAGGTTGACGGAGCCATGGGCGTGCTTGGGGATGTCGCGGCCGTAGAAGTCCGTCGTGACAGGGCCGCCGTACCGTGCGGCGCGTGCGGGATCGCTGAGGTTTTCCCTGTCGTAGCCGACGGTGATGACGACCTGGCCGGCGACGAGGCCCTTTTCGACAAGGTCGAGACTGAGCTGCTCGGCCATCTCGCGCATGACGAGGCGTGCCTTCTGGGCGGGGTAGGGGTGCTGCAACACCTGTCCCGAACCGAGGCTCGTGGATTCGGGACGGTAGGCCTTCACGTCTGCCAGGGTACAGGGCTCCCACCCCCAGGCGTGGTCTATGAGAAGCTCGGCGTTCACGCCGAAGAGCTCGTAGAGCAGGTCCTCGTTCCTGCGCGCGTCTGGCCCGGCGATAGATGCCCGTGCGATTTCCCCCATCGTGCCCAGCCCCACCTGGTCGAGCTTGCGGGCCGTGGCACGCCCCACCCGCCAGAAGTCCGTGAGGGGACGATGGTCCCAGAGCAGGCGACGATAGCCCATCTCGTCGAGCTCGGCGATGCGCGCGCCATCTGCGCCGGCGGGCAGGTGCTTGGCGACGATGTCCATCGCGACCTTGGCGAGGTAGAGATTGGTGCCGATGCCGACGGTTGCCGTGATGCCCGTCTGCGCGAGCACGTCGCGCACGAGCATGGCGGCGAACTCATGGGCCGTCATGGCTGCCGTGCGCAGGTAGCCCGTCACGTCGATGAAGACTTCGTCGATGGAGTAGACGTGTATGTCCTCGGGTGCCACGTGGCGCAGGTAGATTTCGTAGACTTCGGTGCTGCGTTGCAGGTAGAGGGCCATGCGCGGCTGCGCAATGACGTAGTCGAGGGCCAGCTCGGGATGGAGGTCAAGTTCCTCGGCGTTGCTCGAGGAGCCCGTGAGCCTATGGCCCGGTGCCTGGGCCTTGCGCCGGGCATTGATGGCCTTGACCGCCTGGACGACCTCGAACAGGCGTGGCCTGCCCGCAATGCCGTGGGCCTTGAGGGAAGGCGAGACGGCGAGGCATATGGTCTTCTCGGTGCGGCGCTCGTCCGCCACGACGAGGTTGGTGGTGAGCGCGTCGAGGCCGCGCTCGGCGCATTCGACCGATGCGTAGAACGACTTGAGGTCAATGGCGACGTAGGACCGCTGCTTGTCGTTTCTCTCTTCCATGGCATGGGAGTATAGGGGAGAGATGGGACACGAACAAGCGTTCGTGTTCTGAACGGCGACGTCGGGCAGGTCACCTCGCCTCGATGGCCTGCCCGACGCTAGGTTTCTCATTTCTGGAAATTGAACCGATTGGCTGGTTTGTTGTGGTATTCTGCCAAAAACTGAACTTTACGGATTAGAAAATTGAACTTTGGAGAAAAAATGAACTCACCTGCATTCGCCGAACGGCTCAAGGAAGCCATGAAGAAAAGCGGGCTCAAACAGGTCGACCTGCTAAGACAGGCCGAGATTCAGGGAGCCAAGCTCGGCAAGAGCCAGCTAAGCCAATACGTGAGCGGCAAGACCACGCCACGCCGCGCGACTTTGAACTTCCTCGCCCAGGCGCTTGGCGTGGAACCCGAATGGCTCATCTCGGACGCAGGCGATGAGAGCGCTTCGGCGGTCTCGGTAAGCGAGGCATCCGTGAAACCGGCAAGCGTCGAGGAGGCGGAGCCCGCGCCCATGCGCCAGTTCAAGAAGTCATCGAAGCTCGACAACGTTCTCTATGACGTGCGCGGTCCCGTGCTCGACGAGGCCAACCGCATGGAACAGGCGGGCATGCACGTGCTCAAGCTCAACATCGGCAATCCGGCCCCCTTCGGCTTTCGCGCCGTTGACGAAGTCGTGCACGACATGGCGCTTCAGCTCACCGACTGCGAGGGCTATTCGGATTCGAAGGGCCTGTGGTCCGCCCGAAAGGCCATCATGCAGTACTACCAGCTCAAGGGGCTTCCAAACGTGCAGATGGAGGATATCTACACGGGAAACGGCGTCTCCGAGCTCATCAACATCTGCATGTCGGCGTTGCTCGACGACGGTGACGAGATCCTTCTTCCCATGCCCGACTATCCGCTGTGGACGGCCTGTGCCACGCTCGCCGGTGGCCATCCCGTACACTACGTCTGCGACGAGGAGGCGGAATGGTACCCCGACCTCGATGACATCCGCGCCAAGATCACGGACCGCACCAAGGCCATCGTCATCATCAACCCCAACAACCCCACGGGAGCGCTCTATCCGCGCGAGGTGCTGCAGGGCATCGTCGACATCGCCCGCGAGCACCAGCTCATGATCTTCTCGGACGAGATCTACGACCGCCTCGTCATGGAGGGCGAGGGCGAGCATCTTTCCATCGCGTCGCTCGCACCGGACCTGTTCTGCATCACCTTCTCGGGTCTGTCCAAGTCGCACATGATCGCGGGGTACCGCATCGGCTGGATGGCGCTTTCCGGTAACAAGCGCCTGGCGCGTGACTACATCGAGGGACTCAACATGCTCACGAACATGCGCCTGTGTTCCAACGTGCCGGCGCAGTCCGTCGTGCAGACGGCGCTGTGGGGGCATCAGAGCGTGCGCAATTACGTGATTCCCGGTGGCCGCGTGTACGAGCAGCGCAACTTCGTCTACGAACGCCTGTGCGAGATACCCGGCGTGAGCGTCGTGAAGCCCAAGGCTGCGTTCTACATATTCCCCAAGCTCGACAAGAAGCGCTTCAACATCACCGATGACGAGCGGTTCGCGCTCGACCTGCTCAAGGACAAGAAGGTGCTCGTCGTCCAGGGAAGTGGCTTCAACTGCGCCGATACCGATCACTTCCGCATCGTCTACCTGCCGCGCCGGCGCACGCTCGGCGAGGCCATGGACGCGATCGAAGACTTCCTGAGCTACTACCGTCAGTAGGCGGCCATGACGAGCTTGCAGATCTACTGCGATGGCGGGTGCCGTGGCAACCAAAGCGATTCGAACGTGGGTGGCTGGGGCGTCTACCTCGTCTGGGGCGAGCACGAAAAGGAGCTCTGGGGTGGCGAGCGCGACACCACCAACAACAAGATGGAGCTGACGGCCGCCATCGAGGGACTGCGCGCCATACGCAACAAGGCGGTGCCCACCGACGTGTACCTCGACAGTGCCTACGTGTTGGGCGGCATCACGTCCTGGATCGAGGGTTGGAAGCGCAAGGGCTGGGTCAACTCGAAGAAGCAACCAGTTGCCAACAAGGAGCTCTGGCTCGCGCTCGACGAGGAGCGCGGGCGCTTCGCTGACATACGCTTTCACAAGGTCAAGGGACATGCGGACAACGAGGGAAACATCCGCGCCGACGAGCTGGCCAATCGCGCGATGGACGAACTCGGGGAGGGGGCGTCCTAGAATTCCGTGCGGGCGGCGAACACGATTTCGCCGTGCGCGTCGACGCCCTTGGCCAGCAGCGCTCCCTCGTCGCGTTCGGTGTAGATCCCAAGCGGATCGCCGGTATGCACTTCGTGCCTGAAGTCGATCTGGAAGCTCCTGACGTCGTGCTCCGGTCCCGGCTCGATGGCGTCAAAGGGATAGTTGGCGTAGACGCTGTTGTTGACGTGGCCGTTGATGTCGGCTGAGGTGTAGGGCGGAACGACGACATAGGGCGTCGCGTCGCTCGTGTCGAAATCGCGAATCTTGCGGGGCTTTCTCTCGAAGTTCTTCTCCTCGAGCAGGTTTTCGGGTGGCTCGTACACGTCTGCGAGGCTCACGAACTGACGTGTCTGCGGGCTCATGAGCACCCATTCGGACGTGCCGCGCAGGAGCGGTTCGTCATCGAGCGAGCTCATGATGTAGTCGCGCTGGAACGAGAAGCGCGAGGGGGAGTGGGGCCAGGTGTGAATCTGCACGCTCGAATATAGCTCGGGCTGGCGGATGACCTCGTAATAGGTGCGAATGACCGCCCAGAACACGCCTCGTCGCTCCATGGCGTCATGGCCGATGTCCATGACGTTTGCCTGCACGGTCGCGGCTTCCTGGAAGAGCTCCAGGACGGCGGAGGGCTTGAGGCGCCCATAGCGGTCGAAGTCGGTGATGCGCAAGGGAACGGTCACCTTAAGGTCCACTATCAGTTCGGTGTCAATCATGGGCTTTCCCGTCGTTTGCTGATTCGGGCCATTATACTCGCATGCACCATGACCTGCGAAATGAGACAAAGTCGTCAGACACATCTGTCTCATTTTTCGAAAGGAGCACCACCATGAGCGGACATGAACACCATCACGACCATGACCACGACGGGCATGGAAGCATGCCCGTATACCAGTTTCTCGGCAGCATTCTGGGATACCCATTAGACGAGACGCTGCTCTACAACGTGAGCGATCCGGCGTTCTGGGCGGGGCTGCGTGACGGCCTCGAGAACGAGCGGACCCACGAGGCCCTCGACCATGTCGAGGCGGCGGTCGCGAAGCTCGCCGAGGTTCCCGAGGACCATCGCAAGATGGTCATGGACGCCGAGTACGCCCAGACCTTCCTGCTTCCCGATGCGCCCATGCCGCCGCTCGAGAGCGCGTACGGACTCGGGGGAGGCGCGATATACGATGCCGCTCACGAGCTGGGCGTCGAGACGAGCATCCAGCGATTCCTGCCCGACGATCACATCGCCAACGAGCTGTTCATGCTCGTGCCCCTCGACTATCTTCAGCGGCCCAGCGACGAGCAGCTCAAGACGCTGGCGGCCTTCTTCGAAGAGCATCCCCTTGCGCTTTTGCGGCGCATGCTCGACGGCGATCGTGCCGCCCAGGAGGGGACGGGCTTCTACCGTGCCATCGTCGAGCTCGCCTTGGCCTGGCTGCAATGGGACCTCGATGCGTTCGAGGGTAACTAGGCAAAAAGTCTAAAAATACATACACCAGACATACCGCAGACACCACAACCGGCCCCGCTGAGGGGCCGGTCTTTCATTTTTATGGACTTTCTGGCCAAAAAAATATGTCAAAGTGAAATATATGAGATATACTATGCACGCCTAATGCACTACTAATAGATATACATATTACATAAACGTAGCCAAAGGCAAGAACAATGATGAAGTCGACGACCATACGCATGGACGACGATCTGAAGAAGGAAGCCAGCGCAAAGCTCGATGCGCTCGGATTGAACTTCAACACCTACGTCGTCATGGCAACGAAGCAACTCGTTGCCCAAAACCGTATCCCGTTTGACCTCGTCGTCCCCGACGCCCAGTCGGAGGATGAGGGCAAGCGGGAAGAGGCGTGCTAGGAAGCCGATTTCATCGGGAAATACAAGGCGGGAACGGATAGCAGTACAAGGGTGGTTTAAATGTGGATTTCAAGACTGTTCAATCGTGAAGACAACGCAATCTATATCCGCAGGCACTGGATCTTCAACAGGAGGAGCTCCGGCGTCGTAGCCTACGGCCGTCGTTACAGCTAATCCTAGACGCTGCAACGCTCGCGCTCGGATGCCGCTGGGGGCATCTGCCATAGAAAGCCCACTCCCGCTCCCACGGAGCGGCAGTGGGCTTTCCGCTTTTACGGACCGAGTTCCACCTGCGAGCACCCTGGGGCCATTCGCCCTCCAGTTGCCAAAACGTAGGGGGGGGGTCCGTTTTCGATACCATGGTGGCATCGATGCACGGGCGCCTTTCGGCGCCATCGCCCCACGCGAATGGAAGGAAGTGTTGCCATGGGAGTTATGGGAAGCATGAGAGCGCGCGGTGCCTGGATAGGCCGGGTTTCGCTGTCGGCCGCCTTGGCCGCCAGCATGGTCGGGGTTCCGGCGGCTGCATTCGCTGCACCGAGCCAGGGGCACACTGGTCTCATCGCGCAGATCACCGCTGACAACGACCAGGATCCGTATGGCTGGGCGGCTTCGGCTCCCGCCGATGGCCTGCGTGCCGCAAGCAGCCTGCCTGAAAAGTTTGACCCGCGTGACAAGTGGGTCACTCCGGTCAAGCTCCAGAATCCGTGGGGCGCGTGCTGGTCGTTCGCCGTCGCCTCGGCGGCCGAGATGAGCATCTGGGCCGAGGCAAAGGCCAAGAACATCGACATCAAGACACCGGACCTGTCGGAGCATCACCTCGCGTGGTTCACCTACACTCCTCTGCCCGAAGACGATGACTCGGGCCAGGGCGGCGAGGGCATGGTGAGCACCAAGGACGTCAGCCAGCGCCTCAATAGCGGCGGCTGGCAGGTCTACGGCACCTCCCTGTTCTCCTCCGGAATTGGTCCTGTCCCCGAGGAGGACGTGCCCTATCGTGGCAAGGAGGGTAAGATCGAAACGGGCTGGGATCCCGACACCAAAAAGGAGTTCAATTACTGCTATAGCGCTGACGACGACTGGACGGTAGACGAGAAGTGGCGCTTCGTCCAGGGCGTTGAGATGCAGGAGTCCTACCAGCTTCCCTCTCCGGGCGATTACGTCGACGCGGAAGGCTGGAATTTCGAGGGGGTGGCGAGCGCGAACGAGGCGATCAAGCAGCAGCTCTACGCCGGCCGCGGCGTTGCCATCGCCTTCATGGCCGACCAGTCGCGCCCCGGTCAAGTGTCGCAGACGGGTTACATGAACCCGGGCAATAACGCCACCAATACTTGGGCGCACTACACGTACGACAAGGTCAACATTAGCCATGCCGTGACCATCGTGGGCTGGGATGATACGTACTCGAAGGATAACTTCGGCAATCCCGACCCGGAGACGGGCAAGGTTGACCCAGCCAAGCAACCGCCGAAGGACGGTGCGTGGATCGTCAAGAACAGCTGGGGTGCCGATAGCGATTTTCCGAACGGCTATCCAGGCGGCTGGGGCACGAACGGAGAGGGCTATTTCTACCTGTCGTATTACGACAAGACGATTACCAAGCCCGAGGCATTTGACTTCGACGTCGAGTCGATTCTCGACGAGCGCGAAAGCTACTCCATCTACCAGTACGATTATCTGCCGGCGCAAAACGCAAGCGTCATGACCGACGAGCGCATGCTGCACGAGGCAAACGTCTTCACTGCCGAGGGTGGCCAGACGGTGCGCAAGCTCACCTGCGAGACGACGCGTCCGAACATGCAGACGACCTATGAGGTCTACAAGCTCGACAAGGATGCAACCAACCCGACTGAGGGCGAGAAGCTCGTCACGCTTGAGAAGACGTATGAGTTTGGCGGATTCCACACCGTCGACCTGGGCGACCAGGCGTTCTCGTTGAACAAGGGCGAGCAGTTCTCGGTGGTGGTGACCCAGAAGTGCCTGGATGACGATAGTTACTACGTGAGCTTCGATGCCGGACATAGCAAGGAGGCAATCGAGCAGGCCCGCAAGGAGAATTACGAGAAGTACTTCGACACCATCTACGCCGAGACGCTCGAGACGACGGAAGACAACTACTGGCAGAGCAAGTACCAGGAGGAGCTTGGGAAGGGCGTCGGCGAGGATGCCGCGAAGGAAGCAGCGAACAAGTACGTCGAGGAGCAGCAGGAAGCAATCAAGCAGGCTGCAAAGGCGGCTGCCGAGGAGCAGCTCGACCGGATGACGGCGTCTTTCTACTCGAATGGCGTGGTGAACCCAGGCGAAAGCTGGATCTTTGCCAGCCCCGACGATAACCCCGAGGCCGATCCCTCGTGGAGGGACTTCAGTGAGGATGCAGAGGCCGCCAAGGTCTACAACATGGCGATCGACAACTTCCCCATCAAGGCCTACTCCTACAATGACGAGGCAACCGAGGATGGCATCAAGCAGCTCGAGAACAACGTGAAGTGGGCCGAGGACCTGATGGGCACCGCCGTTTCGAGCAAGGATGGCTCTGACGTCGACGCATCCAGGTTCTGGGTGCCGAGCGATGTCTACACCGAGTTTGAGGCGCTGATCAAGCAGGGCAAGGAGCTGCTTGACTCCGAGCAGCCCACGCAGCTCAACGTCGACAGGATGAACGAGAAGCTTTCGGCGGGAATGACGAAGTTCAGGGACGCGCGTAAGGCGGGTACCGCGGGTACGTATGACCCCGAGCGTGCCACCATGTACCGTCTCTACAACCCCAACAGCGGCGAGCATTTCTACACCGCGAGCACCATCGAGCGCGATGCCACCGTCGCGGCGGGTTGGAACGACGAGGGCATCGGCTGGATTGCGCCGGATATGTCCCAGACGCCCGTCTATCGCCTGTACTCGGGCACCGATCATCACTACACGACCTCCGTCGTCGAGCGTGATTATCTGGTCTCGGTAGGTTGGGATGACGAGGGCATCGGCTGGTATTCCGATGATGCGCAGGGTGTCCCCCTGCACCGCCAGTTCAATCCCAACGTTGACCCGAACGCGGCCTTCAACAATTCCGGCTCGCACAACTACACCACGAGCGAGACCGAACGTGACCATCTCGTGAGCGTTGGCTGGAGGTACGAGGGCGTTGGTTGGTACGGCATGAAGTAGCGGACGCCGGGCCTGGCCCGATTGTCTGATGCGCGTGTTTGGCGGGGCCGGTCATCGTGACCGGCCCCGTTTCGTTCGGCGAGCTTTCGGGCTAGTGCCCCGCGTGGATGGCGTCGTAAGCCGTGAGCCACTTCTGCGCGTGCGTGGGCGTGCCCTTGGCGTCCGCCGGCATCTTCGTCTCGGAGTACTCGCGGGCAAGCTCGACCGTGTAGGCATGGACGTCGCGTTGCTTGCACCAGGTGAACCAGCCATCCGCACCGAAGTTATAGCCCTGGATGACGAGCTGGATCTCGGTCGCGTCGTTGGGGGTGATGGTTCCGAGGTAGCCTTCCCAGAGCTGGAGGTTCTGCTTGAATTCCATGACGCCCGCGTAGATGGACGCCTCGGTCGATTCGGCGGAGATGCCGCGCTCGGGCCAGCCGTTCATGACGATCCACCCGTAGGCACCCTCGGCCGCTTGCATGATGTCGCCATCGACGTTGAGAACGCTCTTCACGTTCTTATCGCCGCCCGATTCGACGACCATGGCCGCAAGGAGGCAGTCCACCCAGTCCGTGCCGAGTCCGCAATCCTTGCACGCCTGCTCGACGACGGGACGGTACTGCTCGCAGGCGGCGTATTTCGCCGTGTCGGTCTGGGAGAGCAGGGCCAGCGCGCCGGCGATGGCGATGACGACGCACAACACGATGACGAGCACCATGCGCGATGCCCGGTGAGGCGTCTTCACACGCTTGAGGTTACGGCTGTTGACGGCGCCCCTGCGATTGACTTGCCGTTGCGCGGCGGCCTTGACCGACCCGCGCTTGCCCGTGATGGGCGGGCGGTTCGAACGTGAGCGGTTCGAAGTGCTCCGGCGTGTTCGGTTGGAAGTTCGATTCATGCGTTAGGTGGGTCGGGGACGTTTCTGCTTCGGGAACGTTTCTACTCTTGCGGTTGCTCCTGGCTTTGGGAGGGATCCTGGGCCGCTGCGGCCTGGGCGGCGCTCGTCGCCATGACGACCTCGGTGAGCGCATCGATGACCTCGGCGGAGCTGCATCTGCTCATCACCGCCGCACCGTACTGGTCGCCCATGGAGAACGAGTACGTGCCGTCTTTGTTGTCGATGACGGCAAAGGAGATGGAACTACCCGTCGTCTCGTCGGTGACCGTCAGCTTGTTGTCTTCGCCCACCGTTGCCGGGCCGATGAAGATTGCCGAGGCGTTGGATTCGGGGACGATGAGGACGAGGATGGCACCTTCGCCATCGGCGCCACCTGCGTAGTAGAGCGTTTCGCCCACGGGCGTCGTGCCCTTGTAGTATTCGCTCATGCCGGTGACGGCCTGCTCGAAGACGCCGCGTATCTCGTCGGCGGACATGCTCGAGGCCGTGACGTCATCGGGGTTGACCGCCTCGGAGCCGTCCGTGCCTCCCGCATCCGAGGAGGACGTGGAGCTCGAGGCCGAGCTGCTCGAGGAATCCGACGAACCGCCACCGCAGGCGGTCAGGGCGAACAGTGCTATGGCAAGCGCGCAAACGCAGGAGATGACGAGTATGAACGAGCGCTTCATGGTGGCTCCTTTGGCATTGTCGAGACGTTGTGCAAACCATACCACATGCTCCATTCATGTAAGATATCTCGTGGCAAATAAGCCACGAGATAATTGGAGGCTCAGGGATGGTTTCTCGCGTCTATGTCGAAAAGAAGCCCGAATTCGATGTCGAGTCGAGACAATTGGAGACGGAACTTCGCACGTTACTCGGAATCGAGGGGCTCGAGAGTCTGCGCACCATCCATCGTTACGATGTCGAGGGCATCGACGACGAGCTCTTCGAGCGCTGCGTGCCCACGGTGTTCAGCGAGCCCCAAGTCGACATGGCGCATCGTCGCCTGCCCACCCTCACTGACGATTCCGTGCTCTTCGCGGTCGAGTACCTGCCCGGCCAGTTCGACCAGCGTGCGGATTCAGCGAGCGAGTGCATCCAGTTCGTCTCCTGTGGCGAGCGTCCCGAAGTGCGCAGCGCGACGCTCTACCTGCTCGAGGGCGACCTGAGCGATGAGGACGTCGCCACGGTCAAGCGCTACCTGATCAATCCGGTCGAGGCGCGCGAGGCATCCCTTGACGAGGTCGAGACGCTCAAGGTGGAGTATCCCGAGCCAGCCGACGTCGAGGTCATCGAGCACTTCATCGACTACGATGACGAGGTCCTGGGCATCTTCATCAAGGAACGCGGCCTTGCGATGGACCTGGCCGATATCAAGGTCTTCCAAGATTACTTCGCCAACGTGGAGCATCGCGACCCGACCATCACGGAAGTGAAGATGGTCGACACGTACTGGTCCGACCACTGCCGTCACACGACCTTCGGCACCGAGCTTGTGGATGTCCAGATCGATGACGAAATCGTGCAGGCCGCCTTCGACACGTACCTCGACATGCGCCACGAGCTCGGACGCGACGAGAAGCCCGTATGCCTCATGGACATGGGCACCATTGGCGCCAAGTACCTGAAGAAACAGGGCATCCTGACGGGTCTTGACGAGAGCGAGGAGATCAACGCCTGCACCGTCAAGGTCAAGGTCGACGTGAACGGTACCGACGAGGACTGGCTGTTCCTCTTCAAGAACGAGACCCACAACCATCCCACCGAGGTCGAGCCCTTTGGCGGCGCGGCAACCTGCATCGGCGGTTGCATCCGCGACCCGCTGTCCGGCCGCTCCTACGTGTACCAGGCCATGCGCGTGACGGGTGCCGCAGACCCGCACACGCCCATCGACGAGACGCTTGCGGGCAAGTTGCCGCAACGCAAGATCGTGACCACGGCGGCCCATGGCTACTCGAGTTACGGCAACCAGATCGGCCTTGCCACGGGTCAGGTAAACGAGCTCTATCATCCCGGCTACGCGGCCAAGCGCATGGAAATCGGCGCCGTGGTAGGTGCGACGCCCGCAGACCACGTGCGTCGCGAGACGCCGGTTGCTGGCGACAAGATCATCCTGCTCGGCGGTCGTACCGGCCGCGACGGCATCGGCGGTGCAACCGGTTCCTCGAAGGCCCACAACGTCTCGAGCATCGAGACCTGCGGTGCCGAGGTGCAGAAGGGCAACGCGCCGGTCGAGCGCAAGCTGCAGCGCCTCTTCCGCCGCAAGGACGCCTGCCGTCTCATCAAGCGCTGCAACGACTTCGGCGCCGGCGGCGTGAGCGTGGCCACGGGCGAGATCGCCGATGGCCTGCTCATCGACCTGGACCGCGTTCCCAAGAAGTACGACGGCCTGGACGGCACCGAGCTTGCCATTTCGGAGAGCCAGGAGCGCATGGCCTGCGCCGTCGCAGCCGAGGACGTCGACGAGTTCCTTCGTTACGCCGATGAGGAGAACGTCGAGGCGGTCGTTATCGCGACCGTGACCGAGGAGCCGCGCGTGGTCATGACCTGGCGCGGAGACACGATCGTCGACGTGAGCCGCGAGTTCCTCAACTCAAACGGCGCCTCCAAGCAGATGGACGTCCACATCGCCGCAGGCGAGGACTACATCCCGAACTGGGAGGGCGAGAGCTTCGCCGAGCGCATGAAGAGCGTCGTCACCGACCTCAACGTCGCGTCGAACAAGGGTCTGGTCGAGATGTTCGACTCCACCATCGGCGCCAACACGGTGCTCATGCCCTTTGGCGGCGCGCGCCAGCTCACCGCGCCCATGGCGATGATCGCCAAGCTCCCCGTTCTGGGCGAGACCACGACGACCAGTGGCATGGCCTGGGGTTTCAATCCGTATCTGTCTTCGGCCAACCAGTTCAAGGGCGCGTATCTCGCGGTCGTCGAGAGCGTCGCCAAACTCATCGCCGCTGGCTTCTCGCGCAAGGACGCCTACCTGACCTTCCAGGAGTACTTCGGCTCGCTGCGCGACGTGCCCGAGCGCTGGGGCAAGCCGGCCGCATCGCTGCTTGGTGCGCTCATGGCCCAGATCGACTTGGGTGTCGGTTCCATCGGCGGCAAGGACTCCATGTCGGGTAGCTTCGAGGACCTGGACGTCCCGCCCACGCTCGTGAGCTTCGCGACGGCCGTGGGCACGGTCGACCATGCCATGAGCCCCGAGTTCAAGGGCGCCGGTCACGAAGTGCTCTGCATCCATCCCTTCTACGAGGCCGATGGGCTCATGCCCGAGAAGGCCGGTCTGCTCGAATGCCTCGATACCGTTGAACGTCTCATCGACAGCGGTCAGGTGCTCGCCGTGGGCGCGCCGGGCTTTGGCGGAGACGCCGAGCTGCTCTTCAAGATGTGCCTGGGCAACGGCATCGGCCTGCGCATCAACGAGGCCGTCGACCTCGACACGCTCTTCGTCAACGCCTACGGTTCCTTCGTCGTCGAGCTGGCGCCCGGTGCCGAGCCCGTCGAGTCAACGGAGAACATGCATGTCGTCGAGCTGGGCGAGACCATCGACGAGTACGCGATCATCGCCGGTGGCCAGACCGTGCGCCTGGCCGTGCTCCAGGAAGCCTGGGAGCACGAGCTCGAGGACGTCTTCCCCTATCGCGAGGACGGCGGCGGTGTCGACATGATCAGCGATGCAAGCCATGTGCCGCTTACCTACTGTGGCAACCTTGCCAAGCCCCGCGTCATCATCCCGGTCTTTCCGGGCAACAACTGCGAGTACGATACGGCGCTTGCCTTCGAGCGTGCCGGTGCCGTGCCCGAGACCTTCATCATCAATAACCTGACGCCGGACGCGGTGGCCGAGAGCACCAGGGCCTTCGTCGAGAAGATCGACAACAGCCAGATCATCATGATTCCCGGCGGCTTCTCCGGCGGTGACGAGCCGGATGGCAGCGCAAAGTTCATCACGGCGTTTTTCCGCAACCCCAACGTCACCGATGCCGTACGCCGCCTGCTCAACGACCGCGACGGCCTCATGCTCGGCATCTGCAACGGATTTCAGGCGCTCGTCAAGCTCGGCCTCGTGCCCTACGGCGACATCGTCACGACGGATGCGGGCTGCCCGACGCTCACCTTCAACACCATCGGCAGGCACCAGAGCCGCATCGTGCGCACTCGCGTCGCGTCCAACCTGTCGCCGTGGCTCTCGCGCTGCGAGGTGGGCGACATCTACACCGTGGCCATCAGCCATGGCGAGGGCCGCTTCGTGGCCAACGACGACACGCTCGAGCAGCTTATCGAGAGCGGGCAGATCGCGACGCAGTACGTGGGCCTCGACGGCATGCCGTCCATGGACCTCGACGTGAATCCCAACGGCTCGGTGCTCGCTATCGAGGGTATCACGAGTCCCGACGGGCGCGTGCTTGGCAAGATGGGCCACACCGAGCGTTGGAGCAACGGCGTGTATCGCAACATCCCCGACCTGAGCTACCAGCCGCTCATCGAAGGTGGCGTGGGGTACTTCACGGAATAGGGGAGCGCTGCGGCGCGCTATGAAATGAGACAAATACACAGGGTATTTGTCTCATTGTGAAGTGTCTTCAGCCCTGACCTGCGCAATGAGACAAATTGGTCAGACACATTTGTCTCATTGCGGTGGCAATTCCTATGCGTTCTTGAGGAACGCCTCGTAGCCTTTGCGGGCCTCGTAGATGTCGGCTTTGCTCGTGACCTCCCAGGGAGCGTGCATCGAGAGCACGGCAACGCCGCTGTCGATGACGTCCATGTCGTACTTGGCGGGGATGTAGGCGATGGTGCCGCCACCACCGATGTCGACCTTGCCGAGCTCGGCGGTCTGGAACGCGACGTCCGCATCGTCCATGACCTTGCGCACCTCGGCCACGAATTCCGCCGAGGTGTCGTTGCTGCCGCTTTTGCCGCGGGCACCCGTGTACTTGTTGAAGACGAGGCCGCGGCCAAGGTAGGCGGCGTTCTTGGGCTCGAACACGCTCGCGTAGGAGGGGTCGAGGCCGGCCGAGACGTCCGATGACAGCATCTTGGAGTTGGCGAGCGCGCGGCGCAGTGCAATCTGGCCGCCCTCGCCGGCAAGCTCCATGATCTCGGCGATGGTGTTCTCGAAGAACAGCGACTCCATGCCCGTCGCGCCCACGGAGCCAATCTCCTCCTTGTCGACCAGCACGGTGACGGCACTGCGGGTGGGGTTCTCGATGGCAAGCTGCGCGACGAGCGAAGTGTAGGCGCAGACGCGATCATCTTGGCCGTAGCCGATGACCATGGAGCGGTCGAAGCCCAGCTCGCGGGCACGACCGGCGGGCACGACCTCGAGCTCGGCGGAGAGGAAGTCCTCCTCGTCGATGCCGTATTTCTGGGCCAGCACCTTGAGCACGTGGGCCTTGACGGGCTCCTTCTTGGCGACCTTCTCCCAGGCGGGTGCGTCATCGGCGACCTCGGCATCCTCGTCGACGGACAGCGGCCAGCCGCCCACGAGCACGTCGAGGGTCTCGGCGTCGATGACCTCGGATGCCGTCTTCTTCATTTGCTCCTGGCCCAGGTGCGGCAGCAGGTCGGAGATGCAAAAGACCGGGTCGGCGGGATCCTCGCCGACGTTGACCTCGACGATGGAGCCGTCCTTCTTGGCGATGACGCCGTGGATGGCCAGCGGGAGCGTGACCCACTGGTACTTCTTGATGCCCCCGTAGTAATGGGTGTCGAGCAGGGCGAGGTCGGTGTTCTCGAAGAGCGGGTTTTGCTTGAGGTCAAGACGCGGTGAATCGATATGCGCGCCGAGGATGTTGAAACCGTCCTCGAGCCGATCGGTGCCGAGCGCCATGAGGATGAGCGCCTTGCCATGCGTGTGCGCCCAGACCTTGTCGCCGGCCTTGAGGGCCTGGCCAGACTCGATGGCCTTGGCGAGCGGCTTGTAGCCGGCCTTCTCGGCGAGCTCGATGGCGCTTTGCGTGCACTCGCGCTCGGTCTTGTTGTCGGAGATGAAGTCGATGTAATCACGGCTCAGCGCCTCGAGTTCCTCGAGTTGCGCGTCCGTATAGGCCTTCCATGCGTTCTCGCGTTCCATGAACATCCTCCCATATGGTGGTCGATGCAGTATGCTTAGTGCGTCAATATACTACGAGCGCGCGAACGGGAGGCATCTTTGTCATGAGTCTGATAGAAATCAGCAGGCGCTTCGATGACATGACGCTCGAGCTCCTGCGCTCGTGCATCGGTCGCGAGCTCGTCGCCTACGAGGGCTATTGCCTCGAGGGCGAGGGGGACCACATATACAAGACGGCGCGCGTCACCTTCGACGACTTCTCGGTGGATCTCGTGAACGAGCATGAGACCTTGGCACTCGGCCCGAACTTCGACGAGGAACAGGTGGCCATACTGCGTGCGGTGCCCGCCAAGGGCGAGCTGTGGACGCCGCCGGGCAAGTCCGTGACGCGCGTGGAATGCGGGTTCATGGTGGCTGACGTGCTCGTCGTGGTGGACACGGCGATTCTCGCCAAGGGATCGCGCAAGCTCATCGACTTCAGGTGGGTGCAGGCGCTGCTCTTCGAGAACGAGGACGGGAGTCTGCTCGCTCTCGACCGCGACATCTGGAGCGACGAGTACCTCACTGTGCGGCGTGGTCCGAGCGTGGCCACGACCACGCGTGACTTCCGTCCCGATTGGGTGGCCGAGCCGCCCTTTGGCTATGAGTTCGGGCGGTCCATCCTGCGTCTGAGCAACCCCAAGGCGTAGAGGTTCTTAAAACATCTTAAAAATCGGCGGCGAGCATCGAAGACGCGATGCGAGTTGCTATCATTGTCCGAACTTAGGAGAGGGCTCGCAGGGCGCTTCGAGTTAGGACAGGTCTATGAAGAACAAGTTGGGTCTCCACAAGCTACGCGCCCTCAAGGGCAAGCGCGCTCATGATGCCGAGCATCAGGGCGCCTCGTCCGCCGAGATCACCCATCTCGAGGCCATCGTCACGCGCTGCGATCCCAAGGCCATCGACGGCGCGTATCGTCATGCACCTGCCGCGCTGCATATTCCCTCGCAGATCGACGCGTGTCCGGGTATCTCGTTCTTCGGTCGTCGCGTCAAGTCGCTCGTCTTTTCGACCGACCTCGCGATCATCTGCAACTGCGATGCCGACGCCGTCTTCGCCGTCTATCCCTTCACCTGCCAGCCCGTCATCACGCAGGCGCTCGTGAACGCCGCGGGTCGTCCCGTCTTCACGGGCGTGGCCGGCACCACCACGACGGGCGCGCGTTCGGCGGCCATGGCCGTCCAGTCCGAGATGCAGGGCGCCTTTGGCGTCATCGTCAACTCGCCCACGAGCATCGATGACGTCCATGCGATTTCGTCGAGCATCGACATACCGGTCATTCTCACCGTCGTCACCTTCGACGAGCTCATCGCCACCAAGATCATGGCGGGTGCCCGCGTGGTCAATGTCGCCGCCGGCAGGGACACGCCTTCGGTCGTCGAGGCGGTGCGCGCCCGTTTTCCCGAGCTGCCCATCATCGCGAGCGGCGGCAAGGACGCGGCCTCCATCAAGAGCACCATTGATGCAGGCGCCGATGCCATCACCTGGGTGCCGCCCACCATGCAACAGCTCCAGCGCGAGCTCATGGACGTGAATCGCGCCGCGGGCCAGCCAAGCGAACCGGACGCCGTGGCGTAAGGATTGCCCGTGGGGCTCATTGAGATTTTCCTCATCGGCGTCGGGCTGTCGATGGACGCGTTTGCCGTGTCCGTCTGCAAGGGCCTGGGCATGCATCGTGTCAATTACGGCCATGCGTTGGTCATCGCGCTGTTCTTCGGCGTCTTCCAGGGCCTCATGCCGGTCATCGGCTGGGCGCTGGGCAGCACCTTCGCCGTCTACGTCACGGCCGTAGACCACTGGATTGCCTTCGTGTTGCTCGCCGCCGTGGGTGGCAAGATGCTCTGGGACGCCTTTCATGACGAGCCCGATGAATGCTGCGAGGAAGGTGCAGACAAGCTCGACCTGCGCGAGCTGTTCATGTTGGCCATCGCCACGAGCATCGATGCCCTGGCCGTCGGAATCAGCTTCTCGTTTCTGCAGATCGACATCGTGCGGGCCGCGTTCGTCATCGGCATCACGACCTTCTGCCTTTCGATCATCGGCGTCGTCGTGGGAAACCGCTTCGGCGCGCGCTTCGAGAGGACCGCTCAGGTCATCGGGGGCGCCGTGCTCGTCGTCATCGGCCTCAAGATACTCCTCGAACATCTGGGTATCATCGCGTTCTAGCATGCGATGCCGCGGCGAAGCGGTATCATGAGGCACTGTTTTATCTGACGGCACATCGGAGGTTGGCCATGCACGAGGCGTATGATCCGCATTCCATCGAACCCAAATGGCAAAAGCGCTGGGCGGAGCATGAGCTTTTCAAGCTAGACGAGGCATCGACGCGTCCCGCGAAGTACGTGCTCGAGATGTTCCCGTATCCGAGCGGTGACATCCACATGGGCCACGTGCGCAACTACACCATCGGCGACGTCTACGCCCGCTACCTCCACATGAACGGTTACGACGTGCTGCACCCCATTGGCTGGGACGCCTTTGGCCTGCCGGCCGAGAACGCCGCCATCAAGCATCACAGCCATCCGGCCACCTGGACCTTCGAGAACATCGAGACCCAGATGGCGAGCTTCAAGCGCATGGGCCTTTCCTACGATTGGGACCGCACGGTCATCACCTGCAAGGAGGACTATTACCGCTGGGGCCAGTGGTTCTTCCTCAAGATGTACGAGAAGGGCCTGGCCTATCGCAAGTCCAACCCCGTCAACTGGTGTCCCGACTGCAAGACGGTGCTTGCCAACGAGCAGGTCGAGCAGGGCACGTGCTGGCGCTGCCATTCCACGGTGGAGCGTCGCGAGCTCGACCAGTGGTACCTCAAGATCACCGATTACGCCCAGGAGCTGCTCGATGACCTCGACAAGCTGCCCGGCTGGCCCGAGCGCGTCAAGCAGATGCAGGCCAACTGGATTGGCCGCAGCGAAGGTGCCGAGGTCGAGTTCACGCTGTGCGACGAGGCCGGCGAGCCCACCGACGAGAAGATCACCGTGTTCACGACGCGCCCCGATACGCTTTTTGGCTGCACCTTCTTCATGCTCGCGCCCGAGCACAAGCTCGTCGAGCGTCTGGTCGCGGGTACCGAGTACGAGGCCGAGGTGCGCGAGGTGCAGAAGGTCGCGGCTGCGGCCACGGCCGTCGAGCGCACCATGGGCGACCGCGAGAAGCACGGCGCCTTCACGGGTCGCTACGTCATCAACCCCGTCAACGGCAGCAAGGTGCCTGTGTGGGTTTCCGATTACGTCCTCACCGATTACGGCACCGGTGCCGTCATGGCCGTGCCCTGCGGCGACCAGCGCGACTTCGAGTTCGCCCGCAAGTACGGCCTGCCCATTCCGCCGGTCGTCGTGCCCGCCGACAGCCCGCTGGCCGCCGAGCTCGCCGACGTACGCGAGCTCGAGGTGACCGACGTCGACTGGGACGAGGCGTTCAACGGTGACGGCATCATGGTGCAGTCCGGGCAGTTCACCGGCATGCCCGGCGGCCACGACTCCGAGGGCATGCAGGCGGTCATCGACTGGCTCGCCGAGCGCGGCCTGGGCCGTGGTATCGTGAACTTCCGCCTGCGCGACTGGCTCATCAGCCGCCAGCGCTACTGGGGCAATCCCATCCCGATGATCTACTGCGATGACTGCGGGCTCGTGCCCGTTCCCGAAAAGGACCTGCCGGTCATCCTTCCGATGGACATCGACATCGCCGCCGGCCAGACCCTCAAGGACTCCAAGGAGTTCTA
This sequence comes from uncultured Coriobacteriia bacterium, assembly GCA_948466335.1. Taxonomy (GTDB): domain Bacteria; phylum Actinomycetota; class Coriobacteriia; order Coriobacteriales; family QAMH01; genus QAMH01. The sequence goes on along the minus strand of CAOKAE010000003.1, from coordinate 107,074 downwards.
CGAGTGCACCTGCCCCGTGTGCGGCAAGGCCGCCCATCGCGAGACCGACACCATGGATACCTTCACGTGCAGCTCGTGGTACTACCTGCGCTACACCGATCCGCATAATACGAGCCTGCCGTTCGCCAAGGACAAGGCCGACCGCTTCATGCCCGTCGACCAGTACATCGGCGGCATCGAGCACGCGATTTTGCACTTGCTGTACTCGCGCTTCTGGACGAAGGTCGCGCGCGACGCCGGCATGCTCGACTTCGACGAGCCGTTCACCAACCTGCTGTGCCAGGGCATGGTGAAGGACGCGCGCGGCGAGACCATGAGCAAGTCCAAGGGCAACGTCGTGTCGCCCGAGGCGGTCATCGACGAGTTCGGCGTGGATGCCGCCCGTGCGTGCATCCTGTTCATGGCGCCGCCCGACAAGGACCTGCAATGGGACGACAAGGGCTGTGCCGCCATGGCACGCTTCCTCAAGCGCGCGTGGGGCCAGGTGTGGAGCCTCACAGACGCGAAGGGCCCGGCCGATGACGGGCAGCTTGCCAAGGAGCTCAACCGCCAGATGCACGCGACCATCAAGAAGGTGGGCGCCGACATCGAGCGCTTCAACTTCAATACGGCGCTCGCGGCCATCATGGAGCTCGTCAACACGACCGCCGACTATCTGAACGCCACGGCAGAAGACGCCCGTGACGAGCAGTTGTGCCACGAAGTCGCCACGGCGCTCGTGCTCCTGCTCGCGCCCTATGCGCCGCACTGGGCCGATGAGCTATGGAACGAGGCGCTTGGCAACGAGGGCAGCACCTACGGCGTCGCGTGGCCGAGCTTCGACGAGGAGGCCACCAAGGCCGACGAGGTGGAGCGCGCCGTCATGATCGGCGGCAAGGTGCGCGGGCACATAACGACGGCAGCCGATGCCGGCGAGGACGAGATCGTCGCGGCGGCGCTCGAGGCAGTGGCCGATCGCATCGCTGGCCTCACCGTGCGCAAGACCATCGTCGCGCCGACCGTCGTCAACGTCGTGGCGAACTAATAGATCTTCTAGGGGCGGACGGGTGGTAGCGCAGTCGCTCAGACACCTTTGCTCGGAGAAAGGCGCCACCGGCGCCTTTCATTCGCAAAGAACTCGCTTTGTGCATCTACCACCCGTCCGCCCCAGGCCTATCTACTAAGAGAGACATGTCCGTAGGAGGACATCTCAAGCAGATTCGCTATGTATGCAACGCGGGTTTAGCGAAAGGTGTCTGAGCGTGCGTTCTTTGCGCGCGAGTTCTTTCGCGGCGTTGCAGAAATAGCGAATCGGGTGCGAGAGCCAGTCCTCGTACGGACATGTCTCTCTTATGCTTGCGTTATGGGAAAATCCGAGTAAAATAGGGTAGCTTGTCAAAGCGTCCGTTTCGTGCGCTTTGAGGCTGCTCGCAGCCACGGTATGGCTTTCTACGCCGCCGTTAAGTTAGTAGAGGTTAAGGAGAAAGTGGGTTTGCCCCGCTTTCTTTGTTTGTAAGGAGACGTGCAGGTGAACAGGGAGGACAAGCTGATCGAGGTGCTCGAGCCGCTTGCGGTCAAGCATGGTCTCGATTTGGTGACGGTCGAAGTGGCCGGTACGCGCAAGCGTCCCGTCCTGCGCGTGTTCCTTGACACGCCGGCCGGTGGCATCACGCTTGACGAGCTCGTCGACGCCCAGGAATGGGTGGACGCCGCAATCGAGGAGGCCGACCCCTTCATCGAGTCCTACGACCTCGAGGTCTCGTCACCCGGCATCGATCGCCCACTGCGCAAGCGCGACGACTTCGACCGCTTCGTGGGCGAGACGACGGTGGTCTACCTCAAGCCAGGCGCACCGCGCAGCAAGTACACGGGAATTTCGCAGGGGCTCGATGGTGATGAGCTCGTGCTCGAAATGGAAGATGGCACGATGGAGCGCCTTGCCTTCGATCGCATCAAGAAGGCGCACATCATCGGCCAAATCGACTTTGGCAGCCGCAACTTCGGTGACGAGGATGCGGCCCTTGGCCAGGACAACTAAATAGGGAGGAACCATGTCATCAGAACTCATCAGCGCACTCACCGATCTTGCCACCGAGCGTGGCATCGACCAGCTCGCCGTGCTCGAACGCCTCGAGCAGGATCTTGCGCGCAGCTATAAGGGCATTCTCGACCTCGATTGGGACGCGCAGGTCACCATCGACCGCGAGAGCGGCCGCATCTTCGTCTACGAGATGGTCGGCGTGGGCGAAGAGGACCCCGAGACCGGCGAGTACGAGGACTACGAGCCGCGCGACGTGACGCCCGATAACGTCTCGCGCATCGCCGCCCAGAACGCCAAGCGCGTCATCAACGAAATCGTCCGCGATGCCGCCCGCGCGAGCATCTACAAGGAGTTCGCCGATCGCAAGGGCGAGCTCATCACCGGCACCGTGCTCCAGACCACGCCCGACTTTACCATCATCAAGATTCGCGATGGCGTCGAGGCCGAGCTGCCGCACTTCGACAGGCGCCGCAACGAGAACGAGCGCAACGAGCGCCCCAGCAACGAGTACTACCAGCACAACCAGCGCATCAAGGCGCTTATCATCGACGTGCGCGACCCGAGCCAGCAGACGCAGGGCGCCACGCGCACCCGCGATGGCGGCAACCGCCCGAGCATCATCGTGAGCCGCACGCATCCCGACCTCATCCGTCGCCTGCTCGAGCTCGAGGTGCCCGAGATCTACGATGGCGTCGTCGAGGTCAAGTCCGTTGCCCGCGAGGCCGGAGCCCGCTCGAAGATCGCCGTGCACTCCCGCGAGTCCAACCTCGATCCGGTCGGCGCCTGCGTCGGCCCCAAGGGCTCGCGCATCCGCATGGTCGTGGGCGAGCTGCGCGGCGAGCGCATCGATGTCATCCAATGGAGCGAGGACCCAGTGACCTTCGTGGCCAACGCGCTTTCGCCGGCCAAGGTCTCCAACGTGCTCATCAACGAGGACACGCACTACGCGACCGTCGTCGTGCCCGATGACCAGCTCTCGCTCGCCATCGGCAAGGAAGGTCAGAACGCCCGCCTCGCCGCGCGTCTGACCGGCTGGCACATCGATATCAAGTCGGCGAGCCTCGTCGCGGCTGACGGCGGCTCCCTGGCCTCCATGACCTCGCTCATCGACGAGGAAGACGACGTGGTGGAGGAGCCGGTGGATCTGCGCTGCGAATACGTGAGCCCCGAGGGCGTGCGTTGCCGCAACCATGCCCGTCCCGGCTCGCGCTTCTGCGGCATCCATGCCGATGGCCAGGCGCCCGAGACCGCCGCGGACGAGGAAGAGGAGTCCCTCATCTAATGACGCGGAAGGCTCCCATACGCACCTGCATCGCCTGCCATGCGAGTTCGGACAAGCGCGCTCTCGTGCGCTTCGTGCGCACGGCGGATGGCACGGTTGCCCTCGATGCGAGCGGCAAGGCGGCGGGGCGGGGAGCCTACGTCTGCGCGGACGAAGCGTGCTTTGCCAGGGCATGCGACAAGCGCCTCTTGGGCGGCCGTCTGCGCACCAAGGTGGGACATGACGATTACGAACGGCTCAGGGCCGATTTTGACGTCTACATGAGCGCCGTGGGCGCGACGTCAGCAGGGGATAGGTGATAGGGAACATGGCAGGAATGCGCGTACATGAACTCGCCAAGGAGTTCGGGATGACATCCAAGGAGCTCGTCGAGAGGCTCAAGGAGATGAAGATCCCCGTCAAGAACCACGCGTCCACGCTCGTCGACGCCTATGTCGACAAGATTCGCAAGGAGCTTGGTCCGGAGCTGCAGGAGCGCGCCCAGAGCGCCCAGGAAGACACCGGCAAGGATGCCGACGAGGAGAAGACGAGCGCCGAGGAAGAGGAGCGCAAGCGTCTCGAGGAAGAGCACAAGCAGGCCGCCCAGGCCGAGATAAAGCGTCGCCAGAAGGAACAGAAGCGTCGCGAGGCCGCCGAGGCCGAGGCCAAGGCCGCCAGCCAGCAGGATGCCGAGGTCGCCGAGGAGGCCGTCGTCGAGACGAAGCCGTCCAAGCCCTCGGTGTTCGATGGGCTCCTCTCGCAGATCGCGGCCGAGAGCAATCGCCTGACGCAAGAGAAGAGGGAGGCCGCCGAGGCCCGTGCCGCCGCCGGCGAGCAGTCCGCTTCCGAGCCGGCCCAGGCCGACTCGCCCTATCGCGAGAAGGGCGCCAAGAAGAAAAAGAAGGGCCGCCAGCAGGTCGAGGTCGACTCGGAGTCCGAGGACGACCGCTATCGCCAGATGGCGCAGGCTGCCGAGCAACTGCAGCGTGACAAGGTGCTCGAGGAGGCCCGTGCCGCCGTCGCCGAGGCCGAGAAGCAGTCGAGCGGCCGTCGCAAGAAGCGCAAGGAGCGTCGTGCCGCCGAGGCCGCCAAGAAGGCCGAGGAAGAGGCGCAGCGCAAGGCCGAGATCACGGGTGTGCCCGTCGGTGTCGTGCAGGTCACGAGCGGTATCACGGTGGGCGAGCTCGCCGATGCGCTCGAGGTTCCCGGCAACGAGGTCGTCAAGAGGCTCTTCCTGCTTGGCACGCCGCTCACGCTCACCCAGTCGATGAGCGATGACCTGGTCGAGCTCATCGCCGGTGACATCGGACGCGAGGTCAAGATCATCTCGCCGGAAGAGGAGATGTCGTTCACCTTCTACGATGACGAGAAGGACCTCAAGTCCCGTCCGCCCGTCGTCACCGTCATGGGTCACGTCGACCACGGCAAGACCTCGCTGCTCGACGCCATCCGCCATTCGGGCGTGCAGCAGGCCGAGGCCGGCGGCATCACCCAGGCCATCGGCGCGTCCGTGGTCTGGATCAACGGCAACCAGATCACCTTCATCGACACGCCGGGCCACGAGGCGTTCACCGCCATGCGCGCCCGCGGTGCGCAGGTCACCGACATCATCGTCCTGGTCGTTGCAGCCGATGACGGCGTCATGCCGCAGACCATCGAGGCCATCGACCACGCGAAGGCCGCCGACGTGCCCATCGTCGTGGCCATCAACAAGATCGACAAGGCGGGGGCCAATCCCGACCGCGTGAAGACCGAGCTCGCCGAGCGCGGCGTCATCCCCGAGGAGTGGGGTGGCAACAACATGTTCGTCGAGGTCTCCGCCCGCCAGAACCTCAACATCGACGAGCTGCTCGAGACGATCATCCTCCAGGCCGAGGTGCTCGAGCTCAAGGCCAATCCCGACACCACGGCCAGTGGTTTCGTCATCGAGGCCAACCTCGACAAGGGCCGTGGCCCGGTGGCGACCGTCATCGTGCAGCGCGGCACCCTGCATGTGGGCGACGCGCTCGTCGCCGGCGTGTGCTTCGGCCACGTGCGTGCGCTCATTGACCCGCAGGGCAATTCCGTCAAGGAGGCCAAGCCCGCCGACCCGGTCGAGATCCTGGGCCTGTCTTCGGTTCCGAGCGCCGGTGACGAGTTCGCCGTCTTCGAGAACGAGTCCGAGGCCCGCAGCCTGGCTGCCGAGCGCGAGCTCAAGCAGCGCCTGGCCGCCCAGGAGGCTCCGCGCCACATGAACCTCGACGACCTGTTCGCGCGTATCGAGGCGAACAAGCACGCCGAGCTCAACCTCATCGTCAAGGCCGACACCCAGGGCTCCATCGAGGCGCTACGTGGCGCGCTCGAGAAGATGGACCAGTCCGAGGTGCGCATCAACGTCATCCGCGCCGCCGTCGGTGGCGTCACCGAGACCGACGTCAACTTCGCCGCGGCATCCGACGCCATCATCATCGGCTTCGGCGTGCGTCCGCAGGCCGGCGTGCGTCAGGCCGCCGAGCGCGAGAAGGTCGACATCCGCCTGTACCGTGTCATCTACCAGGCCATCGAGGACATCAATGCCGCACGCGTCGGCTTGCTTGCCCCCGAGGAAGTCGAGGTCGACACCGGCTCGGCGACCGTGCGCGAGACCTTCAAGATGCCCAAGGTCGGCGTCATCGCCGGCTGCATCGTCACCGAGGGCGAGATCGCGAAGACCGACCACGTGCGCATCGTGCGTGACGGCGTCATCGTCCACGACGGTGCCATCATGTCCATGCGCCACTACCGCGACGACGTGGCATCGGTGCGTTCGGGCACGGAGTGCGGCATCGGCATCGAGGACTTCCAGGACATCAAGGAAGGCGACGTCATCGAGGGCTATCGCATCGAGCAGGTCGCCCGTAAGGAATAGACATGAAGCAGACACCCACATCGCGTCGCGTCAACGAGGAGCTGCGCGAGAAAATCGCCAACGTGCTCCTGTTCCAGGTCTCCGATCCGCGTCTCGAGCTCGTGACGGTCACCGACGTCGAGGTCTCGAAGGACCGCGAGGTCGCCAACGTCTACGTGAGCGCTGACGCGAGTCGCTACGACGAGGTCATGGAGGGACTCGAGGCCGCCAAGGGCCGCATCCGCTCTCTCGTCGGCAAGAGTCTCGGTTGGCGCGTCACGCCCGAGCTGCGTTTCTTCATCGATCCGTCGGTCGACGCAGCCGAGCGCATCGCGTCGCTGTTCTCCGACGAGGACTAGCGTCGCACCCTGCGCCCGAGGCACGACACAGGACAAAGGATTATCAATGGCGAAGCTCGATTACACGCAAGGCATTGAGCTGCTGGACGGGGCGCGTAGCGTCGCCGTCTGCGGCCATGTCAATCCGGACGGCGACTGCCTGGGCAGCGCGCTCGCCCTCACCTTGGGCCTGCGTAGCCTCGGCTACGAGGTCACGCCCCTGTTGGCGACGCGCGAGCAACCCAAGCTCTACGACTTTCTCGACTGCTACGGGGATTTCATGCCCGCGTGCGAGTATCACGCGCGCCCGGATGTCTTCATCTTGGTCGACGTGCCGAGCGCTGCCCGTGCCGGCGATGGCGAGCACGTGCTCAAGCGCGCGAAGAAGACGATCGCGATCGACCACCACCAAGGCGACGCGTCCTTTGCCGACGTCGGCTACGTCGACAGCACGGCCGCCGCGGCCGGCATGCTCGTCTGGGACTTCCTCGAGCAGGCGGGTGTCGAGATGACGCCGGCCATCGCGACCTGCTGCTATACCGCGCTCGTGACCGATACCGGGCGTTTCCAGTTCCAGAATGCGGACTCGCGCGCCCTCATGGCGGCAGCCGACATGGCTGCGGCGGGTGCCCTTCCGTCCGAGGTCGCGCGCTTCGTCTACCAGCGCCGCAGCTGGGCTGCCCTGCAGCTCGAGGCCCTCGTCGTACGACGCCTCGAGCTCCTGTTCGATGGCAGGCTCGCCCTGTCCTGGGCGTGCGAGGCCGATTTCGAGGAGCTGGGCGCGAACAAGGAGGACGGCGACTCGCTCATCGACGCGATACGGCAACTCGACGGTGTCGAGGTGGCCGTCATGCTCCGCGAGCAGGGTCCCATCGTGCGCGGGTCCATTCGCTCGAAGACCGATCGCGACGTCGCGGCCATCGCCGCGAAGATGAACGGTGGCGGCCACAAGGCCGCGGCCGGCTTCACCATCCACGACAAGCTTCCCGCGGCACGCGCCATCGTCGAGGAGCTCGTCGGCGCGTCATTCGCCGAGCAACCGAGCGCCCCCATGACGACGGATGCCGAGATGACCAACACGACGGCGTTCGGCAGGATTCGCGAGGAGACGCCATGAGCCGCAGGCGTGGTGCCAGCGGACTATGCGGCGTGCTCGCGCTCGACAAGCCCTACGGAATGACTTCGCACGACGTGGTCAACCGCGTGCGCCAGGTCACGGGGGAGCGACGTGTGGGCCATGCCGGGACGCTCGATCCGGCCGCCACCGGTCTCATGCTCGTGGGCGTGGGAGCGGCCACGCGTCTGTCCGAATATCTCACCGACCATGACAAGGAGTATGACGCGCGCATCGTCTTCGGCGTTGCCACGGACACGGATGACGCCCAGGGGCGTGTGCTCGCCAGCGCGTGCGATGACGAGCTTGCGCAGATCATGGGTGCGGCCGATGCCCGGGCCGTCCTCGACGAGTTCACGGGAGAGCTCGAGCAGCTGCCGCCCGCCTATTCGGCCATCAAGAAGAACGGCGTCGTCGCATACAAGGCGGCGCGCGAGGGGACCTGCCTCGATCTCGAGCTGCGCCATGTCACCGTGTACGGGGCGCGCCTCGTGGGCACGGGCGTGCAACACGCCGAAATCGTCCGGGCCGATGGTGACGTGCTCGTGCGCGAGCTCCCGTTCTGGGACGTCCACTTCGACGTGAGCAAGGGCACCTACATCCGCGCCCTGGCCCGTGACATCGGGACGTATCTGGGTTGCGGCGCCCACCTTGGCTCGTTGCGCCGCACCTCGGTCGCGACCACGGCCGTCGGCGAGGCCTGCTCCCTTGCCGACCTCGCGCACTGTGCCGAGGCGGGATGCGCCCTGCCCTGGTGTGACCCGGCCAAGCTGCTGGGATTTCCCGTCATCGAGCTTGGCGAGCGACAGGCCGAATGCGTGGCCAACGGTCGCGAGCTCACGGACGTCGCCGTGGGCGAGGGTATGGTCTCGTGCGTGCGTGACCACAGGTTACTCGCGGTCTACAGCTTCGTCGCCGGGACATGTCGTCCCGCGACGGTCATTCCCGGAGGTGTTGTCGGCGTTGGCTAGGACGGGCAACATCATGCGCTGCGACCCGGTCGAATTTTGTCATTTCGAGCGTAGCGAACGAAGTGAGCGGAGTCGAGAAATCTCGAATACCGCTACGGGCAAGAACGAGATCTCTCCACTCGCTTCGCTCGGTCGAGATGACAGGAAGGGGCCGCTCGGTCGAGACGACAATGATGCCGTGCTCGTCATAGGCGTCTTCGACGGCATGCACATCGGGCACCGTGCCATCTTCGCCCAGGCCCGCGAACTGGCACGGGAAATCGACGCACCCCTCGTCGCCGTGACCTTCGACCGCGATCCCGACGAGGTCTTTCGTCGTGACGATCCGAGCTTCGGCAAGCTCCTCTCCAACGAGGAGCGTCTCGCGATGGCCGCCGAGCAGACCTCGGGCGGCGTGCTGGCATTGACGACGGGGCCCGAGCTGTTCTCGATGCCGCCCTTGGACTTCCTCGATTTCCTCGCCAGCGTCGTGCGACCCCGCGCCATCTTCACCGGCTCGGATTTCCGCTTCGGCTATAAGGCGAGCGGCACGGCCGAGGATCTGGAGCGATGGGCTCTTGCGCACGACTGCACCTACGTCGCCTGCGAGCTCGTCGAGGAGGATGGCGAGGTCATCTCGGCCACGCGCATACGCGCCGAGCTGCGCGAGGGGGAGGTCGCGCAGGCAAAGCGCCTCCTTGCCGGCAGGCTCCATGCCATTACGGGCACGATCGTGCACGGGCGCGGCGCGGGCGACGGCTTCGGCTTCGCGACGGCCAACCTCGACCTCTCGGGCTGCGAGACGATGCTGCCGCGCGAGGGTGTCTACGGCGCCTACGCCATCGTCGAGGGCGTGCGCTATGCGGCTGCGGTCAACGTGGGCGTCGCCAGGAGCTTTGCCGAGGCGACCGCTCCCGTCGAGGCGCATCTGCTCGACTTCGACGGCGATCTCTACGGCAGGGAGATTCGCATCGAGTTCGAGCAGTGGTTGCGCGGGCCGCGCGTGTTCGAGACGAAGGACGAGCTCATCGAGACGGTGATGGGCAATATCGCGTGGGTGCGTGAGCACCTGGGAGGCAAGTAGCCATGGCGCGCATCTCCGATGACGACATCCGTCGCGTGCGCGAGGCGACCGACCTGGTCTCCCTCGTGAACGAACGCGTCGTGCTCAACCAGAAGGGGCGCCTGTTCTGGGGCTGCTGCCCGTTTCACGACGAGAAGACCCCGTCGTTCAAGATCGATCCCGACCTGCAGAACTGGCATTGCTTCGGCTGCGGCAAGAGCGGTGACGTGTTCGGCTATCTCATGGAAAGCGAGCATCTCGAGTTTCCCGAGGCCGTACGCGCCCTTGCCGACCGCGCCAACATCGAGATCACCGAGGTGGGCGGAAGCGGCATCCCGCGCAGCATCAAGGACCGCATGATGCAGGCCTGCGCCGCGGCCGAGGACTTCTACCACATGGAGCTCATGCGCTCGCGCGATGCCGGGCCCTCGCAGGCCCGTGCCTACCTGCACGAGCGTGGCTTCGGCTCGGAGTGCGCCCGCGAATGGAAGCTCGGCTACGCCCCCGGCCATGGCAAGCTCGTCGCGCATCTCCAGTCCCGCGGCTTCACCCGTGACGAAATCGTGGGCGCGAACCTCGCCTACGTGAACAAGGGAGGACGCCTCGTCGACCGGTTCTTCGAACGCGTGATGTTTCCCGTGCACGACCTGCAGGGACGCAGCATCGCCTTTGGCGGGCGCATCATGGGCGCCGGAGAACCCAAGTACCTCAACACCTCCGAGACGCCCGTCTTCCACAAGTCATCGAACATGTTCGGCATCGACATCGCGAAGAACGCCATCGTCAACAGCGGCGAGGCCATCGTCGTGGAGGGCTACACCGACGTCATCGCCATGCACCAGGCCGGCATCAAGAATGTCGTCGCCACGCTGGGCACGGCGCTCACGGCCCAGCACGTGAAGCTCATCAGCCGCTTCGCCACGCGCATCGTCTACCTCTTTGACGGCGATTCCGCGGGTCAGAAGGCGGCTGACCGCGCGAGCGAGTTCATCGACTGGCAATCGGCGGTCGAGAGCCGTCGTGACCCGATCGACCTGCGTGTCGTGGTGTTGCCCGACGGCAAGGACCCGGCGGAATTCCTCGGCAGCAACGATGCCGACGGGATGCGCGCCGTCATCGCCGCCGCCGAGCCACTGCTCGCGTTTTCCATCAACCGTTGCATCGAGCGCTACGACCTGCGGCGTCCGGAGAACAAGGCCCGTGCCATGACGGAGGCGCTGCAGATCCTGTATCCCATCAGGGAATCCGTTTCTGCGACGGATTACGTCAATATCATCGCCGACCGCCTGAATGTGGAGTATACTGCCGTATTCAAGGCTCTCAAGGAGACCAAAGCCCCTATGGCTGCCCGCCATCAAAACGAACAGGCCGTCTCGGAGCCCCAATCGAATGCGGTCGATCCTGTAGCCAGGCAGATCATCGAGGCGGACCAACAAGCCGCCCGCATGGAGTACGGGCTCATCGCGCTCGTTGTGACGGACGCTCATCTCCTCGACCATATCGGGAAGGACTTGGTGCGCATCAGGTGGATGGACCAGGCGGCGGAGAGCATGGCCGATGCCCTCATCACGCTTGATCACGATGCATCTGCCGCCCAAGCGCTCGCGTCGGTCCAAAGGGCGTGCCCCGATGCCTCGACCCTGCTTGCGCAGGCGATGATCGAAACGGAGGACGGCGAGGAAAAGCTGTTTCAGGCTCGGCTCATGGTGCGCACCCTGCGGGAGCGTGACCTCGAGCGAAGCATTCGAGATGCGAAGGCGCGCATGCGCTCGGAAGGCGGGCTTTCCCCCGAGGAACTCGACCGCCTCTTCGAGCACACCGTGTCCATGCAGAAGGAACTCGTGAGGTTGCGTGGCAGCGCGCCTGACGAGCCAAAGGACTAGAAAAGGGGTTTTGACGTGGCAAAGACTTCCACCACGAAGAAGAGCACGACCAAGACGGGCAAGTCCACATCCAAGAAGACCGCCAAGACGGCCGCCGTCAAGCAGGCCGAGGCCGAAGAGGGCGTCCTCGATAACGAGCTCATCTCCCGCCTCGACGACTTCATCAAGGACTCGGGCAAGAAGGTCGAGCGCAGCGTCGTCGAGAGCAGCTTCGCCGACGACGACCTGTCGAGCAAGCAGATGGGTGCCGTCTTCGAGTACCTGACCGCCAACGGCATCAAACTCACCGGCAAGAGCATGCAGGTTGTCGAGGTCGATGATGACGACGACATCGACGCCGCCATGAGCGATGACGAGATCATGGAGGGCATTCCGGAAGACGAGCTGGGCGCCCCGAGCGAGGCAATGAGCATCAAGCAGGCCGAGGAGGCCGTGGAAGCCGAGGCCGCCGAGGCCATGAAGGCCGCGGGGCTCGACGGTGACGAGAAGCCGGCCGACGCCAAGAAGCGTCGCGCTGAGGCGCGCAAGGCGCGTATCGAGGCGAGCTCGGTCGTCATGCTCACGGGCGACCCGGTGCGCATGTACCTCAAGGAAATCGGCAAGGTCGACCTGCTCACCGCCTCCGAGGAAGTTGACCTGGCCATGAAGATCGAGGCCGGTCTCAAGGCCACCGACGAACTCGAGCGCGCCGAGGAGGAGGGCGTCGAGCTCACCCGTCGCGAGCGCCGTCGCCTCACGCGCGTCGAGCAGGTCGGCTTGGACGCCAAAGACCAGCTCATCGAGGCCAACCTGCGCCTCGTCGTCTCCATCGCCAAGCGCTACGTGGGTCGCGGCATGCTCTTCCTCGACCTGATCCAGGAAGGCAACCTCGGCCTCATCCGCGCCGTCGAGAAGTTCGACTACACCAAGGGCTTCAAGTTCTCGACCTACGCCACCTGGTGGATCCGCCAGGCCATCACCCGCGCCATCGCCGACCAGGCCCGCACCATCCGCATCCCGGTGCACATGGTCGAGACCATCAACAAGCTCGTGCGCATCCAGCGTCAGCTCCTCCAGGAGCTTGGCCGCGAGCCAACGCCGGAGGAGATCGGCGAGCAGATGGACATGACCGCCGAGCGCGTGCGCGAGATCCAGAAGATCAACCAGGAGCCGGTCAGCCTCGAGACGCCCATCGGCGAGGAGGAGGACTCCCAGCTCGGTGACTTCATCGAGGATCACGAGGCCGTGCGCCCCGACGATGCCGCCGGGTTCTCGATGCTGCAGGAGCAGCTCCAGATGGTGCTCGACGGGCTGGCCGAGCGCGAACGCAAGGTCATCGAGCTCAGGTTCGGCCTCAAGGACGGCCATCCCCGCACCCTCGAGGAAGTGGGCCGCGAGTTTGGCGTCACGCGCGAGCGCATTCGCCAGATCGAGTCCAAGACGCTGGCCAAGCTGCGTCATCCGAGCCGTTCGAGCAAGCTCAAGGATTATCTGGAGGACTAGGCGGGCAAACGGTATAATGGCCGTCGCTTGGCCCCATGGCGCAACGGTTAGCGCGATCGACTCATAATCGACAGGTTCCAGGTTCGAATCCTGGTGGGGCCACCAAAGCATAACAAAGGGCCGGGAATTGCTCCCGGCCCTTCTTGTTAGCTTGGAGGCGACGACCGGAATCGAACCGGTGATAAAGGCTTTGCAGGCCTCTGCCTTACCGCTTGGCCACGTCGCCATGCCTCGTGCTTTGAGTAAAAGAGCCGACTGGAAAGCCGGCTCTTGACTTAGCATGGAGCGGAAGACGGGGCTCGAACCCGCGACCCCAACCTTGGCAAGGTTGTGCTCTACCAACTGAGCCACTTCCGCGCGCAGACCGGTATTCTAGGGGAACTTGGAGCAGGGTGCAAGAGAAACTTGTAAAAATCGTGCTTGCGATGATTTGTCATTCTGTTAGACTACTTTGCCACGGGCGTTTGGCGCAGCGGGAGCGCGTTTCCCTGACACGGAAAAGGCCACTGGTTCGATCCCAGTAACGCCCACCAGATACAAGCTGAGGACCGGGACGTCACGTCCCGGTCCTTTTTTACGCGCGTGGCCCCGGTGGTTGCCGTTTCGTAACTGGTGCGTGTCCGGGCCTTGCATTACCATGAGGCTCGTCTTTACATGAGAGAGGTCCCGAGGACGATCGGGACGGTTTAGGGAGATTCGACATGGCTGAGTGCAACTCGAACTGCTCTGCTTGTGGCGATAGCGGATGCGCTGACCGCACCGCTCCGCAGACGCTGCAACTTCACGAAGGCACGAAGATCAAGAACGTCATTGCCGTCGCCAGCGGCAAGGGTGGCGTCGGCAAGTCGCTCACGGCTGCCATGCTCGCCTGTGAGCTGCGCCGTCGCGGACACGAGGTCGGCATCCTCGATGGCGACATCACGGGTCCGTCCATCCCGCGCTCCTTCGGCATCCACGAGCCGCCGGCCGTTGACGACGACGGCATGCTCAGGCCCGCCGAGACCAAGACGGGCATCAAGGTCGTCTCGACCAACATGCTCACCGCCGACGAGGCGACGCCCTTCCTGTGGCGCGGCCCGGTGCTCAACGGCATCCTCACCCAGTTCTACAGCGACATCAACTGGGGCGAGCTCGATTATCTGATCGTCGACATGCCCCCGGGAACGGGCGACATTCCCATGACCGTCTTCCAGCAGTTCCCGCTCAAGGGCGTCGTCATCGCGACCGCCCCGCAGGTGCTCGTCAACATGATCGTCGAGAAGGCCATACGCATGACCGAGCACATGAACGTGCCGGTGCTGGGTCTGGTCGAGAACATGTCGTACTACGAGTGCCCCGATTGCGGAGGTCGCCACGAGATCTTCGGTAAGTCCGAGGTCGAGGCCATCGCCAAGAGCAAGGGCATCGAGGCGTGGGCCTGCGTGCCCATGGACCCGAAGATTTCGGCCGAGGTCGATTCGGGCAACGTCGAGGACATCAAGGGCGATTGGCTCAAGCCCATCGTCGACAAGATCGAATCGCTCTAAGCACTTGACTCTTTGCGCGCAATGCGCTCATAACCCGAACGAAACGGGGATTTTGCCGAAGGCGGCGCAGATTGCGCTCACGGGCGAAATCCCCGTTTTCATAGCTTCACATAACCTCCATCCCGTGATTTAATACGGAAGTTAGACGTTAGACGTCGGCATTGCCATGTCCGCTCGCCGTTGCGGGCGCGAAGATGCAGACAGATGGCGTTGACGTGCGAGGATGTCACCATCTTCGCAGGAGGTGTTCCGCATGACTGCATGGTCTGCGGAAAGCAGGTAATGCAAACATGTGGCAAGAGAGAATGAAGGAGGAGGCAGAGTGAGAGACTATTCATCGACGAAATGGTTGGATGAAATCCACGCCGAAGGCGTGGAGGTCAAGAAGTCATGCTGCTATTTCTGCCATCAGAACTGCGGCGTTCTGGCTTACGTCAAGGACGGCAAGCTCATCTACGCCGAAGGCGATCCGGATCATCCCACCAACGCTGGTGGCCTGTGCACCCGTGGTAACCAGGCCTACACGTTCGTGGACAATCCGTCGCGCATCAACTACCCGATGAAGCGCGCGGGCGAGAAGGGCGAGAACAAGTGGGAGCGCGTCTCCTGGGATCAGGCCCTGACCGAGATCGCGGCCAAGCTCAACCAGATCAAGGAGGAGTCTGGCGCAGAGGCAGTCGCCGCCGCGGCCGGTACCCTGCGTACCGATGACTGGGCAAGGCGTCGCTTCCTCAACATGTTCGGAACGCCCAACGGCTTCCACAACGCCCTGCTGTGCTGGATCCCGACCTTCATGGTCGAGACCGCCATCAACGGCTGGTCTCCGTTCGAGACCGACCTGGGCGCATCCAAGTGCGTCATCCTCTGGGGCTTCAACCCCGGTGCGTCTTCCATGCCCGGCATGCACGGCTACACCGACCTGCAGAAGGCCACGGGCATGAAGCTCATCGTCGTCGATCCGCGCTATTCCGAGACCGCCGCTCACGCCGACCTCTGGCTGCCGCTGCGTCCGGGTTCGGACACCGCGCTGTCCATGGCGATGATCAACGTCATCATGAACGAGTTCATCTATGACATGGACTTCGTCGACCAGTGGTGCGAGGGCTTCGACGAGCTCCGCGACTACATCGAGCCCTACACGCCGGAGTGGGCAGCGCCCCTCACCTGGCTCGATCCCGAGCTCATCCGCCAGGCGGCCCGCATGTACGCGACCAACCGTCCCGGCAACATCCAGTGGGGCTGCACCTGGGACCAGCTCGGCCGTACGGCCGGCGCCGGCATGCATGCCCGCTCGATCCTGCGCGCCATCTGCGGCAACCTTGATTGCCCCGGCGGCGACGGCATGCCCGGCCCCGCAGCCTACGTCACCGACGAGGAGCTCGAGGCCAACGACCGCCTTCCCGTGGAGATGCGCGCCAAGCAGATCGGTGCCGACAAGTACAAGATGACCTCCTGGCCCGGCTACGAGCGCCTCTCCCAGATCTCCAAGGACAAGTGGGGCAAGGCCTTCACCGCCGAGTGGATGTGCGAGGCCCATGGCCCGTCCGTCTTCAAGGCCATTCTCACGGGCGATCCGTACCAGGTCCGCGCGCTGTTCGTCAGCGGCTCCAATCCGCTTTCGTCCTACGGCGATGCGAAGATGGTCTTCGAGGCTTGCAAGCAGGTCGAGTTCCTGGTCGTCCTCGAGTACTTCATGACCCCGACGGCCCTCATGGCCGACTTCGTGCTGCCGGTTGCCGGCGCCATGGAGCGCCCGATGGTCCACACCAACTACGGTGTCACCGACTCCATCGTCTGCTCCGAGCGTGCCATCTGGCCGATGTACGAGCGCAAGACCGACTACAACATCTGGAAGGACCTGGGCCTTGCCTGCGGTCAGACCGAAGAGGACTGGCCCTGGCCGGAGCTCGAGGACGCCTACTTCCACGTTCTGTCGCCGCTCGGCCTCCCCATCACCGATTACAACGACTTCGTTGCCCGCTTCCGCATGTACTATCCGCCGCTGCAGTACCAGAAGTACCTGCAGAAGGGTCAGTTCTGCACCGCTTCGGGCAAGGTCGAGCTCAAGTGCTCGGTCTTCGAGGAGTTCGGCCTGCCGGCGTTCCCGAAGTACATCGGACCGGCCGAGAACGAGACCGACGACCCCGAGGTCGCGGCCGAGTATCCCATCGTGCTCACCACAGGCGGCGGCTTCATGCCGTTCCACCATTCGGAGCACTTCAACAATCCGATCATCCGCTACATCAAGCCCGATCCGTACTTCACCATCCATCCCGACCTCGCCCTCACGCTGGGCATCGAGATGGGCGACTGGTGCTGGATCGAGACGCGTCGCGGCCGCATCAAGATGCGCGCCAACGTCGAGCCGGGCATCGATCCGCGTGCGGTCTACACGCAGCGCGGCTGGTGGTTCCCCGAGCGCAGCCCCGAAGGCCCCGAGCCCTTCGGCTGCCTCGAGTCCAACACCAACGTGCTCACCTCGGTTGACGACGAGCACTGCGATCCGCTGACCGGTTGCTGGGCCAACCGCGGCCTGATGTGCAAGGTCTACAAGTGCACCGACATCGACTACGAGTTCACCGAGCGCGACTGCCAGTTCTCCATCCCCGGCTCCGCGTTTGCCTCCGAGGGCCCCGGCGTGCATGCCATGCCGAGCACCCAGAAGATGGCACTCGAGTTCGCCGAGCCCGTCTACGCACAGCCCGACTTCGAGGTTCCCGAGGGTCTCACCTGGGATTACCGCAAGCGCGCCTGCTATGACGAGAACGGCCGCCGCTACGACCAGGCCTCCGGCTGGATGGTCGACGACGCCACGGGCGCCTTCTACCAGATGGGCACGGGCTACAAGTACGTCTCCTACAACGGCGACTTCCTGCTCGACGAGGCCACCGGCACCTTCTACGACTTCTCCATGCAGCCCTCCGAGGGCCCGCAGGCCGATTTCGAGCTGCCGGCCGGCACGACGTGGAACCCCATCACGCTCAAGGCCGAGGATGACAAGGGTCGCTACTACGACAAGGACAGCGGCTGGATCATCGATCCGACCACGTCCGTCCACTATCAGCCGGGCACGGGTTACCGCTTCGTGCAGTACGGCCAGGGCAACTACCTGGTCGACGAGGCGAACAACGCATGGTACGACTTCTCCATGCAGCCCGTCGACGCGCCCTGCAGTCTGGCTGACCTGAACGTCGAAGCGAACCAGTAGAGAGAGGAGGACTGGAATGACCCGTTACGCAATGGTTATGGACCAGCGTCGTTGCATTGGTTGCTCGTCATGCACCATCGCATGCCGCACCTGGAACGAGCTGCCCATTGACATCATCTACAACCCCGTTGTCTCCAACGGAGCAGAGGGCGTGTGGCCCCATGTCCACATGACCTTCACGCCGCTCATCTGCATGCATTGCGACAAGCCCGCCTGCGTGCCCGCCTGCCCGACTGGCGCATCTCGCCAGGACGACGACGGTATCGTGTGGGTTGAGCCTTCTCAGTGCATGGGATGCAAGGTCTGCGCGAATGCCTGCCCCTATGGCGCCCGTGACATGAACGAGCACGAGGGCTACATCCGCAAGTGCACCTTCTGCAAGGACCGCGTCCGCGAGGGCGAGCAGCCCTTCTGCGTCATGACGTGCCACCAGAAGGCCCGTACGTTCGGCGATCTCGACGACCCCAACAGCGAGGTCTCGAAGCTCGTGAACTCGTATTACACCGAGCAGGTCTATCCCGAGGTTGGTACCGAGCCCATGATCTACTACATCCCCGATTTAGGAGGTACGGTACAGTGAAACAGTTCTGGATTTGGCCTATCGCCCTCTACCTCTTCTTGGGCGGCCTTGGTGGCGGCATGATGGCGACCGCCGCCGTTGTCGGATTGATCATTGCGCCATCCGCTCTGACGAGCGGTGCCCTCGTGTGGGGCGTCTTCATCGCCTTCCTCATCCTGGGCATCGGCACCGGCCTACTCGTCTTCGAGCTCGGCCAGCCGTGGATCTTCTACCGCGCCTTCGTGACGAGGACCTCGGTCATCAAGTGGGGTGCCGTGTTCCTGTCCATCTCGATGATCGCGGGCGTGCTCTTCATCTTCTGGGAGCTCTCCTGGTTCACGTTCCTGCCCTTCATTCCCTATGAGGGCTGCGCCCAGGTGCTGCTCGGCATTGCCGGCATCTTCGGCCTGTGCGTCACGATTTACACGGGCGTCCTGCTCTCGAGCATGAAGTCCCGTCCGTTCTGGAACACGCCGGTCCTGCCCGTGCTCTTCATGGTGTCCGGTTGCTCCACCGGTGCGGCCCTGCTTTCCATGTGCATCGGCGTCTGGCCCTTCCCGGCCGAGTGGCTGCAGGTCAACCTGTCCACGCCGCTTGCCGCGCTGCTCACCGAGGAGCTGCGTCACATCCTGCACATCGCCGACGCGATCCTCATCGCGCTCGAGCTCGTCGTGCTGCTCCTGTACGTGATGCTGCAGTTCTGCGCCTCCAACGAGACCGCCAAGGCCCATGCCGAGCGCTGGGTCCGCGGCGAGTGGGCCGGCTACTTCTGGGGCCTCATGGTCTGCTGTGGTCTGGTCATCCCGTTCCTGCTCAACGTGACGAACATCGGTGGCTACGCCTCGGCGATCATCGCCCTCATGGGTGGCTGCCTGCTGCGCTTCATGATTATCTGGAGCTACCAGCGCCGCGTCACCCCGGCGGAGCTCAAGTACTACACGCGTCTGCCGCAGAGCCATCAGGACTTCATGGATTACTGGGAGTCTGGCAAGGAGTACTGGACGTGGGTTACGCCCACCGGCACCGTTGCCGATGCGGCTCCCGCCGATGGTCCGGACGAGGTCTTCGAGACCTCCGGCCCCAACCCTGCCATGACGGGCGCCCAGTAGGATTCATGTGTAGCTAACGCCTGCATGGACATGCCGGCGTGAACGACCCCCGCTTTCCACGAGGAGGCGGGGGTCTTCCTTTGCCATGGACCGGGGGCCGGACCCTTGGAGCAGGTGGCGTATAATCGGGCGCATACCATGACGCGAGAGAGGACCTGGCATGCATCACCCCCTGGAAGACGTGCAGGACTACGCCGACAGCTGCATTCGCTGTGGCCTGTGCGCCCGGACCGACTGCGGTAACTTCTCGAATGGCGAGCCCAATCTCGGCGAGCTGTGCGAGTCCATTCTCAACGGCGAGGAGACCTGGGATTACGCGCCCTTCACCTGCGCCCTGTGCAACCGCTGCACGATCAACTGCCCGGTCGACCTGCGTGCCTCTCGCGCCAACAAGCCCCTCAGGGCGCTGTTGCTCAAGCAGAAACCCGAGCTCAGGCCCCTGTACCGCAAGTTCAGGACCGATCTCAAGCACAACATATTCTCGTCGTTGCGCGCCCGCAACGACGGTGACATCACCAACGTCGTCTACGTCCAAGGCGACCCCGACCTGGGAGGCGAGGCAGACCACACTGCCTTCTTTCCCGGTTGCGCGCTCTATGCCTATGCGCCCGAACTCACGGGCAAGGTCTCGCAATGGCTGCGCGACGAGCGGATCGCGGCCTGCACGCTCGTGATCTGTTGTGGGGCGACCTTCTATGACGTCGGTTTCTACGACGAATTCGACGCCTATCGCGAGCGCGTCCAGGCGTTCTTGCGCGAGCGCGGCATAAAGCGCCTCGTCGTGGCGTGTCCCCACTGCGCGCACATCCTTCCCCAGCTCGTCCAGGGTACCGGTATCGACATCGTGCGCCTTCCCGACCTGCTCGTCGAGCATGGCATGGCCTCGGACAGCGAGGAGACGCTGACCTTCCACGATGCATGCTATGACCGCAGCGCGGGCGTCTTTGGCAATGCCGCGCGTGCCCTGTTTGGCAAGGCCGACATCAAGGCCATGCCCCACGAGAAACGCGACAGCCTGTGCTGTGGTGGTGGCGGCATGGTGAGCGTCTACGCGCCGGACTACTGCGTGTACCGTCGCAACCAGCGTCTGGCCGAGATTGACGAGGTCGCGGCGGACCGCGTGCTCTCGACCTGCTTCTCCTGCGTCAATTCCCTGCAGCGTGGCATTGGCAGCACGCCGGTGCAGCATTACCTCGAGCAGATCTTCGATTGCCCCGTCGATTGGGGCGAGGTGTACGCGGGCGTCGACGCGCTCTTTGCCGACCCGGCCTACGAGGAACTGTGCGCGAGCGACGAGCTGACGCTTATCGACTAGGGAGCGATGCAATGCCCCGAATTGCAGGCTGGCTCTCGCACCCGACCCGGCATGGGCATGGCGCCGCGAAAGAACTCGCGTGAAGAGCACACGCTCAGACACCTTTCGCTAAGCCCGCACCATGTCCATGTCGGGTCTGCTCGAGATGCCTGCAATTCGGGGCATTACCTCGTCATGGAATAGGGCACCGGTGCCGTGTTGTAACCGGAGAGTGCCCGTGTTCATTGGGGATATGCAGTACAATCTTGGGTCATGACTACTGAGATTCGCAAAACCAACTGCCATTACTGTGGGTACCTGTGCGCGTTCGACGCGACGCTCGAGGACGGACGCGTGGTCGATTTCACGCCGGACCCGTCACGTTATCCCTACGACGCGAGCGTGGCCGCGCGCTGCTGCCGCTGGCCGCTCAACCTTGAGAAGCTCTATGACGAGGAGACGCGTGTCAACTACCCGCTCAAGCGTCTGGGACCGCGCGGAAGCGGTGGCTTCATCCGCGTGAGCTGGGACGAGGCCCTCGATGACATCGCGTCGCGCCTGCGCCTGCTCATCGACGCCTACGGTCCCTGGACAGTGGCAAGCGCCATTGGCGGCCCCCATGCGGTGTACTGGCCGCTGCATCGCTTCATGAGCTTCATAGACAGCCCCAACAACATGGGCATCGGCCCCATATGCTGGAATCCGCGCATCTGGATGGACACGATGACCTATGGCTGGTCGGTCGAGTGCGACTTCAGGCCTGACCTCACGGAATGCCTCATGCTTTGGGGTACGAATCCGGCCGAATCGGATAACTCGCTGTTCTGGCGCAACATCGCCGAATTCGCGCGTAACGGCGGCAAACTCATCGTCGTTGACACGCGTCTGTCGATGACGGCGACCAAGGCGTCGCTGTGGCTCGCGCCCTTCCCGGGCACCGACCTCATCCTCGCCTATGCGTTGGCTCGCGTCATCATCGAGGAGGACCTCTACGACCACGAGTTCGTCGACGAGTGGTGCCATGGCTTCGACGAGTTCAAGGCCGCGGCCTTCGAGCGCACCATTGACGAGGCGGCGCAGATCACGCGGGTGAGCGCCGAGGATATCCGCGCGGCGGCCCGCATGTACGCGACAAGCAAGCCGGCGGGCCTGCTCTCGGGACGGGGCGTGGACCAGATCGGTCCCAACACCGCGCCGCTGCACCGCGTCATCGCCGCCCTGCGCGCCATCACCGGCAATCTTGACGTGCCCGGTGGCAACGTGCTCAACGAGGCGCCGAGCTTCATGAGCGAGCTCGAGCTCGAGGACAGCGCGCTGCTTTCGGCCGAGGCGCGCGCCCATGGCCTCAACGAGCCCGACTGCGGCATCCAGAGCTACACAGGCTGGAAACTCGCCGATGCGCGTACGGCCAAGCTCGGGCGCCATCTGCCCATGCGCTACCTCACCTCGGCGCTGCCCTCACGCGTGTGGGATGCCGCCATCACCGGCAAGCCCTATCGCGTGAGCGCGCTCATCGTCGACGGTGCCAACCCGCTCGTCACCTATGCCGACACCCGCCTCGTCAAGGAGGCGTTCGAGGCGATGGATCTCATCGTCGTGCTCGAGTTCGTCAAGACCCCCACGGCCCTCATGGCCGATTACATCCTGCCCGCTGCCGCTGCCGTCGAGCACCCGTGCTTCCAGGCCATGGGGGGCGTCTCCGACTTCTGCTATGGCGGACCGGCCGCGGTCGAGCCCCAGTTCGAGCGCCGCGAGGATTACGCGATCCTGCGCGACCTCGCCCTGCGCATGGGTTGCGACGAGGCGCTGTGGCCCGCCCGCGACCTGACCGAGGAGCTTGCGCGCACCATCGCGCCTGCGGGCATGGACTGGGACGACTTCACCATCACGGGCATCTGCGGTGGGGGAGCGCACTACCTCAAGCATCTCGAGGTCGATGAGGCGACGGGCAAGCCGCGCGGCTTCGCGACCGAGAGCGGCAAGGTCGAACTCGCCATCCCGTTCTTGCAGCGACGCGGCGCCGATCTGGTCGCGCGCTTCACGCCGGTGCCCGGCGTGCACGAGGACGTGTGCCATAACGACGGCTGCGTCACGCTCATCACGGGTGCTCGCAAGCAACCGTACTGGGCTTCCTCGTACTTCGAGGTTCCCTCCATGCGCGCACGTCATCCGCAGCCGACCGTCGAGCTCTCGCAGACGACGGCCGACCGGCTGGGCCTTGCCGAAGGCGATGCCTGCCTCATCTCGCGTCAGGACACGCCCGACGTCGAGGTGCTCCAGTATGTGCACATCACGAATATGCTCGACGATGTCGCTTCCGCCGAATACGGATGGTGGTACCCTGAGGCAATCGAAGACGGTCCCGACTTCGACGCCTGCTTCGTATCGAACATCAACCTGCTCACGCGCGGTACCGCCGAGGGCGTGCGCGAGCCGCTTATCGGAACGTGGATCTACAACGGCATTCCCTGCCGCATCAGAAAGAAGGAGTAGCACCCATGCAGAAGAAGTACGCGATCCTCATCTTCTCCAAGCCGCCGATTCCCGGCCTGGTCAAGACGCGCCTCACCGTCGAGCGCGGCGGTGGCTTCACCCAGGAGCAAGCCGCCCAGTTCTTCAAGCGCAGTCTGTGGGACGTGACCGAGCTCGCCATGTGGTGCATGGATGACCTCGAGGCGCTCAACCGCGAGGAGCGCGAGGCCGACCCGAGCGCACCCGAGCGTCGCTACGACCTCTTCATCTCGACGACGCCCGAGAAGAACGTCGCCCTCATGAAGGAGACGATCGAGGAGATTGGTCAGTGGCCGCGCGAGATTCACTACATGTACGACCGCGGTGCCACCTTCGACGACCACTTTGACATGGCGTTCAAGGAGATCTTCGACCAGGGCTACGAGGCCATCGTGTCCATCGGCGCCGACATCCCCACCTTGCCGCGCGCGCACGTGACCCAGGCGTTCCAGTGGCTCATCTACTTCGCCGAAGTGCTCGGCCAGCCTGGCTTCGTGCAGGCGCCCTGCCAGGAGTGCGGCACCTCGCTCGTCGGCTTCAACTTCGACACGCCCATCAACCACCAGGGCATCTACTACAACATGACCGGACGTCCCGCGCTCGACGGCTATGTCGAGAAGCTCGTGGAGGAGGGCATTCCCAACGCCTACCTCGCGCCCGTGGCCGACGTCGACGAGGTGGAAGACCTTGCGCACTGCCTGTCGTGTGCCCGCGCCCTGCGCACCGCATCCGAGTACCAGACGGGCATCTACGTGCCCAAGCGCGTCCTGCAGTGGGCCGACTTCCTCGGCCTCAAGCCCCATGCCGCGCCCAACGAGAACCATGACCCGCGTCAGTACCTTGACGACGAGGAAGACGGCGCCGGCGCCTTCGCGCACGAGCCCGAAGAGACCGAAGGCCATCTGCGCTAGAGCGGGAAAATGAGACAGATTTGTCTGACCAAAGTGTCTCATTTGTCACTGGTGCCTGATGATAATGAGACAAATTGGTCAGACAAGTTTGTCTCATGGAGAGCTATATGAGCGAACGACAGACTCTACATACGGCGCATGCGCTGTGTCCTCATTGCCTCAAGCAACTGAAGGCCGACATCTACGCCGACGCCGATGACAAGGTGTGGATGACGCGCACCTGCCCCGAGCACGGCGAGACCGTCACCTACGTGTGGCCGGATGCCGGGCACTACGAATGGCTGCGCTCCATGCGCGTCACGCCCACGGCGCCCAAGTGCCGCGATTATCCCATCGAGGACGAGTGTCCCAAGAGCTGCGGCCTGTGCAAGCGCCATCTGCGTCGCGGCACGCTCGTCGAGATCGAGGTCACGCGCCGCTGCAACGCGAAGTGCCCGGTGTGCTTCATGAGCGCGGACTTCCCGAGCGACGGCATCACCTATAACGAGATCGAGGGACTCATCGAGACCCTTGCCGAGAAGGTCGGCCCCGAGACGGGTCTGCAGATCACCGGCGGCGAGCCCACGGTGAGAAGCGACCTGCCCGAAATCGTCATGTGCGCGCGTCGTCATGGCTTCACCGGCATCGAGATCAACACGAACGGCATCGTCATCGGCCGTTCGAAGAAGTACCTGCAGGAGCTTGTCGACGCGGGCATCACGGGCATCTACCTGTCCTTCGATGGCATCGACGAGGAGCCCTATGAGGCCATATGCGGCAAGGCCGCGATGCTCGCTGACAAGATGGCATGCATCGAGAACTGCCGCGAGGTGGGTATCCAGGTGGTGCTGTGCATGACCATCGTCAAGGGCGTGAACGACGACCGCGTGGGCGAGGTCATCGACTTTGCCTGGGAGAACTCCGACGTGGTGATTGGCGTCGCGCTGCAGCCCGCGTTCACCTCGGGTCGCTTCGAGCCGAGCGAGTACGCGCCGTACACGGCCGGCGATACCATCTACGCGCTCGAGGAGCAGACCGACGGACGCATCAAGGTCGCCGACATCATGCCGCTGGGGTGCTCGCACCCGCTGTGCGATACGGGCACCTTTCTCATGCCCGACGAAAACGGCGGCTACATCCCGGCCACGCGCGGCCTGTCGAGCGAGGAGTACATGGAGTACTACGACCCGACGTCCCCGCAGGGCTCGGTGCTGCCCGACATTCTCTACAAGAAGGGCGTCAACCTCTTTCGTGGCATCAGCGTCATCATCATGAACTACATGGACGCGATGACGACCACGACCGAGCGCATGGCGGAGTGCTCCATGACGGTGGCGATGAAGGACGGGCGCGTGATTCCGTTTTGCAGCTACCAGATGACGAATTCCGCCGGCGAGCGCATCTACGAGATGTGGGGCACGGGCCCCACCGCCTGACACGACAAGGAGCAGCCCATGAGCGCTGATTACGAGTTCATACACGACGCGGATCGCTGCGTCGCCTGCGGCCTGTGCGTGGCGTTTTGCCCGCAGTATTGCCTCGAGGCTGACGAGAACGGCATGCCGAGGGCCGTCGACATGGAGACCTGCGTCGGCTGCACGACCTGTTCGGGCCAGTGCCCGCAGCGCGCCATCGTCATCAAGTCACTGCCCGGTGCGGCGGAGTTCGACCCCTATGCGGACGAGGAGCGTGCCGAGCCTATCAGCGCCGAGGAGCAACGCCATTACGCCGAGGCCGAGAAGGCCATCATGGAGGCGCTCGACCTGCGCTGGCATCCGGTTGCCGTCGGTCTCATCGACATCGACGAACCGTTGCCCGACGTGCCCATGCCCACCGAGAAGCTGCGCTACTGCCAGTCCATGAACGCCGCCCGTCGCGGCGCGTCCATTCTCATGCCGCCCCATTGCCATGCCTGCCCCGACGGCACCTCGATCTTCGGCATGACCGGCGTGCCGGAAAAGCTTGCCACCGGCGAGATCTACGTGCTGTTCCATAAGGTCGTGGATGCCGAGGCCGCCGCGAAGATGGTGGGGGAGCGCCCGACGCTACCGCCCAACTCCAAGCGCGCGACGCTCGTGCAGCCCCTGGGCAAGTGCACGCGCCACCCCGAGGTCATCGTCTTCACGGGCACGCCCGAACAGATGATGTGGCTGTCGATGAGCATGTCGTACTTCGACGGCCATCGCCACGACTTCCACGCCTCGGGATTCAACGCGCAGTGCGTGGAGGCGACGCTGCTGCCGCTCATGAACGGCGAGCCGAACATCTCGTTTGGCTGCTACGGCGGACGCGCGTCGAGCGACATCGGCGAGGACATGATGTACATGGGCGTGCCGATCGACCGTCTCGATACCATCGTCGAGGGCTGCGTCGAGCTTGCCAAGCGCGCCATCCCGCAGTCGCGCATGAAGATTTACGTCCCGCCGATCATGTAGTCTCTGCCGATAAAATGAGACAGATTGGTCTGACCAAACTGTCTCATTAGTGACTGGTACCAAGAGGAAATGAGACGAATGTGTCTGACCAACCCATAGAGGAAAGGGCATTGAACGAGCTTTCGGGCAATGAGATTGCCACGCTGCTCATCCCCACGACCGTGACGCTCGTCACGACGCGTGACGGCGATGGCGCCGACAAGGTCGCGACCATCGCCTGGGCCATGCCCATCTCGCATGAGCCGAGTCTCATCGCCGTCGCCATACGCCCCGGCGGACAGACCGCACGGGCCATGGCCGAGGCGGGCTGCTTCGTCGTGAACGTGCTGGGTGCCGATGACGCATCCGTTGCCATGGCCATGACCTGCGGCAAGAAGCAGGGCGTCGATGACCGCCTTGCCGAGGCGGAGCTTAGGATGCGCGAGGCGTCGCAGGTGGATGCCGCGCGCGTCGAGCAGGCGATTTCGTGGATCGAGTGCGAGCTCGTGGAATCGCGGGTGCATGGCGACCACGAACTCTTCATCGGCCGCACGCTTGTCGCCGAGACCCGTGGCGACCTGGACGAGAACGGCAAGCTCGTGCCACGACCGGCGCTGCTCATGGGGCAGCGCGGGCGCTTCGGGCACTTCGAGGAAGGATTTTCCGCATGATCGCACCCGAATACCATATCCGCGATTGCGTCGAGGCGGACATGGACCTCATCCGCTACCTGTTCTCGGTCGAGGGCTTCAGCGACTTGCAGAGTCCCGAGGGCATACGCGTGGCCGTGACGCCGGACAACACGATGTACGGCGCTTGCCGCCTGGAGCAGGGCAGCGATGGCTCGTGGAACGTGCGCCCCATCGTCGTCTTCGACGTCGTGCAGGGCAAGGGCGTGGGCCGCGCGCTGCTCAAGGACGCGCTGCGCCTGCATCCGGACCTGCGCCTCGTGGCCCGCGGTGCGATCGAGCCCTTCTACCTGTCGTGCGGCTTCGAGCGCTGCGGCTGGGATGCCATCGCCCCCGAGTACCGCGCCGAATGCGATGCGTGCCCGGACAAGGCCTCCTGCGGCCCGCTGCCCTTCCGCTCGCTTCCCATCGAGCGTACCTTCACCTTCCTGGGAACGAGCTCGGGCTGTGGCGTCCCTGCGTTCTTCTGCCACTGTCCGGCGTGCGAGGCCGCCCGCAAAGACCCGTCCAAGCGTCGCGGTTGCACGGGCGTGGCCCTGCGCGGCCATGGGACGACTGTCATCGATGCCTCGCCCGACATTCGCCACCAGCTCAATCGCGAGGGCATCGATGTCATCGACGATTTCTTCCTTACCCACGCGCACTACGACCACATGGGCGGCCTGGGCGAGTTCGAGTACTTCATCCGTCTCTACCTCATGGGCACGATGCCCTTTCACGCAAGCGACCATGCCATTGCCGAGACGCTCAAGGAATATGCCTACATGGACGACTGCTTCGTCCTCGACGTCATGGAGGCCTATGACGTTCGCGAGGTCGATGGCCTTTCGATCCAGGCGCTGCCACTCAAGCACGCGCCGGGTACCTTCGGCTATCTCATCACCACGCCCGAAGGCCGGCGCACCTTCTACGCCCCCGACACCTCCGACCTCAAGCCCGAGGTCATCGAGATACTCAAGGGCGTCGACAACCTCGTCATGGACTCGACCTTCTGGGAGAACCACGGTACCGCGCGCTCTCATCACGACGTGCGCCAGACCGTGCGCGAGGGCATCGACATCCTCGACGCCGGGCACGTGTACCTCACGCACCTCGCGCCGCACATGTGCGAGCCGGGCGTGAACGAGATCGACGAGATCTACGCCTATGCCGCGCAGTTCGATGGCCGCGTCATCGTGGCCGAAGACGGCATGCAGTTCACGCTGTAAGCTGGTACCATAGGCTCCATGGATAACGAGTATCGACTTTCGGCTAGACAGGTCCTGACGCGCATCATCTCGGTGATCGTCGCGGGCATCGGCGGGTCGGCGTGCGGGTTCAGCCTCCTCATGCAGGTACAGGAAATAGGCACCCTCATCGCGTCGATCACGTGGTTTTCCGGGCTGTCGGCCGTGGTCTTCGCCCTGGCGGGCTACGCCGTCTCCTGCGACCCCGGCAAGGGCAAGAACTACATTCCGCTCGCCGTCGTCATCGGCGCCATCCTCGTCGTCACGGGCTCCGCGCTCGCGCGAATCTACCTGTACGCCCATGTCGTCATCGTGATCGCGCTCATCGCCGCGGCCGTCGAGGGCGTCGTGCTCATCATCTATCATTTCATCTTGAAACGCGAAGATCCAGAGGCCCTGTAGCCGCGAGGAGGGATTCCCATGGTTTCCAGGTTGGTTCTCGTTCGCCACGCCAAGACCCAGGCACGCGATCCCGAGATCATCGACAAGGACCGCCAGCTCACGCGGGCGGGACGCTGCAGCATCGAGGCGCGCTTCCCCGTTTCCCTGCAGCTTTTGGCCGAAGAGAACGTTGACGAGGTGAAGATCTGGAGCAGCCCCGCCCTGCGTGCGATGCAGACCGCCGAGGTCGTCGCCCGCTCACTCGGCATCGGCGGCATCGAGATCAGGGAATCGCTCTACGCCGATAGCGTCGACACCTTCATGGGCGAGCTTGCCGAGGAGAGCGGAACGCTCATCGTCGTCGGACACAACCCCTTCATGGAGGAGCTCTACGGTCGTTTAAGCGGGACGGCGCAGGATATGGGCACGGGTGCCATGGCGTCGTTCGGCTTCACGGCGGCAGGCGAGCACCTGGCCGGTGTGGGGTCGTGGCTCGAGTGGTTCGTGCAGGGTCCGCGCGTCGAGCTCTGGCAGAGCATCGCCGACGTGGAGGACGGCCTTGCCGACGCGGCGAAACGCATCGCGCGTCGAGCTGCCACGCTGCTCGAGAATCCCGACGATCCCGAGGCACTGCACCAGTACCGCATATCGCTCAGAATCGCTCGGTCGCTTCTGGGCTTCGTTGCGCCCTACTGCAAGGGGGCTCCGGTCAGGAAGACCATGCGCGACATCAAGCGGCTCCAGGATCCCACGTCCCGCGTCCGCGAGCTCGACATGCTGCATGAGGCGTTGGATTCGCAGACTGCCGAGGCAGCCATCGTGGGCGAGGCCCGGGCGCAGCTGCGTGCAGGTTTTCTCGAGCGCTTCGCGGGCGATGCGACGCAGAAGGAGCTTGCCCGCGTCGTCAAGCGCATCGCGAATGTGCCCTGGCGTCGCTCTATCAGACAATCCGGCCTCGATGGCCAGGTCCTCGTCGATCGTGTCGCGCAGATGCGTGCCGATTACGAGCTGTCCATGGCCCATGTCGACTACGATGACCAGGAAGCGGTCCACGACGTGCGCAAGGAGGCCAAGGCGTTGCGCTATGTGACGCGCGAGTTCTCGCGCCTCCTGCCCGAGAGCGCCGGCACCACCAACGTCCGGGCCAAGGCCGTGCAGGACAAGCTCGGCGAGCTGTGCGACTGCTGGAACAACGCGCAGCTCGTCATCGAGATATGCGGGCCGCAGGCCGTGCAGATTGCTTCGCGCTTCGTCGTCCGTGCCGACGAGATCGTCGCTGACCTGAGGAGGGGCCGCACGTACGGACTCGCCATAAGCGATTCGTAAATTCGTTGGGTATGCCGTTTTCGTTGTGGTAATATTGCAACTCGCGTGCGAGACGCGCGCAGATTCGGGTGGTGGCGCAGTTTGGTAGCGCACTTGACTGGGGGTCAAGGGGTCGCAGGTTCGAATCCTGTCCACCCGACCAGCAAAGGACGAGGCCAGGGGCTTAGGCTCCTGGCCTTTTTGGTTCATGAATGCCTTGCAAAGAAAGTTAGCTACCTTTTACCTATTTGGCAGTACAATATCCTTGACGAAAATTATTTGCATGATAGGCAAAAGGATACGCGAAGATGGCTGATGCGGGGACACCGAGCCCACCGACGGGCGCAGCGCGGACGGCGATGATCGTCGTGCTGTTCGCGAGCAATCTCCTCGCATCGTTCACGCAGTCGCTCATGAACATCGCGCTCGATTACGTCGCGACCGATTTTCACATCACGCTCTCCCAGGCAAATTGGATGGTGCTCGCCTTCACGATCGTCACCGCCACGACCATCACCATGGCGGCGAAGCTCCTCGAGCGCATCGGCCTGCACAAGCTCATGACCATCGGATACGTGTTCTCCTTTGCGGGGTCCATGTTGGGCTTCTTCGCCTGGGACTATCCGGCCATGATCGCCGCCCGTGCGCTGCAGGCCGTGTGCACGGGCCTATGCTTCCCGCTCATCAACGAGGCGCTGCTCACCATTGCGCCGAAGGGCAAGGCGGCGACGTTGCTTACCGTGAACAGCGGCGTCATCGGCGTCGCCCTGGCATTTGCGCCGCCGGTCACGGGCCTCATCATCACCCACGTCGGGCTACGCCCGCTCTTCCTCATTCCCGCGGCGCTTGCCCTTGTTCTCATCATCGCGGGCAGACCGGCTATCCACAATCTCTATGCGCGCAGGAAGGCCCATATCGACATCCCCAGCGTGCTCTTGAGCTTCGTCGGCCTGGCCTGCTTCCTCTACGGCCTCAACGAGATTTCGCATGAGCTCTTTCCGCCCCTCGTCATCATGCTCGTCGGTATCGCGATACTCGCCATCTTCGTGCATCGCCAACTGCACATCGCCGAGCCCCTTCTCAATCTGGCGCCCCTCAGGTATCCCGTCTTCACGGTCGGCGAGGTTCTTGTCACGTTCGCCTTCATGGCGTCGCTGTACATGAGCCTGCTCGTGCCCCTGTATCTCGAGGGCGCGGCATCGTACTCGCCGTTCATCGCCGGTTGCATGTGCATCGTGCCCATCCTGTGCTATGCATGCTGCTGCTT
Source organism: uncultured Coriobacteriia bacterium (assembly GCA_948466335.1). Classification (GTDB taxonomy): domain Bacteria; phylum Actinomycetota; class Coriobacteriia; order Coriobacteriales; family QAMH01; genus QAMH01. Next base: position 75,718 of record CAOKAE010000003.1, on the reverse strand, counting down.
TCCCAGTGGTCGTCTGCTTCGCAAACATGGCGTGTGGCCGCTCGTGCCCGCAGGGTTCGCGGTCATACTCATCGGCTACATCGGCATGTACTTCTCCTCCGCGCAGCTGCTCATCTTCGCCTTGCTTGCCAGTGCCGCCGTCGCCTACGCGGGTCTCGGCGCCTTCTTCCCGGCGGTCAAGACCGTGGACCTCGACTCGCTGCCGCGAAAGATATCCTCGCACGGGTCATCCATTCACTCGACGATCGTGCAGATCGGGTCTTCCATCTCGTCGGCCCTGTTCGTGGGCATCATGTCCGGTGACGTCATCCATCTCATGGCAGGTGGCATGAGCAAGGCCGATGCCTATGCGTTCGGGTTTTCGCATACGCTGCTCATCGCCATAGGTATACTGGTGGTGGCGATTATTCTCGCCTTCGTCTATACGCGTCTCGTGAACCGCCAGAAGGGGAGGGCGGCTGCCGCGCAGGATGATGCGGGCGCTACGGGCAAGAGCGGATAGGAGGGGATTACCATGGCCGATACGGGGAAAGCGGCCCCAAAGGGGGACGGACCTGCGCAAGGTGACGCGCAGGCCACGGCAAAGCCGGCGGATGCGTCCTCGGCGCAGGAGGCCACCGGGTTCAAGAGGACGCTCGGCATCTTCGACATGGTCATATACGGCCTCATCTTCATGGTACCCATTGCCACGTTCAGCCTCTTCGGCGGCGTGTCCAACGCGTCCGGGGGCATGGCGGCGTTCGCCTACCTCATCGCCTTCGTCGCGATGTTCTTCTCGGTCCTGTCCTTCGGCATGATGATTGGCACCTTCCCGTCCTCGGGGTCCATCTACGTCTACACGACCAAGTCCATCGGCAAGGGAATCGGCTTCATCGCCGGTTGGCTCATGCTCCTGCAGTACCTCGCCTCGCCCGACATGGTCTTCATCATGGGTGCCGAGGCGCTGAGCACCTACGTGCCGCAGGTGCCGGTCTGGGGTTGGTGCCTCATCTTCCTCGCCTTCGTCTTCGTCGTCGCGTCACGGGGCATGCAGACGACGATGACCGTCAACCGCATCGCGCTCATCCTCGAGTTCATCGTGCTCGGCATGTTCGTCGTGTTTGGCGTGATCTACATCATCGGGCATCCCGAGACGAGCGGCTTTTCGCTCACGGCACTGTTCAATCCGCAGACCTTCTCGTTTGGCGGCGTCATGGGGGCTGCCTCGCTGGCCGTCTTCTCCTTCGTGGGCTTTGGTTGCGTGGCGACGCTCACCGACGAGGCCAAGGACGAGCGGCACGGCCCGGCGCGCGCCATGATGATCATGGTCATCATCCTCATGCTCCTCTTCGTCGTGACCTGCTTCATCGCCACCTGCATCGACCCGTCCGGGCAGATCTGCCGCGCTGACGAGAACAACGGCTTCTACCACATCGCCGAGCTCGTGGGTGGCAAGTGGTTTGGCGTGACGTGCGCCGTGGCCGTCGCGCTCGCCCAGGGCGTCTTCACCGGCCTCGTCGCGACGGTTTCGGTCTCGCGCATCCTCTACGTCATGGGCAAGAGCGGTTCGCTTCCCAAGCCGCTCGCCAAGATGAACGAGAAGCGCCAGGTGCCCCAGGTGGCGACCACCTTCGTATCGCTTCTCTCGCTCGCCCTGCTCGTGCCCTTCCTGTTCATAGGCATGGAGGGCCTGGGCAAGGTCGTGAACTTCGGCGCGCTTTCCACGTACTTCCTGCTCAACCTCTGCGTCATCGTATGGTTCTGGTTCCGGCAAAAGGACCACGGCAACCCCGTGCGCTTTCTGATATGCCCCATCCTGGGCATGATCGTGATTGGCGCGCTGCTGGTCTCGCTCGACATTCCCGCCAAGATCATCGGCGTTGCCTGGATTTGCGTCGGCATCGTGTACTACCTCGTCATGACGCGCGTCATGCATCGTGACGTCAAGATGGAGTAGCGCTCCCAAAAGCGTGTCACAGGCGCTTGATACCCTCGATTTGGCCGTTCACGTCAAACGAGGAGGAAACACCATGGGCGTCTTGTCAGCACTACTCGCAGGCTCCAGCGCGATGGCGTGGTTCGTCATCATCATGATGCTCGCAATCCTGTTTTGCGGGCGTTCAGAGAAGATGAAGTAAGCGCGCGGGTGGTGGGTGGCAACAAATGGAAGCTACAGCTCGAATGCCTGTCCCGCGTAGGTCTTCTCGACGACGCCCGGCAGCTCCTCTTGCAGTACCTCGAGGGCGCGTTCTCCCGTGCAATGGCCCGTGTAGATTCTCTCGATGCCCAGCTCGCGAATGGCGTTGGCGAGTTCGCGCACTTCGTCGTCGCTGCGCAGAAACAGGTGCAGACCCCCGACGAAGGCGAGGATGGGCGTACCGGGAAACGCGGTGCGCACCTCGTCGATGATGGTCTCGACGCCCCCGTGGGAGCAGCTGTTGTAGATGACGAGGCCGCGGGGAGTCTCGATGACGAGGCTCTGCTCGTGGGCGAATTCGTCGTTGACGAGCTCACCACCTGCTTTGCGGTAGAGGTGCTCGCGCTCACCGATCTTGTCGAGGCCCTCGGTCGTGTGGCCGAGCAACCAGGCGCCGGGTGCGAACTCGACGGCCTCGCTGCGGGGTACGCGCTCGATGCGCCTGGCGTGCTGGCCGAGCAGGCCCTCTTGCACGCCTATGTAGGCCATGTCACCCTTGGCATCGCTCCAGCAGTCTTCCTCGCAGGCCTGCTGAATCAGGAGCGGTGCGTGGTCGTTGAGCGCGAAGAAATCGCAGAAGCCGTCGGCGTGGTCGAAGTGCGCATGGGAGAGCACGGCGTAATCGATGGCGGCGAGGTCGATACCAAGCTCGTGGGCGTTTTGGGCGAAGAGCCCGGATGCGCCCGCGTCAAGCAGGATGTTCGCGTCGTCCGTCTCTATGAGGGCCGAGAAGCCCCATTCGCAGCCCAGACCGTCGGCGGCGTCGTTGTCGGTGAGAATCGTGGTCTTCATGATCGTGCCCCTCCCTCTCGTCGGATGATGTCATTATAGAGGGGCGGGCGCCTGCTTCTGCGAGTTTGATGGCCCGCGATGCCACAAGGTGCATGTGCAAGTGGTAGATACACGGGGGCTAGCCCGGTAGTTGCCGCGACCCTTCCTCTGGCAGGCCGCACCATTGGCGCACGCGTTTGAGCATGCCGTCGATGTCGAGGACGCTCATCGCGAAGCCCTTGCGTATGAGCTCGACCGGCACGTACTCGTCGTACTTCTCGAAGATGGGAACCTCGCCGTCGTAGACGAGGTCGAGCGGGTCGAAGGGCGTGAGCGCCTGCTGCGCGAGCACGTCGTAGAAGTCTTGCTCGTCGCCCTTCATGCGAAACTCCATGAAATAGGGGCGCGACGAATCCAGGCCCTTGAGCTGGAGCTGGTCTGCGCATTTGACCTTGAGGAAGCGTTCGAGCGCGAGGAAGGCGTAGCTGCCGAGCCAGGGGAAGAGCCCCCAGGTGTCACCGCCGAGTCTCACGAGGGGCACGTGATCGAGATGGGCCGCGCGGGCGGTTGAGCGCGCCTGGGCAAGGCGGCCGCGGGCGTTATCGAGCAAGTAGGGATAGTCGGCATCTTCCATGAGCACGCGCAGCATGCGCTCGAGCACGACCGTGTTGATGTCGCCCGGGACATCGCCGAAGTAGGCCGCGACCTGTCCCTTGACCTGCGTGGCGTAGACGAGATGCCGCTTGTGGTCGACCTCCTCGACGAGCCAGGTGGCACCCGCGATGGCGAGCTTTTCGCCCACGGGCGGAGGTAGCACGATGGTGCCGAGCTCCTGGGACTCGCTGCGGACGGTGTACTCCTCGTTTTCCTGGAAGACCCCGTAGAAGCGGTAGCTGTTGATGACGCGCTCGCCGGCGAGTCCCACGATGAGGGCGCCCTCCTCGGTGAGCTGGATGTGGTCGGTCTCGATGAGGTGGTGCAGCAGGGTGCGGAAGTCCTCGCTGCTCACGCGGTGAAAGTAGCCCAGGGTGAGCACACGGGCGGCGAGCTCGGCCGGCGTCATCTCGCCACCGCTCGCAAGTGTGGCCATGGTCTGGTGATAGAGCAGACTGTAGGGCAGGCGGTCCAGACGCGGTGGCTCGACCCAGCGTTCCTCGAGGTAGAGCTGGACGAGCGCGATGCCCTGCAAGAGCTTCCAGGGGATGGTCGCGCCCAACGTGGTGCGTGGCTCGGAACGGTCCTCGCGCATGACGAACCACATCTCGGGTGGCGTGCCACGGCGCCCCGTGCGGCCCATGCGCTGCAGAAACGCGCTTACGGTGAAAGGCGCGTCGATCTGGAAGGCGCGCTCGAGGCGACCGATGTCGATGCCGAGCTCGAGGGTGGCCGTGGTGACCGTGGTGAGGTCAAGCTCCTCGTCGCGCATGACGTCCTCGGCGCTCTCGCGCACGGCGGACGAGAGGTTGCCGTGGTGGATGAGGAAGCGGTCGGGCTGGTGCGTGGCCTCGCAGTAGTGACGCAGGGTGGTGGTGACGCCCTCGGCCTCCTCGCGCGAGTTGGAGAAGATGAGGCACTTCTTGCCGCGGGTATGCTCGAAGATGTACCCCAGGCCGGGGTCGGCGGCGAGGGGCGCGGCGTCGGTCGCGGGTTCGGCAGGGGGAAGGCGCGTTTCTCCATCAGCACAATCACTGGGTTGCTCCCTTAGCCTCCGCTTCGCATCCTCTTCGTCGCCATTTACGCCGGATGGTATTGGTGCGGCCATTTCCTCGGCGCCCTCGCCCACGTAGAAGTGCGCCATGGACAGGCGCCAGCGCTGCTGCGTGTCCTCGATGCGCGGAATGATGGTGTCGCGGCCCGAGCCCGCGCCCAGGAAGCGCCCGGCGAGCTCGAGGTCGCCGATGGTGGCGGATAGCCCGATGCGCCTGGGGTTGCAGCCGGCCAGACGCGTCATGCGCTCGATGAGGCAGAGGCATTGGCCTCCGCGGTCGGCGCGCATGAGGGAGTGTATCTCGTCGATGACGATGAAGCGCAGGTCGCCGAAGAGCTTGGGGATATGGGAGTGCTTGTGCAGGAGCAGCGCCTCGAGGGATTCGGGCGTGATCTGCAAGATGCCGCGCGGGTGCTTGAGCAGCTTGGTCTTGCGCGATTGCGCGACGTCACCGTGCCAGCGCCACACGGGAATCTCGGCCTCTTCGCACAGATCGTTGAGACGGCCGAACTGGTCGTTGATGAGCGCCTTGAGCGGGGCGATGTAGAGCACGCCGACGCTTGCCGAGGGGTCCTCGTCGAGCTTCGAGAGCATGGGAAAGAAGGCCGCCTCGGTCTTGCCCGAGGCCGTCGATGCGGCGAGAAGGACGTTATCTTCGGTGTTGAAGATGGCGTCGGCGGCGGCGACCTGCACCGAGCGCAGGCTCTCCCAGCCGTTACGGTAGATGAAGTCCTGGATGAAGGGGGCGTATGAGCTGAAGACGTCCATGGGCACCTTTTCTTTAGAGCGTGAACTCGAAGAAGTTTTCCTGGCGCTCGCCCTGCTGGGCGCTCACGCTCATGCCATCGGGTGCACCTGCATCTGCCGCATAGGCGAACTCGTCGCTGGCAAGAAGATCGTCCATCTGCGCATCGGGATTCTGGTACATGATGTCGAGAAGCTCGATGAAGTCACGGATGACCTCGCGCGGCGTGATGTGCGTGCTCGCGCCGACGCGCTCGAACTCGGTCTTGATGAAGCTCGCAAGTTGCGCGTCTGTGAGGCGTGGCTCGTAGTCGAAGAGCTGGGCGTGGATGTGCGTGAGCTTTTCTGTTAGGACGAGGAGCTCTTCGTGGGTGAGCGGCACGAGGCGGATGATGGGCGCGAGCATGTCCTTGTACTGCTGACCGGCAAAGCGGCCTTCGGCAAGGCGGCTGCGCAGCGCCTCGTAGGAATAGACGCCGCGACGCTTGTCCTCGACGCATTGCGGCGTGCCGCCCATGATGATGCCGAGGTGTTGCGCCTTGCCCTGCAGCGTGTCGTTGTACATCGTGAGGATCTTCTCGTAGTTGTACTGGCGCGTGATGGCGTTGGGAATCTTGTAGATGTTCACGAGCTCGTCAACGAGCACGAGCAGGCCCGCGTAGCCCGCCTGCACGAGGAACGAGGCGAAGAGCTTGACGTACTCGTACCAGTCGTCATCGGTGATGATGATGCGCACGCCGAGCTCTGCCCGGGCCTCGGTCTTGTTGGCGTACTCGCCGCGGAACCACTTGATGACCTTGGCCTTGGTGTCGTCATCATCGTTGACGTAGGCGCGGTAGTACATGACGAGCAGCTGGGCGAAGTCGAATCCGTGCACGAGTTCCGACAGCGAGGCCACGACCTCGTGAATGCGCAGCTCGACGCGTTGGGCGAAGGCCTCCGTGCCTGGTTCGAGCCCTTCGGCGAGCACGTCTTGCTGCACGCCGGAAATCCAGCGGTCGAGGATGAGGGTGAGCGCACCGCCTTCGGGGCGCGTCTTGGTGGACATGTTGCGGATGAGCTCCTTGTAGGTGGCAAGGCCCTGGCCATGGCTGCCCTGCAGACGACGTTCGGGGGAGAGGTCGGCATCGACGACGACGAAGTTGCGGTCCATGGCGTAGTTGCGGATGGTCTGCAGCAGGAAGCTCTTGCCGCTGCCGTACTTTCCGACGATGAAGCGGAAGGTCGCACCGCCATCGGCGATGATGTCGACGTCGTGGAGCAGGGCGTCGATTTCGGCCTCGCGGCCCACGGCCACGTAGGGCAGCCCCACGCGCGGCACGACGCCGCCCTTGAGGGAGTTGAGTACGGTGGATGCGATGCGCTTGGGAATCTTCGTGGCCATGATGCTCCTTAGTCGATGCCGAGCAGGGATCGCAGCTCGTCTGCGTAGTCTTCGATGATGACGGGCTCATCGCCGCTCGCGTCGATGCAGATGTCGGCGAACTCGTCGTAGAGCTTGTCGTTGATGGAGTCGACGAGCACGGATGCCATGCAATGGTGCGCGCGTTCGAACTCGCGCACCGAAGACCGATGTAGCAAGCATGTAACAAGCTCGGATTCTTCGGATGAGAGTGTGGGCGCATACGGGGATGGCACATCTATCGGCTCGCTGTCATTTCGACCGGAGGCAAAGAACGAGATTTCTCGACTCCGCTCACTTCGTTCGCTGCGCTCGAAATGACAGGAGTTGGAAGCGCGAAGCCCGTCCCCATTGTCATTTCGACCGGAGGCGCGAAGCGCCGGAGTGGAGAAATCTTCACCGATACTGCCAATGGAACGCGAAGGGCGGGATTTCTCGACTTCGCTCGAAATGACAGAGGGACGTACTGGCTCGGCCACATCGCTCTCGTCTTCCACGATGAGCTTCTCGCAGGTCTCGTCTGCCGCCTTGCGGATGCGGTCGAGCTGCGAGAAGTCGATGGACACGGCCCGTTGTGCGCGCAGGCGTGCCTCCTCGGCCATCTGCGCGGCCTGGTTCTCGACGGCCTTCACGAGGTACTTGGTGGTGAGCGTGCGCTCGAGCGTGTTGGGGTAGGCATAGGCGTCGCGCAGCACGCATTCGCAAGTCTCGAGTAGGTGCGTGACCCAGGCAAGCGGGTATTCGAGGTTTTCGTAGCGTGTCCTGAACCAGGCCCCATTGCGGCAGTACACCGTGTCATGGGCGCTAATTTGATATTCAGCATTCTCCACGGCAAGCGGGTTGGCGAAGACGGCCCGCTCGAAGAGCCAGATGCGCTCGTTTTTCATGCGACCAGAAAGCTTGGCGGGAAGCGTGGTCTTGAGCTTGGCGTGATGTTCGTGGGCCCTGCGATAGCCATGGGCCACGAGCTGCCTGAGCTCGGGCTCGTGTTCGAGGAAGAAGGGAGACGCGCCGATGGCGTAGCTGCCAAGCGTGACGAGGGCATCGAAGAGAACGCCGTCCGAATGTTCCTCGTGATGGAGCAGTACGTCGAAGGCATCGTCACGCTGGGCGAAGGAGCGTGTGTGCAGCAAGCCCGCATCCAGGCCATAGTAGATGACGAAGTCATCGAGCCAGGCGTCAAAGAGCTTGCCGAATCGCGTATCGAAGTGCCGGTACGTGGAGCCGAAGGCGAGCATTACATCGTAGGCCTCCCGGGCGCTTGTCACGCCCACGAGGTTGATGAGCTCGTAGAGGTAGACGTAGGCAAAGGAGAGCGAACCCTCTTCGATTTGCCCGTGACGGACCTTGGTGCGCCAGGCGAAGTAGCCACGCAGTTGCTCGTTGCTCATGTCCTCGTAGGTGGGGAAGTAGCGCGAGAAGCTGCCGGTGAACTCGAAATCGTCCTCGTAGCCGGCAAGCAGGCGCGCCTGCTCGTAGAAGACGTCGGCGACGCTGTGGTTTTGCGCGTATTGGCGACGCGCGATTTGGTGGGCTTCGCGTATGGCGTCTGGCACGAAGCTCTTGAGCTGGCTGCCCGTCATGATGATGGGCTGCTCCTGGTAGACGGTCTGGGAAAAGGCGGCGTTGGAGCGCAGGCGTTGGGAGAGCTGCGTGCGCAGCTCGTCAACGCTGAGCTGCCGTGTTGAGCCTGCCACCGTACCTCGCCTCCTTGCCGGTCCTAAATGCCGCAGCCGTTCGCAAGAGTATACACGATATCGAACATGTGTTCTATGAATGACCGTCATTTCGAGAGAAGGGGGGGGTGACAAAACGGCGGAAAGGGCCGGGAGCCATCGGGACTCCCAACCCTTTCCTTTGCCGGTGCAACTCAATGCTCCTAGAGGATACCAACCGCGTTTTACAACGGGATGACGGCGGGGATACTGGCGCGTGGCAATCGACGATGCGCCTCTACGAGCCCTACACAATCGTGGCGTGGATGTCCTGCAGCGATTTGACGTTGGGGGAGGTCTCGTTCTTGACCGCCTGAATCCCCAAGGCGCTTGCCTTGGCGGCCGCCAGCGTGGTCATGTAGGGCACATGGGCCTTGATGGCCGTCTTGCGGATGTAGCTGTCGTCGACGGCGCTCTCCTTGCTCGAGCTGGGCGTGTTCACGACGAAGTCGATCTCTCCGTTGGTGATGGCGTCCACGATGTCGGGACGGCCCTCGCCCTGCTTGTTGATGGTGCCGCAGGAGATGCCGTGCTCCTTGAGCACCGCGCCCGTGCCCGCCGTGGCGATGATGGTGAAGCCCGCCTCCTTGAACGCGCTCGCGACCTCGACGGCCTCTTCCTTGTCGCGCTCGTTGACCGTGATGAGCACGGTGCCGCTGAGGGGCAACACGGTCTGGGTGGCCTCCTGTGCCTTGAAGAACGCCTCGCCGAAGTTGCTCGCCAGGCCCAGGACCTCGCCGGTGGAGCGCATCTCGGGGCCGAGGACGGGGTCGACCTCGGGGAACATGTTGAAGGGGAAGACGGCTTCCTTGACGCCGTAGTGCGCGAATTCGCGCTCGCGCAGCTCGGGTACGGGGCTGGGGCGGCCCGTGATCTGCCCGGTGATGACGTCGGTGGCCACCTGCACCATCTGGATGCCGCAGACCTTGGACACGAGCGGCACGGTGCGGCTTGCGCGCGGGTTGGCCTCGAGCACGTAGACGGTGTCGCCCTCGATGGCGTACTGCATGTTCATGAGGCCGCAGACGTGCATGGCCTCGGCAATCTTGCGCGTGTAGTCCTTGATGGTGGCCAGGTGCTCGGGCGAGATGTTGAGGCTCGGCAGGATGCAGGCCGAGTCGCCCGAGTGGATGCCGGCAAGCTCGACGTGCTCCATGACGGCGGGCACGAAGGCCAGGATGCCGTCGCAGATGGCGTCAGCCTCGCACTCGAGGGCATGCTGGAGGAAGCGGTCGATGAGGATGGGGCGATCGGGCGTGACGCCCACGGCGGCCGCCATGTACTGGGACAGCGCCTCGTCATCGTAGACGACCTCCATGCCGCGTCCGCCCAGGACGTAGCTCGGGCGCACCATGACGGGATAGCCAATCTGGTGGGCGATATTGAGCGCGTCTTCGACGGTGACGGCCATGCCGGCCTCGGGCATGGGGATGCCGAGGCTGTCCATGACCTCGCGGAAGCGGTCGCGGTCCTCGGCCAGGTCGATGATCTCGGGCGAGGTGCCGAGGATGTTGACGCCGGCGGCCTTGAGCTCGCTGGCGAGGTTGAGCGGCGTCTGGCCGCCGAACTGCGCGATGACGCCGACGGGCTGCTCCTTCTCGTAGATGGAGAGCACGTCTTCGGCGGTTAGCGGCTCGAAGTAGAGCTTATCGGAGGTGTCGTAGTCGGTGGACACCGTCTCGGGGTTGCAGTTGACGATGATCGTCGAGAAGCCGAGCTTCTTGAGGGCGAAGGCGGCATGCACGCAGCAGTAGTCGAACTCGATGCCCTGGCCGATGCGGTTGGGGCCACCGCCCAGGATCATGATCTTCTTGCCCGGTGCCGGCTCGCTCTTATCGGGCGCGTTGTAGGTGGAGTAGAAGTACTCGGAGTCTTGGGTGGAGCTCACGTGCACGCCTTCCCAGGCCTGGCGGGTGCCGGCGTCCAGACGTGCCTCGCGGACCTGAGCCTCGGGCAGGTGCAGTAGCTGGGCCAGGTAGCGATCGGCAAAGCCGTCGCGCTTGGCGCTCGCGAGCTCGTCTGCGGGAAGCATCTGAGCGGGGTGTTCGGCGGCCCAGGCGAGGATGCGCTCCTCGGCATCGACCAGCTCCTTCATCTGCTCGATGAAGTAGGCCTTGATCTTGGTGAGCCCGTGGAGCTGTTCGACCGTGGCGCCCTTGCGCAGTGCCTCGTACATCTGGAACTGGCGGTCGGGGGTGGCGAAGTGCAGCAGCGCGAGCAGTTCGTCGAGGGTCTTCTCGTGGTAGTCCTTCACGAAGCCCAGACCGTAGACGTTCTTCTCGAGGGAGCGGATGGCCTTCTGGAAGGCCTCCTTGTAGGTCTTGCCGATGGCCATGACCTCACCCACGGCGCGCATCTGCGTGCCCAGGTGGTCCGAGACGCCCTTGAACTTCTCGAAGGCCCAGCGGGCGAACTTGACGACGACGTAATCGCCGTCGGGGTAGTACTGGTCGAGCGTGCCGTACTTGCCGCAGGGGATCTCGTCCAGGGTCATGCCGCTTGCGAGCATGGCCGAGACGAGCGCGATGGGAAAGCCCGTGGCCTTGGAGGCAAGGGCGGAGCTGCGCGAGGTGCGAGGGTTGATCTCGATGATGATGTCGCGGTCGCTTACCGGGTCATGGGCCCATTGCACGTTGGTGCCGCCGATGACGCCGACCTTGTCGACGATGGCGTAGCTCTTCTTCTGCAGGCGGTCGATGACCTCCTGGGAGATGGTCTGCATGGGGGCGGCGCAGAACGAGTCGCCGGTGTGCACGCCCATGGGGTCGATGTTCTCGATGGTGCACACGGTGATGAGCTGGCCCTTCGCGTCGCGCACGACCTCGAACTCGAGCTCTTCCCAGCCCAGGACGCTTTCCTCGACCAGGACCTCGGTGACGGGGGATGCCGCCAGGCCGCGGGCGACCGTGGTCTTGAGCTCGTCGATGTTGTAGACGAGGCCGCCACCGGTGCCGCCCATGGTGTAGGCGGGACGCAGCACGCAGGGGTAACCCAGCTCCTCGGCGATTTGCACGGCCTCCTCGACCGTGTGCGAGACGCGGCTGCGCGCCATCTCGATGCCGAGCTCCTCCATGGTGTTCTTGAACTCCTCGCGGTCTTCGCCGCGCTTGATGGCGTCGATTTGCACGCCGATGACCTTGACGCCGTACTTGTCGAGGATGCCCGCCTCGGCAAGCTCGCTCGACAGGTTGAGGCCGGACTGGCCGCCCAGGTTGGGAAGCAGCGCGTCGGGGCGCTCGAGGGCGATGATCTGCTCGAGGCGCTCGACGTTGAGCGGCTCGATGTAGGTGCGATCGGCGATGTCGGGGTCGGTCATGATGGTGGCCGGATTGGAGTTGACGAGGACGATCTCGTAGCCCAGGGAACGAAGCGCCTTGCATGCCTGCGTGCCCGAGTAGTCGAATTCGCACGCTTGGCCGATGATGATGGGGCCGGATCCGATGATCATTACCTTGTGGATATCGGTGCGCTTGGGCATGAGATCGCCTTTCTGCGAGAGCTTACAATCTTAGACATGATACCGCGCGTGCACGGGCTCGAATCGCACAATTCGGTGGAAACGAAGCAAGCGGTGAGGGATGAGCGAGCCTGTCATTCTACTTTCTCGTGGATGCGGTGGGGTGGGCGTCGCACTGCTATACTGCTCCCATGCCGTATCGGGGGATGACGAGAGGGTCTTTTCGTGGAAAACGCGTTTCGAGAGGCGCTTGAGACGGGCGAGTTCGCCATCACCTGCGAGATGATCCCGGGGCGTGGCGCCTTCGAGGCCTATCAGGAGGAAGACCACCTCAAGATGAAGGCCATCTACGAGACGGGTCTCGTGCACGCCATCTCGATTACCGACTGCCCGAGCGGCAACCCCGCCATCAGCCCTCCGACCGTGGCCCGGCGCTTCAAGCGCGAGGGCATCCCCTCGATCATCCACTACACCTGCAAGGACCGTTCGCGCAACATGATGCAAGGCGAGCTCTACGCGATGCAGCTGCGCGGCCTCGAGAACCTTCTCATCATGTCCGGCGATTACCAGGGCTCGGGCTTCGAGGGAGCTGGACGCCCCGACTTCGACCTCGACCCCGCCAACGCGCTGCGCCTGGTGAGCGCCATGAACGAGGGCCTTGTCTATCACGGCAAGAACGGCGACGTGCGCGAGACGCCCGCGAACTTCTTTCCCGGCGCCGTGGTCAATCCCTACAAGTACCGCGAGGGCGAGTCCATCCCGCAGTACCTCAAGCTCGAGAAGAAGCTCATCTGCGGCGCGAAGTTCATCATCCAGCAGCTAGGTTTCGATGCGCGCAAGATGCAGGAACAGCTCTTCTACGTCGAGGAGCGCGGCTACGACGTCCCCATAATCGCCAACATCTTCCTGCTCACCAAGACCTCGGCGGCCATGATGCGCGAGGGGCGTATCGCCGGATGCACCGTCACCGACGAGCTCATGGCCGAGCTCGAGGAGGAGGCCACGACCAACAGCTTCAAGCCTGGCTATGCGCGCGCCAGGCGCATCGAACGTGCCGCCAAGCAGGTGGCCGTCGCCTACGGGTTGGGCTACGCCGGCGTGCACATTGGCGGCGTCGGCCTGGACGCGACGACGGTCGCCGAAGTGCTCGAACGCTCGAAGGAGCTCGCGCTGGACTGGCGCGCCCATGCCCGCGAGCTTTCCTACGGCAAGGAGGGCGGCTACTACGTCTACGCGCCCGAGCTTGACGAGGACGGCCAACCGACCGGGCTGAACACACGCGAGCATGCGGGCATGGGCGAGGACGTGAGCGGCCGCAAGCTCTTCAAGGGCTATCGCAGCTCGCGCCTCTTCCACAAGCTCTTCCTCACCCAGGAATACGACGCCGAAGGCGATATCGTCGGACGCAAGTGCATGAACGGCTTGCTTGCCTGGAACATGGACCGCCTGGATCGCAAGAAGGGCGTCAACCGCGCCCACGGCCTCGAGCATGTGGGCAAGACCTTCCTCTACGGCTGCATCGATTGCGGCGACTGCGGCCTGGAGGCCGTCGCCTATAGCTGTCCCATGGCGATGTGCCCCAAGAGCGAACGCAATGGCCCCTGCGGTGGCTCCATGGACGGCTACTGCGAGGTGTACCCGCCCACCAAGGAAGGTGGCACGCGCTTCTGCGTGCACTACATGGCCTACCATCGGCTCAAACGCGCCGGCTTGCTCGACAAGTACACGAGCTTCATCACGCCGCCCAACGACTGGACCTACTGGCAGCGCAGCGCGTGGAGCAACTACACCCATGGCCGCGATAACTGCGCCAAGCGCATTCCCATCGACATTGGCTTTGGCGGTGCGCCCGGCGGTTTGCCGAAAGACGGTGCGGAATAGGTGCATTCCGGCATTTTGCCGGTAAAAACACGTATCATTAGGGACCATGCAGCCCAGTTCGCGCTTTGCCGTAAGCGCGATAATCGAAGCACATCATTCGAAACGACGCACATCGCGAAGAGAAGGAGAGGTCCATGCCGTCTGATATCGAAATCGCGCAAGCATGCGAGATGGAGCCCATCACCGAGGTCGCCGCGCAGGCGGGCATCGACGAGAAGTACCTCGAGCCCTATGGCAAGTACATGGCCAAGGTCGACAACATCTCGGTGCTCAAGGACTACGCTGGCAAACCTGACGGCAAGCTCATCCTCGTGACTGCCATCACCCCGACGCCGGCGGGCGAGGGCAAGACCACGACGTCCGTGGGTCTGGCCGATGGTATGCGCCAGATTGGCGAGGACGTGATCGTCGCGTTGCGCGAGCCTTCCCTCGGCCCCGTCTTCGGCATCAAGGGTGGTGCGGCTGGCGGCGGATACGCCCAGGTCGTGCCCATGGAGAACATCAACCTGCACTTCACCGGCGACTTCCACGCCATCGGTGCGGCCAACAACCTGCTCGCGGCCATGCTCGACAACCACATCCAGCAGGGAAACGAGCTCGGCATCGACCCCAAGTCCATCACCTGGAAGCGCGCCGTCGACATGAACGACCGCCAGCTGCGTCACATCGTGGACGGCCTGGGTGGCGCCAAGCAGGGCGTGCCGCGTGAGGACGGCTTCCAGATCACGGTGGCCTCCGAGATCATGGCGATCTTCTGCCTGGCGACCGACATCGATGACCTCAAGGCTCGCCTGGCCCGCATCGTCGTGGGCTACACCTACGACGGCAAGCCCGTCACCGCCGCCGACCTCAAGGCCGTGGGTGCCATGGCGGCCCTGCTCAAGGACGCTCTCAAGCCCAACCTGGTGCAAACGCTCGAGCACACCCCGGCGCTCGTGCACGGCGGCCCCTTCGCGAACATCGCCCATGGCTGCAATTCCGTCATCGCCACGACCACGGCGCTCAAGCTCGCCGATTACGTCGTGACCGAGGCCGGCTTCGGTGCTGACCTGGGTGCCGAGAAGTTCCTCGACCTCAAGTGCCGCTTTGCCGGTGTGGCGCCGTCGGCCGTCGTGGTGGTGGCCACGGTGCGCGCTCTCAAGATGCATGGCGGCCTTGCCAAGGACGAGCTGGGAACCGAGGACCTCGCGGCGCTCGAGCGCGGCCTGCCCAACCTGTTGCAGCACGTGGGCAACATTCAGGACGTCTACAGCCTGCCGGTCGTCGTGGCCATCAACGCCTTCCCGACCGACACGGCCGCCGAGCTTAAGCTCGTCGAGGAGAAATGCGCCGAGCTGGGCGTCAACGCGGTGCTCTCCGAGCACTGGGCCAAGGGCGGCGCCGGTGCCACGAAGCTGGCCCGCGCGGTGGTCGACGCCTGCGAGACCCCCTCGCAGATGACCTACTCCTACGAACTCGAGGGCACGTCCATCGAGGACAAGCTCGATGCGATCGCGCGCAAGATCTACCACGCCGACGGTGTCGACTTCGTCGAGAACGCCCCGGCTCAGCTCAAGCTTCTCAAGGAGCAGGGCTTTGGCGATCTGCCGGTGTGCGTGGCCAAGACGCAGTACTCGTTCAGCGATAATCCCGCCCTGCTCGGTGCTCCGCGCGATTTCCGCATCTCGGTGCGCAATCTCACCGTGTCCGCAGGTGCGGGCTTCATCGTCGCGTTGACCGGCGACATCATGACGATGCCGGGCCTGTCCAAGGTGCCGAGCGCCGAGAAGATCGACGTTGACAGCGACGGCAAGATCACGGGGCTGTTCTAGATGACGAAGAGCGTCGAGCTGAGCTGCGAGAAGTTCGTCGAGGTCCTGTCCTCGAAGGAGCCGGCCCCCGGTGGCGGGGGCGCGGCCGCGCTCGTGGGTGCCATCGGCGCGGGTCTGGGCGACATGGTGGGTGCGCTCACTGTGGGCAAGCCCAAGTACGCCGAGGCCGAGCCGGAGATCCTCGAGCTCATGCTCGATGCCGACGATCTGCAGGTCCATCTGCTCGCGCTTGTCGAGGCCGATGCCGAAGCCTTCGTGCCGCTTTCGGCCGCCTATGGCCTGCCGAGCGCGACCGACGAGGAAAAGGCGCACAAGGCCGAGGTCCTGGAGGCCTGTCTGCGTGATGCGGCCGCCGTGCCGCTCGACATCATGCGTGCCTGCGGCCGTGCCATCGAGCTGTGTGTGCGCTTTGCCGCGGTGGGTAGTCCCGTCGTCATTTCGGACGCCGGCTGCGGCGTCATCATCTCCAAGGCCGCCCTGCAGGCGGCGAGCCTCAACGTCTTCGTCAACACGCGGCTCATGAAAGACCGCGTGCATGCGGAAGCCTGCGATGCGCAGGCCCGCGAACTACTCGACAGGTACGTGCCCATGGCCGACGCCACCTTCGCGAACGTGGAGGAGCGGCTGCGATGAGCGCGACGATACTCGAGGGACCGAAAGTCGCCGAGGCGATCAGCGAGGACGTGATGCGTCGCGTCCAGGCGCTCAGGGGGCAGGGTGTTGTGCCGCAGCTTGCCATCATGCGCGTGGGCGAGAGGCCGGACGACCTTTCCTACGAACGTGGCGCGTGCAAGCGTGCCGAGGTCACGGGCGTGGCGGTCAAGAAGCTCGTCTTCGACGAGGGCGTGACGACCGACGAGCTCGTGGCGTGCGTCGAGGCCGTCAATGCCGATGACAGCGTGCATGGCCTGCTCATTCTGCGTCCCCTGCCTACCCACGTCGACGAGGAGCGCGTGTGCAACGCGCTCGCGACGTACAAGGACGTCGATGCCTGCAACGAGCGCTCGCTCGGCGCCATCTTCACGGGAGCCAACGTGGGCTTCGCGCCCTGCACGGCGCAGGCCTGCATCGAGATTCTCGACCATTACGGCATCGAGGTGGCCGGCAAGCGCGCCGTCGTCATCGGACGCAGCCTCGTGATCGGCAGACCGCTTTCGATGCTGCTGCTCGAGCGCAATGCGACCGTTACCATCGCCCATTCGCGCACGGTCGAGCTGGAGAGGTTGGCACGCGAGGCCGACATCGTCGTGGCCTGCGTGGGTCGCGCCGCCATGATCGGCAAGCCGCACGCGAGCGCCGGGCAGACGCTCATCGACGTCGGCATCAACGTGACCGAGGACGGCACGCTCGTGGGTGACATCGCCTTCGACGATGTGGTCGACGTCGTCGACGCCGTCACGCCCGTGCCGCGCGGCGTCGGTTCCGTCACGACGAGCGTGCTCTGCAAGCACGTGGTGCAAGCTGCCGAGGCGATGTTATAATATCCTTCAGCGAAAATCGAAAAATGAGACAGTTTGGTCAGACACATTTGTCTCATTCTGCTGGTCGCAAAGGGGGAGGGCCATCGTGTCGAGCGCGAAGCGGGGGCGCGGGACGCAGCGTTTGTGGACGGGTGACTTCACCCTCACGCTTGCCATCGCGTTTTGCGCGTTCGTCTCCTGCCAGGCTCTCAACAACGGCACGCCGCTCTACATCACGCGCATCGGCGGCTCGACGGGTTTTGCCGGCGCGCTCATCCTGGACTTCTCCATCGCCGCGGCCGTCGCGCGTCTCTTCGCCGGGCGCATCATCGATCGCACGGGGCGCAAGCGCATCATGGTCGCAGGCGCGCTGCTGCTCATCGCGGGCTCGGCACTCGCCATCCCGCTCCCCGGCTTCTATCCGCAGATCGTGCTGCGCGCGCTGCAGGGCATCGGCTTTGCCTTCGTGACGACGGCGAGCGCGACCGCCGCCGCAGACGTGCTGCCGACCGAGCGTCTGGGCGAGGGCATTGGCTACTATGCCCTGGGGCAGTCGCTCGGCATGGCGTTCGGCCCGGCCTTCGGTATCTTCCTCTGCTCGCTCGTCTTCACCGAGAGCCTCTTCGTGGGCGTCGCCGGCGTGGGCGCGGCGCTGCTCATCCTCGTCATGTGCTGCAACTACGAGAAGCACATCGAACGGCTGCCCGAGACCTCGGAATACCGCGTGCTCGAGGAGCGTCGCCGCCGTCTTGCCGAGGAGGCGGCCGAGGGCGATGTCGAGGCCGTCGAGGAGGAGGTCGTCGACGAGAACCGGTACCGGGGGCTTGCGGCGCTCTTCGAGAAGCGCGCCTTCGTGGGTGCGTTGCCGATGATCGTCATTTGCCTGGGTTTTGCCATCCCGGTGACCTATACCGCGCTCTACGCCCAGTCGCTGGGCTTTTCCAACGCCGGCATGTTCTTCTTCGTGGGCGCCATCGCGATGACGGCCCCGCGTTTTCTGGGTGGTCGCCTGCTCGACATCGTGCCGCCGCGCATCCTCTTCGCACTCACCAACCTGTGTGGCATCGTCATGTTCCTCATGCTCATCTTCGCGCAATCCGAGCTCATGCTCTACGCGAGCGGCCTGTTCTTCGGCGTGTCCATGGGTTTCGCGTTTCCGCTGCTCAACTCGATGGCGGTCAAGAACACGCCGCCGGAGCGCTGGGGCGCGGCTAATGCGATGTTCTTCCTCGCCAACGACATGGGCGTGGGGCTGGGCGCATGGCTATGGGGCATCGTCGTCGATGGCTTCGGCTTCCTGCCGATCATGGTCGGCGGTGCGGCCATGTTCGTCCTCGGTTACGTCATCGCGCTCATCGTCTTCCCGCGGGAGAAACGAGATAGCATCGCCTGACGCGCGCATGGCCTGACGGAGCTGCTAGAAGAGGCCCATGGCCTGCCAGAAGGGTACGGCGATGAGCAGGCAGACAATCGATATCACGGTGTAGAGCACGCAGTACTCAGCGAGCTTGCCGTGTTTGGCCATCTTGCCGTCGACGCTGTAGAACGCGGCCAGGTAGACGGGATTTTGGTACTTCACGAACCATACGTTGATGACGGTGTAGCTCGCCATGCCGATGACCCAGGGGCTGATTCCCAGCGCGATGGCGATGGGAATGACGAAGGCGAGGAAGATGTTGATGAACGCCGTCTGCGAGACGATGAGGAAGCGCGCCGCGATCGTGATGAGCGCGATGCCGATGACGAGCAGGTAGGGGTTGTCCGCGAGCGCCATGACGAGCGGCGTACATTCGGCGACGATCCATTCGGTGATGCCGGCGTCGGCAAAGACGTCACCAAGACCGAGCACGATGCCGATGAAGATGAGCGAGCCCCAGCCGATGCCTGGCCCGAAGTTCTTCTTGTTGATGATGCCGCAGGCGGTCATCGCGACGAGCGCGCCGACGGCGGGAATCCAGGCGGCCATGCCGTGCAGGCTTTGCGTGACCCACAGCAGCACGGTCACGGCCGTGATGATGGCCATGCGGCGCTCGTCGAGGCTCATGGACCCGAGCTCGCGGCGCTTGGCCATGATCTCGTCCTCGCCGGGTGCGGGGGCCTCGGCCGAGCTTGCGGCCACCTCGCCCGTGGCGGCATCCTTGGCGCGTGGGCGGTAGATGAGCACGAGGGCCACGAGGTTGAGGATGGTCATGGGGATGAACCACGGCAACGCGCTCACGAACCAGTGCACGAAGTCGAACTGCGCCTGGACGGCCTCGGGATAGATCGCGAGCAGGGTGTAGCCGACGATCGACGAGCTGATGAACGCCGGTGCGGCGGATTGCACGCCGGTGAACATCGCGAGGAACAGGCCGGTCGCCTCGCGTCCCTGGCGCCTGTAGCCACGGATGTCCCCTACCTCCATGGCCAGCGGTGCGAGCAGCGATGCCTTGGCGGCCATGGAGGGGATGAGCGGACCGAGCACGGTGCCGCAGGCGTAAAAGCCGATGACCTGCGCGGCAAAGGACGAGGGAAAGCGGCTCACGATGGCGAGCGCCATGCGCTTGAGCAGCCCCGTCTCCTTCATGCCCAGGCCGATGGCGAAGGCTCCCACGAGCAGCCACCAGATGGGGTTGGAGAAGAACGAGAAGCTCGTCGCGGCCGGTATCTGGCCGACGAGCGCGAAGAGCGCGACCATGATGAGGGCGGTGGCGAATTCGGGCAGCACCGCGCATATCCACCAGACGATGGCGGCCGCGAGGATGGCGAGCACGTAGCACCCCTGCTGGCCCAGGCCGTCCGGGTGCACGAAGAGTGCCATGAGGAGGCCGACGACGATACCGCCGATGGCGCCGAGGCTGCGCTTGAGCTGCTGCCGCTTGACCGCCTTCTTCATCGTCGTGCCACCTCCCTTCGCATCATGAGACAAATACCCTGTGCACTTGTCTCCATTTATCTCATCCGCGCATTTGTTTTTCGTCTGGTAACAGAATAGTCCTCCTGGGCAATTGATACCAATCCGACATTTAGCTAGGCTAGCATGAGCACATCGACAACGACGAAAGGCGCCCGTGGGCTTACTCATCACATTCGTACTCGGCATCTTCGTGCTGATCGGCGCGGCCATCGCCGGCCTCGCCAGAAACGAGCATCGCGTGAGCGAGCTTTCGGTTGCGGTCGCCCTTGGCGCCATCGTCATGTTGCTCGTGCTCGACCTGCTGCCCGAGACCTTCGAGGGCGTCGAGCACATCGGCTGGGTCGTCACCGTCATCGCGGTTGTCTTGGGCTTTGCGGCCCTCGCGTTGCTCGATCGCTTTTTGCCGGACTCGGATCACGACGGTCACGGAAGTCACGGCCATGAGGGGGAGGGCGGCGAAGCCCGCGGTCACGCCCCGGTGGTTTCCGGGCATCCCCATGGCAGTGCGCTGCACGTGAGCGTCGCCGTCGTCATCGCGCTCACCGTCCACAACGTCATCGAGGGCATGTCCGTCTACGGCGTGGCCACGCAATCGGTCACCGCGGCGCTGCTGCTCGCCTTTGGCATCGGCATCCACAACATGCCCATGGGCATGATCATCTACGCCGGCGTGCGCAACCAGTCCCTTGGTCGGCGTGTCGGCATCCTGGCCGTCGCGGCGCTCTCGACCTTCGTGGGCGGCCTTCTCATGTTCGCGATCGGCTCGGCGGCCGATGACCATATCGTGCACTTCATGATCGCGCTCACCGTCGGCCTGCTGCTCTACATCGTCATCTGCGAGCTCGCGCCCCATGCGCTGCGTACCGACAACGCCAAGCTCACGATCGCGGGCCTGCTCGTGGGTGCGGGCGTCGTGCTCCTGGGCGTCACGCTCGCCGGCATGGCGTAGGCCATTCTCTTGACTATTGTCACCCATTAGGTAATTATAGGGTGACATTTAACCGAGAGAATGGATGTCTGCCGTGAAAATCCCTACGAAAACCATCGTGACCTGCGGATTGCTCGTCGCGCTCCTCGTCGTCTCCTGCTTCTTCACCATCCCGATCGGCCCCGTGCCCTTCACGCTGCAGACCGCCGTCATCATTCTCATGGCATTGCTGCTCACGCCGGGGCAGGCGGCGGCGTGCTGCGGCGTCTACCTGCTCATGGGAGCCGTGGGGCTTCCCGTGTTCTCGGGCATGACCGGTGGGTTCGGCAAGATCCTCGGCCCCACGGGCGGTTTTCTCGTGAGCTATCCCATCGCGGTGGCGTTCGCGAGCCTCATGCGACGCGCTCTGGAGCGTCGCGGCGTGCGGCAGGTCGTCTGCGATGCCGTCGCCGCCGGCTGCATCATCGTCATCGCCGACATACTGGGCTGGCTGTGGTTCATGGTGCTCACCCAGAGCGATCCCCTCACGGCGTTCCTCGTGGCCGACGCGCCCTTCATCGCCGTCGACTGCGCCAAGGCCGTGTTTGCCATTGCCGTGGCCGTCGCGGTGCGCAAGGCGACGGGGTGGCAACGCGTGCTACCCTATGGGCATGCAAACGACCACGAAAGAACGGGTGCTGGAGCTTCTTGCGAAGGCTGAGGGCGGCTTCGTTTCCGGAAGCGAGCTCGCGGACCAGCTTGGCCTCTCGCGCAACAGCGTGTGGAAGGCCGTGAACGCGCTGCGTGACGAGGGGCATGTCGTCGAGAGCGTCACGCGACGCGGACACCGGCTCGTGTCGTCCCCGAGCACCTTCGACGCCGCGGCCATCGCACGGCTCATCGACGACGAGCGCGTCACGGTCGATTTCCGCGAACGCGTGTCCTCGACCAACACGGTCGCCAAGCAACTCGCGGAAGACGGCGCGCCTGAAGGAACGCTCGTCGTCGCGAATTCCCAGAGCGCGGGTCGCGGTCGTCAGGGTCGTTCCTTTGCCTCGCCTCGGGACACCGGCGTCTACTTCACCCTCGTCCTACGCCCGCACTTCGCCATCGGCGATGTGGCGCTCCTCACGAGCTACGCGGCCGTCTGCCTGGCCGCCACCATCGACGAGTGCACCGGCAGGCGCGCGCAGATCAAATGGGTGAACGACGTCTTCGTGGACGGACGCAAGGTGAGCGGCATCCTGAGCGAGGCGAGTTTCGATGCCGAGACCCGGTCGATTGCCTACGTGGTGGTGGGCATCGGCGTCAACGTGATCGAACCCGAGGGTGGCTTTGACAAGGCAGATGGCGTCGCCGGCTCGCTCGTCGGTGAAAGCGAGGACGCGAACGCCCTACGCTGCTCCATCGTGGCCGGTACCGTCAACCGCTTCATGGCCGGCTACGAGCGCATCGGGTCCATGCCGCATCTGGACGAGTACCGCGCCCGCTCGATTCTCGATGGCAGGCGCGTCGAGGCCCACGTGGGCGACGACAGCTTCGAGGCGCTCGTTATCGGCATCGACGACGACTTCTCCCTGCGCGTGCAGCTCGATGACGGTACGCAGCGCACGCTCGCAAGCGGTGAGGTCCACATTCCCTCGAGCCAACTCGCGGAGTGACCTGCTATCATCGTCTGTTCTATGAACCGAAGCGTATTCACAGACGGACTCAAGGCGGCCCTGCCCATCATGGCGGGCTACATCGTGCTGGGCCTTCCCTGCGGCCTGCTGTGCCAGCAGGCTGGCATGGACTGGTTGATGGTGCTCATCATGTGCGTCATCTTCTACTCCGGAGCCGGCCAGTACATGATTCCCAACATGTGGCTCGCAGGCAATCCGTTGCTTTCCATCATCCTGAGCGTGACGCTCGTGAACACGCGGCAGATGCTCTACGGCGCCTCGCTGTCGCGCTATTGCGAGAGCGTGAGCAAGCGCCTGACCTTTCTTTTCGGTGCCACGGTCACCGACGAGAGCTTCGGCGTCAACCTCGCGCGCTTCGAGAACGGCGGCTGGGACGTCAAGCGCGCCACCGTCGTCAACCTGTGCAGCCAGTCGTCGTGGGCCTTTGCCTGCGTGATGGGCGCGCTCATCGGCAACCTCGTGTCGGTGCCCACGGCCATCGCGTCCTTTGCCATGACCTCGATCTTCATCTGCCTGCTGTGCATGCAGAAGGTCACGGTAACGAACCTCATCACCGTGGGCGTGGCGGTGCTCGGCGTGCTGCTGTGCAAGCTCACGGGGCTTTCGGGGCCCGCCATCTTGCTCGGGGCGCTGGCGGGCATGTTTGCCGGCTACATCCACGCGACGATCACGAAGCCAGACGGCGCGAGGCGAGGTGAGCGTTCGTGAGCTGGGCCGACTTCGCCATCATCACGGCATCGGTCGCGCTCACGATGCTTGCCTGCCGCGTGATTCCCGTGTTCGCGCTCAAGGGCCGCACCTTGCCGGCCAATGCCGTGCGTCTGCTCAACCTCATCCCGCCCGCGGCTTTCGCCGCGCTCGTGGCCAACGACCTCATCGTGCTCGACAGCTGGGCCACGGGGGCGTGGCCGGCCATGATCCCGTTCATCTCGGCGGCGCTCGTGTTCGTGGTGGGATACAAGACGAAATCCCTCGTCTGGTGCATCGTCGCCGGCGTGGCGTCCTACGCGCTGCTGATGCTGGTGTGAGGGAAAGCCTCGAGCTCCTCCTGAACAAAATGTGACAAATGGGCTTCATGGGGCGGAGAGACCGCCGTGCCGTAGTAAAATCAACGCCTTGAATGAGACAGTTTGGTCAGACACATCTGTCTCATTATTAGCAGGTGGCTGTGATAAATGAGACAGATGTGTCTGACCAACTTGTCTCATTTTCGAGAGGGTGGCAATGGCCAAGGGCACGTCGAAAAGCAAGGTTCTCAAGAACGCGCAGAAGGTCGCCGCTGCCACTACGATGGATTCCGTCGCGCGAAACGCCGGCAAGTACGACGCCAAGAACAAGGCGAAGAAGACGGAAGTCTCGTCGAAGGCCGCCTCGAAACCCGCGCATTCGAAGAAGCCCGCCAAGAAGATGAGCGCGGCGAGGAAGGCCTTCATCGTCTTCGCCGCCGCCATCGTGGTCGTCTTCGGGTGCTGTTGCTTCGCCTTTGCCGCGGCCGAGGAGTCGCGTTCCCAGTACGTTCCGGAGACGACCATGCTCGACGGCCAGGTGGACGTCTCGGGCATGACGCAAGAGGAGCTGCGCGACCTGGTCACCAGGCGCGTCGAGAGCGGCATCGCCACGACGGTCACCCTCAGCGCCGGCGATGCGAGCCACACCATCGAGATGGCCGAGATCGGCACCATCGACATCGACGCGACCGTGGACGCGGCTTTCGCGCCCTACCGCGCCAACCCCGTCATGCGCGTCATCGCCACCATCGGCGAGCTCGTGGGCGTGGCACCGGACACCTACGACATCTGCACCGTGTGCGTGGTCGACCGCGATGCGCTCGCGCAGCGCGTGGCCGCCATCGCCGCCGACGCCAACACGCCGGCCAAGAACGCCGGATACGCCTATGACAAGAACAGCAACGCGCTCGTGATCGCCGAGGCCACCCAGGGCGTCGTGATGGACGAGGCGGCCACGGTCGCCCGCATCGAAAGCGCGCTGGCTGGCTCCGGCAATGGCGACCCGTCGCGTCTGGCCATCCAGGCCGAGGCCGCCCTCAGCGAACCCGAATCCAGCGACCCCGGCCAGGGCATCTTCGTCGACACGCGCAATTGCCGCGTGAGCCTCTACGAGAACGGCAAGGAAGTCGTGAGCTACCCGTGCACGCCGGGCATGTCGGGCTACGCGACGCCCAAGGGCGATTTCTACCTCTCGTACAAGGACCCGGCGCCCACCTGGTACAACCCGCACAGCGACTGGTCCGAGGGCATGGAGGAGACCATCGGTCCCGGCCCGTCCAATCCGCTGGGCGTGCGTGCGCTCGCCGTGAGCTGCGGGGGAGGCATCTTCCTCCATGGCACCACGAACATCGGCGGTCTGGGCTCTCCCGGCAGTCACGGTTGCGTGCGCCTGTCCAACGCCAACATCGTCGAGCTCTATGACCGGGTCTCCGCCGGCATACCCATCATCATCCGCTAGGTTCACGAGGAGCGACCCATGGAATCAACCCTGTACCTTGACCTTTCGACGGACGCGACGCGCAAGTCCATCTTCGGGCAGCTCGTCGTCGCCACGCCCGAGAAGCGCCGCGGCAACATCGGCGTTGTCGTGGGCGACGAGAGCATTCCCGCCCAGGCGCATTTGCACGACCTCGCCGACGTCGAGCGGGCCATCGGCACCTCGGTGGCAAGCGACTGGACGAAGGAGGAGGCCAGGCAGGTGTATCGCATCTTGGCCGAGGCCGAGACGCAGGTACACGGCTGCAGCATCGAGGAGACGCACTTTCACGAGGTGGGCCTCGGGATGACCGTGCGCGAGATACTCGGCATGTGCTGTGCCCTCGAGCAGATCGGCCCCGACAAGGTCATCGCCTCGTCCGTGCAGGTGGGCAGCGGCAAGGTGGAGTGCGCCCACGGCCTGCTCGACATTCCCGCGCCGGCCACCGCGGCCATACTCGAACGCTATCACGTTCCGCTCGCCGAGCCGCGTCTCGAAGGCGAGCTGTGCACGCCGACCTCGGCGGCATTCATCGCACGCTACGTGGAGGAGTACCAATGAGCAGACTCATCGGCATAGACCTGGGCACCACCAATTCCTGCGTCGCGGTGATGGAGGGCGGCCATCCCGTCGTCATCGCCAACGCGGAGGGCTCGCGCACGACGCCGTCGGTCGTCGCGTTCACGAAGAAGGGCGAGCGCCTCGTGGGCGAGATCGCCAAGCGCCAGGCCGCCATGAACCCCGAGCGCACCATCAGCTCGATCAAGCGCCAGATGGGTTCGACCAAGCCCATCCGCATCGATCGCCAGAAGTACCTGCCGCAGGAGATTTCGGCCATGATCCTGGCCAAGCTCAAGGCCGATGCCGAGAGCTACCTGGGCGAACCCGTGACCGATGCCGTCATCACCGTACCCGCGTACTTCACCGACGCGCAACGCCAGGCCACCAAGGACGCCGGCGTCATCGCCGGGCTCAACGTGCAGCGCATCGTCAACGAGCCCACGGCCGCCGCGCTCGCCTACGGCGTGGACCGCGAGGAGAACAAGGCCGTCATGGTCTACGACCTGGGCGGCGGCACCTTCGACGTCTCGGTGCTCTCCATCAACGGCGGCGTGATCGAGGTGCTGGCCACGGCCGGCGACAACCACCTGGGCGGCGACGACTTCGACGCGCGCCTCGTCGAGGAGCTGCTGCGGCGCTTCAAGGCCCAGTACGGCGTGGACGTGAGCCATGACGCGGCGGCGATGAACCGCCTCGCCGAGGCCGCCGAATCCGCCAAGCGCGACCTGTCGTCGGTTTCCACGACGACGGTCAATCTGCCCTTCCTCGCCAGCGATGGCGGCCAGCCCCTGCACTTCGAGACGCAGGTCACGCGCGACGAGTTCGAGCGCCTGACCGCCGACCTCGTCGAGCGCACCATGGGGCCGTGCAAGCGTGCCCTGGCCGACGCGTCCATGGGTCCCGGCGACATCGGCAAGGTGCTCATGGTGGGCGGGTCGAGCCGCATCCCGGCCGTCAAGCGCGCGGTCAGGGAGCTCACGGGCAAGGAACCCTCCGAGTCCATCAACCCCGACGAGTCCGTGGCCCTGGGCGCGTGCCTGCAGGCCGGCGTGCTGGCCGGTGACGTGGGCGGCCTGCTGCTGCTCGACGTGACACCGCACTCCCTGGGCATCGAGATCGTGGGTAACCAGACCTCGGTGCTCATCCCGCGCAACTCGACGCTGCCGACGATGAAGAGCGACATCTACACGACGGTCTCGCCCATGCAGACCACCGTCGAGATCAACGTCTTGCAAGGCGAGAGCCCCCGTGCGAGCGAGAACACCTCGCTCGGCAAGTTCATGCTGGGCGGCCTG
Organism: uncultured Coriobacteriia bacterium; assembly: GCA_948466335.1. Lineage (GTDB taxonomy): Bacteria > Actinomycetota > Coriobacteriia > Coriobacteriales > QAMH01 > QAMH01. The sequence goes on along the minus strand of CAOKAE010000003.1, from coordinate 48,768 downwards.
CGCCTGGGCATGAACAAGCCGCAGATCGAGGTGACCTTCCAGATCGACGCCAACGGCATCGTGCACGTCACGGCCAAGGATCTCGAGACCAACAAGGCCGCCAACATCTCCATCGAGGGCTCGTCGAACATGTCGCAGCGCCAGATCGAGGCCGCGACCAAGAGGTTGACGGACGGCAAGTAGCAACGCGATGTGTCACGGTGCCTGACCCCCTGGCACATCGCGCAGGTAACGCCTCGGCATCACGCGCATCTATCCGCGTAAACGCTTTTGCCTCGTGTATGATGGGGAGAACGTCCGTCGCCCTCGAGGAGAAAGCGAACGCATGGAAAAGAACGTGAAGAAGACGATCGTCATTCCGCTCATCATCACGATTGTCATCATCGGAATCCTCTACTACGTGACGATTCCGCCCATTAACATCCAGAGCGTGCAGTTTTGGAACTTCCTGATCTGGTGTCTCATCATCATCGCGGTGTGCTTCGGCATCCCGCGTGCCCATGACGCCTCGACGAGCTTCATCTCGGACTTCATCGAGGGCATCAACCGCGAGGGCCTGGGCTACATCTTCAAGTTCCGCGAGCGTCGCGCGGCCCGCAAGCAGGCCAAGGCATCCGGCAACAAGTCCGCCGTGCCCAAGCGCAGCTGGCTGTTCTGGGTCATCGCGCTCATCATCTTCCTCTTCCTCGGCATCTTCGTGGGCCAGGTGGCAAGCTCGCCGCTCTTCAACGCCCGCGCCTATTCCGACCTGCTCGACGTCAAGGACGGCAACTTCGCCGAGGACATCTCGGAGATCTCGATGAAGAGCGTGCCCGTCGTCGACCGCGACACGGCCGTGCGCCTCGGCTCGCGCACCATCGGCGAGATGAGCGACCTGGTGAGCCAGTTCGCCATCGACGAGGGCTGGGACGCCTACACGCAGATCAACTACGAGAGCCAGCCGTACCGCGTCTCGCCGCTCATCTACGCCGACCCCATCAAGTGGCTCATGAATACCTGGGAGGGCCTGCCGGGCTTCGTCACGGTCAACATGGCCACCCAGGACACGCAGCTCGTGCGCCTGCCCGAGGGTCACTACATGCACATCTCCACGGGCGAGCACTTCAACAACTACCTGTATCGCTACGTGCGCTTCCAGTTCCCGTTCGAGATCTTCGGCGAGGCGGCCTTCGAGCTCAACGACGAGGGCGAGCCCTACTGGATCGTGCCCACCGTCAAGATGCGCATCGGCCTGTTTGGCGGCGAGGATTACGACGGTGCCATCCTCGTGAACGCCTGCACGGGCGAGACGACGAAGTACGACCTCGAGGACGTGCCCAGCTGGTGCGACAAGGTCTTCACCGCCGACCTCGTCTACGGACAGCTCGGCTACTACGGCAAGTACCGCTCCGGCTTCATCAACTCGCTCATCGGCCAGACCGGCGTGCTCGTGCCCACCGGCTCGCCGGCGCCCGGCCTGTTCAACAACTCCGACAGCTCGTCGTCCACGAGCGGTGCCAGTGGCTATAACTACCTTGCCATCAACGATGACGTGTACATGTACACGGGCATGACGAGTGCCAACAGCGACGAGTCGCTCGTCGGCTTCGCGCTCGTCAACCTGCGCACGAAGGAGACGCGCTACTACACCTGCGCGGGCGCGACCGAATCCTCGGCCATGAGCTCCGCCGAGGGCCAGGTCCAGCAGATGAGCTACAACGCCACCTTCCCGCTGCTGCTCAACATCGCCGATCGTCCCACTTACTTCCTGTCGCTCAAGGACGCGGCGGGCCTGGTCAAGATGTACGCGTTCGTCGACGTGCAGCAGTACCAGATCGTCGGCACGGGCTCGACGGTGGCCGACGCGCAAAACGCCTACATCGCCGCGCTCACCAACGATGACCAGGTCGAGATCGACGAGGGCGCCATCGCCGAAAGCGGCATCCTGCCCACGGTGGACGGCCAGATCGAGGCCATCGAGTCGGTGGTGTTCGACGGCAACACGCGCTACTACTTCAAGCTTACCGGCGACCCGAAGATCTACATCGCCAGCATCTCGGCCAACGAGGGCATGCCGTTTCTGCGGGCCGGCTCGCGCGTGTCGGTGATGTACACCGAGAAGGACAACACACGTGAGGTGACGGCGCTCACGCTGCTGTGAGCGTGGGGATGGCAATGAGGCGCAGTGGCGCCCCCCATTGTCATTTCGAGCGAAACGAACGAAGTGAGTGGAGTCGAGAAATCTCGATCTTAACTCGCGGGGTAAACCCGAGATTTCTCCATTCCGCCGCCTGACGGCGGCTCCAGTCGAAATGACAGGAGTTAGAGACCGATGCGAGGGCTCCCCTTCTTGGGGAGCTCTTCGTTTTTGAAGAGGACCTTGACGACGTCGGGGGCGAGGTCGGCGGCCGGGACCTTCGTCGAGTAGATCATGGAATGCGAGATGCAGCTGTCGCGGCACAGGCGGCAGTTCACGCACAGCGACGGCTGGAAGATGAGCGTGGCGCGGCGCTCGTCGTCGACGCGGTACTTGAGCGCCCGGGTCACGCACATGCGCGCGCAGGCCCCGCAGCGCTTGCAGCGGTTTGGGTCGACATCGACCGAGGCCCAGAAGCGCGTGTCGATGGTGGCGCCCTGCGGGTGCGTGCCCGTTGCCTCGAGCATCCTGAGCAGACGAACGCTGCGGTAGCTGTCCGCGGGAAAGCGCTCCTCGGGGGTCATGATGATCTGCGCGTCGGGATCGGCCTTCGCCTCGCCCGTGATGTTGCCGATGGCGGAGCTCACCGCATGCCAGGCGTATTCGACGGCCGAGGCGCCAGCCTGCTCGAAGGCCTCGCGGCGGTCGGAGGTGATGACGCTTGCCTGCGCACGCGGCTTGTCGAGCACGAGGGTGGACGGCACCTCGTCGAGCGTGGCGAAGGTGCCGGGAACGCTCCACAACTCGAGTAGTTCGCGGGTGCTGCGGACCATCTCCTCGAAGTAGGGCTGCTCGCAGTCGACGTCGCAGCCCTCGCAGCTGAGGTTGAAGAGGATGACGCGCTTGAACTTGAGCGCGAACATGCCGACGATGAGGTATTCGTCGAGGTAGTTGAGGCAGGGGAGCACGACGACGCGGTCGGTGTCGACGGAGCTGGCCTGGGCATGGCGTGCGCAGATGAAGGCGGCACTGCCGGCGTTGCGCTCGGCCGAGATGCGCGCCTGGCGCACGATTTCGGTGGCCGAGGGGGCGGTCGTGGCAAACGTCGAGGTGGGGCAGGCCGCCACGCAGGCGCCGCAGTTGGTGCAGGCCTCCGAGTCGATGGAGAGGTGGCCGAGCGAGCGCTTCACGGCCTCATGCTGGCAGGACGTGAGGCAGCTCTTGCAGCGCGAATGCCAGTTGCGGATGTAGACGCAGCGCTTGGGCACGACCGAGATGGAGGTTGCGGCAAGCTTGTCGGAGATGCTCTCTATGGTGTCGATCTTGCTCATGGGGAGATTATAAAGGAGCCTACTCCCCTTTGACCTCGACCTTGAGGGCGGCGGGTGCCTCGGCATGCTCGCTGGCCTCGCGCACACGCTTGGCAAGCTCCTCGTCGCCCAGCTCATCGACAAGTTCCTCGGAGTCATGGGCGAGCTCGGCATCCGCATGGGTCACGTTACCGTCCTCGGGCACGATGGTCACGTAGCTGATGCCACGGCGCTGGTCGGCCTTGGCCTGCATGAACAGCAGCACGAAGCCCACGACGCCGGCGACGGTGGAAGCCGCGAGAATCGAGAGCTTGGCCTCGGTGATGAGCGTCGCGTCCGCATAGGCGAGGTTGGCCACGAAGATGGCCATGGTGAAGCCGACGCCACCGAGCACCGCGGCGCCGAACATGTGGCGCCAGGTCACGAACTCGGGCAGCGACGCGATTTTCGTCTTTACCGTGATGAAGCTGAACAGCATGATGCCAATGGGCTTACCCAGAACGAGGCCGCAGAACACGCCGAGCACCACCGGCGACGAGGCAATCGTCGACATGTCCAGGCCGGTCAGCGCGACATCGGCGTTGGTGAGCGCGAACAGCGGCAGGATGAGGAAGTACACCCACGGGTACAGTTTGTGCTCGAGACGCGTGGCCGGCGGCACCGCCTGCTTCGAGACCTTGCTCAGGCTCGTGACCGTGGTGATGTAGTCCTTCTGCGCCACGAGCGGCGTCTCGTCACCCTCGTAGAAGCTGTTTGCCATGCGCAGGCGCTTCTTCGACCAACTGAAGAAGTTGTCGAGGTTCACGCGCGAACCGGAAGGGATGGCGAAGGCGAGCAGCACGCCGGCGATGGTCGAGTGGATTCCGGAAGAGAACACGCAGAACCACAGCACGCAGCCCACGAGGACGTAGGGTACGAGCGAGTAGACGTGCATGCGGTTCATCACGATGAGCGCGACGAAGACGACGGCCGAGAGCCCAAGCCAGAGCAAATCGGGGCTCTCGCCATAGAAGATGGCGATGACGAGGATGGCGATGATGTCATCGGCCACGGCCAGCGTCGAGAGGAAGACGCGCACGCCGTTGGGCACGCGGCTACCCAGCAGCGACAGGATGCCCAGGGCAAAGGCGATGTCGGTGGCCGTGGGGACGCCCCAGCCCATGAACGCCTCGGGGTGCGAGGCATTGAAGATGAGGTAGATGCCGATGGGCGCGAGCACGCCGCCCAGGGCGCCGAGTATGGGCAGGATGGCCTGGCGGATGTTGGTGAGCTCGCCGGCCGTCATCTCGTACTTGATCTCGAGTCCCACGAGCAGGAAGAACACGGCCATGAAGATGTCGTTGATGATGTGCGCGAACGACATCTCGCCGTGAAAGGCGCCGATGCCGATGGAGACTTCCGTATGCCAGAACTCGAGGAAGGGCCCGTGGGCCGGCGTGTTGGCCACGATGAGCGCGATGATGGCAGCCACGAGCATGATGGCCGCGGCCTTGGTGGACGAGTGCGTGAACTTGATGAGCTGGCGCAGGCGCTTGTTGCGACCCTGCACCGCGTCGATGTACAGCCCGTCGGGGTCGGGATTGTCCGGTCCGGGAATGATGGGCGTGTTCGAGAAATCCTCGCGCTCGTCGGTGTCGTCATGCTGCTCGGTCATGGGAGGCTCACTTTCTGTCATTTCGACTGGAGGGGCGAAGCCCCGGAATGGAGAAATCTCGTCTTTCCGCGGCGACTAAAGATCGAGATTTCTCGACTCCGCTCACTTCGTTCGCTCCGCTCGAAATGACAAAACGGGGCAGACCACTGCCCCGCCAATCGTCTCGTTGGTGCCCGAGGTGGGAGTCGAACCCACACGCCCAGAGGACAACGGTTTTTGAGACCGTCGCGTCTGCCATTCCGCCACTCGGGCACGTGACCGGTATTATGCCATATCCTCGTACTGGCTGGGATGCTTCTCGAAGAAGTCAAAGCGCGGGGGCAGTTCCTTGAGCGCCTTGCTTCCCGCGGCGCGTTCCTCGTCAGTGGCCCAGAAATCGATGGGCTCGAAGACGTGGCACCAGTTGAAGAAGTCGGCATCGCAGGCGCCGGCCTTGGCCTTGGACTCGATGGCCAAGTGCTCGAAGATGAGCTCGCAGCCCCGCGGGACGATAGGGTGCATGAGCAGCGTCGCGCAGCGCAGGTAATGGAAGGCGTCACGCAGCAGGGCCTCGACGGCACCGGTGGGCGCATCCTCGGCAAGGGCGGTGCGGCTCTCGCCTGCCCACCATTTGTTGATGCCACGCAAAAACTCGTCCATCTGCGCCATCACGGCATGCATCTCGAAGCAGGCCATGGACTGTTCGTAGTCGAGCACCGCCTGCTCGCAGGCCGCGCGCGCCTCGTCACTCGGACCGCCCAGTGGCAGACGACCGCCGCAGTGCTTCTGCGCCGTGTAGAAGCACGAGCGCGCGATGCGGTTGAAGATGTTGGTGAGCAACGCGCTTTCCTTGAGGACGGGATCGGGCGCCTTCTCGTTGGCGTCCGGGTCGAGCACCTTGGGCGAGAAGCTTGCGGGCTTCATGCCAAGGCCGAGCGAGATCCAGTGCGCGCGCAACTGTTCGGGCGTGTAGTAGTCGAGCAGCTCGGCGGCCATGGGCGGCTTGATCGCCCCCGAGCTCGAGGCCTTCTTGCCCATGAAGAGGATGTGGTAGTTGGGAACGAGCGTCGTCTGGCGCAGCTCGTCACCGCATCCATCGACATGTGGCGGACGTGCCTGCGTGCCCTGCCACAGCGCCGTCTGGGCCACGCCGTAGAAGTAGATGTTGTCCTGGCCGATGAACTGGTAGACCTTCGCGTCGTCGGCGCACCACCAGCTGCGCCAATCGCTCGCGTCGCGACCGCTCTCCTCGAGGGCTGCCTGCGAGAACGCGATGGGGGCCCACAGTGATTCCGGCCAGCACCACACGGTAGCGTCCGGTAGCGTACCGTCCAGGTCCGGGGCCTTCACACCCCACTCGATGTTGCCCGTGAGGCGAAAGGGAACGAGGGTCTTGCCCGTGCGAAAGCGCAGGCCGTGGCCGTGCATGACCTCCACGGCGCGCTCGCGATCGGCGATGGACGCGAACTCGACGCCGAAGGAACTCTTGCCCTTCTCGGCGGGCAGCACCTTGTGTGCGGGCAGCTCCGCGGCAATGGCGGCGAAGTCGTCGGCGAACTTCTCCTGGATGTAGATGATGGGCGGCGCGAGGAAGGACTCGACCTCGTCCACGAGCACGCGACGCGTGCCGCATGCGCCGGCAATCTGCTCGATATGCTCGGCGATGAGGTCGTGGAAGGCGGGTAGCTCGAAGTACCAGTTGCTCACCTCGCGCATCTCGGGCGTCTCGCCCGTGAGCGCCGACTTGGGGGCGATGAGGTCGACCGGGTCGTACTGGTGACCCAGGTCGCATTCGTCGGCGTAGGCCTTCTCGGACTTGCAGCCCTGCACGGGGCAGCGCCCGATGACCTGGCGACCGTTGAGGAAGGTGTGGGCCTGCGCATCGTAGAACTGCGGCGTCGAGAGCTTTTCGAGCCAGCCGTTGTCGTACAGGCGCGTGATGAAGGCGTCGGTCATCTCCTGCTGCTTGACGCCGGACAACCCGATGCCGCTTCCCTCGTAGATGTCGAGGCTGATGTCGTAGGCGTCGAGCGCGGCCTTCTGCGCGTCGTGGTTGCGCTGCACGTAATCGCCGATCGTGCCGTCGAACCCCTCTGATTCGACGAGCTTGCGGTAGCCTTCGTTGATGGGCGAGCCGTAGCAGTCGGTGCCGCTCACGAAGAGCACGTTTTGCGAGCCGATGCGGTCGCGCAAGAAGCGGGCGTAGACGTCGGCCGGCACGAAGACGCCGGCGATGTGGCCAAAGTGGAGGCCCTTGTTGCCATAGGGCATGCCCGCCGTGACGACGGCGCGTTGGGGAAAGTCGGGGCGATTGCGCACGAAGAAGCCTTTCGCTCGGATGAACACACGAACCGTGATTATACGGCAAAGAGATGCTCAGAAAGTCATGTGGCCCTGAACTTCATTTGCTTCTGATAGTAACTTTTGCAGCTCTTCCTTGCTTGGCAGTACCGTCTTGTATCGACTAGCGAATATCTGCTCGTTGCCTTCCGGGAGCGTCATCTCGACCACTGCATCGTTCTTGTCCTGACACAGCAAGATGCCGATGGTCGGGTTCTCCTCTTCCAGCTTTACGCAGCGATCGTAGTAGTGCACGTACATCTGCATTTGCCCGATATCCTGATGCGCGAGTTTGCCAATTTTCAGGTCGAGTAATACGAAGCAGCGAAGCAGGCGGTTGTAGAACACCAGGTCGACCATGAAATGGTCTTCTTCGTATGTGAAGCGCTGTTGCCGCCCCACGAAGGTAAAGCCGCGCCCGAGTTCGAGCATGAAATCTTGCAAGTTATCGATAATCTTTTCTTCGAGCTCGCTTTCCGAATAGGAGCTCTCTTCTTTCAGACCAAGAAACTCAAGGATATACGGGTCTTTGATGATATCTGCAGGCTTTTCGAGAGATTGGCCATCTTTGGCAAGTCTATTCGTACCTTCGGGGTCTTTGCTCAGCGCAATGCGTTCGTAAAGCCCGCTGTCGATTTGCCGTTGCAGCTCCCGCACGCTCCAGTCGCTGCGGTCAGCTTCAATTTCGTAGAAGCGCCTTTTGCCGGCGTCTTCCATGCGCATGAGCTTGAGGTAATGCGACCAACTCAATGAAAATGCCCGTTTGTTTTTCGTCGTAGGTAAGTTGGCGGATTGGGGAATCACTGTTTCCCCAATTATCTCTTTCGAATAGACCACATAGAAACGGCGCATAAGTTTGAGATTGTCTATGGAGTATCCCTTCCCAAACTCTTTCGTCAGTTGCATGGAGAGCCGCTTAATAATCTGCTTCCCGTATTCGGCACGTTTCTCTCCGCCTTGCTCTTCTTCTACGATAATGCGTCCGATTTCAAAGTACGCATACACCATTGTGAGATTAACCGAACGTGCGACAGCGCTTCTTGCGTTGCGTATGACCGAGGATGCTGCGTCTAGATAGCTTTCTCTCTTTATGGGGTTGTGTGCCTGTAAGTCGCTAACGTGTTCATCCATGGTGCATCACCTCTCGCGAAAGGGCGGTCGAATATGTTGACGAAACCCTACCGCAGGAGTGAGACACGAAAATATTAGCGTGTGTCGATATGCCAGAAAGAATAATGTATCAGGGACTGGCCGCTGACACATTATTCAGCTGTATTACAAGAACGCGCGGGCGACGAGTCTGAGCGTGATTGTGGATGGCGAAGTCATGGAGACCGTGCCGCTCAAGGAGGAAGGCCTCAACTGGCAAACGATTACATTTGCCAAACCATACACGGGCAAGGAAATCGCCTTGCGTATCGACTCGGCCGAAGCAGGGTCTTCCTATGACGATTGCTGCATCGCGGAAGTCGAGTTCTTCTAATGGGGAGCGTGCCAAGGGGCTTGGCTCCTCACACCGTGTTCTTTTCGTCGCGCTTACATCCATGCAACGGCAGAATGTCAAGACTGGTAATCCCCAGTGGAGGGCACTATAGTACGTAGTGCTTCATCCTCTGACCCGGCTTATTGCGATGGACCGATGGCAATTCTATGGGATCCCGAGATCTTGGGTCGGAAAGGTATCCCTCGTTACGACGGTGGGGAAGCTGGAACGCCCAGTGTGGGAGCCCACCTTACAGGGTGGGTTCATCCTACCGGCAGGGGATGGGGTGACAAAAGGGCTGCTTTATGCGGCCCTTTTTGCATGCTGTGATACACTTTCTACTCTGTAGAGAATAACAACGGAAAATGAGGCAAATACCCTGCGCATTTGTCTCATCGAGGAGGAACCATGAAGGAATCACCGTCTGTGGACCAGTGGCTTGCCGAGGCCAAGGCCGACGAGAGCGCCCCGCGCTGCGGAATGTACCTCGCGCATAACGGCACCGTGCGCGAACTGCCCAAGAAGCTCGTGCGCGAGGGCGTCGACGATGGCACGAAGGTCACGGGGATGAACTTCTCCTACGATGCCGAGGCCGTGGACGCGGCCGTCGAGGAGGCCCTTACCTGGCCGGGCATCGAGTACGTGCGCGTGTGGCTCAACGAGGGCACGCTCGCGGTGGGTGATGACATCATGTACGTGCTCATCGGCGGCGACATCCGTCCCAACGTGATCGATGCGCTGCAGAAGCTCGTGGGCAGGATCAAGAACGAGATGGTGCAGGAAGTCGAGATCGCGTCATAGGGCGCCGGCTCCTCGCGCAGGTAACGCATTGGCTTTGGGGCAATGTTTTTCTTGTGACGCGAATATAATTATTCTAGAATGTGGATAACGTGATTGGCACGTGGTTTTAGCGCTTGTCCGGGCTTGGCCGTCCGGCTTGCGTGTATTGGAGCCCCGCGAGGGGCCAAGCGAAAGGCGTTTCAGATGGCTGAAGGTACGGTTAAGTGGTTCAACCCCGACAAGGGCTACGGCTTCATCTCTCGTGAGGATGGCGACGATCTGTTCGTGCATTTCTCCGAGATCCAGATGGATGGCTTCAAGACCCTCGACGAGGGCGACAAGGTCAACTTCGAGGTGACGACGGGCCAGAACGGCAAGCTGCAGGCGAGCAACGTCACCAAGGCCTAGTCGGTAATCACATACTGACGCCCAAAAGGGCCCCGCTGCGAAGCGGGGCCCTTTTCGTTTGGAGAGGATTATCGGGTCCAGCCGGGAACTTCGGCACCTTCGGCGGCGAGTCGCAGGCGTGCGATCGTGCGCAGCCGCTTCTTCTCGGCACGGCACGCCTTGGCAGCGGCGCGCTGCTGTTCGGCTTCGGCGATGGAGAAGCGGCAGCCGCAGTAGTTCTGGCGGTACATGCCCTTCTCGCGGCTCAGGCGCGTCGCCTCCCAATAGCACGCGCGATAGTCGCGCGCGTCGGTCTTCAGGCCATGGCGGGCGGCCGCCGCCTCGAGCTCTTCGAAGATGACGTCCGTGAGCTGGTAGGGGCTGATGGTGAGCGTCGTCGATATCGTGTCAAAACCGCGCCTCTTGGCCTCGCGGGCCGTCTCCTCGAAGCGCAGGCGATAGCAGGCGCGACAGCGATTCTCGCGGTTGGTGCCGTGCACGGCGACCTCGCGCTCCCAGGCCTGCGGGTCGTAATCGCCCTCGACGAGCTCGATGTTTGCAGGACCGCTCACGTGCTCGGCAAGCGTGGCGAGGCGATGGGCGTACTCCTCGGGCGGAAAGATGTTCGAGTTGGCGTAGTGGATCGCGAAGTCGACGTCCTCTTCGGCGAGGATGCGCGTCGGCTCGAGCGAACAGGGCCCGCAGCAGGCATGCAGGAGCGTGCGCGTATCGCTAGACATTGACGATGTCCTTCAGCATGGACTTTGCCTGGGATTCCGTGAGCTCGCCTGCCTGGTACATGGCGGCGATGTCCTGGATCTCGTCCTTGTTGCCGATGTTCTTCGCGACGAAGCCGCTCACGGCCGCCGGGTCGTCGGTGTCGACGCCGAGTTGGTCGGCGATGTCGATGACGGTCGCCGCCTGGCTCGTCGAGAGGCCGAAGTCCTGGGTGAGCATGCCGACGGTGCTCGTCGAGCCGGCCGGGGTGCTGACGCCCGCGACATGGGCGAGGCTCGAGATGCCCCGCTGGAGCTTGTCGATGGGACCGGTGTTGCCGCTGATGGCCGCATAGGCGAAGAACGCGGTGAACGCGATGCAGATGACCGATATGACGACGAATATCCCCTTGAGGACCTTTCCGAGGACTTTCACGAAATGGCTCCAAACTTCGCACGGGACACGTCGTCCCGTTTTGCCTTGCAGGTGAATGCTAGTATATTTTGCACGCAAATGAGGAGCATTGATGAAGACTGAAGACTTTGACTACGAATTGCCCGAAAAGTTCATAGCGCAGCAGCCCGCGGTTCCCCGGGACTCCTGCAAGCTCATGGTGGTGCACGGGGACGGCACCCGCGAGCATCGCGTCTTTCGCGAGATTGGCGAATACCTGCGCCCGGGCGACCTGCTCGTCGTGAACGAGACGCGCGTGCTGCCGGCACGTCTGCTGGGCCACAAGAAGGGCACCGGAGGCGCGGTGGAGGCGTTGTTGCTCGACAAGGTCGCCGACGCACCCGACACGGATGCCGAGCAGACCTGGAATTGCCTGGTAAAGCCGGGAAAGCGCCTGAAGACGTGCGCGCGCATGGAATTCGAGCACGAGGGTGCGATCGTGCTCGAGGGCGAGATCATGGGGATCGACGAGAGCAACGGGTCGCGCACGGTGCGCTTCACGACGCCGGGCGCGATGAGCGTGGATGCGGCCATCCACCTGGTGGGCCACACGCCCTTGCCTCCCTATATCAAGGACTACGCCGGCGACGACGAGTTCTACCAGACCGTCTACTCGCGCGAGGAGCGTAGCGCGGCGGCGCCCACCGCCGGCCTGCACTTCACGGTCGGGCTCCTGGACGAGCTCAAGGCTGCCGGCGTCGAGATGGCGAGCGTGCATCTGGAGGTGGGGCTCGACACCTTCAGGACCGTCTCGGAGGACGATCCGCACGACCACGAGATGCACACCGAGCTCTACAGCGTGCCGCCCAAGACGGTGCGGGCGATACGGGAGGCCAAGGCCCGCGGGGGTCGCGTCATCGCCGTGGGCACCACCTCGGTGCGCTCTCTGGAAAGCGCGGCCGCCGATGGCACGCTCAAGCCGTGCGACCGGGCGGCGACGAGCCTCTACATCCTGCCCGGCTACGAATTCAAGGTGGTCGATGCCATCATCACCAACTTCCACGTGCCCCGCAGCACGCTCATGATGCTCGTGAGCGCGTTTGCGGGCCACGATACGATCATGGGCGCTTACGAATGCGCCAAGCAGGAGGGGTATCGCTTCTTCAGCTTCGGTGATGCGATGCTGTTGCTGTAGGGTGCGTTGGACAGGTCGTCTCACCTCGATGGTCGCTTTCGTCGGCCCACTTCGTGGTCCTTGCGGCTCGCTCCCTTAACCTCGGTTCGACGGCCTGTCCAACGCCAGGCTATTGTCTGGTGACGCGTTCTCTTAACCTCGGTTTGACGTGCCGCCTGCGCGATATAATACGCACTCTTGTATCTGACGAGCGATGGAGGCAGCGTGTTCGAATATGACCTGATAACCACCGATCCCGGCTGCGCCGCGCGTCGCGGTTGCCTGCGCACGCCCCATGGCGACATCGAGACCCCCATCTTCATGCCCGTGGGCACCCAGGCCACCGTCAAGGGCATCACCAACGCCCAACTCGAGAGCCTGCATGCGCAGATCATCCTCGCCAACACCTATCACCTGTACCTGCGTCCCGGCATCGACGTCATTCGCGAGGCCGGCGGCATACACGGCTTCATGCACTGGGACCATCCCGTGCTCACCGACAGCGGTGGCTTCCAGATCTTCTCGCTTGCCGACACGCTCGAGCTCGATGCCGATGGCGTGAACTTTCGCTCCATCGTCGACGGTTCCAAGCACCGCTGGACGCCGGAAGACAACATGCGCGTGCAGGAGGCCATCGGCGCCGACATCATCATGCAGCTCGACCAGTGCACGCATTACCCGGCCACCAAGGAGGAGGTCGCGGCCGCCGTCGAGCGGTCCGCCAACTGGGCCGCCCGCTGCAAGGCGGCGCATACCCGTGATGACCAGGCGCTCTTCGGCATCGTGCAGGGCGGCGTCTTCGAGGACCTGCGCCTCGAGAGCGCCCAGCGCGTGAGCGAGCTCGACCTGCCGGGCTACGGCATCGGTGGCTACTCGGTGGGCGAGGACCACGAGCTCATGCTCGCGCAGCTCGGAGCCGTGACGGCCGCATTATCGGCCCACAAGCCGCGCTACCTCATGGGCGTGGGTAATCCGACGACCCTCGTGCGGGCGGTGGCCCTCGGCGTCGACATGTTCGATTGCGTACTGCCCACGCGCACCGCGCGCATGGGAACGGCGTTTTCGAGCACGGGCCGCATGAACATGCGCAACGCCAAGTACGCGCGGGACTTCGGGCCGCTCGACGCGAACTGCGATTGCCCGGTGTGCCGCGAGCATGCGCGTGCCTACATTCGGCACCTCGTCAAGATGGACGAGATGCTCGGCGGCATCCTGCTCACCATTCACAACCTGCACTTCCTCCTCGACCTCATGAGGCGCGCCCGCGAGGCCATCGAGGCCGGCGAGTACGCGGCGTTCGAGCGCGCGTGGATGGAATCGGAAGCGGCAAACGACTACTGATAATCTCCACGGCTGTGTTTTCCTGTTGTAAGATGCGGTCTCTATACTGTAGGTACTGTTGTAACTTGGGGCGCATCGCGCCCGGTCGTACGATGAAGGGAGCCTTTTATGGCGACGTCATACGGGGCTTTGGTTGCAAAGCGCGTCGCGGGCGTGTTTCTGGCGCTCGCGCTGGCAGTCTCGTTCATGCCGCTGACGGCATTCGCCCAGCCGGCGCAGGACGCGGAGGAGGCCGTGGCGCAGGAAACTGCGCAGGAGGCATCGGATGTCGATGCGGGCTTGAGCGCGCAGGCGGTCAACATCGCGCAGGGCACGACCGGTACCTGCCACTGGAGAATCGAGTCATCGGGGCGTCTCGTCATCGAGCCGATGAGCAACACGAACGGCGAGCTCGGCGACATCCACTACGACTTTCGCAATAGCGTCGTGGCGGGATCGAACCCTTCGAACGCGCCGTGGTACCCCCGTCGAGACAGCATCACGTCCGTCTACATCGCCCCCGGCGTCAAGGGCAGCCAGACCATGACGGGCCTGTTCTTCGACTGCAAGAACCTCAGGGACGTCAACATCGCCAACCTCGACACCTCGAAGGTGCGCTACGTGGGCGGCATGTTCGACGGTTGCACCTCGTTGACCTCGTTCACCATGCCCAACTTCAACTTCAACAACGTCACCGACATGAAGCAGATGTTCTATGGCTGCACTTCGCTCAGGTCGCTCGACATGCGCTACATCGACACCTCGAAGGTCGTCATCATGGACCGCATGTTCTCCGGCTGCTCGGCGCTGACCTCGCTCAACCTGGGCGGCTTCAAGACGACGTCGGCCAAGAACATGTTCGAGATGTTCCGCGGCTGCTCGTCGCTGACCTCCATTGACGTGTCGAGCTTTGACACGTCCAAGGTCACGGAAATGTGGAACATGTTCCGCGATTGCGCGTCGATCACCGAGCTCGATCTCTCGAACTTCAAGACCGACAGTCTCAATAACATGCGCGACATGTTCTACGGCTGCTCGAAGGTCAGGTCCATCGACATCTCGGGCTTCCGCGTCTCGACCGGCACCGACAGGAGCTCCTCGCTGTTCTACGGTTGCCCCGCCCTCGAGCGCGTGAGCGTGGGCGACGGCTGGACCTTCAAGGGCGACAGGGGCCTGGGCACCTCGCTGCCCACCGCCACCTGGCTGTCCGGCGCGACTAACAAGACGTTCACCGCCCGCCAGATCGCCGACGAGCGCAACAACATGGCCGACGTCTACGCGAAGTACCGCCCCACGACGCCGGGACCCACCATCACCTATGGCGACGGCCAGAACTGGGCCCATGGCTCCATGGGTGGCGCGGCGTTTCGCTCGACGGGCAAGCTCGCCGACCTCTCCTGCGTGCGCGTGGACGGCAAGATCATCGGCCGCGGCAACTACGACCAGCGCGATGACGAGGGTTCGACGCTCGTCACGCTCAAGCCCTCGTACCTGGAGACGATCGGCAACGGCACGCACACCATCGACCTCGTGTTCGCCACGGGAACGGCCAGCGCCAGCTTCTCCGTGAGTGGCAACACGTCGGGTACCGTGCTCGACCCCGTCACCATGTTCCGCCTCTACAACCCCAACTCGGGCGAACACTTCTACACCTCGAGCACCGTCGAACGCGACAACTGCGTGAGCGTGGGCTGGAACGACGAGGGCGTGGGCTGGGTGGCGCCGGCGGCTGGTGACGAGGTGTACCGCCTCTACAACCAGTACGGCGGCGAGCATCATTACACCACGAGCGCGGTCGAGCGCGACCACCTCATCAGCGTGGGATGGACCGACGAGGGCGTCGGCTGGTACTCGGGCGGTTCGGTGCGCCTGGATCGCCAGTACAATCCCAACGCCTACGCGAACAACCACAACTACACGAGCAGCGCCGAGGAGAAGGCGAACCTGCTGAGTCTGGGTTGGCACGACGAGGGCACCGCCTGGTACGGTGTGAAATAAGGAGCCCTGTCATTTCGAGCGAAGCGAACGAAGTGAGCGCAGCCGAGAAATCTCGATCTTAGCCTGCAGCAGAAGGGCGAGATCTCTCCACTACGCCGCTTAACGGCGGCTTCGGTCGAAATGACAGTGATGCGTGTGTTTGCTGATTGCTACATCGGGAGCTTGAGCTTGTCGTAGCGCTTGAGGATGCTGGCGAGCAGCGCGGCCGCGAACGCGATGGCCGCCATGATGCAGAACACCGCCGTGAGCCCCAGCGCGTCGCCCGCCATTCCCAGAAACGGCTCGACCACGCCGCCGATGCATACCGTCACGCCATAGCAGAGGCCCGAGGCCATGCCCAGGTGCAGCGGGATGTAGTCCATGCCCAGCGCGATGGTCGAGGGATGAAAGAGGCTCGAGGACATCGACAGAAACATGGCGATGGCAATGGCGAGCACGACGTTGCCGCTCAGGCCATAGGCGACAAGGCCGATGCCCAGCGCGATGCAGCAGACGATGGCAAGGCGTATGGCGCCGAACCTTTCGGCCACCTTGCCCGAGATGGCGGTGGCGACGGCACCGAATATCGCGAAGGCCGAGAGCACCATCGAGCTTGCCGTGTCGCTTTGGCCGAGGTTGGCCACCATGAAGAGCGGCACGAAGGCGAGCAACCCGTAGCTCACGATGGACTTGAGCGAGAGCACGCCCATGACGATGGCGAAGAGCCCCCAGTGCTCCTTGTCCTCCCGTGCGGCGACGGGATTGTCACGCGAAGTGCCGAGCGCCCTGAAGCGGCCGTTGAAGGCGAGGAGCACGACGGCGCAGGGAAGGGCGGGGACGAGGAAGATCCAGGTGCCGGAAAGCCCGAAGCCACCGACGAAGGCCGCGCAGAGCAGCGGGCCCACGAAGAAGCCGATGTTGCCGCCGACGGCGAAGATCGACATGCCCGTGCCCTTGTGCTCGCCGGCCGCGAGGTTGGCGAGACGACCGCCCTCGGGATGGACCAGCGCGATGCCGATGCCGCTCACCATCGCCGAGAGGAGCACGAGCCAGTAGCTGCCCACGAACCCGATTGCCGCCATGCCGACACCGCCGAGAAACACGCCGAGCGCCATGAACCAGGGACACGGAAAGCGGTCCCCGAGCCAGCCGAAGAGCGGCTGGATGATACCGGAGGCGATGTTGGAGGCGAAGAGCAGCATCGTTGCCTCGAGATAACTGTAACCGGCTCCGACGACGAGGAAGGGCAGGATGGCCGAGAGCGCGCCCTGGTTTATGTCGGCGCAGAGGTGGCCGACCATCGTGAGGTAGTTCGCGAGCCTGTCGCCCTGGATGCGGGATGGAATGTCGCTGCGTGTGTTCGTCATGGAACCAGAATAAGACAAATACCCGTGTATTTGTCTCGTTTTATGCCGGATCGGCGGAATTGAGGCGCAGGGCGCAGGCCTGGAGCTCGTCGGCCAGCGCCGCCGTGATGGGTTCGGAAAGCTCCTCGCCCGCCTGCAGGGCCTCGTCGAGGGCGAGCATGCGACGCACGAACGCCTCGTTGCTCGCATCGAACATGCGCAGGCGCCGCGCGCCTTCGAGGCCGGCGTCGATGTCGTTGGATTGCGCGACGCGACGTAGGTGCAGTATCACGAGGTTGACCGATCCGTGAAAGCGGCGTTCTATGGGGACTTCGGTTTGCGGCATGGAGGGCTCCCTAGTCGAGCAGCGCGTCGATCTTGGCGACCTTGGCGGTCATCGTGTCCGTGTGGCCGGGACGGATGTCGGCCTTGAGGACGACTTCGGTGCGGATGCCGCGCTCGGCCAGCACGAAGGTCGCGTCCTTCACGACTTGCATGACCTCGTCGTATTCGCCTTCGATTTCGGTGAACATGGAGGTGGTGCGACAGGAAAGGCCCGACGCGCGGATGACGCGCACGACCTCGGCGACGTATTCGGCCAGTTCTTCGCCCTCGCCGAAGGGCGCGATGGCGACGGCCACGAGCGTGTTCATGCTAGGCCTCCTCGATGGTGAGCGGATTGGCGGCGATGCTTTCCGGCGTGGCGCGGTAGAGTTCGTCGAGGAAGGTGACCTTGAAGCTGCCAGGTGCGTCCGTTGCCGATGCGGCCCGGGTCGCGGCGCAGTTGAAGGCGGCGCTGCCGGCAAGCGCGGCGACGAGGGGCGAGGCACCGGCGGCGTAGACCGCGATGACGCCACCGAGGGCGCAGCCGAAGCCGGTCACCTTCTCCATGAGGGGCGACCCTCCCCGTGAATATGCAATGAGTTGTCCATCTGTGACGAGGTCAATGGGGCCGGACACGGCAACGGCGCCCCGAATGTGACGTGCGAGCGCGACGGCCGCCTGACGGGCGGATTCGACGTCATCGGTCGAGTCGACGCCCTTAACGCCACTTGTTGCATAATCATCGACGAGGCCCCAGGCGGTTGCGAGGGCGATGGCCTCGGAGGAATTGCAGCGGACGATGGTCGGCGTCATGGCGCGCATGGACTCGATGACGCGCGTGCGCAGCGCGCCCAGGCCGATGCCCACCGGGTCGAGTACCCAGGGCGTGCCCTGCTCGCACAGGACCGATGCGGTATGGCCCATCGCCTCCTCGTGGGAGGGGAGCATGGTCCCGAGGTTGACGTAGAACGAACCGGACATGGCGGCAAGCGCCTCGCCCTCGTCGGGCAGGTAGACCATGGCGGCCGAACCGCCCGCGGCGAGCTGCGCGTTGGCGACGAAGTCGATGGTCACGAAGTTCGTGATGGAACCGGCCAGGGGCGTCGTCTCGCGTGCCGTGCGCACGGCCGCGGCGATGTCGTCTTGGAGCTGGTCGATGGGCGTCATGGGAGATCCTGTCTGCGTGGGAACGTGGAGCCTCATTGTAGCGCAGGTGGCGAGGGTACAGGAGAGCACGAAGCCCCTGTCATTTCGAGCGCAGCGAACGCAGTGAGCGAAGTCGAGAAATCTCTGTCTTAGCCTGTGGCGGAAGGGCAAGATTTCTCCACTCCGGCGCTGCGCGCCTCCGGTCGAAATGACAGGGAGGAGTTGTGGCGGGTGGGGTAAGATGAAGGTATGGAAGGCAAGGCGACATACGAGTACCCGTTCTTTTCGCACCGGGCCTGCGCGTACTTTCCCTGCCACGAGGGCATCGACCCCGACGAGTTCAACTGCCTGTTCTGCCATTGCCCGCTCTATGCGCTTGGCCCGCACTGCGGCGGGAACTTCAGCTACACGCCCGACGGAACCAAGGACTGCTCGTCGTGCGCGTTGCCCCATCGCGGAGATGACGGCACGCGCCTCGTGATCGAGCACTTCGACGAGCTCAGGGAGCTGGCAAAAGAACGCTAGGGGTTGCCTATGTCGTTCATCAGAGAATAAACCACGCACGCCGATTTCTCGCGGGTATTTGCCGCTGCTAACACGTTAGTCATTAAACTGATTGACATGGATGTAGCAGGGAGGACAGAGAATACGCTGCAGCCGAGCGAACACTCGGACGCTCTCGAGCGCTTTCTTTCATCCGACGAGGGCGGTGGGTCCGGATACGGCGTCGCCACATACGTGAGCGCGAGGCTTGCGACCTGTCGCATCTACAATCTCGAGACCAACGAGCTATGCGGTACGCTGGAACTGCCGGGAGAATACGCGGCGCTTTCATGCCCTGAGCTCAAGCATGCGCTTGACGTCATCCTCGACAGGCTTGCTCTAGAGGCGGACGTTCCGCTTTCGAAGGTCAACGTCGCTGTCGTGAGCGGCACGACGGCCATGGAAAGCAAGGCGTCCAACCTCGAGGAGTCCGATCTGCTGTGCGATCTGGAAGCAGAGCTCGTGGAGTTTGGTCGTGACGTCGAGTTCATCATGGCCGGCACGAACGCCATTGCCGTTGGACAGGCCTACTTCGTGCCCTGCCTCAATACGAATGTGGGCGGAGATGTCTTTTGCAATCTGCTCGCCATCGACATTCTCGGCGCCGAGAAGCCGCAGCTCTTCATCAACACCGGCTCGCATGACACATCCGGCATCGTGCTCGTGTATGGCAACCGCGACAAGCTTTCGGTGTGCGCCGTGCCCGATGGCGTCAGCGCCAAGGAGGCCATGGAGCGCCTGCTCGAGGTGTGCCAGGCCGAGTACGAACACATCGAGCGCACGCTTGTTTCGGGTGACATCGAGGTCGAGGTGCCGTCTGAGTTGCGCGACAGGACGCATCGCGTGCCTGATGCCGCAATTGAAGGTGCGAGTGCCATCTTGCTGAGCGAGATGGCCGAAGACGAGCTCTGCCGCATCGTGTCCTCGTGCCATATCGTCGAGGTGTGAAGAGGCATTCCTTCCCGAAAAAAGAAGAGCACTTTATCACTCTACTGTGGTAGAGTATTCCGTGTTGCGCTATAGTGTGCAATCACGCGATTCGAAGGAGAGAACGTACGATGATTCCGAAGACGCCGCGCGGCTTTCGCGACGTGCTGCCCACCGAGGCGGCATGGCGACGCTCGACGAGCGATGCCGTGTGCAGGCAGTTCGAGCTGTGGGGCTACGAGCCCATCGAGACGCCGGCCGTGGAGCTTGCGGCGGTGCTCGACGAGGCGCGCAGCCTCGATAACACGGCGGCCCAGTTCACGACGAGTGCCGAGGCACCGTTTAGATTCTTTGACAGCGACAGCAACCTCGTGGTGCTGCGTCCGGACGTGACCATTCCCGTGGCACGCCTGACCGCCACGCGCCTCGCCGACCGTCCTGGTCCGTTTCGCTTCTACTACCGCGAGCCGGTCTTCACCGAACGGGCGTCCACCTATGGTCAGGAGCGCCAGTTCACGCAGCTCGGCATCGAGTTCATCGGGCGCGGCGGCTACATTGCCGACGCCGAGGTGCTCTGCGTGTGCATGGAGGCGCTGAGCGCGGCCGGCGTGCGTGACTACACCGTCGCCATCGGCACCGTGGGCGTGCTCAACGCGCTCGTGGGCGCGGCCTGCGACGACGCCGCCTGGCGTGACCGGGTCCTGCGCGCCTTCCACAAGTCCGACATGGTCGCCGTCGACGCGTTGAGCCGCGAGGACGGCGTCAAGCCCGCGTACGGCGACGCCATCGCCAGGCTCGCGCGCCTGCGCGGCGGGGCCGAGGCCTTCGAGGCATGCCGCGCCCTGTGCGAGCCGCTCGGATGCGTCGACGGTCTCGATGACCTCGAGCGCACCTACGAGCTCGTCATCGCCAACACCGATGCCGGTAAGCTCATCGTCGACTTCTCCATCGTCTCGTCTTTCGATTACTACACGGGCCTCGTCTTCAAGGCCTATGCGCCGCAGGTTCCCGCATCGCTCGTGAGCGGTGGTCGATACGACACCACGCTCGCCGCCTTCGGGCGCAACGAGCCCGCCGCCGGTTTCGCCATCGGTCTGGAGCGCGTCCTGGCGGCCATCGAGGCCCAGGGTGCCACACCGCCCGAGAGCGGGGCGCAGGAAACGCTGTGCGGCGACGATCCCTACGAACTCTTCGCCCGCGCGGCCGAGCTGCGTGCCCAGGGCGTCCGCGTCGAGTTGGGTGGTGAGTGAGATGGAGCAAAGACCGTTGCGCATCGCGGTATCCAAGGGCTCGCTGTTCGGCGATGCCGTCGAGCTGCTGACCGAGGCGGGACTGGACACCACGGGTCTAGCCGATCCCGGCAGGCGCCTCATCATCTCGAATCCCGGCGTCGAGTTCATCATCGTGCGCCCGACCGACGCGCCGGTCTTCGTGACCTACGGTGGCGCCGATTGCGGCATCTGCGGCAAGGACACGCTCGTCGAGGCGGGGCTTTCGGTCATGGAGCTCGTGGACCTGAAGTTCGGGTACTGCCGCTTCATCGTGGCCGAGCCGGAAGATGCGCGTGGCGTAGCCGAGGAGAACTACGAGCGCCTGGGCGTGCTGCGCATCGCGACCAAGTACCCCAACATCACGCGCTCGTTCTTCGAGGAGAAGGGCGTGCAGGTGGACGTCATCAAGATGCACGGCAACATCGAGCTCGCGCCGCTCGTGGGCATGGCCGACCGCATCGTCGACATCACGGCCACGGGCACGACGCTGCGCGAGAACAAGCTACGCGTCGTGGACGAGGTGCTTGCCTCCACGGCCCGCTTCATCGCCAATTCCGCCTCCGTGCGCACCGACGCGCGCGTGCGCGAGCTGGCGGCGCGTCTGGAGGAGCTGACCCGCGACCGCGACGTGACCCTGAGTTAGGCAACTGGTTACTGAGACAAATTGGTCAGACACATTTGTCTCATTTGAGGAGAGGATAGGACATGAGGACCATCGTACTAGAGGAAGGGCAGAGCTTCGACGCGTCGTTGCTCGAGCGCGATAGCGCCTTTGATGCCGAGGCGCTCAAGGCTGCCACTGACATCGTCGAGACCGTGCGCAATGAGGGTGATGCCGCCCTTCGCGCGTACTCGGAGCAGTTCGACGGCGTGACCCTTGCCGAACTCGAGGTGAGTGCCGAGGAGATCGAGGCGGCCCTCGAGACCGTGGACGAGGAGTTCCTGCGCTCGATCGAATACGCGGCCGACAACATCGCCGACTTCCACCAGCGCCAGCTGCAGCAGTCGTGGTTCACGACGCGCGACGACGGCGCCATCACCGGCCAACGCTACACGCCGCTCGAGCGTGCGGGCATCTACGTGCCCGGCGGTCGCGCCCAGTACCCCTCGACCGTGCTCATGAACGCGGTTCCCGCGTCCGTGGCCGGTGTGGACGAGATCATCATGTGCACGCCGCCGGGAAAAGACGGCACGGTCAATCCCTATACGCTTGCCGCCGCCAGCGTGGCCGGCGTGGACCGCGTCTTCAAGGTGGGCGGGGCCCAGGCCATCGCGGCCATGGCCTACGGCACCGAGACCATTCCCAAGGTCGACAAGGTGACCGGGCCGGGCAACGCGTTCGTGGCGGCGGCCAAGAAGCTCGTCAACGGCGACGTGGGCATCGACATGATCGCGGGACCCTCCGAGGTCTGCGTGGTGGCCGACGAGACGGCCGTACCCGAGTTCATCGCCATCGACCTCATGGCCCAGGCCGAGCACGACCCGAAGGCAACCTGTTACCTGGTTACGACCGAGGAGGCCATGCTCGACGACATCGACGCCGCCCTGCAGACGCTGCTCGAGCAATCGCCTCGTCGCGAAATCACCGAGGCATCGCTCGACCACGGCCTCGTCGTCGTCTGCAAGACGCTCACGCAGGTCTTCGAGACCGTCAACGTGATTGCCCCCGAGCACCTCGAGATCAGCATGTCGGACCCGTGGGAGCTGCTGGGCGCGGTGCGCAATGCCGGTGCCATCTTCCTCGGCTCCTGGACGCCCGAGGCCATCGGCGATTACGTCGCCGGTCCCAATCACACGCTTCCCACCGGCGGCACCGCCGCCTTCTCGAGTCCGCTTTCGGTCGATGACTTCGTGAAGAAGAGCTCGGTGCTGAGCTATTCCTTCGACGCGCTCGAGGCCGATGCCGATGCCGTCATGACCATGGCCGCGCGCGAGGGCCTGTGGGCCCACGGACGTTCGGTCGACGTGCGTCTCAAGTTCATGGAGTACGTGGCCGAGCAGCTGGCAAGCGAGGACGACGAACACGAGTGCGGTTGTGGCTGCGGTTGCGACCATGACGAGGAGTAACCCATGAAGGACGTGCGATGCAGCGCAGACGCGCTCGTGGGTATGCTGCCCTACGACCCGAAGTACAAGAAAAGCAACACATTGCTTTCTGCCAACGAAAGCCCGCTCAACGTGCCCGATGCCGTGCTTGACGCGGTGCTCGAGCGCGTGCGCACGCTCGACTTCAACCGCTACCCCGACCCGCTCGCCAATACGCTGCGCGTCGCGATTGCCGAATGGCACGGCCTCAAGGCCGCCAACGTTCTCGTCGGCAACGGTGGCGACGAGCTGCTCTACGACATCTTCGTCGCCTGGGGCGGCCCGGGACGCAGCCTGCTCACCTTCCCGCCCACCTTCTCGGTGTACGAGACGAACGCCGTGCTCACGAACACGCAGGTCGTCAACATCCCGCGTCGCGAAGACGACTGGTCCATCGATGTGGACCGCGCCTGCGAGCGCCTGGCCAAGGGCGACATCGACATCGTCGTCATCACGAACCCGAACAACCCGACGGGCACGATGACGCCGCTCGAGGACATCCGGCGCATCCTGGACGCGAGCGATGCGCTCGTGCTGGTCGACGAGGCCTACGGCGAGTTTGCCGACGAGAGCGCGGTCAAGCTGCTCGACGAGTACGAGAACCTGCTCATCCTGCACACCTTCTCGAAGGCCTACCGCTGCGCGGGCATCCGCCTGGGCTACTTCCTCGGCAACCCGAGCGTGATCAACGAGTTCAAGAAGGTGCGCCAGCCCTATTCGGTCGACGCGATCAGCCAGATCGTGGGCGAGGAGGTCGTGCACAACCGCGCGCTCTTCGATGAGGGCATCGAGGTCACGCGCGTCGAACGCGATCGGCTTATCGCCGCGCTCTCGGAGCTGCCCAAGGTGACGGTGTATCCGAGCGAGGCCAACTTCGTCATGATCAAGCTGCCGTTTGCGATGCGCACGTGGAGCGACCTGGACGAAAAGCACTCGGTGCTCGTGCGCAACGTGTCGGGCGAGAACCACCTGGCCGGTTGCCTGCGCGTGACCGTGGGCACGCCCGAAGAGAACGACCGCTTCCTCGCCGCGCTCGCAGAAGAGCTCGACGACCTTGCCAATCAACGATGAAAGACAGGCACTATGGAGCGCATTTCTGGGATAACCCGCACGACCAAGGAGACCGACATCACGGTTCGGCTCGACCTCGACGGACGCGGCAAGACCGACATCGACACGGGTGTGCCCTTCTTCGACCACATGCTCGACGCCTTCGGGCGTCACGGGCTCTTCGACCTCTACGTGCGCTGCACCGGTGACGTGGACGTCGAGGCCCATCACACGGTCGAGGATTGCGGTATCGTGCTCGGGCAGTGCTTCGCGCAGGCGTTGGGCGACTGTCGCGGCATCGTGCGCTATGGCTCGATCCTGCTGCCCATGGACGAGGCCCTTGTCATGGCGGCGGTGGATATCTCGGGACGCGGCCAGCTGCACTACGACGTGGACATGACCTGTCCGCTGCTGGGCAGCTTCGACGTGACCTTGGCCCAGGAGTTCTTCATCGCCCTTGCCGCCAACATGGGCGCGACGCTCAACATCCGCTCGGTGTGCGGGCGCAACATGCATCACATCCTCGAGGCGGCGTTCAAGGCCGCCGCACGCGCCATCAGCGCCGCTGTTGCCATCGACCCGCGCATCGCCGACGTGGTGCCTTCGACCAAGGGCGTACTGTGATGGCCGCCTCGATCGCCGTCGTCGACTACTGCAAGGGCAACTTGGCCAGCGTGCAGCGCGGCCTTGCCGACGCGGGCTTCGACGCGCGCATCACCGATGCGCCGGCCGACATCCTGGCCGCCGACGGCGTCGTGTTGCCCGGCGTGGGCGCCTTCACCGACGCGATGACGACGATGGAAGAGACGGGCCAGGCTGACGCGTTGCGCAGCGCCGTCGCCCAGGGCGTGCCCTTCCTGGGGATTTGCCTCGGCGTGCACTTGCTCTTCGACTGGGGAGACGAGGGACAGCCCGAAGGAGAGCGTCTGGCGGGACTCGGCGTCTTGCCCGGTCATGTGGAGCGTATGGCCGCAATTGACGCGAACGGTGCCAAGCACAAGATTCCGCACGTTGGCTGGAACTCGGTCGAGTTCGTCGACGGCTTCGCGGGGCGTGAGGCTGCCGCGCGGCTTTTCGACGGCATCGACGATGGCGGCTACTTCTACTTTACCCATTCGTACTGCGCGGTGCCCGACGACACAGCCGATCTGGTGGCGACGAGCGAGCATGCACAGCGTTTTGCCGCCGCGGTGGCCCACGACAATGTATTCGGCGTGCAATTTCATCCCGAAAAGTCCTCTCACCTGGGATTACGGTTGCTTGAGAACTTCGGAAAGATCGTAGAAGCTCGTCGAAGCTAATGGTTTTGGCTAGGATAGTGCTTTTGACCAAGATACGAGAGGAAACGGCAGGTAGAAGATGATTCTCGTCCCCGCAATCGACATACTCGACGGCCGCGCGGTGCGCCTCAAGAAGGGCGATTACGCGCAGGTGACGGTTTACAACGACGATGCCGTCGCCCAGGCGCGCCTCTTCGAGGAGGCGGGAGCCGAGCGTATCCACATCGTCGACCTCGACGGTGCCCGCGACGGTGCGCCCACGAACATCGACGTCATCTCGCGCATCGCCCGCGAGACCGACGTCGAGATCGAGATTGGCGGTGGCATCCGCACCATGGAGACGCTCGAGCGTTACCTGGACGCGGGGGCGACGCGTCTCGTGCTCGGCAGCGCGCTCGTGCGTGACCCGGCGTTTTGCGAGGCTGCCGTGGCCGCTCACGCCGATAACGTCGTCGCCGGCATCGATGCCAAGGATGGCATGGTCGCCATCGAGGGTTGGCGCGAGGGCACGTCCACGCCGGCGGTCGACCTCGTCGCCGAGCTCAAGGACCGGGGCATTCACGAGCTCGTCTACACCGACATCGCCCGCGACGGCATGCAGACCGGCATCGATGCAGCTGCCTACGGGCGACTCGCGCAGGTCGCGGGCTTTGCGATTACGGCATCGGGCGGCGTGGCCACGCTCGCGGACATCCATGCGCTCGGTGAGCTTCCCTGTGGCAGCATCGACGGCGTCATCACCGGGCGCGCCATCTACGAGGGCGCGTTCACGGTCGAGGAGGGCATCGCGGCGTGCAGGGAGGCCTCATGCTGACCAAGCGCGTCATTCCCTGCCTGGACGTGAAGGACGGACGCGTCGTCAAGGGCGTCAACTTCGTCAACTTGCGCGATGCGGGCGATCCGGTCGACCTGGCCAACGCCTATGACGAGCAGGGCGCCGACGAGGTCATCTTCCTCGACATCACCGCGACCCACGAGGGGCGCAAGACGACCATCGCCATGGCGTCGCGGGCGAGCGAGGAAGTGCACATTCCCTACGCCGTGGGCGGCGGCTTCAAGAACGTGGACGACATGCGGCAGATGATTGCCGCCGGTGCCGACAAGGTGTCCCTCAACTCCGCCGCGCTCGTGGATCCCTCCATCATCACCGCCGGGGCGCTTGCCTTCGGCAGCCAGGCGATTCTGGTGGCTATCGACGCCAAAAGGGCATCGGATGGCTCGGATAAGTGGACCGCCTACGTGCATGGCGGCCGCAAGGACACGGGTATCGACGCCATCGAGTGGGCTCGTGAGGCGGCGCGGCGCGGCGCAGGCGAGATTCTGCTCACGTCCATGGATTGCGACGGCTCCAAGGACGGCTTCGACATCGCGCTCACGCGCACGGTGGCCCGAGCCGTGGACATTCCGGTCATCGCGAGCGGTGGCGTGGGCAAGCTCGAACACTTCGCCGAGGGCATCATCGAGGGGGAGGCCGATGCCGTGCTCGCGGCCAGCGTCTTCCACTTCGGGGAGCTCACGGTGCGCCAGGTGAAGGAGTACATGGCGAAACAGGGGATACCGGTACGGTTGTGAGGCGCGTGGAGAGTCCGCCTCGCCTCGACGGGCGCTTCCCGACGGCCCGCTTTGCGGTCCTTACGGCGCGCGCCCTTAACCTCGGCTCGACGGCCTCTCTACGCGTGGTTCAATGTCCAGAGGAGCGCTTATCTGAGCCGGTATCCCTGTTTCGCCGTATATAGAAGATGTGATAAGGGCTGGGAATGCCACTTTTTGCGGTATTATCCTCGTATTCGTATAAATCGAAAGGGGAAGCTATGTTAGTCCAAGGAAAGAACGCCATCGTCACCGGTGGCACCCGTGGTATCGGATTGGCCATCGTGCGCAAGCTGCTCGAAAACGGCGCGAACGTCGCCGTCGCCGGTTCGCGCATGGAGACGGCTCAAGCAGCGGTCGCCAAGCTCATCGAGGAGGACGCGGCCCTAGCCGACCGTCTGCTCGCCATCGCGCCCGACCTCAATGACCCGGCATCCGTCGCCGCGGCATTCGATGACGTGTTGGGGGCCTTCGGTCGCCTCGACATCCTGTGCAACAACGCCGGCGTGAGCTCGCGCACCCCGCTCGTGGATTACACGGTCGAGGAGTTCGAGCGCGTCGTCGACCTCAACCTCAACGCCGTGTTCGTCTGCTCCCAGGCAGCGGCGCGCATCATGATCGAGCAGGGCAATGGTGGCGTCATCATCAACACGAGCTCCATGGTGGGCCGTGACGGGCAGCCCGCCGGTAGCGCCTATCCCGCGACGAAGTTCGCGGTCAACGGCCTCACGCTGTCGCTGGCCCGCGAGCTTGCCTCCAAGCAGATTCGCGTGAACGCGGTGGCACCCGGCGTGACTCACACCGACATGGTCGATGCGCTGCCCGACGAGGTCATCAAGCCGCTCATCGCGACGATTCCGCTGGGCCGCATGGGCGAGCCGGAGGATATCGCCAACGGCGTCGTCTTCCTCGCCTCCGACATGGCGAGCTACATCTCGGGCGTCGTGCTGCCCATCGACGGGCTTGCGAGGACGTAGCAGTCTACCGTACTTTGACCCCGGCGAAGCGTTCGGCGTTGTGCCAGAGCATGGCGTCGAACTCCTCGTCGGAAAAGTCGAGGCCAGCGAAGGCCTCGTATTCGCTTACGGGACTCCACATCGGGTGGTCGCTGCCCCACATGACGCGGTCGACACCCCACATCCGCACGAGCTCGGCCGTGTGGCGGTCTCCCATGAGCGGCTGCGAGCTCGAGGTGTCGATGAAAAGGTTCTCGTATTTCCCCAGGTAGTCATAGCCCTGGTCGTAGATGGACCAGCCGCCGAAGTGCGCCGCGTCCACCACGAGGCTGGGGAAGGCATCGAGCACGCGGGCAAGGCGGCGCGGATGCGAGAAGTCATGGCGGTAGTCGCCGGTATGGATCGTGATGGGCAGGCGACCGGCGATGATCTCGTAGAACTCCATGAGGCGCGGGTCGTCGGTGTCGACCATCTGCGTGTCGGGGTGGATCTTGAAGCCGCGTAGGCCCAGCTCCATGGCGCGTTCGACCTCGGCTTCCTTGTCCTCGAAGTCCGGGTGCATGGTGCCGAAACCGATGAATTCGGGATGCTCGCGCGCCTGCTCGGCGATGAAGTCGTTGATGCTGGTCACGGCACGAGGACTCGTGGCGACCGAATGCACGATGAAGTGCGTGATGGGGGAGGTCTTGGTGGTGGCGAGCAGGGCTTCGGGGGTGCCGGGATCGCAGGGGCCGCCATCGTACATCTGCACGCCGTAGAAAGCTCCGACGGCGTCGACCGCCTTGCTCGCGATCTTCTCCGGATAGACGTGCGCGTGTGCGTCGATGATTGCCATGGTTCCTCCTTTGATGGATGCATCCTACCCCAAAGTGATAAGTTTGGGGGAGATAAAAACGTAAACATCGAGTTAAACGGATGATGGTCGTGGGGATATTTTAGACAGCACGTCCAAGATGGGGTACAGTGGCCCCATGGAGTATTCGCGTCACATTCACGAGATCGAGCCGGTCTTCGACGAGCGCTCGCGGGTCCTGCTGTTGGGCACCTTCCCGTCGCCCAAATCGCGCGAGCAGGGTTTCTTCTACGGTCATCCGCAAAACCGCATGTGGAAGGTTCTGGCCGCGGTGTATGGCGAGGACGTGCCGCAATCGGTCGAGGAGCGTCGGGCGTTTTTGCTGCGTCATGGCATCGCGATGTGGGATGTACTCGCGAGCTGCGCGATCAAGGGGGCTTCGGACGCGAGCATTCGCGATGCCGTGCCCAACGACCTTTCGCGCATCCTCGACGTTGCGCCCATCGAGGGCATCTATGCCACCGGGGCAAAAGCCCACGAGCTCTACCGGCGCCATCTGGAGCCGGTGTACGGGCGGGAATGCCTGCGACTGCCATCGACGAGCCCGGCCAATGCGGCCACCTCGCTCGAGGCGCTCATCGCGGCCTATGGGGTGCTACGAGCTTAGGCGAGCATGTCGAGGGCCCATTGGGCGGCGACGACGGCACCGGGAGCGAGCACGCTCTCGTCGATATCGTAGTAGCAGCTGTGCTGGGGATGCGTGGTGCCCGCCCGGGGGTTCCTGATGCCCGTGAAGACGAAGACGCCGGGAACGTACTGCAGGTATTCCGCGAAGTCCTCACCCGAAAGCGTCCCCTGGTAGTGGGCAAGCGCGTCACCACCGAAATTGTCCGCGATGGCATGGGCC
This sequence comes from uncultured Coriobacteriia bacterium, assembly GCA_948466335.1. Taxonomy (GTDB): domain Bacteria; phylum Actinomycetota; class Coriobacteriia; order Coriobacteriales; family QAMH01; genus QAMH01. The sequence goes on along the minus strand of CAOKAE010000003.1, from coordinate 18,920 downwards.
GCGACCTGCGCGACCTTCTTGTCGTTGATGACAGCGGGATTGCCCCGCGTGTACTCGATCTCGATCTTCGCGCCGAAGGCATCCACGAGCTTCGCGCAGATGTGCTCGAGGCGGTTGGCGATGTAGGTGCGCATTTCGGGGTTCCAGGTGCGTACGGTGCCCGCGATATAGGCGCTACCGGCCATGATGTTGCGTGCCGTGCCGCCGTGGATTTCGCCCACGGTGACGACGACGGGCTCGAAGGGCGAGGAGCGACGGCTCACGAGCAGTTGGAGCGCATCGACGATCTCGCAGGCGATGACGATGGCATCCACGCCCTTGTGGGGCATCGACCCATGGGCGCTCACGCCCTCGATGTCGATGCGGAACCAATCGGTATTGCCCATGCGGCCGCCTGCCTCGCAGGAGAAGCTGCCGGCGTCGACTTCGCTCCAGACGTGCTGGCCGAAGATGGCGTCCACGCCGTCGAGGGCACCGGCGGCGATCATGTCGCGGGCGCCGATGGAGATTTCCTCGGCGGGCTGGAAGATGAGGCGCACCTCGCCGCGTAGCTGGTCACGCATGCTCGCGAGTATATGTGCGGCGCCCAGTTGCATGGCCATGTGGCAGTCGTGGCCGCAGGCGTGCATGACCCCGTCGTTTTGCGAGGCGAAGGGAAGCCCCGTCTTTTCCGTGACGGGCAGCGCGTCCATGTCGCAACGCAGGGCGACGCGTCGGGAGGGCTGTCCTTCGGCGTCGTAGGCGCCGTCTGCCTCGCCGCGGATGGTCGCGATGATGCCCGTGCCGATGAACTCGTCGCGTTCCTCGCGGTCATCGGCGGGACGCGGTCCCTCGATGCGTTCGTAGGGGATGCCCAGCTCGTCGAGGCGCTCGCGGATGTAGGCGCTCGTCTCGAACTCCTTGGCGGAAAGCTCGGGATGCTGGTGGAAGTGGCGGCGTAGTGCGATGATTTCGTCAGCGTAGCGTTCGCCAAGCTCGCGGGCGGTCTGGGCGCTGTCGTGCGTGTCTGACATGGTCGACTCCTTGGTCGTGGATTCACTGACCATGATACAGCGATTATGAGCAAATTGCGTCGTTCTGTCATTCCGGGCAAAGTGAATGAGGGGACGTCCCAATGTCATTTCGAGCGCAGCGAACGAAGTGAGCGGAGTCGAGAAATCTCGAGCTGCCCTGCGGCAGAAGGGCGAGATTTCTCCACTACGGCGCTACGCGCCTCCGGTCGAAATGACAGGGGCCTTCTACCGGAGTAGCGAGGTGAGCCTGCCGTTGGCGATGAGGGTGACCTTCTTGGTTGCGCGCGATATCGCGGTGTAGAGGCGATGGCGGGCAAGCGTCTCGTCGGGATAGGCGCGGTCACCCACGTCGGGGACGATGACCTGGTCGAATTCCAGCCCCTTGGCGAGCTTGATGTCGAGCAGCAACACGCCACGTTCGCCGATGGCCTCGCTGCGGGAGGGGATGGCGACGGGCAGCCCCTCGAGCATCTGCTCGAGCTTGGCCATGCGACGCGCGTCCGGGGCGATGACGGCCGCCAGGCACTCCGCCTCGAGCGCTTCCTCCACTGCCGCGCGCAGCTGCGCCGCGTAGTCCTCCTCGTCGGCGCACTCGATGATGACGGGGGCCGTGCCCGGACGCTGCACGGATTCGACGCGCACGCGTTCCTCGTCATCGAGCAGGCTCGTGAACAGCGCCGTGATTTCCGGTGACGAGCGATAGCTCGTCATGAGCTCGCAGGTCTCGACAGACCCGCAGGCGCGCTCGAAGATGTCGCGGATTTTCGCGAAGCTCGCCGTGCCCTCGCGGATGGCCTGGTTCTCGTCTCCCAGCAGCATGAAGTGGGCCCTGCCGAAGTAACGGGCCAGGCACATGAGCTGGGCGGTGCCGTAGTCCTGCACCTCGTCGATCATGACGTAGCGCGCATGGCGCATGCCGCCGCCCACGAGGGCGAGCTTGAGGTAGAGCCATTCGATGGCGCTGAGGTTTTCCGACCCGGTCAGGCGCATGCCGATGGCGTCGAGCCGTAGCCAGCGCCCTTCCTCGATCTCGTGCTCGACGCCCGCGTAGCGCCAGCGCAGGAAACGCTCGGTGTAGCTCGCGAGCTCGTCTTCGTCCATGTCGCCGACGAAGACGCTTTCGCCGAAGCACGCGATCTGCTCGGCATCCGAAAGGTCGCTGATCATGTCCTGGTGCTTCTCGGACTTGGCGAGGCGCTTGATGCGCTGTTCGAGGCGGTCGATGAGGTCTTCGATGACCAGGGCGCTCTTGTGGGTGCCGGTGGGAAGGTTCTTGAGCTTGCTCCACGCGCCCTGGGCCTGGGCGGCCGTGATGACGGGCTCGCCCTCGATGCGTATGTCGGTGAAGTCGCCTTGCTTGAGCTTGAATTCGGGTAGCCTCTCGTCGATGACGCGCAAGGCGTCGGCGCTCACCTCGCGGCCCAGGTCGCGGCTGCCGAGGCCGAGGCCGGTCATGAGCGATTCGAAGGTGATTGACGAGGGGTTGCTCTCGCCCATCTCGGGCAGGACGTTCTCGATGTAGCGCTGGAACACCGGGTTGGGCGTGATGAGGAAGACGTCCTCGGGCTTGAGCGTGTCGCGCTGGCGGTAGAAGAGATAGGCAATGCGTTGCAGAAGCACCGAGGTCTTGCCGGATCCCGCGATACCGCTGACCAGCAGTGCGGGCACGTCCTCGTGGCGGATGACCTCGTTTTGCTCCTTCTGGATGGTGGCCGTGATGGCCGACAGGCGCGAGGAGCGGTCCTGCGCGAGCGCGGCGAGCAGCAGCTCGTCCTGGATGGCGACCGTCGTGTCGAAGAGGGCCTTGAGCTCGTCACGCTCGATGTCGAACTGACGGCGCAGTTTGAGGTCGCAGTCGATGACGCGACCGTTGGCCTCGTAGCTCGTCTTGCCGTTTTCCTGGTTATAGTAGACCTCGGCGATGGGGCTGCGCCAGTCGACGATGAAGTGGCGGTAGTCGTCGTCGGTCATGCCGACGTTGCCGATGTAGACGTCCTTGGGCTCGCTGCCGGCCTTGAACTGGAGCGATACCTTGGCGAAGTAGGGCTGCTTGAGGAGGAGCTGGGCGCGGTGCAGGCGTTCGGTTGTGACGTCGGCGGCGAGGTTGTAGGTGTCGATGATGCGGTTGACGGCCTCGAGCTCGGCCATGGTCTCGACGTGGATGTCGCTGTCGAAGTCGAAGCTGAGCTCGTCGGTGATGAGATCCTTGTCGGAGGCCACCTCGTCGAAGATGCGCGCGAGCTGGTCTTGCAGGTCCCGCTCGATGTCCTGGAGCTTCGCGTAGGTCATGCTCAAATGCGCTTGTTCGGCTTCGAATGTCTCGTCCATGGTGCTCCCTACCGCGGTTTTGCAGATGAGGCAAATACATGGGGTATTTGTCTCATTCTGTGAAAAATTGATAATCAATTGTACTTGAGTGCGACGAATGTGGCTATGGCGAGATGCTACTATGTGCGCATGGATATGACGCTGGTCATAGTGATATGCGCTGGTCTTGTTGCGGTGGCGGCGATTGCGGTCGCGGCCGTCGTGCTAGTGCGCAGGTATCGACGTTCGCGCGAGATCTTCCTCAAGTTCGACACGATGGCGGGGCCGTGTCGGGTCTTCACCATCGAGCGCAAGGACGGTCTCGTGCGCGTGATGAACGTGGCGGGGACCATGCAATCGGCCACCTATCTGGATGACGACACGTATTGCGACCTTGCCTACTCCTACACGCGCGACTACGATTGCATGTTCTTTGCCGGCGTGCCCGTGCGCGACGTGCTGGTCTTGGGCGGTGGCGGCTACTCCTACCCCAAGCACCTCATCGCCCATCATCCCGAGACCTTCGTGACCTGCGTCGAAATCGATCCCGTCATCACGGCCATCGCCTGTCGCTACTTCTTCCTCGACCGCCTGTTCGAGGAATACGATTTGGACGAGAACGGCCGTCTGCAGCTCGTGGAAGGCGATGCGCGCGCGTTTCTCGAAGGTTCGACAGAGCGCTATGACGCCATCGTGAACGACTGCTTCAGCGGCATGAGCCTCGTGGACAGCCTCGTGACGCGCGAGGCCGCGCGGTTGTACCACGAGCACCTGCGCGAGGGCGGCATCTACCTGGCCAACGTGATCGGTGCGGTGGAGGGCCCGCGTTCGCGCACGATGCGGCGCATACTGCGCACGCTTGCGAGCGAGTTCGCCCACGTCTACGTGCTTCCGGGGCAGCCGGACGTGCTCTCCAACTGCGACAACAACGTCGTCATCGCCACCGACGGCGACTGGCGTTTCGCCGGCGCGATCATGCTCGAGGCCTGGGAGCTCGCGGACGCCGAGCTGCTACTTGATGAGAACGCGCGCGAGGAGAATTGGACGGTACCGACAGGGGCGTAGGCTGTCACTCACGTTCGCTTCGCTCGAAATGACAGAAATGTAGGCAACTGGTTACTGAGACAAATGTGTCTGACCAATCTGTCTCATTTCAGTCTTTGGGCCACTGCCTCGATGAAGCCCACGGTGGAGAGCACGGTGGGGTTGGCGATGGAGGTGATGCGTGCGAGGTCGCCCGTCATCTGGCCGTCCTCGATACACGAGAGCGTCGCGCGCTCGAGCTTGTCGGCGAAGGCCACGAGCTCGGGCGTGCCGTCGAGCTCGCCGCGCTTGCGCAGGCCGCCGCTCCAGGCGAAGATCGTCGCCACCGAGTTGGTGGAGGTCTCCTTGCCCTCGAGATGCTTGTAGTAGTGGCGCTGCACCGTGCCGTGGGCCGCCTCGTACTCGTAGTAGCCGTGGGGGCTGACGAGCACGCTCGTCATCATCGCGAGGCTGCCGAAGGCGCTCGACACCATGTCGCTCATCACGTCGCCGTCGTAGTTCTTGCAGGCCCAGATGAAGCCACCCTCGGACTTCATGACGCGGGCGACCGCGTCATCGATGAGCGTGTAGAAGTACTCGATGCCCGCGGCCTCGAAACGCGTGCGGTATTCGGCGTCGAAGACCTCGGCGAAGATGTCCTTGAAGCGGTGGTCGTAGATCTTCGAGATGGTGTCCTTCGTCGAGAACCACAGGTCCTGGTGGGTGGACAGCGCGTACTCGAAGCAACTCTTGGCAAAGCTCTCGATGGAGGCGTCGAGGTTGTGCTGGCCCTGGACGACGCCGGGTCCAGCAAATTCATGCACCAGGGTGCGTATTTCCTCGCCGCCGCCGGCGGGTGCGAAGACGAGCTCGACGCTACCGGGGCCGTCGATGCGCATCTCGGCGTTCTTGTAGACATCGCCGTAGGCGTGGCGGGCGAGCGTGATGGGCTTTTTCCAGCAGCTCACGCAGGGCTCGATGCCCTTGACGACGATGGGCGCGCGAAAGACCGTGCCATCGAGCAGGGCGCGGATGGTGCCGTTGGGGCTCTTCCACATCTGCTTGAGGCCGTATTCCTCGACGCGCGCGGCATTAGGGGTAATGGTTGCGCATTTCACGGCGACGCCCAGGCGCTTGGTTGCCTCGGCGGCGTCCACGGTGACCTGGTCGTCGGTCGCGTCGCGGTGCTCGAGGCCCAGGTCATAGTACTCGGTCTTGAGGTCGATGTGCGGAGCGAGCAATTCGGATTTGATCAACGACCAGATGATGCGGGTCATCTCGTCGCCGTCCATCTCGACAAGCGGGGTTTTCATCTCGATCTTGCTCATGGGTCCTCCGGTAATTGGTTGCGTGATGTGTCAGGGGGTCAGGCACCGTGGCACATCGACAGATTTCAGTTCGCCATTGTAGCGGTAATGGGCGCGGCGTGCGGGGCAGATGGATTATGATTAACGCCATGGAAATCTTCGGTGACACCCTCATGTTCGGCAGCGTGCGCTCCGCCCCCGACGACCTGGACCTCGGCGATCTGGAGGTTAGGACGGGACAGGACGCCATCATCGCCATTGCGGAGGTCATGGACCGGCAGCGCCGCGAGGTCGCCGAGCGCCGTGCCCGTGAGGACGGGCGCTGCTCCGAGCCGCGGCATGAGGCGATTGACGGCACGACTTGGGAGTACGTCATCGTGGACGGGGAGTTTGCCCGTATCACGGATTGCGAGCCGCCCGATGGCGGCGTTGAGGTGCTTGCGGTGCCAGGCGAGCTGGGCGGCATGCAGGTGCTCGAGCTGGGGCCCGGTGCCTGCGAATCGCTTGGGGGCGTGGAGGAGGTCATCTGTGCTCCGGGCATCGAGGAGATCGGCCCTTCGGCCTTCAGGATGTGCCGTGACCTGCGGCGTCTCGTCTTGCCCCATGAAACGACACGTTTCGACTCGAGCTGGGTGAACCAGTGCCGCAAGCTCGAGGAACTCGTGTTGCCCGGCATGCTCGAGCGCATCGGCCCCGAGGTCTTCGAGGTCGACGGGCTCAGGCGCCTTGCCATCGGCGTGGGCACGAGCATGGTGGAGCCGGGTGCGTTCGCGAGCAGCAAACTTGCGGAAGTCCATGTTGATGCGCGCAACCCGTTTTTGGCAACGGATTGCATAGGCATCTACGAACGTGCCGTTGCAGGCGAGCGCGATGCCGACATGCGCCTGGCCGCCGTTGCCGTGCCGGTCGAGGAATACGAAGTCCCCGCTGGCTGCGTCGAGATCGGCGCCAAGGCCTTCGCGTGCTGTTCCGAGCTGCGCCGCGTCACGCTTGCAGACGGCGTGCGCACGATTGACGCGCATGCGTTCTCGCGCACGAAGCTGCAGGAGCTCACGGCGCCTGCGAGCTTGCGTCGCATCGAGAAGCGCGCGTTCTTCCGCTGTCGCGAGCTTGCAAACGTTACCCTCAACGAGGGACTTCTCGATATCGAGAGCGAGGCGTTTGCGGAAAGCCACATCACCGAGTTGCGCGTGCCCGCGAGTGTGCATCATCTGGCCTGCGATTGCGTGCGCGGTACGGGCGTGAGATGCAGTGGCGACGATGCGACGATTGTCATCGAGGATGGCGGGACGCTGCGGCTCGACGAGCGCAGCGTGCTGTACGCGAACGGGACGCAGGTGCTCATGGGCGCGATGGAGCCCGAGCTCGTGGAGTACGAGGTCGCGGATGGTTGCGAAGTCATCTGCGGGCGTGCGTTCGTGAACATGCCGCGCCTGCGGCAGGTGACGCTGCCCGAGGGGCTCGCCGAGATTGGCGACGGGGCCTTCCGCGGGTGTCGCAGCCTTCGACGCGTGCGCTTCCCGGAGTCGCTGCGTTTCATGGGCGACGAGGCGTTTTTCGACACGGAGCTCGAGGGCGTGTATCTGCCCGCCGGCTTTGTCCACTTGGGCAAGCTCGCCCTCGTCACGGTCGGTGCCCGCACCATCGGGGGTAGGCCCTCCCTCGTGAACGTGCAGGTCAATCCCAATTGCGCGCGCTTCTATCACACGGGCGGTCTGCTGTGCGAGCGCACGGACGCGGGTGCCTCGCGTGTCGTGCTCTACGACGAGAGCCGCCCCGACGTCACCATCCCGCGCGAGGTCGATACCCTCGCGCCGTTCGCCTTTGGCAACGCGGCGCAGCTCTCCGCGCTCACCATCGGCACGAACGTGCGCCACATCCAGGACCGCGCCCTCAACGTGAACTGTCTCATCGAGCACATCCACGTCGACTTTGTCGAGCCCATCCAGGGGCATGACGGCATCGACCTGCACTTTCCCGTCACCTTCCGCAGCCTCAACGAGATCGTGCGCGGCTTCAACTCGATGAGCTACCTCAACCCCGAGGCGCTGCTCGCGCGCTACGACGCGTGCGTCGTCAACATGCACGATTACGATGCGAAGTCCATGGCGCCCATCGACCTGTATGGCCAGCTCACGCGCATCATCGGGCGACTGCGCGACCCGTTGTTCCTGAGCGACAACACGCGGCGCATGTACGGGCAGATCCTGCGCGACAACCTTGTCGAGATGTGCGTCGCGGCTGCGCGCCACGATGACCGCGCCAGCATCGATGGGCTCGTCGAGCTCGGCTACCTCGACCGCGAGACCTTGCTGCCGGTCATCGACGCGGTGAGCGCATTGCAGGATGCGGCCATGACGGGCTACCTGCTCGAGTTGCAGCGCGTGCTCGCGGGTCGTGGCCTCGACTTCGAGCTGTGAGACGTTGTCTCAGGCACGTTGTCTCAAAAGATAGCCAAAAGGCATTGATTGTCGATGATATGAGACACTGTCCCGGAGACGCTGCTACAATGGGGCGAAACGACCACGGACGGATCACGAGACAAGCGAGGAATCAGGTGTACGACAATCTGGAAAGCCCCGGACGCAACGACGAATGCTGGTGCGGCAGCGGCAAGAAGTACAAGAAATGCCACCTCGAGTTTGATCACCACCTGCAGGAGCTCCATGACGCGGGCGAGATCGTCCTGGGGCGCGACCTGCTCAAGACCTCCGAGGAGATCGAGGGCATCAAGGCATCGGCCAAGGTCAACGTCGGTGCCCTTGACTACGTTGCCGAGCGCATCGGCGTGGGCACGAGCACCGAGGAGATCGACCGCTGGGTGCACGACTACTGCATCGAGCACGGTGCCATCCCCGCCGACCTCGACTACGAGGGCTTTCCCAAGAGCGTGTGCACCTCCATCAACGAGGTCGTCTGCCACGGCATCCCGAGCGAGGACGAGGTGTTGAAGAGCGGCGACATCGTCAACGTCGACATGTCGACGATTCTCGACGGCTACTTCTCGGACTCGTCGCGCATGTTCTGCATCGGCGAGGTGGACGAGGAGAAGAGGCGTCTTGTCGAGGTCACGCGCGAGGCCGTGGAGGCGGGTCTTGCCGCCGTGAAGCCGTGGGCGCATCTGGGTGACGTGAGCGCGGCGGTCAACAAGGTCGCGACGGATGCGGGCTATTCCGTCGTCGCGGAGTTTGGCGGTCACGGTATCGGCCTGGAATTTCACGAGGACCCGTTCGTGAGCTTTGTGGCGGCCGCGGGAACGGGCCCCGTGCTCGTGCCGGGTATGTGCTTCACCATCGAGCCCATGGTCAACATGGGCAAGGCGAAGATCGACATGAACGATCCCAATGGCTGGACCGTGCGCACGGCCGATGGCTCGCCCTCGGCCCAGTGGGAGGTGCAGATCGTCGTCACCGATGACGGCTACGAGCTGCTGTGCTGGTAGAATGAGGCAAATACACAGGGTATTTGCCCCATAACGAAAAGGGACCCCGGAGGGTCCCTTTTTCATGCTATGGAGGCCGTGCCTATGCGCCGATGGCGGCGATGAGGAAGAAGCAGGCGATGACGGCGATCGAGGCGATGTAGCCGGCGGTCGTGGTGAGGATGATTTCCTTGAAGCCACGCTTCTTGGGAGTGACGGGAGAGCCGTACTTTGCCTGCATGGCGGAGGTTTCCAGAGCCTTTTCGGGGTTGAGTAGCATTGTCTCATCCTTCTCTCTAAGCGGTCGCGTCGACGGCCGGATTTCACACTTCCTGCGATGATAAGGGTTCGCGTCGGGGCGCGCAAGAGCGCATCACGCAAGGAGCTGCTGGGCGATGCGAACGGAGGCGGCGGCATCGGCGGCATAGTGGTCTGCTCCCAATGACAAGGCGTAGTCCTCGGTGAGCACAGCCCCGCCCACCATGATCGCGGTTTGGGGTGCCTGCGCGCGCAGTAGGGCGATGGTGCGTTCCATGGCGGGCAGCGTCGTGGTCATGAGCGCGGAGAGGCCCACGAGCGGGGCGTTGGCGTCGAGCGTTGCGTCCACCACGACCTGGGGCGCCACGTCGCGGCCGAGGTCGATGACCGTGAACCCGTAGTTCTCGAGCAGCATCTTCACGATGTTCTTCCCGATGTCGTGAATGTCGCCCTCGACGGTGGCGAGAATGATGGGCAATGAGTTGCGTTGTGTCGCATCGGCGGGACCGTTTGCCTCGGCGAGCACGTCGAAGGCCGACTTGGCGGCTTCGGCTGCGGCCATGAGCTGGGGAAGGAAGTAGCTGCCCTCGTCGTAGCGCAGGCCGACCTCGTCGAGGGCGGGAGCCAGGACGTCGCCTGCGATGGTGATGGCGTCGTGGGCGGCGAGCAGTTGGCGCGTTGCCTCGGCGGCCGTATCGCGCTGGCCGGTGAGGATGGCGTCGTGGAGGACGGCGGCGGGCTCGCCACTTGCGCTCGCTTCGCCCGAGGGGGAGCCGTTTGCGCTCGCGCTGACGGCGTCCTGCATCGACTCGACGTAGCCCAGGCAGCCCGCGTCCTGGCCGTTGATGACCTTGAAGGCGGCGATGGCGTCGCGATAGCGCCCGTCGAGCGGGTTGATGATGGGCAGGTCGAGCCCGCAGGCCAGCGCGGCCGTGAGGAAGCTCGCGTTGAGCACCGGACGGACGGGTAGCCCGAAGCTCACGTTCGAGACGCCGAGCACGGTGCGCACGCCAAGGCGCTCCTTGCACAGGCGCACGGCTTCGAGGATCTCGGGGATTTCGGGTTGGTTGGTGGCGGCGGCCATGACGAGGCAGTCAATGGCGATGTCCTCGAGGCGCAGGCCCGCCCCGAGCGCGGCGTCGATGATGCGCTCGGCGATGGCGAGGCGAGCTTTTGCCGTCGGCGGGATACCGGTCTCGTCAAGGGTGAGGCCGACGATCGTCGCGCCATAGCGTGCGGCGAGGGGAAGTACGGTGGCGAGGCTCTCGGCCTTGCCGGTGACGGAGTTCACGAGCGGCCGTCCCGCGTAGCTGCGACAGGCGGCTTCGAGTGCGTCGGGGTTGGATGAGTCAATCTGCAACGGCGCCGATACCGTGGCCTGCAGGCGCTCGGTCAGCTCGCGCAGTACGCGAGGCTCGTCGATGCCCGGCACGCCGGCGTTGATGTCGAGGATGTCGGCGCCGGCCTCGACCTGCGCGACCGCCTCGGATACGGCGAGGTCGTAGGCGCCGCTGGCCAGCGCCTCCTTCAGCCGCGGCTTGCCCGTGGGGTTGATGCGCTCGCCGACGACCGCGAGTTTGGATCCGCCGGGTGCGAGCTCGACGAGCTCCTGGGCGCTCGTCATGACGAAGGAGGGACGGTATCCTGGTCCCGATTCCTGCAACCAGTTGCCTTCGTCGAGGAGGCGACGCAGCGCGGCGATGTGCTCGGGCGTCGTGCCGCAACAGCCGCCGACAACGCGTGCGCCGGCCTGGAGGATGTCCGCCATGGAACGGGCGAACGTTTCCGCATCGACGTCGTAGACGGTCGTTCCGTCCTCGGCGATGCGCGGCAGGCCCGCGTTGGGTTGCGCCATGAGGGGGCAACGGGCAAAGGAGGCCATCTGCGTGACGAGGGGCGCGATTTCGGTGGGGCCGAGCGAGCAGTTGACGCCGACGGCCGAGGCGCCGAGCGCCGAGAGCGTCGTTGCGGCTATGGCCGGCGTCGTGCCCATGAAGGTGCGGCCGTCTTCGCCGAAGGTCATCGTCGCGAAGACCGGCAGGGACGTGTTCTCGAGGCAGGCGAGGAGCGCCGCCTTGGCTTCGAGCAGGTCGGCGAAGGTCTCGAGGAAGATGAGGTCGCAGCCGGCGGCCTGTGCCGCGCGCGCCTGCTCGGCGAAGACGTCGTAGGCATCCTCGAAGGAGAGCTGCCCGAGCGGGGCGAGCAGGGAGCCCGTGGGACCGATGTCACCGGCGACGAGCGGTGCGCCCGCCTCACGGGCGATGCGCGCGGCCGCGATGTAGAGCTCTTCGACGTTGGTGTCCGTGCCCGCGAGCTTGAGGCGGTTGGAGCTGAAGGTGTTGGTGGCGATACAGTCGCTGCCGGCCTCGACGTAGCGGTGCTGCAGGTCGCGTATCTCGTTTGCATGGGTGAGGTTGAGCAGGTCGGGCACGTCGTGGACGTGCGCGAGGCCGGCCTGCTGGATGAGGGTCCCCATGCCGCCATCGGCCAGCATGAGCCCTTGGCCGTGCAGGACGCGATCGAGAAATTCGGATGCGCAGGTGTTTGCCATGGTTGCTCCCCACAGGACAAATATATGAGACAAATACACAGTGTATTTGTCTCATTCTAACCTAGCGGGGCTTGAGGCCGACGATGGCCGTGACGCTCTTCGCGGGCGTCATGAGATGGGAGGGGCCGGCATGAATGCCGAGCTGCTTGCCGGCGTCGATCGTCTGCAGGAAGGTACCTTGCAGGTCGAGGGGCAAATCGCCGAAGCCGGGACTGAAACGCTTGGTCGGCACGAGGCCGGCCTGATCGGCCAGTCCGGCGATGCGTCGCGACGCGGCCTGGGCGGCCTCCTCGGCTATGGAAGACGCGCAGGCGTCGAAGAGCAGCGCGTCGAGCGGGTTCGTCGCCTGCAGGCGCGCGATGGTGCGCTCGCTCTCCATGCCGAGCGTGACCGCGATCAGGCAGGTGAGCGTGCAGCCTTCGAGGTGGCGGGCGATGTTGCGGCCCGTCAGGATGAGGGGACTGTGGACGAGGGCGATGCCGTCTGCATGGCTGCGGTCAAGGGCGAAGCTCCTGCCCATGCCGCGGGGCCGTGCCGTGGACTCGCAATCGCGTACGGCGGCCTCGAAGCGGGCCTCGAGCTCGCCGTCGAGGGGGTGCCCGTGTTGCCCCAGGTACACGCGGGCCCGACGCGCGTCGACGGCGCAGGGGAGGTCTTCGGGACCGAAACGCACGATGCGCAACCCGTTCAGTATGTCGTTGGCTGCGCTCAGCGGCGTCTCCTTAGGTATTGGTGGGTACCTGCAGCAAATGTGACAGAAGTGGTCAGACCGCGGGTGTCACATTGTCGCATTCTGCCCGCTGGCTTATTTCGCGCCGTATTGCTCGTAATAGGTGTCGAGCGCCGCCTTGAGGGTATCGTCGATGACGACGCGACCGCCGCGCTCCTGATTGTGCAGGTAGCCGATGACCTCGTCCATCGTCACGATGGCGGCGGTGGGGAAGCCGTACTTCTCGCTCACCTCGTCGATGGCGCAGATCGTACCGCTCGGACCCACCTCCTGGCGGTTGAGCGAGACCATGAGGCCCACGACCTCGACGTCGGCGATGGACTTGAGCAGCGGGTAGGTTTCGTCGATGGACTTGCCCGAGGTGGTGACGTCCTCGACCATGACCACGCGGTCGCCGTCGTGAAGCTCGGCGCCGAGCAGGATGCCCGCGTCGCCGTGGTCCTTGGCCTCCTTGCGGTTGGAGCAGTAACGGGCCTCCTTGCCGTAGAGCTCCTGCAGGCCGATGCAGGTCACGACCGACAGCGGGATGCCCTTGTAGGCGGGGCCGAAGACGACGTCGAAGTCCAGGCCGAATGCGTCGTGGATGGCCTGGGCGTAGTAGAGTCCGAGCTTATGCAATTGGTTGCCGGTAACGTAGGCGCCGGCGTTCATGAAGAACGGAGACTTGCGGCCGCTCTTGAGCGTGAACTCTCCGAACTTGAGCACGTCGGATGCGACCATGAAGTCGATGAACTCCTGCTTGTAGCCTTCCATGAATTTCTCCTTCGTCAAAATGAGACAAATGTGTCTGACCAAATTGTCTCATTATCGACTGGTACCTGTTTATAATGAGACAAACGTGTCTGACCAGATTGTCTCATTGCATATCGAACGCGAGGTCTTCGATGCGGTGCATGGCCTCCTTGGTGGCCTCGGCGTCGCCGAAGGCGGTGAAGCGGATGTAGCCCTCGCCGGCCGGGCCAAAGCCCGCACCCGGCGTGGTGATGACGCCACAGCGCTCGAGCAGGATGTCGAAGAACTCCCAGGAGCCGATGTCACCGGGGGTCTCGCACCACACGTAGGGGCTGTTCACGGCACCGTAGACCGTGTAGCCGCTGGCCTCGAGCGCCTCCTTGATGACGCGGGCGTTCTCCTGGTAGTAGGCGATGGTCTGCTCGATCTGCTCCTTGCCCTCGGGCGTGTAGATGGCCGCCGCGCCGCGCTGGATCACGTAGCTCGCGCCGTTGAACTTCGTGGTCTGGCGACGGTTCCACATCGCGTTGAGGCTCTGGCCGTCGCGCTCGAGCGCCTTGGGCACCACGGTGTAACCGCAGCGCGCACCCGTGAAGCCGGCGGTCTTGGAGAAGGAGCGGAACTCGATGGCGCAGGTCTTGGCGCCCTCGACCTCGAAGATGGAGTGGGGGACGTCGTCTTCGACGATGAAGCGCTCGTAGGCGGCGTCGAAGAGGATGACCGAGCCGTGCTCGTTGGCGTAGTCGACCCAGGTCTTGAGCTGGTCGTGGGTGAGTACCGTGCCCGTGGGGTTGTTGGGCGAGCACAGGTAGATGAGGTCGGCTGTCTGCTCGGGCAGGGCCGGGCAGAAGTCGTTGGCGGCGGTGGTGGGCATGTAGATGATGTCGGTCCAGCCCTGTGCGGCCTCGTCGTAGAAGCCGGCGCGGCCGGCCATGGCGTTGGTGTCGACGTAGACGGGGTAGACCGGATCGCACACGGCCACGCGGTTGTCGATGGCGAAGATGTCGCCGATGTTACCGCAATCGCTCTTGGCGCCGTCGGAGATGAAGATCTCGTCGACGGCGATATCGACGCCACGGGAGGTGAAGTCACCGGCCACGATGGCCTCGCGGAGGAAGTCGTAGCCCTGCTCGGGGCCGTAGCCGTGGAAGCGCTCGGCGCATGCGAGGTCGTCGACGGCCTCGTGCATGGCCTCGATGACGGCGGGTACGAGCGGACGCGTCACGTCGCCGATGCCCATGCGGATGAGGTCGACGTCCGGGTGGGCTGCGGCGAAATCGTTCGTGCGGCGGGCGATTTCGGCAAACAGGTAGCTACCGGGAAGTTTCTGGTAATTCTCGTTGACTGTGGCCACGAGGCGTCCTTTCGTGAGGGTGCTGAAACGTAACTTGTAAGTGTACAACGAAGGACGGCGGTCTGTCCCCTTTCTCTGAGGAGGCGGCGCCATCGTCGTAGTTGTGGCAGAATGGCGCTCATGAGAACACCCGTGACATACGCCATCACCCTCGCCCTCGTGGGCGCCTGCGCGCTTGCGGGCTGCACCATGGCCGGCGGCGACGGAGCTGGCCGGGAAGCCGCAGGTGCGCCCGGAAAGGCGTCACGGGCCGCGGGAATCGCCGAGGCACAGCTCGACCGTCTGCAGATCGTGCAGGACCTTCGCGACGAGTTCGACCATGGCGAGAAGGGCGCGCAACACCAGCGCTATATCGTCTTGCACGACACCGAAAGCGAGGCCGACGCCGCGTCCATCGTCGAGTACTGGGACCAGGCGAACACGGGCGTGGCCGCGCACTTCATCGTCAATCGCGACGGCAGCATCGTGCAGTGCGTGCCGCTCGACCGCATCGCGCACCACGCGGGTTTTGGCGATACGGGCCACAACGCGCTCTACGGCGTGACGGACGAGTCACGCGATGACAGGGTGGGGACGGTGCCCATCGGCGACGCCATGGCCGACTACGGGATGAACTCGCACTCCATTGGCATCGAGATGGCCTATGCGGCCGGTCAGGACTACCCGGCAGCGCAGCTCGAGGCCGTGGACGGGCTCATCGCCTACATCAACGCCTACTACGGCTTCGAGAGCCGCATCATCGACCACAAGGCCTGGCGCACGGGCAACTCGGACACGAGCTCCGCCTTCGCGGAGTACCTGGCCAACTACCAGGACCACGGCACCCACGACTAGGACGCGGCTGGGTCACTTCCGGATGAGGCACTTGGGGCCGGGGCCGATGAGGTCGGTGCGACCGGCCTTGACGAGCGCCTCGCGCACGAGCTTGCGGTTCTTGGGGTTGCGGTACTGGATGAGCGCACGCTGCATCGCCTTTTCGTGCGGGGATTTGGCGACGTAGACGGGTTCCATGGTGCGCGGGTCGAGTCCCGTGAAGTACATGCAGGTCGAGACCGTCGAGGGGGTGGGGTAGAAGTCCTGGACCTGCTCGGGGTTATAGCCCATGTCACGCACGAATTCGGCGAGCTCGACGGCATCTTCGAGTGTCGCGCCGGGATGCGAGGACATGAGATAGGCAACGAGGTACTGTTTGAGGCCGAACTTCTTGGTGAGCCGCTTGAACTCGGCGTCGAAGCGCTTGAAGACGTCGATGGGCGGCTTGCCCATGACCTCGAGCACCGCATCTGACGCATGCTCGGGCGCGACCCTGAGCTGCCCGCTCACGTGGTGCCTGACGAGCTCGTGCATGAAGCTCGGGTCGTCGTCGAGCATCATGTAGTCAAAACGCAACCCGCTGCGTATAAAGACCTTCTTGACGCCGGGCAGACCCCGCAGCTTGCGTAGCAGGGCGAGGTAATCCTCGTGGGTGACCCGCAGGCTCTTGCAGGGCGCGGGCGACAGACAGCGCTTGCCCACGCAGGCGCCGCTCTTGAGCTGCTTGGCGCAGGCGGGCACGCGGAAGTTGGCCGTGGGGCCGCCCACGTCGTGGATGTAGCCCTTGAAGGCGGGGTCTTCGGTCATGAGCCGGGCCTCGGCGAGGATGGAATCATGGCTGCGCGCCTGGATGATGCGGCCCTGGTGGAAGTTGAGCGCGCAAAACGAGCAGTCGCCCATGCAGCCGCGGTTGCTCGTGAGCGAGAACCTCACCTCGGCAAAGGCGGGCACGCCGCCGGCATTCGCGTAAGACGGATGCGCGCCACGGGCGTAGGGCAGCGCGTAGACGGCGTCCATCTCGGCCATGGACAGGGGCTTGGCCGGCGGGTTTTCCACGACGAAGACGTCGTGGGGGTATTCCTCGACGAGTATGTGCGCGGAGAAGGGATCGAGGTTCTCGCATTGCTTTGCGAAACTCATTGCGTATTCACGCGAGTTAGCTTGCATGGACTCGAAGCTCGGCAAGACGATGGCGTCGTCGGGCAGGTGCGCGATGGAGCGCGCCTTGTACACGGTGCCGTCGATGAAGCTCAGATCGTGCACCGATAGGCCGCTGGCCAGGGCATCCGCAATCTCGATGATGGAGCGCTCGCCCATGCCGTAGGAGATGAGGTCGGCGCCCGAATCGAGCAGGATGGAGCGCTTGAGGGAGTCCGACCAGTAGTCGTAATGGGCCAGCCGGCGCAGGCTCGCCTCGATGCCGCCCAGGATGATGGGCGTCTTCTTGTACGTGCGGCGGATGAGGTTGCCGTAGACGACGCAGGCGTGATCGGGACGCAGGCCCGCGATCCCGCCGGGGGAGTACGCATCCGAACGACGGCGCTTCTTGGCGACCGTGTAGTGGTTGACCATGGAGTCCATGTTGCCGGCCGAGACGAGGAAGCCGAGGCGCGGCTCGCCGAGGACGGTGACCGATGCCGGGTCGCGCCAATCGGGCTGGGCGATGATGCCGACGGAGTAGCCATGGCTCTCGAGCAGGCGCGTGATGATGGCGGTGCCGAAGGAGGGGTGGTCGACGTAGGCGTCGCCGCTCACGTAGACGAAGTCGAGCTCGTCAATGCCGCGCTCGAGCATGTCGGCGCGGGTCATGGGCAGGAAGGTGGCTGTCACGATGGCTTACTCTTCGTCTTCGGGCAGCTCGAAGGCGATGAAGTCGATGAAGTCGTAGCGCTCGTAGCGCTTGTTGATCGCCTTGATCGCGTCGGCGCGCGTCGCGAGCTTGTCGAGTATCTCGCGGCGGCGGCGGAAGGCCAGGCGCCCGAGCGTGCCGTATTCCTCGCGCAGCTCGTCGTATTCCTTGACGTAGGCCATGACGTCGTCTTGGTATTCGGCGATGATTTCGTCGTTGGTCTCCTCCTGGTCGCCGGCCTTGGCGTCCTGGGCGGCGGCCATGAGCTCGGAATGCTGGCGCGTGAGGTAGTTGATGTCGGTGAGGCGCTGGCGCAGCTCGGCCTCGAACTTGTCGAGCTCTGCGGCCTTGGAGCGCGTGAAGGGCGACATGGTGCTGCAGAAGCGCGCCCAGAAGGACTCCATGAGCTGCTGCAGGGCGGTGACCTTCTTCACGAAGTCCTTGCCGAGCCCCCCGATCTCGCGGCGGATGTTCTCGTGCTTGACCTGGTCGAAGACCTGCAGTGCCGTGAGCTCGCCCGCGAACTGGCGGCCGAGCAGCTCCTCGCGTTCGGTCACGTGCTCCGGGTCGTAGGTGCCCGAGCCGTCTGGTGAATAGGGCTTGGCACCCAGGACGGAAAGCTCCTCGCCGAACTCCTTGAGGAGGTCGAGGAACTCGAGGATGCGCACGACGGTGTCGTCCACGCTCTCCTTGCGACGACGAAGGGATTCGGGCAGCGATTTGTAGGCGTAGCGCTCGGCAGCCGTCATTTCGGGCTTGACCGGGACGTACTTTCCGCCTTTCCGCTGCTCTGTGGCCATCTCATCTCCTTCAAACATCAGTTCAACCTATTCTACGCTTCAAGGGTGCTCGGGGTAAATGGCGATTTCGCACTTGGGTACGAAGAGGCGGGGGATGGCTGGCGGGAAACCATATTACATAACGGTACCTGTTGCTAATGAGACAATTTTGTCTGACCAATCTGTCCTATCCAGACGCCGAGCAGGCCGGCGAGGGTGCCGATGAGGGCGCCGGCGAGCACGTCGGTGGGAAAGTGCACGAAGAGGTAGAGGCGCGAGAACGCGATGAGGACGGCCATGACCCAGGCGGTGACCTTCCAGCCACGTGCCACCGGCGAGAACGCCAGCACGGTGGCGGAGAGGAAGGAGGCGAGCGTGTGGCCCGAGGGCAGGGAGTACCCGCTTGGCGCCTCGATGACGAGCTCGTGGGTGGGATCGACGACGAAGGGGCGGGGACGCGCCACGAGCTCCTTGATGCCGAACTCGCAGATGACCCAGGTGAGACCCAGGGTGACGAGGAGCGTGATGCCCCAACGCCGGGTCTTCGGGGAAAAGAGCAACAGGATGCCCGCTATGATCCAGATGAGACCGTGGTCGCCGCAGGCGGTGATGAAGGCCATGATGGCGTCGAGGGGCGGACAGGCGATCGCGTCCTGGATGCCGTAGAGAATGGCGAAGTCCATGGGCCTCCTTTCGGGAATGACGATTGCTGGCATTGTGCCATAGGAGCGCAAGCGTAAAAAGGCGCCGATGTGTCAGGGGGTCAGGCACCGCGGCATATGG
>CAOKAE010000002.1 GCA_948466335.1 uncultured Coriobacteriia bacterium | reverse complement strand
CCCCCCCCCCCCCCCCCCCCCCCCCCCCCCCCCCCCCCCCCCCCCCCCCCCCTACTCTCCTTGCCAAGAGGAATTCTGGAGTATAGGGCGTACGCAGTCTTTGGCGGAGGTCTTCATGAGAGCAATTGCATACTTCTTTCTAGTTGGTGGGGCATTAATTGCGATTAGCGCGGTGATTGGCTACCTTGCAGATCTTAGAACCGGAAGGCCAATTGGCTTTGATGTTGTGCCTATCTTGCAAACAATAATGGCATTAGGGATAGGGGGAGTGCTGTATGTCATCAGTGAAGGGCGCAGCTAACGTTTTCAAGCCTAGAATCTGTGAGTTGGCGAAAAAGAAAGCCATTTTACCAATTGCATGCGCTCTGGCCTGCAGTCTTTTGCTAACGGGATGCTCATCTGCCAATCAATACATCGGCGACTGGAAAGTAATCGAGGCGTTTGCCACGTACGATGGAACACAGGTTGACGCATACTGGGCCGCCAGTGGGACAGTTGAGGTTTCCAAAGATCGCATGAAGATTGATGCCCGTGTTGATGGAAGTAAGTTCAAAGAAGAAGGCTCCTTTCAGGGCTACACAGAGCAGAACCGTCCTGTATATGAAACGAAGAACGGCCAGCTAATCTCCATAGGAAAGAGCAATGGAGTATATGTCGTGGTTTTTGGTAATGAGAACCTATCAGATGGCGCGATAGGCCTTTATGTCAAGAAATAAGCGCGCTGATAAACGGCTTTGTAAATTTGGGGCGGGATATACCAGCCGGTGCCGGCCTGTCACGCCGGAGATCGCGGGTTCGAGCCCCGTCAATCCCGCCACCATGCATCCACAAGCCGCTTTCGAGCGGCTTTTTTGTTGGGGTAAAATACCTCCCATCCCATCCGCGAAAGGTATTCCCATGGCATCGTCAGCTCTGGCCAATTTCACCGCCACAGACGGCACTGGCCTCTGGGAAGTCACGAGCGCGGGCATCCGCGTGAACGGCGAACTCTGGCGCTTCACCGACCGCTCGTTCGTCGTCTGTGCCGTCACGTCTGGTCGCACCGAGCGCAGCACGCGCATCGTGGAAGATGAGGACGACGGCTTCGGCGACCTTGCCGCGCTCGCGGTACTGCAGGAGACGGGAAGCTTCGGCGATGCGGCCCTGACGCGCTGGGCCCTCGGTGGTTCGTCGACACACGTCGAGACCACGGTTCAGGAGATACCCGGCAGTGCGCAACTCACCATCGGTGGCTTGCAGCGCCCGCGCGATCGCGACTGCTCGCTGCGCTACCGCGAGGACGGGCGGTGGATACAGGCGCAGGAGATTCAGGCATTTGGCTCTGCGGCCCATGCGGCTGTCAAGGCGTTTCGCGAGAGATGGGGTAGCGAGCGGTAAGGGCATCGATTCTTGTTATTCCCCTCGAAAATCCCGAACGGAATGGCTCGAAAATCCCGAACGGAATGGCTCGAAAATCCCGAACGGAATGGCTCGAAAATCCCGAACGTGCAGTATAATGAGCAGAAATAATCACTGACTCTAGGAGCCATGGACATGTATACGAATCTTAAGCCACAGGGCTATCGTCCACGTCTTGTCGATGCGCTTGTTGCACAATATTTGGATACGTTCGGCGCCGTAGAGCTTTGCGGAACGCGCTGGTGTGGAAAATCTTGGACTGCTGCAGCATTCTCGCGGAGCATAACGCGGGTTGACGAAGACAAGGCCCTCTACAATGATGACCCGAGTCTCGCCTTGATAGGTGACCAGCCTCATACGATAGACGAGTGGCAAGACGCAGAAGCCATATGGAATCGCGTCCGCCATCGTGTCGATGATTCCGATAATGCGCCGGGGCAATTTATTCTTACGGGGTCATCGACGCCACCAAAAAGCGAGGAGAGACATAGCGGGGCAGGGCGCATTGGACGCCTGCGCATGCGCACCATGACGTTGTCGGAGCTTGGATTATCCAGCGGCTCCGTTTCGCTTGGAGGGCTTTTCGAAGGAAACTTCGCATCGCAGGAGTCGCATTTGGGGCTTGAGGAGTACGCTTCAATCATCTGCAAAGGAGGCTGGCCCGCGCTCCTCAATGCCAACGAATTACGATCATCAGTTGTAATCGCCGAGTATCTAGACGCGCTCTTTAACGTGAGCATGCGCTCGCTTGGGAAGGATCCCCAAACGTCTCGACGTCTCGCCATTGCATTGGCAAGGAACTTAGGAACGAGCGCGACGCTCAAGACGCTTGCCGCTGATGCCTTCGAGGGGACGGGCTCTCTCTTGTCAGACGATACAGTGGCCTCCTACCTAACGGATTTCTCGTTGAACTACTTCGTAGACGAGCTTCCCGGCTGGGATGCTCCCATAAAGTCACGCTCGCGCGTGCGCACCAAACCAAAGCGCTATCTTGACGATCCCTCCATGGCGGCGGTATTGCTTGGCGTGAACTCCGGGCGCCTGCTGGGGGAGGGCCAGCTTTTCGGCGTGCTGTTCGAATCCCTTTGCATTCATGACCTCGCTGTCTACGCAAGTCTTCTTCCAGGCATTAGCTCAACGCCCCTGCGCTACTACGCCGATGCCGACGGTCTCGAGGTGGATGCAATCATCGAGCTCCAGGATGGCAGATGGGGAGCCTTTGAGATAAAGCGCAGCGACGTCAAGGTCGAGGATGCGGCAAAAAGCCTCAAGCGCCTACGCGATAAGGTCATGGCAAATCCGGCGGCGCAAAACCGCGAGCCGGAGTTCATGGCAGTCCTCGTGGGACGGGCATCCTTTGCACGGCAGCGTCAGGAAGACGGCATCTACGTTGTGCCGCTTGACACCCTGGGAGCATAGGCAAGGAATATATGCCTGCGTCACCCTTCGCCTTTGAAAACGAGATCGATGACCTCCTGCTTGGAGTGGACCCCCAGTTTCGTATAGATGTTGCGCGTGTGATAGTTAACCGTTCCCGGCGCGATGTAGAGCTCTGCCTGGATGCGGGCGGCGGAATAGCCCTGGGCAAGAAGCTTGAGAACGTCACGTTCGCGCAGAGAGAGCCCGTATGCATCGCCGAGCTCCATGCAGCGCGCCCCAAACCATATCGTGGAAAGCTGCCGTTCGGTTGTGGGCGATTCTGAGGAGGGCGCCCCATCTCCCAAGGTAGTCGCGTCGCTAGAGGCTTCCGCGGTTTCATCGTCAATGTCTGACACCATACGCTTCTGGGCATTCACCGTTGCCGCGACAAGGCACACGGCGAGCACCTCGATGCCGATAAAGATAAGGGCGAACGAAGCCTGGGCGTTCATGAGGTTGTCGAAGTTCTCGTTACTGAACCAGGCGGCATACCAGCCTGCTGTGTTGAGGAGCACCATTGTCGCGCGTACAAGTGCGTAGCTCTTGATTGCGGAAAGGTCGAAGAAAGCTGCAAAGCCCACCGCGATGACAAACAAGACGATCTCGTTGCCCAGCTCCCCGATGGCTATGAAGTTCGACGCAGGCAAGGCATACGCCAACATGAAAAGGGGAACGAAAACCGTGACGAGTACGAAGAACGGTAGAACGAGACAGGCCATCACATGGGCGCGATTGTTGATAAGAACGTACGCGGCGGAAATCGCAAAGGGAATGATGGATACGGCGGCATAAAAAACGAAGGTGTAGACACTCTCGAACGAGAAGAAATCAAGGAATCCCGTGGCAAAGCCAAAAATGCCCACGGGAAGGAGCACGAGGACAAAGCTAAATGGCCGGTCCTTCGGTCCCGTGTCAATGTCGGTGAGGGGATAGAGGTTCTTTCTGGCCGCATGAAGCATGAAGCCGGAGATGCAGGGAAGTATGACCGTAGCCCCCATGACGATGGGTGCCGGTAGGTACATGATGGTGACGCACACGGCTATGGCAACGGTGATGAGGAGGGGAAAGCTGCAGATGAGCGTACGCAACCCCACTCTCCTGTAGGCGATTATCCATTGCTGTGACATGATGCCGGAGAAGATGCCCGTGATGATGGAACCCAGATACAACGCCCAAAGGCATGCGAGGAGTTCGGAGACAATCATCACGGCCGTGCCAAGGGCAAGCAAAATGGGCACGATGATTTTCATCGTAAGTGTCATAAGATAATTGCCGAGATTCGATGGCCAGAAAGCGATGACCAGAATGGTAAGGACCATCGCGACTGCGCTGAGCATGTAGGGGTTGCCTATGAGCGAAAAGGGCGCCACCGCCTCTATTCCGGCACTCCGGGCATAGAAGAGCATGAATATCCATGACTGCAGGAAGGATATTCCCACGTATGGCGCGGGAATCAGCCCGTCGACCCTGCTGGGGACCCCTGGTATGCTCTGAGATTCGGGTGTTGCCATGGAACCCCTCTCATCCATGTTCAGCCTGGTTATTATGCAATATCCGATGCCAGAAATGACGCTGTGACCTTGCAAACCATAAGCTTCTTATGGGCACATCAATAAGAAAATCGTCTTGGGGAACGTTCCGGGTGCAGACAAACCGGATGCAACCAGCGTGTGAACCATATGTTTCAGATGTTCCGCCCCCTTCCTTCGCGGCATAGAGTCTCTCCATCCTGTATGGCGGCGCATTGGGCGCCACCCTCATGTATAGAGGAAAGGACTGGGGAGATATGACTGAAGCGAAGCAACTCTCGAAGGGCAGGATGGTGCTTGCACTTGCCGCATTGTTCCTGTCATCCATGTGCACTTTGGGCGACTTGGTGATTAATCCCATTGTGGCAAACCTGTATGAGGTATTTGCAGGTGACCCCGAATGGCTCATTAACTTCGGCATTACGGGGCCGGCCCTCGTGGGCCTCCCGTTTGGCCTCCTCGCGGGCTTCATGTGCGACCGTATGGACAAGAAGTGGGTCATGGTCGCGGGCTTTGCCATCTTTACCCTCTCCGCCGTCTTTGGTGCGCAGTCGAATATCTACGCATTCGTGACCCTGCGCTGCTTTGCAACGGGCGTGGGCTGGGGCATCACCAACACGGCCGCCCTTTCGATCTTGGCCGACATGTTTCCGAACGAGGACGAGCACGGCAAGTATGTTGGTTGGTATAACTCCGTCATGTCAATCATGGGTGCGCTCATGGCCGCCGTTGCCGGTTTCCTGGCTGTCGCCGCATGGCAAAACGCGTTCTTTACGTATTGGATTGCCGTCCCCGTGCTTATTATGCTCATCGTCTTCCTTCCGAAGCTTCCGCCGAGTCATGTTGCTGCGAAGGGCGACGACAAGCCGGCTGCTGTCGCACCCAAGGGCTGGTGGGTCAAAACCCTTCCCCTGGCCGTTCAGGTCTTCTTTATTGCGATCTGCTACTTTGTCATGCTCTACATGATTGCGGTGTACGTCGTGGACGCCGGCGTGGGCGACGAGGCCTTCATCGGCATGCTGGCATCGGCTGGCACCATCGCGACGGCGGTTGCATCGCTTATCTTCGGTGCGGTGTACAAGCGCATGAAGAACTTTGTCTACATTCCCGCGACGATCATCATGGGCACCTGCTTCATTGCCATGGGCTTCTTCCCGAATCCCGCCGTCACGGTCGTGTGCGTTGTCGTTGCCGGCTTCTTCTGGCCGTTCTACTTCTGCTACTTCTACGTCCGCGTGACGGAGCTCGTGCCCGCATCAAAAGCTGGCACCGCTACGTCCATCGTGGCCTTCTCCGATGGCCTTGCGGCCACGGGCTCTTCTTATCTATTGACGGGCATTGTGGGAGCCACCGGCCTGACGGCCGTCCAGGCATGGCCAATCTTCGGTTACGTGCTCATTGCCGTTGCCGTGGTTTCGCTCGTGTTCGCTCTCTCCACCCGCAAGGGCAGGAAGAGCAACGGGCAGACGGTGCAGGATGAGGCAAATGTGGCTCGGGACGAGGGCCTTGGCAATAAGTAAATTGCTTTTCGTTGAGGGCGGCCTGACTGGCCGCCCTTTTCGCTTCCTGGATAGGAGTAAATCATGTCAGAGAAAGCAGACATCATCATAAGGAGCTCCACGATTTTCACGGGCAACACACTGGAGCCCGTGGCGGGTGCCGTGATTATCGCGAGTGGCCGTATCGTGAAGATTGCACCCGACTTCGAGGTCGAGAACTTCAAGGGCGCGGCCACGCGCGTCATAGATGCGGGCGACGCCCTCGTATGCCCTGGCTTTAACGACTCGCATACGCACTTTCTTCAAAACGGCATCATGAAAGACGCCGATTACACGCTTTCGCTGGAGGGCAAGGTCACGAAGGACGAGGTCGTGGCGGCAATTCGCGAATTTGCGGAAAGCCATCCGGACAACGCCTGGATCGTAGGTTGCGATCTCAACTTCGACGGTTGGGAAAACGGCGAAAAGCCGACGAAGGAACTCCTCGACGAGCTTGTGCTCGACCGTCCGGCGTACTTCGCGAGTTGGGATATGCACACGGGCTGGACGAACAGCGCGGGTCTTGAGGCGGCGGGCTACACTCCCGAAACGCCCGATCCCGATGGGGGTTACATCGGCCGCAATGATGATGGAACCCTCTCGGGCCTGAATTTCGAGCCTCCCGCCAACGACCCCATATGGGGAATGGCGAATGTAGCGGGGGATATGGACCGTGCGCTCAACGCCTCGTTTGCCGAATGCCTTTCCCATGGCGTGACGGCAGCGGGCGTCGTTTGGCCCTATGGCGGCATCGACGAGCATGCCAACATGGAAATCTTCAATGAATTTGACGCAGAGGGAAAGCTTCCCATTCGCCTGAGCTTCTTTCCGAAGATGACGGATGGGCTTGAAGGTGCCCGTTGGTGCCAGGAGCACATCAAGGGCGATCACGTCCGGTTTGCCGGCGTGAAGCTCATCACGGACGGCGTTTGCGAAGCCCATACCGGCTATCTCACCGAACCCTATGCCGATGACCCTTCGACCTGTGGCGAACCCACCGTTTCCTATGACGAGCTGCTTCCGCTTGTGCGACAGGCCGATGCTGCCGGGTATCCGGTTCGTCTGCACTGCATAGGCAATGGCGCCGTCAAGCAAGCCCTCGACGTATTCGAGCGCGTCGGCAAAGAACAGGGGTTCAAGGGACACCATAACTGCATTGAGCATATCGAGAGCTGTCGTCCCGAGGATATAGAGCGTTTTGCGCAGCTCGGCGTCGTGGCGTCTATGCAGCCTATCCACTCGGTTCTCAATGTCGAAGGCTATCCTGCGCTTCTTGGCGAGAAATGGATTCCCCACATGTGGCCCCAGAAGTCTCTGCTGGACGCGAACACGATCCTTGCCTTTGGCACGGATGCGCCCGTGTGGAATTTCAATCCCATGGAGGGAATCTATGCCGCCATTACGCGTCAGCAGCCCTGGGATGGTCAGCCCGAAGGGGGTTTCGTACCGGCCCAGAAGATCACGCTTGCCCAGGCGCTCCAGGCTTATACCTACGGAGCCGCCTATGCCGAAAGCTACGAGCATGAAATCGGCACGCTCGAGGCTGGCAAGCTTGCGGACGTGGTGGTCATGGACCGCAATCTCTTCGAGATAACTCCCGAGGAGATACTCAGGGCGAAGGTAGCCTTCACCATCGTCAACGGTGAGATCGTCTACGAAGCATAGGCAAGCGGTATCTCATACGAGGAGGATTGATAGATGGCGGACGCATCCCAGATTTCCAAATCACGCCTGTTCTTTGCGATGGCGGCTTTGTTTCTCTCATCCATGTGCACCATGGGCGATCTTGTAATCAACCCGATTGTCGCGAATGTGTACGAGGCCTTTGCGGACGCTCCGCTTTGGCTCGTGAATCTGGGAATAACAGGTCCCGCGCTCGTGGGGCTGCCGTTCGGACTCATGGCAGGATACCTGTGCGATCATGTGGATAAGCGTATGGTCATGATCGCAGGGTTCGCCGTCTTCACCCTCTCCTCCGTGTTCGGAATCGTCTACGTAAACGTCTGGTACTTTGTGGCGATGCGGCTCCTTGCCACGGGCATTGGCTGGGGCATCACCAATACCGCGGCCTTTGCCATCCTCGCCGATCTCTTCATCGATGACGATGACCAGCATGCCCGATACGTAGGGTGGTATAACGCCTGCATGTCCGTGCTCGGTGCGGTACTCGCATCGGTATCCGGGTTTCTCGCCGTGGGCGGCTGGACCCTTTCCTACAGGGCCTACTGGCTCGCAATTCCCGTTCTCGTCATGCTCGTCGCGTTTCTTCCGTCCTTCCCCCCGAAATCAGATACCTCCGAACGCGTAGAAGCGGTGCATGGCGAGTCACGATCTTCGGCCGGCGCACTCGGGCGTGCCATGAATGCGCCATGGGCCAACGAGGGCAGGGCCTCGAGAAACTGGTGGATGGCCATTGTTCCTCTCACGCTACAGGTCTTCTTCGTGGCCCTGCTCTATTACATCATTTTGTATCTCGTGGGAGTCTATGTTGCCGATAAGGGCTTGGGCGACGAGGCTTTCATCGGGATGCTCACGAGCCTCCTCACCATATCAACCGCCTTGGGATCCATTGTCTTCGGTTCTTTCTACAAGAGACTCGGCAATCGGGTGTACATTCCGGGACTGATTGCCATTGCCTTGGCCTTCTTCGTCCTCGCGGGGACTGAATCACAGGTGGTCGCCGCCGTGACCCTCTGCGTTGCCGGACTTGGCTGGGCCTTCTACTTCTGCTTCTTCTACACCTACTGTACGGAGCTTGTTCCCGATTCCAAGAATGGGATGGCAACTTCGGTGGTTGCCGCATCCAATGGCCTTGCGGTGAGCGCGAGCTCCCAGACGCTTACCTACGCCATGACGGCGACGGGGCTCGCCTCGTTTCAGCTGTATCCGGCTTTCGGCTGCCTCATGCTCGTCGTGCTTGCATTGTCAATACTTTGGGGTATCTATCGAGCTCGCAAACGCAGGAGGATGAAGGGGACGCGGTGAAGTAGAATACTCCCCAGCACACCTTCCCGCGAAAGGCGCATCCCATGGCAAGCGTACACGTCATCGACCACCCGCTCATCGAGGCCAAGCTCACGCGCATGCGCAACCGCGAGACCTCGTCACCGGACTTCCGCATGCTCCTCAAGGAGATCTCCATCCTCATGGGCTACGAGATTACGCGTGACTTCCAAACCAGGCTCGTCGATATCGACACGCCGGTGTGCCGCGGGACCTTTCCCGTGCTCAAGGAGGACTTCTTCACCATCGTGCCCATCTTGCGCGCCGGCCTTGGCATGGTCGATGGTCTGCTCGAGCTCATGCCCTTTGCCCACGTGGGGCACATCGGTCTCGTGCGCAACGAGCAGACGCATCTGCCCGAGGAGTACTACTACAAGATGCCCGAGGGCTACGAGCGCTCCGTCATCATGGTGGTCGACCCCATGCTTGCCACGGGCGGCAGCGCGGTCGATGCCATCAGCAGCCTGAAGAAGCGTGGCTGCAACAACATTCGCCTCGTGAACCTCGTGGCCGCCCCGCAGGGCATTGAGGCGGTGCGCACGGCCCATCCGGATGTCGACATCTACGTGGCCGCCGTGGACGAGGGCCTGAACGAGGACGCCTATATCGTGCCCGGCCTGGGCGATGCGGGTGACCGCATCTTCGGCACGCGTTGAGAGGAGTTCCCATGGTCCACATGACCGATGACGAGTTCGAGGAGCTGGTGGGCGAGGCTCTGGACGCCATGCCCGAGCAGTTCATGGAAGACATGGAGAACGTCGCAGTGGTCATCGCCGACGAGCCCACCGAAGACGAGCTCAACCGCATCGATGACGACGGCCAGCCCGAAGGCACCTGGTACGGTGATGAGATTCTGGGCCTCTACAGCGGCGTGCCCCTCACCGAGCGCTACTATGATGACATGGACGGGGGCTTCCCCGACGTCATCACCATCTTCAAGGGGCCGCACGAGCGCTGCTTCGCCACGCGCGCGCAAATCGCGGAGGAAGTTCGCAAGACCGTCATCCACGAGATCGGTCACCACTTCGGCCTCGATGACGCACGGCTCCACCAGATGGGCTATTAGGGGCCTCTGCTGCCGGCGCGCCCTTATGCCGTGATGAGCGTACCGTCCTCGCCGTGCAGGGCCTCGGCCGCGTGCTCGAGCGAGGCGATGAGCGCCCGCCCGCCGGGGTGCGCCTCGACAAACTCCACGCAAGCCTGCACCTTGGGCAGCATGCTGCCGGGCGCGAACTGCCCCTGCTCGATGTATGCACGGGCTTCGTGCACGGTCATGGCGTCGATTTCCTTTTGCTCGGGCGTGTTGAAATTCAGACATACCTTATTCACGGCCGTGAGGATGACGAGGAAATCCGCGCGGAGCTTCCAGGCCAGGATCGAGCTCGTGAGGTCCTTGTCGATGACAGCCTCGACTTCCGTGTAGAGGTCGTCGCTCTCGACGACGGGAATTCCGGCACCGCCGCAGGCCACCACCACGTATCCGGCGTCCATGAGGTCACGGATCTGGTCGATCTCGAGGATGTGCTGCGGACGCGGGCTTGCCACGACGCGACGCCAGCCGCGCCCCGAGTCCTCCTTGACCGGCACGTTCTCGGCTTTCGAGAGCTTCTCGGCCTCGTCCTTGGTCATGAAGGCACCGATGGGCTTTTCCAGGTCCTTGAAGGCGGGGTCATCGTCGTCCACCACCACGTGGGTGACCACATCGACCACCGAGCGCATGATGTCGAGTTCGTGTAGCTGGTTCATGAGCGCGCAGGTGAGCTGCGCACCGATATAGCCCTGGCTCATGGCATTGCAGTCCTGCAGCGGCATGAAGGGCACGTGAGCGGGGTCATCGTCATGGGCGACTTCGAAGGCCTGGTTGATGATGCCCACCTGCGGCCCATTGCCGTGGGTGATGACGACGTTGATGCCCTCCTTGATCATCTTCGCGATGAACTTTGCGCTATCGGCGATGTGTTCGCGTTGCTTCTTGGGGTCGTCTCCCAGGGCGTTTCCTCCCAGGGCGATGACGACGCGTCTGCCCATCAGATCGGTCTGGTTCATGACGTACCCCTCTCCTTGAGGTGGATTAGTCTCTAGAAAGAAGAATAGCTCATTATCAATCTCATTTCGACTGGAGATGCGAAGCGTCCCCCCATGTCATTTCGACCGGAGGCGCGTAGCGCCGGAGTGGAGAAATCTCTCGTCGCTGCCAAAGAAACGTGAAGACCGAGATTTCTCGACTCCGCTCACTGTGTTCGCTGTGCTCGAAATGACAGGGAGGGGCATGCTTTTTTGCCCATCATGTTCGTAATGACAAAAGCATCGTCCCTGCTCAGCTATGCCAGCAACCGATGGTTGCGCGCGGTAAAATCGTAAAATGACTACTAGAAAGGGTAGTGCAACCGATGTGTAAACCGTATGTTTGGCGAGAGGAAACGCATGACGTCAAAACGAAGGGAACCACGCATGAACGTCGAAATCGCGCAGCGCCTTGCAGCCATGCGTCGCGAGAAGGGCTATAGCCAGGAAGAGCTGGCCAATAGGCTCGGTCTCTCGCGTCAGGCCGTCTCCAAATGGGAGCGGGCCGAATCTTCGCCCGACACGGGAAACCTCATCGCCCTTGCCGACCTCTACGGCGTGACCCTCGACGAGCTCGTGCGTGTCGACGTCGATATTGCCGATGACGTGCGCTTCGAGGAAGCCGACAAGGAGACGGTGGTCGAGGTGACTGCAGAGACAATCACGGCGGCGGCCGAAAGCGCGGCGGCGACCGCAGCCCGCGCCGAGGCAGTCGCACGCGTGCACGAGTTGAAGGATGAACTCAAGGACGCGGTCGCCCAAGCGACGAAGGAGGCCTCTGACGCCCAGGCCAAGGAGCCGGGTGCACCCCAGCCGCCGCCACCCGATCCGCAGACGCGATTCACGCCGCAGGCTCCGGGCCCGGAGGCCACCGGGCCGGCCAAAGCGTCACGTAGCCCCTGGGCCACGTTCCCGTATCCCGTCGCCTGCGTGATCATCTACCTGATCATGGGCTTCGTCTTCAGCTGGTGGCATCCCGGCTGGGTCATCTTCCTCACGATTCCCATCTACTACTGGATCGTGCGCGTCGTCGAGGACGATCCCAACTGGCAGGCATCCCACGAGGGCAAGCAGAAAGAGGGGCGATGACCATGACGCGTCTCACCAATGCGAGCTATGTGAAGATCGGCCTTCTCGTGGTCCTGGCCCTCGTGCTGTGCGGAGGCATCGTGAGCTGTTCCGTGCGTTGCACGCCCTCGTTCCAGATGCCGGCATCGTTCTACAACGACGTGGACGTGGATGCGCACGAGACGGGCGCCGGTGCGGTTGCCGGCGCCGACGTGCGCAACATCGCCATCGCCTGGGCGGCTGGTTCGGCGACCATCACGGTGTGCGACGATGCCGAGACCGGCGGCCAGATCGTCTTCGCCGAGACGGGGTCGGGCGTGCGCAACCTTCCCCTGCGCTGGGGTTGCGAGAACGGTACGCTCTGTATCCAATACACGTCGGAGCGCAATCTCATGGGCTGCTCGACCCATGGCTCCAAGCATCTTGACGTGAAGGTGCCGCGCAGCGTCGCACAGACCCTCGGGTTCTTCGAGCTCGATGTCGCCTCGGGTGACTACGCTCTCGAGGGCCTGGCCTGTGGCAAGATGGCCTTTGCCGTGGCCTCGGGCACCGTCGAAGGCGCCGATCTTTCCGCTGGGGAGCTGAGGCTCGACGTCGCGAGCGGACAACTTGCGCTTGCGGGGGATTTCCCCGAGACGGTGAATGCGAACATGGGCAGCGGAAACACGAGCATCTCGACGGCCCATTGCCCGCAGCGTGTCGACGTGGATATGGCCAGCGGCATGATGACCTTCGCGCTGCCGTCGGCCTGTGCCTTCGAGGTGGACTACGATGCGCTATCGGGCAAGGTGGATAGCAGCTTTCCCGTACGCGGCGGCTCCGCCATGGGAAGCTCCCCGAGCGTCGGGGGAAGCGCCGTATACGGTGATGCGAACGCCGAGGTCACCGGTCACTTTGACGTGGACATGGCCAGCGGCATGCTCGCCTTCCAGACGCTATAGACAAGGACATTGATACCCATGAAAGAGGAGGGGCGGACGTGATTCACGCGTCCGCCCCTCTTGCTAGCAGATGCTAGTTGATGCCGTACCAGCCGACACCCTCGTCTCGCCAGCCCATGTCGACGAGCACGTCGCGCTCGCCGGCATCGGGCGTGTAGTGGTGATTGTTCGCGTAGGCGTTGGGGTTGTAGACGCGATAGACCGGCACGCGCTGGCTGTTGTCGGTGTACCAGCCGATGCCCTCGTCATTCCACCCCGCGTACTGCAAGACGGCGCGCTCGACCTCGCTCGTCGTGTAGTGGTGCTCGCCCGCGTTGGGGTTATAGAGGCGAAACACCGGCGTGCCCCACGACGGGGCGGTCCATGCGATGCCCTCGGCCTTCCAGCCGCACCACATGAGATGGTTGCGCTCCTCGACGCTCGCGGTGTAGAAGTGCTCGCCGCTGTTGGGATTGTAGAGGCGATACATGGCATGTCCGGCGTCATCGCCCGGCTGCGGGTCAGTGGTGCCGGGGTCCTCCGGTTTGGGATTGTCGGGCTTGGGGTCAGTGGTGCCGGGGTCCTCCAGCTTGGGGTCATCTGGCTTGGGATTGTCGGGCTTCGGATCCTCCGGCTTCGGCTTGACGGCGGTGGGGTCGGGTGCCACCGTAAACTTCGTGCTCGCCGCACCGGTGATGGAGACGATGTCGATGGCATGTTCGCCCTCGGCAAGGGTCTGCAGGTAGCTGGGCTTGAGCTCGACGATGGTCGAGCCCTCGGTGACATCGTAGTTCTTGGCGTCGACGGATGCACCGTCGACCTTCACGTCCTCGAAGAGCAGGATGTTTGCGTCCGAGCGCAGCTTGAAGCCGTCCTTGCTACCCTTGGCCCAGGTGACGGCCTTCTCGTCCGTGATGGTGGGTGCCTCGACCTCGGCCGTGAGGTTCGTGTAGGTGTCGGCGATACCCTGTTGGCTGATGGCGATTTGCTCCGCGCTGAAGGTGGCGCCTGTCGTGGCGGACTGCCACTCGCCCTCGGGCAGGTAGGCCGCATCGCTCGTGAAGCGGAAGTTCGTTCCAAGCGATACCTTCACCAGGGACGTGCAGCCCGAGAACATGCCTTGCATCTTGAAGGCTCCCTGCGTGTCAAAACTCGAGAGGTCCACGGCGACAAGGGAGCTGCAGCCCGAGAACATGCCTCCCATCATCGAGACATTCGAGGTGTTGAAGCCCGAAAGGTCGACTAGGAGCAACGAAGTGCAGGCGGAGAACATGGTGTCCATGCCCGACAGCTCACTCGTGTCGAGATTGGATAGGTCGGCAGTGACGAGCGAGGAGCAGCCGCGGAACATGCCGCTGAGGTTGACGGCAAGGATGCCGTCGGCAATGTCGACGCTCGTGATCGAGCTTGCCTGCGCTTGCCACGGTGCATTGCCTCCCACGCTAAGCGTGCCGTTCTTGCTATCGGCGGGCCAGATGCTGAGCTTGCCGTCAGCGTCAATTTCCCAGATGAGGTCGCCGTATGACTGCGGACCGGTTGCAACGGCCCCTTCCTGCGCGACGAGCGGCGCGTCCTGATTGCCGGTCTGCGTTGGCGTCGCGAGTGCCGCTGCCGGCACGAAAGCCGTGGCAAGCGCCAGCGTCAGGACGAATGCCCCGATTCTCTTCAATGCGTACTTCCTCATCATGCGCTCCTTTTCGCCGATGAAACCTCAGGGTCGAGATTTCTCGACTTCACTCACTTTGTTCGTTCCGCTCGAAATGATGGCGGGTCTACCTCATCGATTAATGCCGTGCCAGCCAACGCCCTCGTCCTGCCAGCCAATGGATAGCAGGATGTCACGTTCGCCGACGTCCGTCGTGTAATGGTGGTTGTTCGAATAGGCGTTGGGGTTGTAGAGGCGGTACAGCGGCGTGCGCTGCGCGGTGTCGGAGTACCAGCCGATGCCCTCGTCATTCCAGCCTGCCCAGATGAGCGCGTCGCGCTCGGCAGCCGAGAGCGTGTAGTGATGCTCGCCGGCATAGGGGTTGTAGAGGCGATAGACCGGGTCGCCCCAGCCGGGAGCGGTCCAGCCCACGTCCTCGCCGCGCCAACCGCACCAGATGAGGTTGTCGCGCTCCACGATGCTCGAGGTGTAGAAGTGCTCACCCGAGTTGGGGTTGTAGAGGCGGTACATGGGGTGGCCCTCGTTGTCCACGTTGCCGGGCTGCTCCGGCGTGCCCGGGTTATCGGGACCCGGCGGATTCGGGCCGGGATTGTCAGGATTGTCGGGTCCCGGAGGAGTCGGCTCGTCGGGCTTGACGCTGGGGTCGTTGCCGACCGTGAACGTGGTACTCGCCGTTCCGGTCGCCGAGACGATTTCGAGCGTGTGCTTGCCATTGGGAAGCGAGGCAAGGTAATCGCGCTTGAGCGTGACGATGGTCGAGCCTTCGCGCAGCTCGTACTTGGTGGCATCGAGTACCTTGCCGTCTACTTTCACGTGCGTGAATATGATCAGAGGTGCGGACGAGCGGAACTCGGCACCCGTCTGCATGCCTCGATGCCAGCTGGCGTTTGCCCCGGCGATGATCTTGGGCGTTTCGTCCTTGATATCATGGCGCTTCGCATAGGTGTCAGCGACACCCTTGCATTCGGTGGCGATCTGGTGCGAGTTGTAGATCTTCTTGCTGGACTCGGCCTGCCAGTATGCCTTGGGCAGTTCGCTGCCCGTGCCCACGAAGACGAACTTCTCGCCGAGCGTCACCTTGTCGAGTCCGTCGCAGTTCGCGAAGATGCCGTCCATGGTCGTCACCTTGGAGGTGTCGATGCCCGAGAGGTCGAGTTGGGCGAGCGCGGAGCAGCCGGAGAACAGCGCCCCCATGTCCGTCACGCCAACGGTGACCACGTCGGTGAGGTCGACCGATCCCAGATGCAGGCATCCGGAGAACATGCCGTGCATAGACGTGAGCCTGACCGTGTCGATGCCGGCGAGCGTCGCCGTTTCGAGCGCCGCACACTCTGCGAACATGTTGCCCATGTTCTCGACGTTGGACGTTTCGATGACGGAGAGATCGATGGAGGGAAGCGAGCTGCAGCCAGCGAACATCGAGCTCATGTCCGTGACGTTGGTCGTCTTGAGGCCCGTGAGGTCGGCGGCGCGCAGGCCCGAGCACCCCTCGAACAGCGAGCTCATGTTGCGCACGTAGACGGTGTTGATATCGGCAAGGCCGATCGGCTCGAGCGAATCCAACGCGGAGCAGCCCTTGAACATGGAGCTCATGTCCGACAGGCTCGTAGTGTCGAGGTTGGAAAGCGAGGCGGTCTTGAGGTTCGCGCATCCCTCGAACATCGAGCTCATGCTCGAGACGTTTCCGGTATTGAGCTGCGAGAGGCCGAGCGCGTCAATGGACGTCAGCGCGGAGCAGCCCTTGAACATGGAGCTCATGTCCGACAGGTTGCTGCGGTCGGGATCGCCTTGGTGGAAGGTGACCTGCGTGAGCGCGGCGCATCCCTCGAACATCGAGTCCATCTTCATGACGAGCGAGACGTCGCAGCCGGAGAAATCGAGCGTACCGAGCGAGCGGCAGTTCTTGAACATGGCGCTCATGTTCGTCGTACCGCCCATCCTGAAGTCGGTGGTGAGGAGGCTCATGAGGGAGCTGCAACCCTCGAACATCGAGCTCATGTCCGAGGCATTTGCGGCCGAGACGTCGAAGTTGGCGAGATTCAGCGAACGCAGCGACGAGCATCCCTTGAGCATGGCGTGCATGTTCTTCGCCTTTGGCGCGCTAAAACCCGAGAAGCGCAGGTTCGTGAGCGAGGTGCATCCCTCGCAGAGGCTTTCCAGGCTGGTCACCTCGGGGGCACTGATGTTCTCGAGGTTGAGCGTCGCGATCGAGGAACAATCCTTGAACATGGCGCTCATGCTGTTCACGCTCGTGAAGTTGAAGCGCGCCGGGTCAACGGACGAGAGCGCCTTGCAACCCTCGAACATCGAGCTCATGTCGATGACGTTTGCCGCGCTCAGGTCGGGTAGCGTGAGCGAGGTCAGCGACGAGCAATCCTTGAACATGGACTTCACACGGGTAAGTTGCGAAACGTTGAAGCTCGAAAGATCAAGTCGCGCGAGCGCGCTGCATCCTTCGAACATCGAGGTCATATCTGAAACCGCAGAGGTCACAAGACTATGAACGTCAAGGTTCGTGAGGGAGGAGCATCCGGCGAACATGCGTGCCATGCTCCAAGCTGTCGAAGTGTCGAATTTCGAAACGTCTATCGTCTTAAGACTGGCACAGCCATTGAAGATATCTTCCATGTCTTCGGCTTTGGCGGTGTTAAAGCTCGAGACATCAAGCACTTCTAGTGCGGCACATCCGGCGAACATCGATGTCATGTTTCGGCAGGCAGATGTGTCAAATTTGGACACATCGAGCGTTTTGAGCTTTGCGCAACCTGCAAACATTTCGGTCAAGTAAGCTGCGTTTTGCGTATTGAATTTCGGTATCTCAAGTGAGGCGAGCTCAGAGCAGTCTTTGAAGGCGTAGCGCATGTTGAAACAACTGCCAGTATCGAAGCTGCTGAGATCGAGAGATTTGAGCGATGAACAGCCCTCAAACATTGAGAGCATATTTGTCACGAGTGATGTATTGAAACTTGAGACATCAAGGGTTTCGAGATTGGTACAACCCTTGAACATCTCACCCATTGTCCCTGCTCTATCTGTGCAGAAGCCAGAAAGATCAAGGGACAAAAGAGAGGCGCAGCCTTCGAACATCCTGTCCATTTTTCCCGCAGAAGAAGTGTCAAGTCCAGACAGATCGGCCGAGGTCATTGCCACGCAGCCTTTAAACATACCGTTGAGGTCTCCTGGAACCATCGGCGTTCCACCATCCTTGACGCCGGGCTCGATGATGGCGGAGGTGATTTTGGCAGCATACGGCTCCCACGGTGGAGTATCGTTCATTTGCCCCAGCGTGCCGCTATCACCACTGGTGGGGCGGATGGTGAGCTTACCTGAGCCGTCGATGACCCACGAGCACGTGCCGCTCGTGCCGCGGGCTATGTCGGCCGCCTGGGCGGTGAGCGGGGCGTCTTGGTCGGGCGCGGCGATGGCCGTAGCCGGGATGAACGCGGCGATGAGGGCAAATGAAGCGAGGGCTACGGTGACCCTCTGTACGATTGTCATGACGTGGCTGGCGGGCATTGCCGAACCTCCTCATGGTGCAGTAGTCGAGAGGAGACATTGTACGCCCGATTTGGCCCTTTCGCGGGAGCTATCACCCGACCGTGCATAAGTGCTAGGTGGAGGGCCAGCCCCTGTCATTTCGACCGGAGGGGCGCAGTCCTCTCCCTCTGTCATTTCGACCGGAGGGGCGAAGCCCCGAAGTGGAGAAATCTCTCCGTCAATCGCCAAAGAGCTTGCGTTCTGAGATGAGCCCCTCGCGCTTGCCCATGACCCAATCCATCGACTTCTTCGCCCCCGTTGACGTGGGGTTTGCCGCGAAGTCCGTGCAATAGCGGTTGATGCTCTTGAGGAGTCCCTCCAAGTCGTTTCCGTGCATGTTGCGCACGTAAGCCTTGAAGGCGTCGTAGATCTCGCTCTTGTCGCGCACGAGCAACTTAGGCGCGTGCTTCGCGAGCCAGCCGTGCAGGGCGGCGCTCAGGCGCAGCCCTTCCGCGTCGTCGGCAAAGAGGGTGTCGATGGGGTCCCAGTACTGCTTGTACAGGCGCACTTGCTCGTCATAGCCAAAGTGGACGAAGAGGAGGTTGCGGATAAGGTCGGACGGGCGTAGCGGCATGCCCTTCGAGTTGAGGCTCTCGAACACGAGCTGCGGCTGGTCGTCACCTTCGAGTTGCGCGGCAATTGTGTAGAGCCGCTGCAGTCCCGCCCAGATTTCGTCCACGGCCCGCTGCGTCGTCATGTGGCTCTCGAAGAAGGCGAGGTTGTCGGTCAGGTAGGTGGAGATATCGTCTTGCGACGGGAGCTTGCCACCGTCGACGAGCGCGGCGAGTGTGTCACGGTCGCCGCGCGAGAGCAGCAACTTGAGCGGGGCGTCCTTCGCGTCATTCACATGCAGGTAGCGCTGGTCGATTTCTTCGGCTGTAATGCCCCCTAGTTTCACCTTGCCGTCACGCAGGGCATTGCGCAGGGCAAGGAGCAGTAGCGTGATGGTGGCGATGCGCTGCTGTCCATCGATGAGATCGAGCAGGCATTCGCAGCGTTCCGAGCCGAGCTCTTCGGTGTAGAGGATCGTCCCTACGAAATGCGCCTTTTTGGCCGCACCGCACCGCTGGAGGTCGGCCCATAGCTCCTCGCACTGGCGCTCGGTCCACGAATAGACGCGCTGGTACACGGGAATGACGAATTGCGCGTTCTGCCTTCCCAGAAGGCCAAGTAGGTTTTGCTCGTTTGCTAGCATGCCGGTTTCCTCCCTCTACATGGCCGCGTCCGCGGACTTGAGCTCGCTGCGCACGCGCTCGGCGTATTCCGGATTGCTCGCCGGCTTGAGCTTGTAGCTTGACGTGAGCA
The DNA here is from genome assembly GCA_948466335.1 of uncultured Coriobacteriia bacterium. Taxonomy (GTDB): domain Bacteria; phylum Actinomycetota; class Coriobacteriia; order Coriobacteriales; family QAMH01; genus QAMH01. The sequence continues at coordinate 211,744 of CAOKAE010000002.1, read as the reverse complement.
GGGGCGCTCCGTTGCGCGCCCAGTCAAAGGAGGAGCGAAACTTCTTGACCGCATGGTAGCGATAGTTTTCGGCCCATACGAGGCTGAACCCACGCAATTCCTCCAGCAGCTCTTCCTTCGTGCCATCGTAATCGTCCTCGACGTATTGCTTGAAGCCGCTATACACGGTCTCGGCGCTCTTCATGCGTGTGCGCGGGAAGCGCACGGATAGCCAGCCTTTGATGGCGTTGTCAAGGCGAAGCGAGCCGGGGTCTGGCGCGAAGAGCTCTTCCATGGGTTGCCAGTACTCGTCATAGAGACGCGTCTGCTCGGCGTGGGATTCGGTGAGCAGGAGGTAGTTGCGCACGAGGTCGGCAACGGTGAGGGGATATCCCTTGGAGTTGAGTCCCTCGAAGATGCTCTGGGCCTGGTCGCCATCATCGACTTGGGCGGTGATGGCGAAGAGCTTTCCCATACCGTCCCACAGCGTCGTGGCGTCGAAATCCCGCGCATCCATGCGCCCGCGGAAAAACGCGAGGTTGTCCATAACGCGTGCGGAGGGACTGGGTGGTAGGGGCATGCCCAGGACGATTGCCTGCAGAGTCTCGTCGTCTTTGGGGGAAGGGGCGAGTTTGCATGTGGGCGTGTCGCCCTGGGTAAGCAGATAGGTGTTTGCGAGCGATTCAGCCGTCTGTCCCGGCAAGGCGTTCCCATGGGCTCTGAGGTAATCGGCTAGCGCCGCAATGAGAATCGTGAGCGTCGTGAGGCGCTGCTGGCCGTCGATGATGGCGAGGCGATGATTGCCCCGCTCGCCGTCTTCCGGGATGAGAAGAAGCGTACCCACAAAATGGCGCCTTTTCGCCTGGGCGGCGTGTCCCATGTCACGCCATAGCTCCTCGCACTGGCGTCGTGTCCACGAATAGGCGCGTTGGTAGATGGGGATGACGAGGCGTGCGTCCTTCTCGCCGAGCACATCGAGAAGCGATTGTTGGGTTACGTGCATGGCTATCACTCCCTCGCGGCATGCATGTTGTCTCGTTAATCATTTTCACGATTGACCGGAGGGGAGTGAAGTACAATATCGTACAAATTGTTCAATAGAAGGGTATGAGGCATGCCGAGACAGAGCGACCCACGCTACATGCAGTCCGAGCAGGCGATATGCGATGCGCTCGCCCGACTTCTCGAGAAAAAGCCCCTTGCGTCCATTTCCATGAGCGAGCTTGCTCGCGAGGCGGGCGTGAGCCGGTGTACGCTCTATGCGCATCATGACAACGTGAGCGAGGCGTACGAGCAGACGGTCCGGATGTTCTACGAAAGGACCGAAACCTTTGACGAACACTTCCTCTGTGCGTCATGCCAGGTTAGGAAGACGGCCATGCCCTATTGTGAGCGCCTGCGTGAGGCTGGGCCCTATGCGAGCGTCGTGAACGACGATCGCTTCTTGCCGGCAACCATACGGACGGTCGTCGAACAGGACTTTCATTCGATTAAAAGGCGCCTACAGGACGTGGGGGTTCCCGCAGACCTAGCTCACGTCATCTGTCTCTTCCAGATGAGTGGCTGCTATTCCGCGGCGACGTCGGTGCACGCAGATGGCGAGGAGTGGAAGCGCTATCAGGAGGTCATCGACCGCTTCGTGCGCGGAGGCATGGCCGCTCTCGGCGTGGAGTTGTAGAACAATTGCCAAAACAAAGGCCTTGCCCGCCAACACTCATTTCGTGAAATCGGTGCCGCCTACGACCTCTTCAACGATGTCAATATAGGCGCGCAGAGTCTCGTTTTCTTCTGACCGTCGCCATGCGACTCCGACTGGAAATTCCAGCTTGCAGTCCAGGAGGGGGATGAACGCCAAAGTGTCATCATAGTAGTTTCTAAGATGACCAAGCGAAATGCCAATATAGCCCTGTGTCTGCACCATGAGTGGAAGAGAGTTGATATCGTATAGCATCCCACGTAGCTCGATGCTATCGAGCACGGGACTTAGATAGTTGCGCATTCCATCGGCGTTTGCCTGCCAGAATTGATGCGATGGGATGACGACTGTCTCACCCCGAAAGTCCTCAGGTCCAACACTTTCAAACGAGGCGAGTCTGTGCGAGTCGGGCACGACAGCAAAGAACTCGTCGATGTAGAGAGGGCGCACGCCAATCGCCCCGTCATGGGAGTTGCCTGTCGTGCGGGCGATGGCCACATCTATTTTTCCATTGAGCAAAGCCTCGGTGACCTCGTTGAATTCGAGGGCAAAATAGCGAACTTCAACATTGGGATAGATTTCCGAAAACAACTTCTGAATACGGGGGATGAAAGGACCTCCTGCACCCAGCAGATAACCTACGGAGAAACTCTCCTCTATGCCGCTCTTCCTGTTTTCGAGGTTCTCGAGAGCTTCCCAGTAGACGTCGATGATTCGACGAGCATCGCGTGCGAAGCTCTGTCCTGCCACCGTCAGACGAACGCGTCCCTTTTCTCGCTCGAAAAGCTGGATGCCAAGTTCGTGTTCAAGACCTGAGATGTGACGTGAAAGCACAGGTTGTGTAATGAAGAAGCAGTCCGCGGTCTGTGTGAAGTTCAGCGAATCCGAAAGATGCACGAACTCCTCAAGATGCTCGATGCGCATTGCGCCTCCTCTTGATGCGCGCGTCATTTCAGAAGTCTCTTTGTTAACAAGAATATTCCGAACAGGGGTCATGTGCAATATGCATGGCTCATGTCGGCTTTGCATTTCCACATCCTGAGCAGGGTTTTTATCCTCGAATGAGGAAGTGGCCCAGACGTGCAATTCCGTATGCAGACACATTGCGCGTTTGGGCGCCCACCACATGCAAGTTCGAGACGAGGAGGAAGGGCATGGAAAAAGAGGGCAACGAGACCTGCTGCGCTCCAAAGACTGCCGATGATCCTACGGGGCGTAAATGGACGTGGGAGGAGGATGGCTTTACTGTCGTTCGCGCCAATGCACGCACGGCACCCGGATGTCATGACAACTGCGGCGTTCTTATGTACGTCAAGGACGGGAAGATCGATCATGTTGAAGGTGACCCCGAAGATCCCTATAACCAAGGGCGTTTGTGTCTTCGCTGCTTGACTCTCCCAGATATGATGTATCACGAGGACAGGCAGTTATACCCCATGAAGCGCGCAAAGGAGGAACGTGGCAATCCTGATGCATGGGAGCGTATCACCTGGGATGAGGCCTTTGACCTAATCGAGACCAAAATCAAAGCTCTCCAGGCGGAGTATGGCAAGGAATGCGTCGACATCGCCGCTGGCACAGGCCGCGATGTCATAATCTACGAGACGCTTCTGCAGCGCGTTCTCGGGACGCCCAACCAGGGCATGGGTTTCTTCCCAGGTCAGGCCTGCTATATCCCGCGATCCTTCAGTACGAACTTGAAGAGCGGAGCTCTCTACGAGGGCGACTATTCCCAGTTCTTCCCCGACCGTTACGATAATCCTAAGTGGAAGCGTCCAGACTACGTTCTCATCTGGGGAAACAATCCCGTCGTTGCCAACTCCGATGGAACGCTTGGGCACTGGATCGTCGAGTGCATGAAACGGGGGACAAAGCTCATCACGATTGACCCGAAGCTCACCTGGGTTGCTGCTCATTCGGAATACTGGCTGCAAGTTAGGCCCGGTACCGATGCCGCATTAGCCCTTGCATTCGGCCATGTCATCGTCGAAGAGGATCTGTACGACCATGAGTTCGTCGATAACTGGACTTACGGATTTAACGAATACAAGGAGGCGGTCAAGGAGTGGACTCCCGAGCGTGCTGCCGAGATTGCCGATGTTGACGTCGATTTAGTGTATGCAGCTGCTCGGGCCATAGGAAATGCGGAAGGCTGGGCTCTGCAATGGGGCGTAGCCATGGACCAGACGTCAGAGGGCTTCTACACCGGCATGGCGGCCTACGACCTTGTTGGTATCACGGGTATGTTCGATCATCCTGGCGGCATGGTCGCGGGCATCGCACCGTTCAACATCGGCTTCCCATGGATTCCGAGCAAAGAGGAAGTCGACTGGATTCCCCAGGATCCGGCCATGCGTCCGCCCGTTTCGAAGCCGGAGCTTCGCGGCCTCAATGCCATGGGCATGCCTGACGCCGAGTCTGTCGTGGAGGGCATGGAGGGCGATGCGGGTAGCAATGACTACACCATTAAGTGCGTGTGGTTTTTCGCGACAAATCCCCTCGCCAATGAGGGAGCGCAGCCAAAGCGCACCTACGAGGCGATTATCGAGGGTACTGAATTCAATGTCGTGATGGACACTTGGATGACGCCCACGGCCCTTGCTTGCGCCGATGTCTTCCTGCCCGTGGCGACATACGCGGAGCGAAGCGGCATCTCCGGTCATCAGCCCTATCGCACAGGAGCGATCGTGAAGGCGGTCGAACCTGCCGGAGAAGCTCGTAGCGACCAGAGCATCCTCGTCGAGCTCGGCAAGCGCTTCTGCGGCGAGGAGATCTTCCCCTTCGATGGCCCGGAGGACCTGTATGACTACATGATGAAGAGGAGCGGAGCCTGCTTCACTTACGAGGATATGAAAAAGCGTAGCTGGGCCTACCCCGAAGTCGATTATTTCCGTTATAAAACGGGCGGGCTTCGTCCGGACGGCGAGCAGGGTTTTCTCACTCCCACGGGGCTCTACGAGTTCTACTCGGTGGCCCTCGAGGCCATGGAGTGTCCTGCGATTGCCTCCTATGTGGAGCCTCCTGCGAGTCCTGTAAGCACCCCAGAGCTATTCGAGGAATACCCGCTCATTCTCACTACGGGAGCACGTAACTGGGGCTACTTCCACTCCGAAGGACGACAGATTCCCCACTTGCGTCGCGTCCAGCCAGAGCCCATCTGTCGCATTCATCCCGACGATGCGAAAAAATACGGCATCGAGGATGGCGAGTGGATGATCATCGAGAACTATCGTGGCAGCTGCAAGCAGAGGGCTGAGGTTACCCCTCGCATAAAAAAGGGCGTCGTGTCCTGTGATCATGGTTGGTGGTTCCCCGAGCGCGACCAGCATGACGGAACCTACTTCGGCACCTTCGAGTGCAATCCGAATAACATGCTCTCGTACAAGCCCGGAAGCGTTGGCTTGGGCAATTCCTACAAGTCCGATTTGTGCCGCGTGTGCAAGGCATAGGGGAGGTTTAGCGACATGAGAGATGCCCTGCTCATCAATTACGAGTATTGCACAGGTTGCCATACCTGCGAGGTGGCGTGTCAGAAATACCATGACCTCGAACCCGACCAATTCGGGATTAAGCTCTCCCAGATTGGTCCTGATCAGATTGGGCAACGAAGGTGGCAGTACGAATTTGTGCCCATCCCGACCGATCGCTGTGACCGATGTGTCAGTCGCACCGCAAAGGGAAAGCTGCCCATGTGCGTGCAACATTGTCAGGCCGGCTGCATTCAGCTCGGTTCGGTAGTCGAGATGGCATCCAAGATAGTCAGTGATAAGTACGTTCTGTTTTCCTAACCAATGGGGAGGCTCGCAATGACTAACCAAATGGAAAGGCCAACCGGCCTTCGCGCCTGGGGCGTATCCGAAGATCAACTCACGCAAAGCCAGCGTTGGATATCGCTTGTATCGATGATGATCACCGGCCTTGCCGTCGTGTTCGTCGTCATGAAGTGGAATCCCATTCTCGCGTTCGTGGGCGAGGCCCATGGCATGGGAATGGACATGATCGGAAACATTTCCGGACTTGCACTCTTCATGGGCTGTATCGTTTGCTTTCCCGCTGTATGGATTATGAGAAACATAGGCGTCAAATTCACTCTCGCATTGGCGATGGTCATCACCGTGATTGGCTCGGCTGCAAGCTTGTTCACGCCGGACGCGACGGGATTCCTTGCTGCTCGAGTTATCGAGGGTACGGGCATGGGGATGCTTGCAGCCTGTGGCCCTAACATCATTCCACGATTGTTCCCGCTGCAGAAGATGGGCCTTGCCATGGGCGTATGGTCACAATGGACTGTTGCGGGCCTCGTGGTCGCGGTTCTGATTTCCCCAATTGTCTTCTCCGCAACAGGTTCCATTGACACGATTACCTACATCGGCATCGGCATTTGCCTCTTTGCGCTAGTGGTCCATGTTGTCATGTTTAGGCTTAATGCCGTAGACGAAAACGTCCTAAATGCTCAGGCTGTTGCACGTGAGGAGAAAACGGCTATCAACCATAACTATGTTCGCGGCGGCATAATCTGTGCGTTTGCCTTCTTCGGTTATTGCTGGATTTACGGTCTGTGCCAAGGTTTCTTTCCCACCTTCCTGCAAAGTATTGGAGTGGGCATTGTCGAATCTAACAGTCCGGCGCTCTACGCTCAGATTCTGGTCGTTCTTTTTGGCGTCTCCTCTGGCGTCTTCTTCGAGAAGACTTCCCTGCGCAAGGTCTTTGCCATTGGCGGTTTTATCATCTTTGGCGGCATGATTCTGCTTTCCTACGGTAGCTATGGCGACAGTGCAATCAATATGTGGCTGTTTGGTATCGGCATAGGCATGCTGGCAGGTATTGTGCCTGTGGCGATAAGGACGTATATCCCTGTGCTCGTTACCGACCCGAAGAAAATGGACTATGTTCTGGGAATCATGGCCTTTGTCACCAATCTCACCTTCTTCGGCAATGGCATCTTTGGTGCCCTCATCGCGAGCTGGGGTTTCTTTACTGCCGCTCTCGTATTCCTCGGTATTCCCCTGGCCGTATGCGTGCTCTTGATCCTCTTCTTCGTGAAGAGCGACCACAAGATCATGAAGGAGGACCAGGCACGGCTCGAGACGGCTTCCGTCTCGGAAAATTCGTAAGTCACGTTGTAAGTCCCTCACTATGCACCTCCCGCGTCCCCCAGCCTGCGCGGGAGGTGCCCTTTTGGATTGTTTGGGAGGTTTTGGCATGTCGAACAAGGGCCCTATCGGATTTCAGCGCATGACAAGCCTGTTCATGAACATTTTCATTGGCATCGTCTTGGGAAGTGTATTTCTATTTCTTACTCACGATGTGTCTGCCATGCAGGCCAATGAGATTGCTCGAGTGTTCATACAGTCACTCATAATGAGTATTCCCGTAGGGTATGCCGTAGGAGATTTCCTGCCTTCGATGGAATGGGGGCAAAGAATCGCCGAACGTCTTCATGCGACAAGCAGGTTTGCCAGACATCTTGTCATCAGTCTAACGCTTGCGATTGTCAACATTACGGTTATTCTCACGCTCTGCATGCTCATTGCATTGCTGGCGAACATGAATGTAGTCGATGTTATTGCCATCATAGGCACTCTGTGGGCCCCCGCCGTTCTTGCAGGATTTGTCGCAATTCTTGCACTGCTCCCCGTAGCGCAGAAGCTTGCATCCAAGGTGAGCGGCTTTAGTCCCTCCTAGCAAGGCCGCTCTCGGCGTGGAGTTGTAGAAATCACTTCCCTGTCACCTCAAGCGGAAAACGGGACAGATTGGCCTGACCAATCTGCCTCGTTCGGCTATCCTGTGCCTCATGCAACTCGCGTCGCCACAAAAACGTCTTGGCCCGCGCGCCTTTCTGGCGTGCATACTCGTCATCAACACGACGCTCATCCTCGCCATCGACATGTACGTGCCGGCGCTGCCCGGCCTGCTGCACGAGTTCGACACGACGGCGTCGTTTCTCAACCTCACGATGTTCATGTTCATGTTCGTCTCGGCGCTCGCGATTCTTGTCTCGGGCCCGCTCTGCGACAAGTTTGGGCGCAAGCCGGTGCTCGTGGCGAGTGCCGCGATCTTCGCGCTCTCCTCGGTGGGCTGCGCACTTTCCACTTCCGTGCTCATGCTCACGGTGTTTCGCGTGGGGCAGGCCATTGGCTTTGGCTTGGTCGAGACGGACGTGACGGCGCTCATCAAGGACGCCTATACCGACAAGGACCTCAAGTTTGCGATGTCGTTGCTGCAGTCGCTTGTCATCATCGGACCGGTGCTTGCGCCGTTTCTGGGCACGTTGTTCCTGAGCATCGGCGGTTGGCGCGAAATCTTCGTGGCCCTCGCCGTCATGGGCGCCGTCGACTTGCTCCTCGCCCTGCTCGTCACCGAGACTCTGCTGCCCGAGCAGCGTCTTGCCTCGGGCGTGCTTCCGGCGCTGCGCGACACGCTTTCGCGCGGCCGCGCCCTGCTTTCGCGGCGCGCGTTTAGCGCCATGGCGCTCATCGTGGCGCTCGCGGGCCTGCCGTACATGGGCTATATCGCCGTGGCCTCGTATATCCTGCTCGACGACTTTGGTGCTAGCTACTTCGTCTACAACCTTGTGTACGCCGGCACCTGCGGCGTGAGCGTGCTCGCTCCTTTCGTGTACCTGCGCGTGTCCAAGGTGATGAGGCCAAAGCCCCTCACGCTGCTCTGCATCGTCCTCGGTCTTGCCGGTGCTGCCCTCACCTGGTTTTTTGGTCCCTGGGGTCCGCTCGCGCTCTTTCTGTGCTTTGCGCCCTATGCCCTCATGGAGGGCATCATCCGCCCCCACGCCTTCGTGGTGCTGCTCGACCAGCCGCCCGAGCAGGTTGGTTCGGCCAGTGCCATCGTGAACTTCATGTACACGGTGTTCGGCGCAATCGGCACCGTCGTCATGACCTTGCCCTGGGCAAGCTACGTGGGCGGCCTGGCCATCGTCATGGGCGCTTGTTCGGTGCTCATGCTGCTGTTCTACGCAGCGGGCCTGCGAAAATAAGCGTGCTGTGCTATCGTGGGTCCACGTCTCGAACGCATGCGTACTAGGGAGTGTCATGAAGATTCTGGTAACGGGTGGAGCGGGCTTCATCGGAAGCCATACGATCATCGAGCTCATCGAGGCTGGCCACGAGCCCATCGCCTACGACAACCTGTGCAATTCCTCGCCCGTCGTCTTCGAGCGCATCAAGGCCATCACGGGTGTCGACGTGCCCTTCATCGAGGGCGACATCCGCGATGCGGGTAAGTTGCATGAGGTCTTCTCCCAAAACGACATCGACTGCGTCATCCACTTCGCCGGCCTCAAGGCGGTGGGCGAGTCGGTCGAAAAGCCCATCGAGTACTACGACAACAACATTGGAGGCACGGTCAAGCTGCTCGAGGCCATGCGTGATGCTGGCTGCAAGAACATCATCTTCTCGAGTTCGGCCACGGTCTACGGTGCGCCTGCGAGCCTGCCTCTGACCGAGGACATGCCCAAGGGCGAGCTCACGAACCCCTATGGCCGCACCAAGTCCATGATCGAGGACATCCTCGCCGACGTGCAGTATGCCATCCCGAACATGAACGTCGTGCTGCTGCGCTACTTCAACCCCATCGGGGCTCATCCGTCGGGCACCATGGGCGAGGATCCGTCGGGCATCCCCAACAATCTCATGCCCTACATCACGCAAGTAGCCGTGGGCAAGCTCGCCGAGCTCGGCGTCTTCGGTGATGACTACGATACGCCTGATGGCACGGGCGTACGCGACTACATCCACGTCATGGACCTTGCCAGCGGCCATGTCGCCGCGCTCAAGGCCATCAAGCCCGAGGGCGGGCTGTACATCTACAACCTGGGCACGGGCAACGGCACGAGCGTGCTCGAGCTCGTGCACGCCTTCGAAGAGGCCACGGGCGTCAAGGTTCCCTACGCCATCAAGCCCCGTCGCGCGGGTGACATCGACGCATGCTATGCCGACTGCGGCAAGGCGCAACGGGAGCTCGGCTGGAAGGCGCAATACGACATCGCCCACATGTGCGCCGACTCGTGGCGCTGGCAGCAGGCCAATCCCAACGGGTACAGGAGCTAGCACCTTTCGGGACCGGCCGTGCTCAAGCTGTTCAGGACATACTTCATGCGCTTCACGCCCCTCTTCGTAGGGGCGTTCGTGCTCACGGCCATCCGCGTGGGCTGCGACCTCGAGATCCCCAACCTCATGAGCGAGATCATCGACACCGGCGTCGTGAACAAGGACGTCGTCTACATCTTCCAGACCGGCGGCGTGATGCTGCTGTGGGCGCTCGGCTGCGTCGTGGCCGACGTCGCGGCCGGCCTGTGCGCGGCCCGTGCGGCCATGGGGTTCGGCCGTAACCTGAGAAGCGCCCTCTATCGGCGCGTCACGGCCTTTAGCCTGCGCGAGGTCGGCGAGTTCGGCACCTCCTCGCTCATCACCCGCACCACCAACGACATCCAGCAGCTCGAACGCTTCATTCACATGTCCATGACCGTCGCGATGATGTCACCCATCATGTTCGTGGGCGCGGCGCTCATGGCCTTCCAGAAGAGCGTGCAGCTCTCGCTCATCGTCTTTGCCGCCATCCCGGTCATGGCCGTCATCGTCGCCATCGTGATGAAGTTCACGGTGCCGTTGCTGCGCTCGTTGCAGGCACGCATCGACGATCTCAACCGCGTCACGCGCGAGGGGTTGACGGGTATCCGCGTCATCCGCGCCTACAACAAGGAAGACTTCGAGGAGCGTCGCTTCTCGCTCGCCAACAAGATCCTCGCCGACACCAACGTCTCCGTGGCCCGGCGCATGTCGGTGCTCATGCCGCTCATCAGCATCGTGCTCGACCTCGTCGTCATCGCGATAGCATGGATGGGCGGCGAGCTCGTCGACCTGGGAAGCTTCCAGGCGGGCGACCTCATGGCCATCATCCAGTATGCGATGCTCCTGCTCATGTCGGTCATGATGTTGTCGATGATCTTCATGATCTGGCCGCGCGCCCAGGCCGCTGCCGAGCGCGTCACGGCCGTGCTGCACTGCGAGCCCACCATCCACGATCCGTCAAGTGACGAGCGTCTCGAGGCTCCCGTTGCGGGCGCGGCCCACGAGCTGCGTTTCGAGGATGTGGGCTTTGCCTTCGAAGGTGCCGACGAGCCGACACTCTGCGACATCGATTTCACGCTCGAGCCGGGCAAGACCTATGCGCTCATCGGCGCGACGGGCTCGGGCAAGAGCGTACTCGTCGATCTTATCGAACGCTTCTACGACCCGACATCCGGCCGCGTGCTCCTTGACGGCGTGGACATATCCCGCATCCCGCAAGACGAGCTGCGCTCTCTCATCTCCTACGCCCCGCAGCGCACGACGCTGTTCACGGGCACGATTGCCGACAACATCCGCTACGGCAACGTAGATGCGAGCGACGAGGAAGTCATCGAGGCGGCGCGTGCGGCGGCTGCCTACGAGTTCATCATGGAGAAGCCCGACGGCTTCGAGACCCAGGTCACCCAGGCCGGTGGCGGCCTGTCCGGCGGCCAGAAGCAGCGCATCGCCATAGCCCGCGCGCTCGCGAAGAAGGCGGGCCTCTACGTCTTCGACGATTCCTTCTCGGCGCTCGACTTCAAGACCGATGCCGAGGTGCGCGCGAACCTCAAGCGCGCGACCCAGGGCGCGACGGTGCTCATCGTGGCGCAGCGTGTGGCCGTGGCCATGGACGCCGACATGGTTATCGTGCTCGATGAGGGCCGCATCGACTCCATCGGTACCCACGAGGAGCTTCTTGGCGCAAGCGAGGTCTATCACGAGATCGTCGCCTCCCAGATTAGCGATGAGGAGGCGAGCTAGCCCATGTCGCCCCAACATCCCAATCCCATGCAAGCAGGCCGCAAGCGTGGCGGTCCTCACGGGCCCCATGGCCCCCATGGCGGCGCGCCGGTCAAGAAGGCGAAGAACGCCAAGGGCACGGTGAGGCGCCTACTCGTCTTCGTCAAACCGGAGCTTCCCAAGATAGCGCTCGTGCTCGTCTGCGCCATCATCGCCACGCTCTTCGACATCCTGTGCCCGCGTCAGCTGGGCATGGCCACGACCGAGATCTTCCGTGCCGGTGTCGCCATTGCCAACGGCGAGGTGGGCGCGGGCGTGAACTTCGAGCTGTTGCGGGAGATTCTGTTCGTTCTGCTCGTGCTCTACCTGTGCTATTCGGTGTTCACCTACCTGCAAGCCTTCGTGATGGCGCGCGTCGCGCAAAACGTCGTCTACTCGCTGCGCCAGCAGACCGAGGAAAAGCTCAATCGCATCCCGCTGTCCTACTACGACTCCCATGCGAAAGGCGACATACTCTCGCGCGTGGTCAACGACATCGACCTCATATCGACGACGTTGCAAGACGGCATGACGCAGGCGCTCACCTCGGTCATCACGATTGTCGGCGTTTTCGTCATGATGATGTTCATGAGCCCGCTCATCACGATCATCGCGCTGTGCACGCTGCCCGTCTCCATCATCCTCACGGCCATCGTCGCCAAGCGATCCCAACGCTTCTTTCTCGCCCAGCAGACCGCTCTCGGTGTGCTCGACGCGCATATCGAGGAAACCTACGGCGGTCATACCGAGGTCAAGGCCTTCGCGCACGAGAAGGGCGCCATCGAGGACTTCGAGCGCATCAACGACGAGTACTTCGGCCACGCCTGGCGCGCACAGTTCGTCTCGGGCCTCATTCGCCCGCTCATGATATTCGTGGGCAATCTCGCCTACATCGCCATCGTGTGCTTTGGCGGCTGGCAGGCGGTGGTCGGTGCCCTCACCGTTGGCGAGGTGCAGGCGTTCACGCAGTACATGCGCAACTTCACGCGTCCCATCAGCCAGATGGCGGGTATCATCAACACCTTCCAGGCCACCATCGCCGGTGCCGAGCGCGTCTTCGAGATCCTCGACCAGCCCGAGATGAGCGACGAGACCGCGTTGCTTCCCGATATGACGAAGGGCACCGGTCACATCCGGTTCGAGCACGTGCGCTTTGGCTACGACCCCGCCAAGCCCGTCATCCATGACCTCTCGGTCGAGGCGCTGCCAGGCCAGATGGTCGCGATCGTGGGTCCCACCGGTGCGGGAAAGACGACACTTGTCAATTTGCTCATGCGTTTCTACGAAATCGACGGGGGCGCGATCTACCTCGACGGACGTGACATCCGCACCATCAAACGCGATGAGCTTCGCTCCCATATGGGCATGGTGTTGCAGGATACGTGGCTGTTCAACGGAACCATTCGCGACAACATCGCCTATGGCGTCGACCATGCAAGTGACGAGGACATCGAACGTGCGGCCCGCGCCGCGCACGTCGACCACTTCATCCACACGCTGCCCGACGGCTACGATACCGTTATCAACGAGGAGGCGTCCAATATCTCCGCCGGTCAACGCCAACTTATCACGATTGCACGGGCGTTGCTTGCCGACCCCGAGATCCTCATTCTCGATGAGGCGACGAGCTCCATCGACACGCGCACCGAACGCCTCGTCCAGCGCGCCATGACCGAGCTTGCGAGCACGCGCACGAGTTTCGTCATCGCACACCGGCTCTCGACCATTCGCGACGCGGACGTGATTCTGGTGCTGAGGGACGGCGACATTGTCGAGATGGGCACCCACGAGCAGCTTCTACTGCAAGACGGTTTCTATGCCGAGCTCTACAACTCGCAGTTCAGCGATTGCATCGACGAAGTGGATTACTAGCGTATAATGCGCAGACGAATTTGACTTCCATGCACGGGGGATTGCATTGGTACGCGTCGCCGCTTTTGACTTGGACGGAACGATCATAGACGGAGAGTCGCCGCTCAAGCTCACGACGAGCTTGCTCAGGCATCGTCAGTTGCCCGTCCACAAGGGCTTTCTCATGGGCATCTGGGGCATTCGCTATCGCCTGCGTTTGCCGCAGGTCGAGTCCACGCCCCGCGAGCTTCTGTTCTCCGCGCTCACCGAGCCGACGGTCGACGAGGTTGACGCCGAGATCATGGAGATCTTCAACCGTCGCATCCGCAAGCGCATACGTCCCGGTGCCCTGCGCGAAATCGAGCGATGCCGCGCCGACGGCATGAAGCTCATCCTGGCATCCGCCTCCTTCAAGCCCATCACCACCACGATTGTCGAAGAGCTCGGCTTTGACGGCCAGGTGTCGACCATCATGGAGGAGAAGGACAACCACTACACGGGTCGCGTCGTGGGCGTGCCCGTCCAGGGGCGCGAGAAGCTTCGCTTGCTCGTGCAATTGTGCAACGATACGTTTGGCCCGGGCAATTGGGTGCTCGAGCATGCCTACAGCGACCATTACAGCGATATCCCCATGCTCGAACATGCCCACGAGGTCACGGTCGTCGATCCGGACAAGAAGCTCGCGCGCGTGGCCAAGAAACGCGGCTGGAAGATTGTCGACTGGGACGCATGATCATGGAGCCGTCGGACGCGAGGCTCGAGGCTTTCACGAAGACCGTCTGGGAACAGGGCCGCGAGCTCTATCGTGACCTGCCCTGGCGTAACACCCACGATCCCTATGCGATATTGCTCTCCGAGGTCATGCTCCAGCAGACGCAAGTCGCGCGTGTCCTGGGCCGCTGGGAGCAGTGGCTTGAGACCTTTCCCACCGTCGCCGCCCTCGCCGCGGCTCCTCTGCCCCCGGTGCTCGAGCTTTGGCAGGGCATGGGATACAACCGACGCGCGCTCAACCTCAAGCGCTGCGCCGAGGAGGTCGTGACGTCTTATGGCGGGATCGTCCCAAGCGACAAGAAGGCCCTGCTCGGCCTGCCGGGCATAGGTCCCTCGACATCTGCGGGTGTGCGCATATTTGCATTCGAACAGCCGGACATGTACCTCGAAACCAACGTGCGCGCCGTGTTCATCCACGAGTTCTTCGACGAGCAGGAGGCCGTGAGCGACAAGGAGCTCGCGCCGCTTGTCGAGGCGACGTGTCCCGATGACGCGCGCGTGCGGAATTGGTACTATGCCCTGCTCGACTATGGCGCGCATCTGAAGAAGACGACCGTCAATCCCACGCGCCGAAGCAAGCAGTACGTGCGCCAATCCAAGTTCGAGGGGAGCCATCGCCAGAAGCGCGCCTACGTGCTGCGCCGCATCATCGACGAGGCTCTCACGGACGAGCAGATAGCCCGAGACCTGGCGCTCAGCGAACGGGAGACTGGCCGTGACGCTCCGACGCTCGGGGAGGTTCGCGCCATACTCGCCGAACTCGAGCGCGAGGGCTTCATCGCACGCCAGGAAGACCTGTGGCTGTGCGCGGAATAGCCTGTGGTCCGGCTGTGCTAAAATGCCCTGTCATCGCAAGCTAGACGAAGGTACGTATCCATCATGCCCCAGCATAATCTCACCTACGCGTTTCTTGGTCCCGCCGGGACCTTCTCCGATATGGCCGTCCGCGCGCTCGTCGAGCGCGGATCGCTTCCCGCCGGCTACGAGCCGCTTGCCTGCGACTCGCTGCCGGAGGTCTTCGAGGCCGTCGAGCGGGGCAAGGCCGATTACGGTGTCGTTCCCATCGAGAACTCCCTCGAGGGCTCGGTCACGGCCGTGCTTGATGCCTTCGCCTTCACCTCGCGCGCGGAGATTCTGGGAGAGATCGCGATCGACATTCACCAGGCATTGCTGCTCAACCCGGATGCCTCGCTTGACGACGTGACGACCATCGCCTCGCACACGCAGGGCATCGGGCAGTGCCGTCGCTGGATTAGCCAGAACCTTCCCAACTGCCAACTGCGCCTCGCAGACTCGACCGCCGCTGCCGCCGAGATGGCCGCTGCCGACAAGAGCGTCGCCGCCATAGCCTCGCCCCTGGCCGCCGAGATGTGCGGTATCGATGTCCACGAGGAGGCCATCGAGGACAACCTGAGCAGCCAGACGCGCTTCGTCATCATCGGCAAGGGTCCGGTACCCCATGATGGCCCGGGCAAGAGCACGCTTGCGCTCTTCATGAACGCCGACCGGCCGGGCACGTTGCAGATGATCCTCTCGGAGCTCTTCTTCGCCGGCGTCAACCTCACGATGGTCCAGTCGCGTCCCACCAAGCGCGAGCTGGGCGATTACATGTTCTTCATGGACATCGACGGATACGCCGACGAGCCCAACATCCAGATCGCGCTCAACTGCCTGCGCATGAAGATGAGAGAGGTCAAGGTCATCGGCTCATATCCGCGCAGCGTATGAGAATGCCGTATACTAAGCCGCATGCAAACGTGGATACACTACTTGCTGATTTTCGCCATCGCCTTTGCCGCGACGGCCGCGTTCGTTCCTCCCATTAGACGCTTTGCCACGGCGCATAACGTCGTCGACGAGCCCGGTCCGCGCCGCGTCAATCGCCGCACCGTCCCGCGTCTGGGCGGCGTCGCCATGTTTGGTGGCCTGCTCGTCGCTGTCGTGGTCGAGTACGTGGGCGAGCGCACGGGGCTTTGGCATGGTCCGCTCTACATGCCGGGCGAGGTCAACGTCAGGTCATTGGGCGTCCTTGTCG
Organism: uncultured Coriobacteriia bacterium; assembly: GCA_948466335.1. Classification (GTDB taxonomy): domain Bacteria; phylum Actinomycetota; class Coriobacteriia; order Coriobacteriales; family QAMH01; genus QAMH01. The sequence goes on along the minus strand of CAOKAE010000002.1, from coordinate 195,570 downwards.
GTCTTGCGGTCATCGTGATCGTGGGCATCATCGACGACGTGCGCAACCTGGGGCCGGGGGTGAAGTTCCTGGGGCAGCTATTCGCCTCCTGCATCATCGCGGGAACGGGCACCATCCTGCACGCGTTTCAGATTCCCGGTTCCTCGGCCATCATCGACTTTGGGTTGTGGGCTTATCCCATCACGGTTCTGTACCTCGTGTGCTTCATCAACATCATCAATCTCATCGACGGCCTCGACGGCCTGGCCGCGGGCATCACGGGTATGGCGGCAATCACGCTCTTCATCATGTTCATGACCCTGCAGCAGACGGAGGCCGCGCTTCTCGCGGCGATCACGGCCGCCGTGGCGGGGGCCTTCCTCATCTACAACTTCTACCCGGCGAGCATCTTCATGGGGGATTCCGGCTCGATGCTGCTCGGCTTGCTGCTTGGATCGGTCTCGCTCGTGGGCACCACGCGCCTGCTCTCGATCACGCTGCTCATCGTCCCCATCATCGTCGCCCTCATCCCCATCATCGACACGGCTGCGGCCATCGTGCGGCGCCTGCGCAAGCACGAGTCGATTGCCACGCCCGATGCCGGCCACATCCACCATCGCCTGCTCCTGCGCGGCTACTCGCAGCGCAAGGCGGTGCTGCTCATCTACCTGTGGACGGCCATCCTGTGCATCGGCACCCTGCTCATGTGGGTGCTCGGTGGTGCGGCCAAGCTCGTGATCTTCATCCTGCTGCTCATCGCCTCGGCCATCATCGTGTACAAGATCGGCCTCTTCGACCCGGTGCGCCAGCGTCACGGGCGCGGCGACGTCGTCTACGACACCGAGGGCATCGACCCCGAGCACGAGCCGCAACATGACGAACACCCCGGAAAATAGCAGCGTTCCCGATCTGCGCGAGCAGTTGAAGGGCGTGCCCGAGGCTCCCGGCTGCTATCTGTGGAAGAACGCCGAGGGCGAGATTCTCTACGTCGGCAAGGCAGTCGATTTACACGCACGCATGCTTCAGTACGTTTCCGGGCAAGACGAACGGCTCAAGATTCCGTTCATGATGGAGCAGGTCGCGTCCTTCGACTACATCGTGGTCAACAACGAGACCGAATCGCTCGTCCTCGAGAAGAACCTCATCCAGCAGTACAACCCGCCTTTCAACGTCGACTATCGCGACAACAAGAGCTATCCGTTCATTGCCATCACCAAGGGCGCCGCATACCCGGCCATCAAGTTCACGCGCGAGAAGCACAAAAGCGGCACGCGCTACTTCGGCCCCTACACCGACGCCCGCGCCGCGCGCGAGACCATCGATACCGTGCGCCGCATCGTGCCCATCTGCGCCGTCTCCTGCGAGCAGTATCGCAAGATGACGCGCATGATCGAGGCGGGGCGCTGGCCCACGCCCGACGACAAGGCGTGCTTCGCCTATCACATCGGCAAGGGGACGGGCCCATGCTGCGCGGCCATCACGCCCGAGGAGTACGCGCCGCTCGTCGCCCGCGTCGAGCGCTTCCTGGCCGGCGAGCGCGACGAGTTCGTGGGCGAACTCGAGGCCGAGATGAAGGAGGCCGCCGCCGAGCTCGACTTCGAGCACGCCGCTCGTGCCCGCGACCGGCTCGAGGCCATCAAGGCGCTGCAGGAGAAGCAGAAGGCCGTGCTCTCGCGTCCGCTCAACATCGACGTCGTCGGCTTCTTCCGCGAGGAGACCATTGCCGCGGCCCATGTCTTCGTCGTGCGCAACGGGCGCATCATCATCAGCAACGACTTTGTCCTCGACAAGGGCCTCAACGTTCCCGAGCCAGACCTCGTGGGGCAGTTCCTCTCCAAGTACTACGACCAGACCACCGAGCTTCCGCACGAGGTCGTCATCGCCGAGCATCTGCCCGAGGACGTGACGCGCCCGCTCGAGCAGTGGCTCACCGAGCGCCTGGCGAGCCCCCATGGCGCCAAGGTGCACGTGGTCGTGCCCGAGCGCGGCGAGCGCAACCAGCTCCTTGAGCTCGCGGCGCTCAACGCCAAGCACGCGCTCATGCGCCACAAGATGCGCACGCGCTACGACGAGGAGCGCATTGACCTGGCACTGCTGCAGCTCGAAAGCGCGCTCGCGCTGCCCGACCCGCCCATGCGCATCGAGTGCTTCGACATCTCGACCATCCACGGCAACTACTCGGTGGCCTCGATGGTCGTGTTCACGGGCGGCAAGCCCGACAAATCGCAGTACCGTCGCTTCAAGATTCGCAAGGAATACGGCGAGGCCAACGACTTCGCGATGATGAGCGAGGTGCTGCGCCGCCGCTACGCGCCCGAGCGCATGGAGGACGAGCGCTTTGGCTCGCGCCCCGACCTGCTCATCCTCGACGGCGGCAAGCCCCAGCTTACGGCTGCTATCAACGAGCTATCCGAGCTCGGCCTCGACATTCCCATGGCCGGCCTGGCCAAGAAGGACGAGGAGCTCTACGTGCCTTGGGACGACACGGGTCCCGTGGTGCTGCCGAGCGGCAGCCCGTCGCTCTACCTCGTCAAGCATGTGCGCGACGAGGCGCACCGCTTCGCCATCACCTTCCATCGCGAGCTGCGCGACAAGGGCATGGTCGCCTCCATCCTCGACGATGTGCCCGGCTTGGGGCCCAAGCGCCGCAAACTTTTACTTAAACATTTCGGCAGCGTCAAGCGCATGCGCGAGGCAAGCCTCGAGGACATCGAGGCCGTCCCAGGCATTCCCAAGCAGGTCGCCGAGGACCTCTACGCCGTCATCCTCGACTTCGACGCCGAACACGGTGACGAGTAGGCGCGGTATACTGGGGACTCCTGCAATTCCGACAAGGGGAGTCTCATGACTCAGCAAGACGCCGTCGAAGAGCTCGATCCCTCGACGCTCGGTCCCGATCTCATCGTCATCACGGGCATGTCCGGCGCGGGCCGCACCGAGGCCATGCACACCTTCGAGGACCTTGGCTATTTCTGCATCGACAACCTGCCGCCCTCGCTGCTGCTCAACCTCGTGAGCCTCGCCGGCCTCAACGTCGGCTCCTCGCGCAAGCTCGCCGTCGTCTGCGACCTGCGCGCCCAGGAGTTCTTCCCCGAACTCGCCCGCGAACTCGACAAGCTCGACGAGATGGGCATCACCACCAAGGTGCTCTTCCTCGATTCGACAGATGAGCAACTGTTGAATCGTTACAAGGCCACGCGTCGCCGTCACCCGCTATGCGAAGGCGACATGTCCGTGCTCGACGGCATTCGCAAGGAGCGCGAGCTGCTTGACGAGGCACGGGAGCAGGCCGATTACGTGCTCGACACGAGCGTGACGCGTCCGCAGGATACGCGTGCGAAGATTCGCGCACTGTTCGCCTCCGAAAACGACATCGATGAAATGCACATCTCGGTCTATTCCTTCGGTTTCAAGCACGGGGCTCCCATCGACGCCGACATCGTCATTGACGTGCGCTTCTTGCCCAACCCCTACTATGACAAGGATCTGCGCACCAAGACGGGTCTCGACCGCGAGGTCTCCGAGTTCGTGCTCGGGCAACCCGAGACCAAGCGCTTCCTCGAGCGTTGGTACGCCCTGCTCGACGAGATCATCCCCGGCTACATCAAGGAAGGCAAGCAGTACCTCACCATCGGCGTGGGATGCACGGGTGGCCAGCATCGCAGCGTTGCGCTCGCGGTCATGACGGGCCAGCATCTTTCCCAGGCGGGCTATCGCGCAAGCACCGCCCACCGTGACCTGGCCCTTGCCGAAGTCAACTAGGAGGCTTCCATGAATCGAACGAACGCTGTTGTCATAGGCGGCGGCACGGGCGCGCCGGCCTCCATTCGCACCCTGCTCGACATGGGCTGCAAGGTCTCCTCGGTCGTCGCCATGGTCGATGACGGGGGCTCGACGGGCATCCTGCGCGAGCGCGGCGGGGTGATTCCGCCCGGCGACATCCGCAAGTGCATCAGCGCGATGTCGGCCAACTACGAGGGCATCCTCGCGCGCGCCTTCCGTCACCGTTTCGATTATCTCGACAATCATTCGCTCGGCAACCTCATCCTCACCGCCATCGCCGACGAGACCAATTCCTTTCCCGATGCCATACGCGTATGCGAGGGGCTTATCGAGGCGCGCGGTCACGTATACCCCTCGACCCTGCATGACGTAAGCCTCTACGGCCTCACCAACGACGGCGTCGAGCTTGAGGGCCAGGCCGTCATCAGCGATGCGGACTGCTCCATGCGCTACGTCTCGCTGCACCCGGCCGATGCCCAGGCCTATCCGGCGGCGCTGCGGGTCATCCGCGAGGCAAACTTCATCGTGCTCGGCCCGGGTTCGCTGTTCACCTCGATCATCCCCAACCTGCTCGTCCCCGGCGTCGTCGAGGCGATCCGCGAGGCGCACGACCGCGAGAACGACCCCGCGTGCACGCTCTTCGTCTGCTCCCTTGCCGACATGCAGGGCGAGACCTGGGGCATGAACTGCTACGACTACGTCGACGCGCTCACGCGCCATGGCATGCGCGGTCTGCTCGACATCGCGCTCATCCACCGCAACGCAGAGGCAAGCCCGATGGCAAGCGGCGTCTTTCCCGCGCTCACCGACTACTCGGACGCGCGCCGGTACACGAAGGGACGCAGAACGGGAAAGCTCGCCCACGTGGAGGCGAGCGACGAGCTCGTGCACAAGGTCAAGGAGCTTGGCGTGCAGCCCATGGTGCGCGACCTGGTCGATCCCGTGCGGCCCACCTGGCATGACCGCGAGAAGCTTGCCAAGGCGTTTCGGGAGGTGCTGGCGGCGTGTCATTCACGTCAGAGGTGAAAGACGAGCTGTCTCGTATCGAGCCCACGTGCTCGCGGTGCGACCGCGCCGAGCTCTCCGCCCTCATCCGCATCGAGGGCACGCTCTCCATCAGCGGCGAGGGTCCCCGTCTCGAGCTCGCAACCGAGACGGCCAGCGTCGCGCGCACGGCCATTCGTCTGCTCCACAGCGTCTACGAGCTCGCCACCAACCTCACCGTGCGTCGCAGCATCCTGCACAAGACGCATAACTACCTCATCACCGTGCCGCCGCAGGTGGGCCTCACCGACGCGTTGCGTGACATGGGCATTCTGGGCGATACGGGCTTCGAAGGCGGTATACGTCCCGAGCTCGTGGAGAGCGCCTGCTGCGCCGGAGCCTACCTCCGCGGCGCCTTTCTGGGCGGCGGCTACATCGCCGACCCGCGCGGCGCCTTTCACTTCGAGCTTGCCGGCCCGTCCGAAGAGCTCATCGCCTCCTGTCTCGAGCTCATGGACGCCCATGGTATCCGGGCCCGTTACATACGCCGCCACAACATGTACGCGATCTACATCAAGGGCATCGAGCAGATCATCGCCTTCCTCGCGTTCGTGGGTGCCCATCAAGGCGCCCTTGCCATCGAGAACGCGCGGGTCATCAAGTCGGTGAGAAACGACACGAACCGCCGGGTGAACGCCGAGATCGCCAACCAGGTCAAGGCGACCAAGGCCTCGATGCGGCAGATCGAGTGCATACGGCGCGTCATCGGCCAGAGGGGCATCGAGGCAATTCCCGCGTCGCTACGCGAGGTCGCCCTGCTGCGCATCAAGCACCCGGATGCCTCGGTCAAGGAACTGGGCGAGCTCGCCGACCCACCGTTGTCCAAGAGCGCGGTGTACCACCGCATGCGACGCATTGCGGCGATGATTGACGAGGACGAGGGCTGACGCTCCCGTATAATGGCTGAAACGCAAACGCACGCAGGAGAAGAAAGGCATGACCCATGGGCGAGGCACGGGACAAGGCAACGAAGGCGCGCGTCGCATCACGTGAGCTGGCGCAGACGAGTTCGCAACAGCGCTGTGACGCGCTCAACGGGATGGCCGATGCGCTCATCGCGAACGCATCACGCATACTCGCGGCCAACGAGGCCGACATGGACGCGGCACGCGAAAAGGGCACGCCTGGCCCGCTACTCGACCGCCTCATGCTCTCCCACGAACGCATCGACGGCATTGCCGACGGTCTGCGCCAGGTGGCAGCACAGCCCGAGGTGCTTGGCGAAGTCCTCGAGGGAAGCGAGCTCTACAACGGGCTGCGCATGATCAAGTACCGGGTGCCGCTCGGCGTCGTCGCGATGATCTACGAGGCGCGTCCCAATGTCACCGCCGATGCCGCGGGCCTGTGCATCAAGACGGGCAACGCCTGCATCCTGCGTGGCGGAAGTCTTGCGCAGCGCTCGTGCCTTGCCATCTCGCAGGTGCTTGCCCAGGCGGCGGCCGATGCCGGCCTGCCCGCCGATTGCATCCAGAGCATCGAGGACCCGGGCCGCGAGGCGACCGACGAGCTCATGAACCTCGCCGGCCTTGTCGACGTGCTCATTCCCCGCGGTGGTGCGGGGCTCATCCAGCATTGCGTGAAGAACGCGACCGTACCCGTCATCGAGACGGGGACGGGCAACTGCCATGTCTACATCCACGCGCAGGCCAATCCGGCCTACGTGGAGCCCATCATCATGAATGCGAAGACCCAGCGGCCCGGTGTCTGCAACGCCTGCGAAAGCGTGCTCATCGACGAGGAGGTTGCCGAGACCTTCCTACCCACGCTGCTCATGGCGCTGGCCCGTGCGGGTGTGACCATCCACGCCGATGCGCCTGCCGCCGCCATCGCCTCCGCGCACGGCATCGGGGTCGTTGCGGCGACCGAAGACGATTGGGGCACCGAATATCTCGACATGGAGATCAGCGTCAAGTGCGTGACGGGCGTCGATGAGGCGATTGCACATATCAACACCTATGGCACGGGACATTCCGAGAGCATCATCTCGCAGGACGTGAGTGCCGTCGGCCGGTTCCAGCGCGAGGTCGATGCGTCGGTCGTCTACGCCAACGCCTCGACGCGCTTCACCGATGGCGGCGAATTCGGCCTGGGCGCCGAGATTGGCATCAGCACCCAGAAGCTGCATGCCCGTGGCCCCATGGGGGCGACCGCCCTCACATCGGTCAAGTACCTCGTGAGCGGCGAGGGGCAGATTCGAGGCTAGGGCGTGCGCGAACGCATAGGCATCATGGGCGGGACCTTCGATCCCGTGCACAACGGGCATCTTGCCGTGGCGGCAAGCGTCGCGAAGCAACTCGACCTTGATTGCGTGCTCTTCATTCCCACGGGCAACCCCAACTTCAAGCAGGGGCTAAAGATTGCCCCCGCATCCGAACGCGCGCATATGGTCGCGCTCGCGATCGAAGACGAACCGCTTTTCCAGCTCGATTTGCGTGAGGTCGAGCGGCCGGGCGTCACCTACACGGCCGATACGCTCGAGGAGCTGACGCGTTGCCATGAGGGCGCGCAGCTCTTCTTCATCATGGGCACCGACTCGGCCCTCACCTTGCCGGGTTGGAAGCGTGCCGAGGATGTCGCGCGCCTGTGCACGGTCGTCGTGGCAAAGCGGCCGGGCCAGTCCACGCGACAGGTGCGCGAGGTGCTTGCTGCAAGTCTCCTCGATTTCGATGTCGTCTATCTCGACGTTCCCCAGGTCGATGTGTCCTCGACCCAGCTGCGCGAGCGCATTGCGCAAGGACGGGACGTGAGCGACATGATTCCGGCATCCGTCATGGCGTATATTGACCAGACGGGCCTGTACCAGGATGTGTCAGGGGGTCAGGCACCGTGGCACATCGAGAGAGAGGGTTTACGAGCGTGAAGGAAGACAAGAAGCTGCTCAAGCGCGTGACCAAGGCGGTGGACAAGCGCCTGTCGGGCAAGCGCCTCGATCACGTGCATTCGGTATCCGAGTATGCGGCCAAGCTTGCGCGAAAGTACGGGGCAAGCGAGTACGACGCGCGCATCGCCGGTCTTTTGCATGACTGGGACAAGCTGCTGACCGATGACGAGCTGCCGGCGCGCCTCGACGAGCTGGGCATCGCGCGTCCCGATCACATCGAGTACCTCTATCCGGTGCTTCACTCCTTCACCGGGGCGGCGGCTGTCAAGCGCGAGTTCCCCGAGCTTGACGATGGCATCATCAGCGCAATCAACAACCACACGCTCGGGGCGCTCGACATGAGTGACCTGGACATCATCATCTTCGTCGCCGACATGATCGAGCCGTTGCGCAAGTCGAAGGGCCGCCCCGAGGTCAAGCGCCTGCGCGAGATGGCGGGCAAGGTCGATCTCGATGAGCTCTACTTCGAGGCCTACGCCGCCACCATGCGCTCGCTTATCGACCGGAAGCGCTTCATCGATCCGGTGGCGCTCGAGATCTGGAACGGCCTGGTCGCACGCCATCATCCCATCGACAAGTCGCGTCAGGGCGACCCGAACGTCGTCTTGTAATACAATTCGCTATCATTGACGCAAGCACGCTTGCATATCCATAAGGGGGCACGTTGACCGAGCACAGCGCATTCAAGGAGCAGGCACTCGTTGCCGCGCGCGCCATCGACGAGAAGAAGGGAAGCGACATCGTCATCCAGGACGTGTCCGACCTGCTCAACGTCACTGACTACTTCGTCATCTGCACGGCGGCGAACAACCGTCGCGTCGACGCGATCGCCGAGGAGGTCGAAGAACAGCTCTTCAAGGAGTTCGGCATCAAGCCGGCGAGCATCGAGGGCCTCGACGAGAGCGAATGGGTGCTCATGGACTACGGCTCCATCGTCGTCCACATCTTCCAACCCGGTCCGCGCGACTACTATCGCCTCGAACAACTCTGGGATGCGGCGCCTACCGTGGACGTTGCCCTTGCCGGCATCGAGGATCCCGCCTATACCGAGCGCATCGCGAGTCTCCTCGAACGTGCCGCGAGCATGACCGAAGACGCGGCGGACGAGGACTAGCCCATGGGCGTGAGGACGGTTTGCGCAGCGCTCGTCTGCAAGGCGACGTATCATGCGCTGCGTCTACTCGGGCGCGGCGGCACCTCGCTGCCCGGCAAGCTCGCCCTCAAGATCGATCCCGAATACCTGCACCAGCTCAGCCGCGGCGTGCGCACCATCGTCATCACGGGCACCAACGGCAAGACGACCTCCACGCACATCGTCGCCCAGGCGCTCGAGAACATGGGCGAGCAGGCCTTCTACAACCGCAGTGGCGCAAATCTCATCCAGGGCATCACGACCGAGTTCGCGATTCGCTCGAGCATCACGGGCAAACCGCGCTACAAGCTCGCCGCCATCGAGTGCGACGAGGGCGCGCTGTGTCGCGTGTGCAAGCAACTCGACCCCGACGTGCTCGTCGTCACCAACGTCTTTCGCGACCAGCTCGACCGCTACGGCGAGGTCACGCACACGCTCGAGAACATCATGGCGGGCGTGACGAATTCCCCGCACGCGACGCTATGTCTCAACGCGGACGACTCCATGGTCGCCTCGATTGCGGGCAAGGCCGACAACGACGTCATGTTCTATGGCGTGAGCTGCGAGATTTACCCCGAGCGCGTGGCCGACCTCTCGGATGCGACGCACTGCATCCTGTGCGGCACCGAGTACGCCTACGGTTACGTCACGTTTGCGCATCTGGGCGGCTTTCGGTGCCCCGCTTGTGGTTATGCCCGTCCGGCGCCCTTCGTTGCGGTCGAGCGCATCGTCGAGCGACATAGTGATAGCTGCGTGCTCGAGATGAGCGTCGACGGCGTGAGCTCGATTGTGCCGGTCGACGTGCCCGCGAGCTATGACATTTACAATTGCGCATGCGTTGTCGCCGGCCTTCTGGCCTTTGGCTTTACGAAGGAACGGGCCTTCGAGGCGCTCGGCAAGTTCAAGCATGGCTTCGGCCGTTCCGAGGTGCTCGATGTGAACGGCACCAAGGTGCGCCTCATGCTCATGAAGAACCCGGCGGGCTGCAACCAGATCATCAACCTGCTGCTCAACGAGACCGACGAGGACATGGGTCTCGTGTGCATACTCAACGACCAGGAATGCGATGGCACGGACGTCTCGTGGATTTACGATGCCGGCTGGGAGGCGATTTGCGCGCACAAGGACGCCGCGATTTGCAGCGGCGAGCGTGCCGAGGACATGGCGCTGCGTCTCAAGTACGCCGGCATGCCCGATTCCGGCATTCGCATCGTGCACGATTACGGCAAGCTCATCGAGGAGCTTGGGCGCATGGACCATGCCGTGACCGTCGTCGCCAACTATTCGGCGATGCTCGGCTTTCGCGCGAAGGCGGCGAGCGTCCTGGGTCTCGCGGGATTCTGGGAGGGCTAGGCGATGGCTGACGAGTCCATGCATATCACGATCGGGCATCTCTACCCGGACCTTCTCAATCTCTACGGTGACCGTGGCAATACCATCGCGCTTACCAGACGCTGCGAGTGGCGCGGCATCGATGCACGGGTGGTTGACCTGGGCGCCGGCCAGGATACGGACTTCGAGGACATCGACCTCTTCTTCATCGGCGGTGGTCAGGACTTCGACCAGCGCACGTTGCTGGCAGATTTGGGCGTGGGTGTCGCGGGCTCCAAGGCCACGCGTTTGCAGCAGGCCATCGAGCGCGACGTTCCCGTGCTCGCCATCTGCGGCGGTTATCAGATTCTCGGCGAATACTACGTCGACCACGAAGGGCACGAGTCTGCGTACATCGGCGCGCTGCCCATGTACACCGAGGCGGGCGACACACGTCTCATCGGCAACATCGTCTTCAGGGCCGATGCCATCGAAGGGGCGCCTTCGATCGTCGGCTTCGAGAACCACGCAGGTCGCACGCATCTGCGCGAGGGGGCTCAGGCGTTGGGCACGGTCGTGAAGGGCTATGGCAACAACGGCGAGGATGGCACCGAGGGCCTGCGCTATCGCAACGTCATCGCGACCTACAGCCACGGGCCGCTGCTGCCCAAGAACCCATGCGTGGCAGACGCGCTCATCGAGCTCGCGCTGCAGCGACGCTATCCGGGAACGAAACTTCAGCCGCTTGATGACGCGCTGGAAGAGGCCGCACATGATACTATGGAGCGAAGACTAATCTCATAGTCGCTTAATCGGAGGAGAACCATGGACAAGACCAACTACAGCGGGAAGTACTTCCGCACGAGCTTTGGTGATATCAAGGGGACGAAGGGCTGGTTCGGCAAGATTTGCCTGCTTGGTCTCATCATGTTCATCCCCATCTTCGGCCAGATGACCGCATATGGCTACGCCTGGGAGTGGGCGCACAAGGCCGCGTGGGGTGTCGAGTCGCCCATGCCCAAGAAGATTTACGGGCGTCCGGGTAGCAAGATGCTGCGCTGGGGCTGGTTCGCGCTCGTCATCGCCATCGTCATAGCGATCATCCCCGGTGTCGTCATGTCCATTGGCGGCTGGCTCAGCGCCATGGGCGCCGAGACTGGCATATACACGGCGACGGGCCGCTACATGGTGGTCACGCCGGGCAACTTCGGCTTTGCCGCCCTCGGCTGGGTCGTCAACGTCGCCGGTATCGTGCTGGCCGTCTTCGCCTGCGTGATTGGCTGGGTGGGCACCATCCGCATGACCATGTACGATCGCTTGGGCGCGGGCCTGCAGCTTGGCAAGATCTGGGCCATGATCAAGCAGGACTTCGGTGGTATCATGCGCATCTTCGGCATGGTGATCCTCTTCGAAGTCGTTGGCGCCATCATCGTCAGCTTCATTCTGTTCATCATCATCGCGATCGTGCTCGGCGCGACGATCACGCCGCTTCTGCTCATGGCAAACGGCGGTGCCTATTCCGATTCCGCGATGGTCGGCTACCTCGTGACGCTCGTCATGACGATGCTGCCGGTGTTTCTTGTGTTCTGCTACATCTGGAACGTCTACTCCACTTTCGTCGAGCTGCTGCTTGCCAGGGCCGTCGGCTACTGGACACGTCAGTTCGACGTAGCCGCCTGGGGCACGAAGGACGACCCGCTGCCCTTTGAGGTTGCAGGCGCCCAGCCCGATGCACCGCATCCGCCGCATGCGCCCGCCCAGGCCAGCGATACGCCCGCGCCACCCACGGGCGAGCCGGTGAGCGTCGCCGCTTCGCAGACGGCTGCTCCCGAGGCTCCGGTCGAGGTGCCTCCCGCGCTCAACCCGGTGGATGTGGCCGAGGCGCTTGACGCCGAGCCCGAGCTTCCGGCGGGCGAGCCGGAAACGCCTGCCGAGGTCACCGAGGTCGTCGAAGTCGACGTCGAGGTGGAAACCGACGCGGACAACGAAGACGCGGATTCCAAGTAGGAGACAAATACACAGGGTATTTGTCTCATTGAGGCGAAGAAGCCCTTCAGGGCGATAAAAGCGCAAATAATTGTTGCACGCACGTCGCGCGACGAGTATCCTTAACGGGTTCGCTTTCAGAGCCCCGTGAAACTCTGTGATTGAACAACATGGTAGTTTAGTTGGAGGAACACACGTGAAGACCTACTATGCGAAGCCCGGCGAAGTCCAGCGCGAGTGGCTTCTGGTCGATGCGACCGACATGACCCTTGGTCGTCTTGCCTCTGCCGTTGCTCAGATTCTGCGCGGCAAGAACAAGCCGACGTACACGCCGCATGTTGATACGGGCGACTTCGTCGTCGTCATCAACTGCGACAAGATCAAAGTTACTGGCGCCAAGGTCACCGACAAGGTGTACACCCGCATCACGGGCTATCCCGGCGGCGTGCGTCAGGAGACCTTCCAGGAGGCAATGGAGAAGCACCCCGAGCGCGTCATCGAGCACGCGGTCAAGGGCATGCTCCCCAAGAACACGCTCGGACGCCAGATGGGTAAGAAGCTCAAGGTCTATGTAGGCCCCGAGCATCCGCATCAGGCGCAGAATCCCCGCAAGATCGACCTGGAGGCATAACCCATGGCAGATACCAAGAAAGAAGCCATCTACTATGGCACCGGTCGCCGCAAGAACGCCATAGCGCGCGTTCGCCTCGTCCCCGGCACCGGCAAGGTCACCGTCAACAAGCGCGACGCCGAGGACTACTTCGGCCGCAAGGCGCTCGTCGAGTTCGCGACGGCTCCCTTCACCGTGACAGGTACGGTCAAGCACTTCGACGTCATCGCCACGGTCAACGGTGGCGGCATCTCGGGTCAGGCCGGCGCCCTGCGCCACGGCATTGCCCGCGCCCTGCTCGAGGCTGGCGATTACCGCGCCGAGCTCAAGAAGGCCGGTTTCCTCACGCGCGATCCGCGTATGGTCGAGCGCAAGAAGTACGGTCTCAAGAAGGCCCGCAAGCGCCCGCAGTTCTCCAAGCGCTAAGTCGCACGAGAAACACGCATGCAAAAGACCTCGCACTCGCGGGGTCTTTTTATATCTCGATTTCCAGCAGCTCCAGCACCGCACCGACCGCATAGGGCACGGCGGCCTTCACTTCGGGCGTCAAGTCGATGGTGAAGTCCCGCGGGCAGATGTCCTTCTTCTGCACGCCCACGCAGCGGATGTCGCAATCGTGTCCCGCCAGCCGCGCGTTGTTGAGCACGTCCGAGATGCGCATGTCGTGCAGCGAATGCATGATGCTGTAGGCAGCCATGTCCTCGGGCGTGAAGGTGTAGCAGGTGCCAGGCACGGCATCCGGCCCACAATCCACGGCGTCCACGATGACAAGGCGGTCGAAGTCGCGGATGTAGGGGATGAGGCTCATGCCCATGGTGCCGGCATCCATGACGGGGATGCGTCCGTCGGTTTCGTCATCATCATGGGCATCGTACTCGCAAAAGGTGTCGACAAGCGCCCGGGCGTGGGCATCGTCGAAGGACTCGCGTGCCGTGTCGTAATCGGTCAGCACCTTGGCCATGTGCGAGCCAAAGCCCTCGTCGAGCATGAGCATGTTTCCCACGCAGACCACCATCTGCTTGATATCTTCCACGGTATCCCCTTCGTTGCGTTTATAGGTACGGCGCAAGCTTCGCCGTGAGCCTTTCGACCGATTCGAGCGTGCTCAGCCCATCGAGCTTGACGGTGAGGTCGGCGGCGCGTGCATAGAGCGGATGACGCTCCTCGTAGAGGTCTTCGAGCGTGCTTCCCTGATGAATGACGACGCCACGGTCGAGCAGGTCGGGCTGCAGGCGACGCGTGATTTCGTCGAGGCCTAGGTCGAGGAAGACGACCGTTCCCAGCGCGCGCAAGTTGGCGACGGCATCACCGCCATAGACGGCCGAACCGCCGGTCGCGATGACGTGACGCGCACAGCTCAGGTTGGCAAGTAGCTCGTTCTCGCAGGCGATGAAGCCCTCGACGCCACGCTGTTCCAGAATCTCCGAGAGCAGCATGCCCTCGCTTTCCTGGATGAGCAGGTCGGTGTCGACGAAGCGATAGCCGAGCTTCTTGGCGAGTACGACGCCAAGCGTGCTTTTGCCGGCACCGGGCATGCCAATGAGTGTGATGTTGTCGTTTGTCGCTTCGGCCAACGTAAACCCTCCTTGTAACCTGCGTCATTCTAGCAAAATGAGACAAACGTGCCTGGAACATTCGCTCCATAAAAAGAGGACCCGCGGAAATCCGCGGGCCCTCCAGACATCGTATGGCGAGAGGCAACTAGTCCTTCTCGAGGACCACCTTGTCCTCCATGACGATGATCTCCTCGTCCATCGGGTCGTAGCCGGAGATGTTGCGGGTCTCCAGGCTGTAGGTCAGACCACCATGCGGCTTGGTGCCAAGCAGCATGACCTTGGTCGGATCGATACCCTCGATGTTGGCGAGGTAGATGTGGATGAGCGTGAAGCAGATGAAGAAGAACATCATGAAGTAGTGAATGACGCGCACCTTCATCAGACCACCGACGAGGGTGGTGAAGCCGGCGAAGAACGGGATGTTCATCGTCGGTGCCCACAGGCAGAAGCCCGTGTAGCCCATGAAGAGGATGGCCACCGCGATGAGCAGGTAGGACAGCTTCTGCGGAACGCCGTACTTGCCACCCAGCGGGTGCTCCTTCTTGAAGAAGAGGTAGTACTTGATCCACGGCCAGAGCTGGTGACGGTTGTCCTTCTGCGGGAAGAACGTGTACATGTCCAGCTTGGTCTCACGGGTGCCGTAGGCCGGAGCGGACTTGATGAAGCCGGCGGCGACGATACGGAAGATGAGGTTGATGAGGATCACGAACGCGCAGAACATGTGCACGCCGCGGGCCACGCCCATCAGGTAGGGAACAACCGGATAGTGAATCTCGATACCCGAGAGGATAAGGAGAAGCATGCAGATGAGGTTGACCCAGTGGGTGAAACGGAAGACGAATGGATGCGCCTCAGGATAGTGTACGAGATGTGCCATGATTATCGACCTCCCCAAGGACTCGTGTGCATCTTGAACTCACGGCCCGTCTTGGGCTCGACGATGTGCACTGCGCAGGCGACGCAGGGATCGTAGCCGTGGACGATGCGCAGGGCGTTGATGGGAGCCTCGATGTTGGCGACGGGCGTGCCGATGAGACCCTGCTCGATGGTGCCGGGCACGCCGTGCTCGTCACGCGGGGAGATGTTCCACGTGGTGGGGACGACCTCCTGGTAGTGCGTGATGGTGTTGCCGGCAAGCGTCTCGGTGTGGTAGAGGGCGCCACGCGGAGCCTCCCAGAAGCCCTCGCCCAGGCCCGTGTCGCGGACACGCTCGGCGAACCAGGGGTTACCCTCGACGGCGCCTGCCTCGATGAGGCCGAGGAGCTCGACGAGCTCGCCGCACCAGTCGATCATGTAGCCGGCGACGGCGGAAGCCTCGATGGGGCGGGCGGCCAGACGGCCGAGCGCGGAGTTGAGGGCCATGACGCTGCTCGCGTCGACGGGAAGCTTGAGGCCCGTGAGGACGGCATTGACGCCGGCGACGATCTCGGGGTTACCGCTCATGTAGGAGACGAGCACGCGGGCAAGCGGACCGACCTCCATGGGCTCGCCGTCGTAGCGCGGGGCCTTGGACCAGGTGTACTTGTCGTTGACGATCTCGGCAGCGGCATCCTTGTAGTAGCCGGGGAACTTCTCGGGAAGCTCGGTCACGCCGACCGTGGGATGCAGCGGCTCGCCGCTGTCCTTGTAGTAGGCGTGGGTCGTGCCCTCGGTGATGTAGGCGCCGTCGAACTGCTCGAGGACGGGTGCGCCGCTGCCCATGCGGACGATGCCCGCGGGGAAGAAGCGGTCGTCGAGCTCGCGTGAGGGGCGGTCGAAGACACCGTAGGCCATGAAGTTGCCGTGCTTGTTGTTGCCGATGGTGGCAACGTCGTTGAGGTAGACGCTCGCGATGGCGATGGCGTCGGGAATCATGACGTTGTCGACCCATTCCTTGAGCTTCGTGGCGCGGAACAGGATGTCGTCGAGCTTCTCGACGCTCGGGTACCAAGCGGTGCCGCCGGGAATCGAGGTCTGGACGTGCGGCATCTTGCCACCGATGATCGCGGAGATCTCGTCGGCCGTGGCCTGCATGTCGATGGCCTCGATGTAGTGAGCCGTGGCGATGAGGTCGACCTCAGCCGGGAGCTTGTAGGCCTCGGGGGCCAGGCCGTCCATGAACCAGCCGCCGGACAGCCAGGAGTACTGACCGTTCTGGGCGAACTTGGCGAGGCGGTCCTTGAGCGCGGCGAAGTCGGTCTGGGCAAGGCCCAGGGTCTCGCACAGGGCGTAGGTCTTGTTGATGTCAGCCTCAAGCGCGTGCAGGGGGTTGACGTAGTCGAGTGCGCTCAGCTGGTAGAACCACAGGATGTGGCTGTGCATGAACTGCGCGCCCTCGATGAGGTTGCGGACCAGACGACCGCCCTCGGGAATCTGGATGCCATAGGCTTCCTCGGCCGCGAAGACGGAGGTGTGGCAGTGCGAGACGGGGCAGACGCCGCAGACGCGCTGGGCGAGCATGGCCGCGTCATAGGGATCGCGACCCTCGGCGATGAGCTCGAGGCCACGGAACAGACCGCCGGAGACCCATGCGTCGGTCACGACGCCGTTCTCGACCTCCATCTCGACGCGCAGATGGCCCTCGATGCGGTCAACCGGATCGATAATAGAATGCTTAGCCATGTTTACTTACCCTCCTCGAAATCAACGACGACCTGCTCTTCGACGACAGGTACGGTGGAGGGCTCCTTCTTGCCGTGCTTGACATCCCACTCGCGCTCCTTCTCGAACGGAGCACCGCCCTTGGTACGGCCAGTGGCCTTCATGCCAATGCCGTGGACGACGAGTGCGGCGGTCAGAAGACCGGTGACGCCGAGAGCGACAGGGGTCGGCTGGAACGCGATGTCGCCGAGCCTGAGGGTCTTGAGACGGCCCAGGAACGGGGAATCGACGTCGATCCAGTTGCGGACCGTGGTGCGCGGGTCGCCGTTGCAGCAGCCGATGCAGGGAGCGCCAGAGGCGACGCACCAGCTCACGCGGCGGTTCCAGCGGACCTGCGGGCAGTTGGCCTTGGTCTGCGGACCCTTGCAGCCCAGGGCGTACAGGCAGTAGCCCTTGGCCTCTTCCTCGCTGCCGAACTCGTAGACGAACTCGCCGTTCTCAAAGTGGCCGCGACGCTCGCAGTTGTCATGGATGGTCTCGCCGTACATGGCGGCCGGCATGTTGAACTCGTTAAGGCCGGCGACGACGGACTCGGGGCCCAGCAGCAGGTACTGGACGATGACCGCGACGAGGTTGGCGGGGTTGACGGGACAAGAGGGAAGGTTGACGACGGGAGTCGACACGCCATTGTCCTTGAGGTACTTCTGGATACCCTCGGCATCGCCCGGGTTGGGGTATGCCGCGCAGAATCCACCGTCGACGGCGCAGGAGCCTGCGGCGATGACGACGGCTGCGTCCTTGCAGGTGTGGAGCAGATGGCTCTCGTGCGGAGCGCAGGTGGGGGCACCCGCGATGCGCAGGATCTCACCATCGTAGCGGGTCATGACGGCGCCCTCGATGACGACGACGTACTTGCCCTTGGCGGCCTCGATGGTCTCCTCGCGGGCCTCCTCGAGGGAGTAGCCGGCGGCGGCGGAGAGGGTCTCGGCGTAGTTGAGCGCGAGATACTCGAGGATCAGCGTAGCCGGATCGGGATTGTCAGCCTGTGCAAAGGACTCGGTGCAACCGGTGCAGGAGCCAAGCTCCATCCAGATGACCGGTGCGAGAGCGCCTTCGCCCAAACCTCCATTCGTACCGATGAGGGAGTTGCTCTCGATGGCTTCAGCAACGTCAGCAGCTGTCACGCCTTCAATGCCGATTGCAGCTGCAATCGTGCCACAGAAGCCGAGAAAGGCGCGACGTGTCAAACCACGCGACTCAAGCGACTCGATAAACGAATCTTGCATAGATACCTCCATCTTCCAATCAACTCGCCACGCGTGCCCCTCACACGAAATCGCAGCGAAGCTATGACACCGAACCTACTATAGAGAAACCTCATTCTGTTACAAAGACAAAACGTTCCACAAACAATTTACGGGCGGATTTGGGCCGTAAACGGGGAAGAGTATTCTAGAATGGTTTGCACGAGTTACGGATAAAGTCGACGAGCGGAAAGCCACGTGAAGAAGGAACGCACATACATCGCCAAGAACCGCAAGGCACTACACGACTACTTCGTCGAGGACCGCGTCGAGGCGGGCATCGTGCTCACGGGCACCGAGGTGCGCTCGCTGCGCGAGAACTCGGCGCAGCTGCGTGATTGCTTCATCACCATCCGCAAGGGCGAGGCCTGGCTCAACGGCGTGCACATCGCCCCGTACAGCAACGGCTCCATCTTCAACGTCGAGCCCGAACGCCGTCGCAAGCTGCTCCTGCACAAGAAGGAGATACTCAAGCTCGAGCAGGAGGCAGCCCAGCAGGGCTACTCGCTCATCCCGCTCTCCATGTACTTCACCGAAGAGGGCCGCGTGAAGGTCGAGGTCGGCGTCTGCAAGGGCAAGAAGCTCTACGACAAGCGCGCCTCCATCAAGGAACGCGACGCCAAGCGCGAGATCGCACGCACGATGAAGAACAGCAATCGATAAGTTACTGACCAGCAAAACTAGACAAAAGGTGCCAGGCACGTTTTGTCTGGTTACCGGGAAATGCTAGTTTTCGAATTCGCGGATGAAGGCACGCAGGGCCTCACCGCGATGGGAGATGGCGTCCTTCTGCTCGGCTGGGACCTCGGCCGTGGTCAGGCCACCGCAGGCCTCGCTCACGAAGAGCGGGTCATAGCCAAAGCCGTTGCTGCCGCGTTCCTCGTAGCCAATCTTTCCCTCGCAGCTACCGTGGGCCACGATCTCGGAGCCGTCGGTGTCAACGAAGACGAGGGTGCAAACGAAGCGCGCCGTGCGCTCGGCATCGGGCACGTCGGCCAGAAGCTCGAGCAGCTTGGCGTTGTTATCGGCGTCGGTGGCATCCTCACCGGCAAAGCGGCTCGAGAACACGCCGGGTGCGCCATCGAGCGCATCGACCATGAGACCGCTGTCGTCGGCAAGGGCGGGAAGTCCCGTGTTGTCGCGTGCGGCCAGCGCCTTGATGCGGGCGTTGCCCTCGAAGTCGTCGGCGTCCTCCACTGGCTCGGGGAAGCTCCCGCAGTCCTTGAGGCTTACGAACTCCCAGCCCGTCACAGGACTGAGCATGCGCGATATCTCCTCGAGCTTATGGGCGTTGTTCGTCGCGATGACGACTTTCTTGGCAGCCATGACTACTCCTCGCCGATCGCGCGTCGCTGCTCGGCGAGCAATTCATCGATACCTACGGTCGCGACGTCGAGCATCTTGTTGAGTTTCGCGCGGTCAAAGGAGCATTGCTCGCCCGTGCCCTGAATCTCGATGATCTCACCGCGTCCGTTCATGATGAGGTTGAGGTCGACCTCGGCGCGCGAGTCCTCCTGGTAATCGAGGTCGAGCAGGATGCGCCCGTCCACCTGACCGACGCTGATGGCTGCGACCTGGTCGATGATGGGGCTCGTCTTTATCTTGCCGGCGTTTTGCCACATCTCGAGCGCGTCGTGCAGCGCGACCCAGGCCCCCGTGATGGCCGCCGTGCGCGTGCCGCCGTCAGCCTGAAGCACGTCGCAGTCCACCGTGAAGGTGACCTCGCCGCCCAGCCCGGTCATGTCGACCGCGGAGCGCAGGCTGCGCCCGATGAGGCGTTCGATCTCCATGCTGCGCCCCTTGCGCGTCAGGTGCTCGCGCGAGGTGCGCTTGGCCGTGGAGGCGGGCAACATCGCGTATTCCGCGGTGATCCAGCCGGCGCCCGCACCCTTGCGCCACGCCTTGACGCGCTCTTCGATGCTCACCGCGCACAGTACCTTGGTGGCACCCGTCTCGATGAGGCACGAGCCGGGAACGTTGTCGAGGAAGTGCCGCGTGATCGTGGTGGGGCGCTTCTCCTCGGGACCGCGCCCGTAGGAGCGTCCCAAACCGATGTTGACTGTCATGATTTCTCCTGCCTAGAGGTCCTGAACGTCCACGTACGTAAGGTCTTCGATGGGGTAGCCGAGGATGTGACCGCCGATGTTGCGGAAGTCATCCAGGTCCTTACCCGTCGTGTAGAAGCTGCTTGACTGCGGCACCGAGCCGTCAGCCAAATGCCTGCGATAGGTGAGCGTCTCGACGACCTCCTTGGCCGTCTCCTCGGACGACGAGATGATCGAGACATCCTCGCCCACGGCCTGCTGGATGAGCGGGGCGAGCACGGGATAGTGCGTGCAGCCCAGGACGAGCGTGTCGACGCCGGCCTTCTTGATGGGGTCGAGGTAATCGCGCGCGATCGTCTGGAACGCCGGACGCAAGTACACGTCGCTTGCCTCGGCGGTGAGGCGTTCGATGGGGCTGTTGGACCGGCGAATGCCGTCCTCGACGATTTCGACGAAGAGCGGGGTCGCCGAAGAGAACGCGGTCACGCCCGCGTCGAGGTTGCGAATCGTGTCCGGGTAAATGCCCGAGTCGATGGTGGCCTGCGTGGCGATGACACCCACGCGGCGGTTGCGCGTCATGCGCACGGCGCCGCGCGCTCCCGGCTCGACCACGCCGATGACCGGCACGTCGAACTCCATCTGCGCGAGCGCCAACCCGGCCGCCGTCGCCGTGTTGCAGGCGATGACGATGAGCTTGACGTCGTGTTTGGAAAGCCAGGTGCCTATCTGGTGCACGAAGCCGCGCACCTCGCGCAGGTCACGCGGGCCATAGGGGCAGCGGGCGGTGTCGCCAA
Source organism: uncultured Coriobacteriia bacterium (assembly GCA_948466335.1). Lineage (GTDB taxonomy): Bacteria > Actinomycetota > Coriobacteriia > Coriobacteriales > QAMH01 > QAMH01. The sequence goes on along the minus strand of CAOKAE010000002.1, from coordinate 174,565 downwards.
AGAAAATGAGCGATTCTTTCGGCAGGCGCTCGTGAATGGCGCGCGCGACGGTGAGGCCGCCAAAGCCGGAGTCGAATATGCCGATAGGAGCGTTGTTCATAACTTCGCTATCTTAGCGCATCGGCCAGCTCGTCGATGAGTTCGTCGAAATAGGCCAGGGCGTTGGCGGTCGGTTCGGGCGTGGTCATGTCGACGCCGGCCCTCTTGAGCAATTCGATGGGCGTCTTGCTCGACCCGCCCGAAAGGAAGCCGAGGTAGTCGGCCACGGCGGGTGCGCCCTCGTCCAGGATGCGGTTCGAGAGGGCGATGGCCGCGGAAAACCCCGTCGCGTATTGGTAGACGTAGTATTGGTAATAGAAGTGCGGGATACGTGCCCATTCGACCGCGATCTGGTCGTCCACAACGATGTTGGGGCCGTAGTAGCTCGCGTTGAGTTCGCGGTATATCGTGCCGAGCGCCTCGGCGGTGATGCCCTCGCCACGGGCGGCGATCTCGTTGAAGGCAAGCTCGAACTCGGCGAACATCGTCTGGCGGTACAGCGTGCCCTTGAACTGTTCGCAGAAGTGGTTGAGGATGTAGGCACGCTCGCGCGGATCAGTGCGCGTCTTGAGCAGATACTGGGTGAGCAGGGCCTCGTTGACGGTAGAGGCGACCTCGGCCACGAAGATCACGTAATCGGAATAGACGGCCGGCTGGCCCTTGCAGCTCATGTAGGTGTGGATGGAATGGCCCATCTCGTGGATGAGCGTGAACACGTCGTCGAGCTGGCCCTGGAAGTTCATGAGGATGACCGGATGCATGCCAAAGCCACCGGCGGAATAGGCGCCGCTACGCTTGCCGGGTGTCTCGTACACGTCAATCCATCGCTGGGACAGACCCTCGCGCACGATCTGCAGGTAGTCCTCGCCCAGGGGTTCGAGTGCTTCGAGTATGAGATCGCACGCTTCCTCGTAGGTGAACTGCATGTCGACGTCTTCCACGATGGGCACGTAGAGGTCATAGAAGTGCAGTTCGTCGACGCCGAGTACCTGCTTGCGCAGCTCGACGTACTTGTGCATGGGGGCGAAATGCTCGTGCACGCACGAGATGAGGTTGGTGTAGACCTCGGTGGGTACCTCGTTTTGGTCGAGGCAATAGTCAAGTGAGCTCGGGTACTTGCGCGCGTCCGCATAGAACTTGAGCTGCTTGGCCTGTGCACCAAGCGTTGCGGCAGCCGTATTGCGGAATTGCTCGTAGGCCGCGTACAGCGAGGAGTAGGCGGAGCGGCGGAGCTCGCGGTCATCCGACATCATGAGCGGCACATAGCTGCCGTGGGTGACGGGGTGCGCTTCGCCCTGCGCGTCAATGGCGTCCTCGAACCTGAGGTCGGCGTCGGTGAAGAGCGAGAAGATGTGCTCGGGTTGCATGGCCATGTCCTGCGAACGGGCAAGCAACTCTTCCTCGGCATCGCCCAGGATGTGCCCGCGTTGGCGAAAGACCACGTCCAGGGCACGGCGATAGAGCACGAGCTCAGGGCAGACGGCGTAGAACTGCTCCATCTGCGCATCATCGAGCTTGAGCAGTTCGGGAGCGAACCAGCTCGTGGCGCTCGAGACATCCGTGTAGACGGATATGACCTGCGCGGAATAGTCCTGATAGGTGGCGTTGCGCGTATCCTCGTCGAGCTTGCGCTGCGCGTAGTTCACGAGCTTACCGAGCTCGACGCCGGCCTCGTCGCTCAAGCGCAGGTAGGCAAGCAGCTCATCAGCCGATTGCGAGACCTTGCCGCGATAGGTCGCGAGCTTGGCCGCGTAACCCTTCGCCTCCTTGAGCGCTGCGAGAAACGCCTCGTCATCCGCATAGATACTGGAGAGGTCCCAGCGATAGCGCTCTTCGATTTCGTCACGGGATTCGTATGCCATGGGGCTTGCCTTTCTAGGGAGTAAGCGTTTCGTTTCATTGTCCCAGTTTCGCCGCCACGCTACCACTCTTCCATGGGATGGGCACTTTTGAACTTCACGCCCGCGGGACTCACCTCGAAATCGGCCTGCCAGAGCTCGACGCCGGCCCTGGAACAGGCGTCCACGGTGTCCATCACCTCATCATAGGTGGTGCCGTGGTAGTAGCGAAAGCCGAAGTTGTCGTAGTAGAGGCAATAGAGGATGACGGCCCGCTCGTGGCCTTCGAGGCTTGCGGCGAGCTCGCGCAAGTGGCGCATGGCGCGGTCCGTGGAGTTGAAGGGCGCCTCCGGCAGGTGCGGCACGTAATCGGGCACGTCGGTCTGAATCTGTACGAGAGGCGTCTTGACTTCGAGATACAGATCCTCGTTGACGAGGAAGTCCAGCCGCGAGTCACCGAGCGAGACCTCGCGACGCAAGGTTTGCACCGGACCCGTGACCTCGGCGAGGGCATCGTGCTTCAGGAAGTGCTCCACATGGCGATTGGAGGCGTTCTGGTTGATGCCGATCCAGGACTTGGCGTCATCTTCGGGGCGTGCCAGCGAGAGCGCCTCGACGGTGTGGGCGAACTTGCGTTTGGGGTTATGGCTGTCCGAGACGAGGCAGGGCCTGCCGGCCAGATCCAGGCCGCCGATGCGCGAGACCACGGGGCAATGGCAGCGCAGTTCCTCGCCATCCAGCTCCACGTCCATGATGAAGCGGTTGGGACGTGCGAGGATGATGCCCTCCCGAAGAGGTTCGGAAAAGGCGTGGAAACGGCTGCCTTCCTTCTCGGGCACGGCAATCCTCCTATGACGATACGGTGACTTGGGCCAGAAAACGACGGCAAGCCACGGGCGGAACCGCAGCTTGCCGCATCGATTGCGATTGGTGGAGGTGCGGAGAATCGAACTCCGGTCCACGATAATCCTGCGAAAGGTGTCTCCAAGCTCAGTCGATGTTCAAGTAGGAAACCGTCTGGTACACCGACAAACGAGAACGGCTTCCCGCCGGTTCAATCTTAGCCCGGGGCATACCGACTACGTCCCCGGGAGCAAGCTCCTTAAAATGATCCCGTGCAGATGCCAGAGCTTTAGCAACTGGTTGGGAGGGCTGAACCTAAATTAGGCAGCCAGGGCGACAGGCTGAGCCTGCGCACCCTTGAAAGAAACAACTTTGCCAGTTAATTGGCTTTACCCCTGTTTAACGTGGCGAGGAGACCACGGCCTGCTGCCCTTCGCTCAAACTATCCTGTCGAAACCAGTCACCCCCAGTTTCAAACCCTTTTCAAGGAACATGCCCGCTCAAGCGGGTTTCTCAGTATACGCCCCGCTCAGCGCGACTTCAAGCAACGGGAACGCGGCGGTTGCCTTCGGGATACTGGCCCCACGTCTCGCTGCTCAGCGGCCCAGGTACACGGGCGCGAACAGGAGGGCGCTCGGATCATCCACCTGCACACCGCCGATGTACATGTTGCCTTCCGTGTAGAGGCTCGTGAGGAATACGCGCCAGTCCATGCCGGACGCCAGAAAGCCGATGGCTACGCAGGCAACGCCTGCAATGACAAGGCCGGTGCATACCCTGAAGAAGCCGCAGCACTTCGAGGGAGGCGCCGACGTCGTTTCGACGGAAGAGGACTTATCTTCATCCTCGTCCCCAAACAGCTTCTCGTCATCCGGCGCATCGCGGTGTCTGCGCATGCGGACCTTGATGTTTCGCTTCTGCCACGACAGGAACGCGCGGGTCAGCTTCAGTGCGCCTCGCATGACCCACATGCCCGCGCCGAAACCGAACAGGCCATAGCCGACGTTGACGAGAGCGTACGGGAAGTAGCCTAGCTGCAAACCCCAAATGACGAAGAGGAGCGCCATCGGCGCGGCCGCCACAAGTGCCGCTCCGATTATCCAGACGCAGGCGATGAGCACCCAGATAACCACATAGACAGCAAGGAGCACGACGACGAGCGCGAGAATGACGGCGAGAATCGAAAGCCACAACGGCGAGGTGACGATGACCGCGACCCATTCCAGGACGGAGAGCCTTCTTTGCCTCAGCCGGTCGATGAATCGTTCGCGATCGGGCCCCGCTTCGTCATCGTCGCAGGTGCCACCGCCTTTGCGTACCGTGAGGTCGAAGTCCTTCTGCTCGTCCGTTGGACGGTCGTTCAGGATTGCCTGCGCCGCCTCCTCGGGTGTGGGAAGCGATGCCACCGCATCGGCCTCGCTTGCGCCGTCATCTATGCGGTCGGCCAGCGTCTCTATGTAGAAGGACACGGCCTCTTCCCGTTCCTTGCTCGGCAGTTCTCCTAAAAGCTTCGTCAGCTGGGCTTCGTATTCCCTGATGTTCATTTCATCCTCCAAGTAGCTCACGTCATCGCAGCTAGGTCTTCGTATCTGGTCTATTTGTCAAGTGCCTCGGCGACGTAATCGAGCACCGCGCATATCTCCTGCCGCGAATCGAGAAACTCCGTCAGCGTTTCGCGTCCCTCGTCGGTGAGCGAGTAGTACTTGCGCAGCCGTCCGTTGTGCTCGGCCTTGCGCACCGTGATGAGCCCTTTTGTCTCTAACCGCTTGAGCAGGGGATAAAGAGTCGATTCGCTCATGCCAAGCGAATCGGGCACGTCCTTGATGATCTGGTATCCGTACGACTCGCCGCTGGCCATGCTGGCGAGCACACACGCATCCAAAAACCCGCGTTTCATTTGAGCATCCATCATACCTCCTGTTGCATAATACTATGCAATACATAGCATCATGTCAAATGAGGAGCCTGTGGCAATCGCTCGGGCGAATTTGTCACATTCGGCACCTCTCCCAAACTCGTTCGCACAAGCGCGTGCAATTCTGATAGACTGTGCAACTGCGCGAAACGCGCCAGGCCGATGTAGCTCAGCTGGTAGAGCACCGCACTCGTAATGCGGGGGTCAAGAGTTCGAGTCTCTTCGTCGGCACCATCGAAAGCAAAGGCCCGCGTCGCGGGCCTTTTTTGTTCCAGGAGGCATCCATGGCGTTCTCACTCGACGATCTTGCAACCCATTACGCCCAGCTACCCGAAAGCGGTGGTCTCGACAGCCGGTGCGGGATGTTCGTTCCCGGCGGTCTTGACGATCAGGTGGCGCTCGACCTGGCCTGTCGCAAGGGCCTGGGCGTCTACAAGCTCTCCGATCACGTTGGTCCCGCCGGTCGCGTCTTCGGCGTCGATTGGCGCGAGCCCTTCGTCGAGAGTGCGCGCGAAGGCGAGGCCCATGCCGCGCAGAAGAACGGCCTTGCCGCGAGCAACATGGAGTTCATCGTCGCCTACCCCGAGCTCATCGATCAAATCGGCATCGAAGAGGGAAGCGTCGACTACGTCTACGTCAACAGCGCCCTCAACCTCTTCTGCGACCCGGCCCATGTCATCAAGCTCATCGGACGCCTGCTCAAGCCCGCGGGCAAGCTCGTGTGCCAGACGGCCCTCGCGATACGCCCCCGCGACCGCGAGATCATGGCCGAGGCCCGCTCCATCGGCAACGCGGTTCAGGCGGCGCCGTTTCGCAAGGACTTCGCGCGCTGGCTGCACGGTGCCGGCATGGACATGCCCACCTACGAGACAATCGAATCCCGTCCCATCGCCGTCGACGCGGCGGCCACCGAGGAGGGCCACGCCCCCTTCGTCATCACGCCCGAAGATCCCGGCTTCATCTCCTGCACGGTAAGCGTCGAGAAGCTTGGCGGCTTTGACTACCAGGCATTCCTGCGTGACGACATCGCGCAGTTCCGCTAGAGATGGGTTGGGGTAGGGAGATGCCGGTTGCAAACGGCGGTCTCGATGCGGACGAGAACGAGGAATTTGCGAGAATCAAGGAAGTGGCCGTCATGGCATTGAGCGATGGACACTACACGGTCGAGCAGATGGAGCAGATGGAGGAGGTCATCGCCTCCAGCCAGGAGGAACGCGACCGTCTCATCCGCGAGGACGAGGCCGCGTGCTCCGAGGAGCGCGCATTCATGACGGACGGTGGCACGCTCTGGGAGTACGTGACGGTCCGCGACGAGTACGTGCGCATCATCGGATGCAAGACGGACGACGAGGTCCTCGAGATTCCCGCGTTTGTCGAGGAAAAGCCCGTGGCAGAGCTCGCGGTCGACGCCTGCTCGTACCTGGACTCGGTGCGCGAGATCATCTGCTCGCCGCAGATCGAGAAGATCGGCAACTGCGCGTTTCGCTCCTGCAAGAACCTGCAGCGCCTCGTGCTGCCGCGTAATGTGGACACCTATGACTCGTCGTGGGTGCGTGGTTGCCGCAGGCTTACCGAGCTCGCGCTTCCCGGCATGCTGCGCCGTCTCGCGCCCAGCATCTTCGACGAGGGCGATATCCGCACGCTCACCATCGGGCCTGGCACCTATGACTTCATTCCGGGCATGTTTGCCCAGGGCAATGTCGAGCACCTATACATAGACGATGACAATCTCCACATCACGACTGACGGCAAGGCCATCTTCGCGCACGAGGGCACGCACCTGCGCGTGCTGGCCCTTTCCTGCGAGCGCTACGCGGTGCCGGATGGTTGCGAGGTCATCGAGAAGAAGGCCTTCGCGAATCGAGCGGAGCTCTTCGCGGTCGACTTGCCCGGCACCATCACCACCATCGAGGACTACGCGTTCTCCTACTCGGGGCTCGAGACCTTCGTCGCTCCGCGCGACCTGCGTACCATCGGCGAGCGCGCGTTCTTCCGTTGCCGCAGGCTCACGCAGGTCACGCTTGACGAGGGCCTTGTCTTCATCGGTGACGACGCCTTCACGGGCACGGACATCGAGACGTTGCGTGCGCCCGCGACGCTCGAGACGCTGGGCAACAGCATCGCGGCAGACACCAAGCTCACGTTCTCCGGTGACGATGCCGGCTTTTCCATCGCGCCTAGTGGCATTCTCGAGATTGACCGCGAGGGCGGCCTATATCGCAACACGCCTGAGGGCAAGCACTATGTACGCCTGCTCGACGACAAGGTAACGGAGTATGCGGTGCAGCCGGGCACGGTCGAGATCGAAGCGCATGCCTTCTCGCATCATGCCCACATCGCCAAGGTCGTCTTGCCCGAAGGATTGCTGCGCATCGGGGACGGGGCGTTTCGCGACTGTCGCGAGCTCGCCATTGCCGACTTTCCCTCGACGCTCGAGGACGTGGGTGACGAGGCGTTTCTCGACACCTCGTTGTCGCGCGTCTTCATTCCCCGCGGCCTGAAGCGTCTGGGTAACATCGCGCTCATCACCCATGGCGCCCACAACGGAGACGGAGCCCCGTCGCTCACGAGCGTTGGCGCCGACGGCGAAAACGAGCGCTTCTACTCCGTTTGCGGTCTGCTCGTCGAGCGTCACGACGAGGGCGGCTCCCACGTCGTCGTCTATGCCGACGGCACCGAGAGCGTGAGGGTTCCCGAGGACGTGACCGTCATCGACCCCTACGCCTTCGGCGGCGCACGGCATCTGCGCGAGCTGTACCTGAGCGACCGCGTCCGCCGCGTCGGCATGCGGGGCCTGAGCCTCGATTGCTTCGTGGAGCACCTTCACATCGACCTGGACGAGCCCCACGAGGGCCATGCAAGCTTCGACTTCTACTTCCCCGACGCGCCGCGCAGCGTGCACGAGATCCAGCTCGCCTTCAACCTGAGCAGTTCGGTCGACCTGGCGCGCATCTTCAAGCACTACGACAGCGCCATCGCCAACATGCACGAATTCGACAAGAAGGCGAGCACCGCGCGCGATGACTTCGACGTGTACGGCCAGGCCAAGCTCGCGATCGAGCGCCTCGCCGATCCCGTCCTCATGAGCAGCACCAACAAGATCATGCTCACGCAGGTCCTCACGAAGAACCTCGAGGAGGTGTGCGAGGCCATCGCGCGTCACGATGACCGCTCATTAATTGATGAGCTTATTGAACTGGATATGCTGAACAAGGATAATCTCCTCGGCGTCATCGACCACATCGGCAAGCTGCAGGATGCGGCGATGACGGGGTACCTGCTCGAGATAAAGCGGCGCATGTTCCAGCACGGCGCCGTGGACTTCGACTTGTAGGGAGGGCCGAGGCGTGGCGCAGATCACCGACGAGAAGACCGAACGCTTCAATCGCGCCGCCCGCCTCGCAACCGACATCATCGAGGAATGCCGCGTCCAGCTCATGCTCAAGTTTCGCTTCCTCGACCTGGCGCTTTGGCGTATGGAACTTGTGCCGGTGCATGCGCGGGCGCGCTATCCGCTTTCGACGGACGGGAAGAACATCTACTTCGAGCCCTATAGCGTGCTCGCGCGCTTCGAGGAGTCCTTCGACGAGACGGTGCGTGACTACCTGCACCTCGTCTTGCACTGCATCTTCCGTCATCCCTACGACCGCGACCATCTTGCCAACCGCGAGGCATGGTCGCTGGCATGCGACGTCATTGTCGAGAGCGTCGCCATGGAGATGTGTGCGACGCGTTTCACGAGCCAGTCCGATGCCGACCGCGAGCACTATCTCTCGCAAATCAAGCAGACGGTCGGCGCGTTCATGCCGGCCAAGCTCTACCACCTCTTCGACCGCATCATGAAGAACCCCGAGGGGGCCACCTACTTCAACTACTCGAAGAGCAACATCGTCGAGATGCAGGCGCTGTTCGAGCGTGACAACCACGAATCCTGGCCGGCCTTCAACGACCAGGAGGGCGAGGAGAAGCCCGGCGACATCGAGGAGATCGGCGAGGAAGACGACATCGCCGAGGAATCGGCGGACACGAGCGCCCAGAATCTGCAATCGACAAGCGAGATGGACGTGAGCCAAAGCGACTCCTCCGACCAGAAGATGGAGGAGGGCTCGGACGACGGCGATGACGAGCAGGCATCCGAAGACGACGAAGGCGAGGATGCGAGCAGCAACGTCGACGGCGCGGGACTCGACACGGCCAACGACGAGCTCGAGGGCACGAGCAGCGATAACGACGTCGAGGAGCAGGTCAACGACGAGACCGCTCGCGAGGAGAAGGAGTGGGAGGAAATCAGCCGCCAGATCGAGATGAACCTCGAGACCTTCTCCAAGGAATGGGGCGACGAGGCGCGCGATCTGATCTCGAGCCTCGCCATCGCCAACCGCAAGACCTACGATTACAGCGACTTTCTGCGGCGCTTTGCCACGGTGTCCGAGGACATGCGCATCAATGATGACGAGTTCGACTACATCTTCTACACCTACGGCCTCGAGCTCTACGGCAACATGCCGCTCGTCGAGCCGCTCGAATACAAGGAGATCAAGACGGTGCGCGATTTCGTCATCGCCATCGACACGTCCGAATCCGTGAGCGGACAGCTATGCAAGCGCTTCATCGAGCATACCTTCGACATCCTCATGCAGTCCGAGGAGTTCGGCAGCAAGGTGAACATCCACATCATCCAATGCGATGCGAAGGTGCAGTCCGACACCAAGATCACGAGCCCCAGCCAGCTCAAGGATTACCTCGCCAGCTTCTACGTGCGCGGGTTTGGCGGCACCGATTTCAGGCCCGTGTTCGATTATGTGTCCGACCTGCAGGACCGCGGTGAGCTCGAGAACCTGCAGGGATTGCTGTACTTCACGGACGGCCTGGGTTATTACCCGGACAAGATGCCGCCCTACGATGTGGCGTTCGTTTTCGTCGACAACGGCGAGACGCATCTCCCCAACGTGCCTCCGTGGGCCATGCGCGTGGTCATCGACGAGGACGGCATCAACCGGTTCAAGAGCGCCGAGCGCGCCCATACGCGATAAGACGGTCTCGAAGAAAGGATCAGGGCCATGAACATTGCCGACGCAAAGGAACAGATCAAGGACTCCGTCGAGGCCTACCTCCTCAAGGACGATGCGGGGATGTACAAGATCAATCCCGCACGCCAGCGCCCCATCTTCCTCATCGGCGCGCCGGGCATCGGCAAGACCGCCATCATGGAGCAAATCGCCCAGGAACTGCAGATTGGCATCGTCTCTTACTCGATGACGCATCACACGCGCCAGAGCGCTCTCGGCTTGCCGCGCATCGTGCACAACGAGTTCGAGGGTTTCGAGTACGACTCCTCCGAGTACACGATGAGCGAGATCGTGTCGTCCATCTACGACTACATGGGCGAGACGGGGCTGCGTGCCGGCATCCTCTTCCTCGACGAGATTAACTGCGTTTCCGAGACGCTCTACCCATCCATGCTCCAGTTCCTGCAGTTCAAGACCTTCGGACGCCATCGCATCCCCCATGACTGGATTATCGTGTGCGCGGGCAATCCGCCCGAGTACAACAAGTCGGTGCACGAGTTCGACATCGTCACGCTCGACCGCCTGCGCGAGATCGAGGTGGAGCCCGAATACGCCGCGTGGAAGCGCTATGCCACGCAAAAGGGCATCCATCCGGCGGTCACGACCTTCCTCGAGGCCAAGCCCGATTGCTTCTACCTCGTGCAGTCCAAGCCCGGTGGTGGCAAGAGCTTCGTCACCGCCCGCGGTTGGGAGGACCTGGCCGAGGCCATCGCGCTCTACGAGGAGATGGGCAAACCGATTAGCCGCGACCTCATCGGGCAGTTCTTGCGCGACGACGACATCGCCGACAGCTTTTCGGTGTACTACAACCTCTTCGACAAGTACCGTTCCGACTACCAGATCATGAACATCCTCTCCGGCGAGGCGGGACTCGACATCATCAACCGCGCCCGTGGCGCCGAGTTCGATGAGCGCGTGGCCCTGCTCGGCCTCATGCTCGACGCGGTCGCCAATGCCTGTGCCCATGCCCTCGAACAGGAGGAGGTCGTCATCTCGCTGCGCGACATCCTACGTGATGCCAAGCCCGCCTTGCTCGATGGCGCGTCCATCGACGAGACCGTTGGCATCGTCACGGGCTCGCGCGAGCAGGCGCTGGCCCGCAAGATCGCGTCCGGCACGGCCAAGCCCAGCTACGAGCGCAAGGAAGGTCTCGTCATCGCCAAGCTCAAGCGCCTCATGGAGCAGTGCAGGCTCACCGGCACGGTGGCGGGTGAGGCGGCCTTCGCGACCATCAGCGATGCGTATCGCGAGGAGGTCAACGCGATCGACCCGCTCGTCAAGACGGCCGATGGCCAGATGACCAACGCCTTCAAGTTTCTCGAGGAGGCCTGGGGCAATGGGCGCGAGATGCTCGTCATGGTGGCCGAGCTCACGACACGCCAGACGACCACGCAGTTCATCGCCCATTACGGCAACGAGGCCTACTACGCGCATAACGACGAGCTGCAGGTCGACGAGCACCGCCGCAGCCTGTCCGAGCGCGTGCGCACGCTTGACATCAATGCCGAGGAGGCGGTGCGGCCTGGCGAGACGGCAGCCGGTAGCGGTCAGACGATCGGGGAGTACTACGGCGGCAAGCAGTTCGAGTACGGTTTTGCGTCCATGAGCAAGATGACGCTGCCCGATGCCGCTGCCCTCAAGGGCAAGACCGTCCTCGACGTGGCGTGCAGGCGCGGTAAGGGCTGCTTCAAGTTCAGCGCGAAGGTGGGCGGCACGGGTCGCGTCATTGGCGTGGATTGGTCGCCGAGCTACATCGCCGAGGCCATCGAGGATTCCGAGCGCGCATGGCGCAAGAACAACCTCAAGGCCAACAACATGGACTTCAAGGTCGCCTATCCCGAGGACCTCATGGAGGCCGGCATTGGCGAGGAGACGGTTGACGTCGTCTACATCAACAACGTGATGACCTTGCTCTACGACCAGGGCAGGGCCCTCGAGGAGTTCCATCGCGTGCTCAAGCCGGGAGGCCTGCTCATATGCGAGACGATCGTCTCGGACGTACCCCGTGACAAGGCGGTGGTCGAGAAGGCCCGCGGCATCGGCAACAGCATCCAGGCGGCGCTTCCCGAAGACGAGATCCTCGCGTTGATGGCGGCGGCGGGCTTCGAGGACGTGGAGGTCGTCGATAGCTATCCGGTCGATGCCGATCGGGGCTTCACGTCGACCACGGTCGTCGAAACCGTCCCCTCAACCGAGACCGTCCGCTTCGAGGCCATCGCTCTCAACGCTCGTAAGTGAGACAACGTCTCAGGCACCTTGTCTCAAAAGGCGGCCAAAACGAAAGAGATGTCGATGTTTTGAGACAACGTCTCAGGGAGGTTGTCTCATTTCGCCGGTTGGCTTGGCGAGAGCTTCGACAGCCGTATGGCGTGGGTTGCCAGGCGCAAGGCGGCGCGCGTGTTGGGATCGTCCAGGTCCATGCCCGTGATCTGCTTGATCTTGCGCAGCTTGTCGAACGCCGTCGTGCGCGAGCAGAACTCGGCCGCGACCGTGGGCTTCATTTGGAAATCGTGCGCGATGTAGCTATCGAGGAAGTGCGACAGCGAGCCGGTGCGCCCGCGCCCGTGCTCGTAGTTGCGCAGGCGGCTGTAGCCTGGTGGAAACAACGTGGTGGGCGGGCATGCCTCCAGCAGGCGCAGGGCCACGAAGTCGAGGAAGCGGTCGTGGAAGAACGACAGTTCCTCGTCGCAATTCAAGGCGCTGCCCATCTGCACGGCGCTTTTGGCCTGCTGGCCGTAGTAGTAAAGGTCCTGCAGCTCGCTGAACGGGTTGCTTGCCCCGATGCGCGCCTCCTTCGAAAGCCCGTGTAGCTTGGCCGCGATGGCGCGTGCCGCCTCGCGATAGCCCGTCCCGAAGTGCGTCAGGTTCACGACCACCACCAGGTACTCCTCCTGCGGCAGGCATACCTGTGCGGGCGGCTTGCCCGATGTCTCGGGTTGGATGGCCGTCAGCATCGAGCGAAACGTCCCGTCGGGAATGGTGCTCGTCACACACAGGTATTCGTCGAGCAGGTCCCACCCCCAATCGGCGATGGTGTCTTCCAGCAGCTGCCACGAGGTGATGTTGCGATGCAGGAGCAAGTTGAGTTGCTCGGCCAGGGCGCTCGGGTCGTCGGTCTGCGCTGAGTCTCCGTGCAGGCAATATTGCAGGAGCGTGGCTGCGCGGCGCATCGCCTCCTCGTCGCCGCGCTCGACCGCGTCGGCGAGGTTCGTGAAGCCGTCCGCATACCAGGCGATGGCCTCGGCGCAGTCCTTGAGCGCCAAGTCGAATTCACCTTCGGGCACATCCAGCACGAGTACGTTGAGCGCATCGCACGCGCGTAGCGCATCCTCGTCGGGTGTGCCCGCGCATAGCAGGTTGGCGCCACGGGCCGCCCGGCGCGCGCAGTCCGAGAGCCCCCGTGCGTCTGTGGCGTAGAGCACGGAGACGTCATCGAGCTTGAGTGTCCCGGCCGGCGTCACGTAGCGGATTTGCCTGCTCGTATCCGCTTCATGCACGTGCGCGACGGGATTCCATTGCGCGAGGTCTCCCGCCAGTATGTCCATGCTCAGAAACATGTGGCCTCCGCTCCGGTCGGTATCCGTACGCAGGGTACGGATTGAATCGCCCATGCCGTTTGGCAAAAGTATAGCCTTCACCTCAAAACATGCCCATTTGTCCGAACTCCAAGACCGCAAATCCTCGGAAAATCCGTACTGAGAGTTCGAAAGATGTCGCAATTGGTCGCCCCGTTCGCACTTGCCCCTTCATACGGCACCACGCGATAGCTTCTCTGCGGTCGTTCCCGTCCATATGCTTGGCCTATGGCGAATTGCCGTGCGTTTTGAACGAGAGGAGTGGGACATGGCGTTGAGAAAGACTGCGTCACCAGCCGTCAAGCTGGACAGCCTCTCCGACGTGAACGACCTGGGCAAGCCCTGGCGATTCACCGACGAGGACACGGGGCTGACCGTCACCAGGAGCTGCGTGTGGTCACCGCCGGGCTGTCACCCGGTTGGCTGCGGACTCAAGCTCTACACGGACGAGAACGGACGTCTCGTCAAGGTCGAGGGCGACGAGAACCATCCCGTCACCCAGGGCCGTCTGTGCGTGCGCTGCATCGCGCTCAAGGACTACGAGTACAACAACTCCCGCATCCTGCATCCGATGAAGCGCGACCGCGACAAGCGCGGCCAGGCGGATGCGTGGGAGGAGATCACCTGGGATGAAGCACTCGACCTCATCGAGGAGCGCTACACGGAGATCACGGGCAAGTACGGCAAGGAAAGCTTCGTGAACTTCGGCGGCACCGGTCGTGAGGGCGGCGTATCGTGCATGACCTACACCGCCATGGTGTGGCAGACGCCCAACGCATGCTACACGCAGTCAGGCTATGCGTGCTACTTCCCGCGTCTGGCCGCCGGCACCATGTCGGCCGGCCTGGTGTATCCCGAGATGGACTACGCGGGCTGCCTGCCCGGTCGCTACGATGATCCCGAGTACCACGTCCCCGAAGCCGTCGTGCTGTGGGGCAAGGTGCCGACGGTCTCGAACCCGGACGGCGCGTTCGGTCATGCGGTCATCGACCTCATGAAGCGTGGCAGCAAGCTCATCATGGTCGACTCGCGCGTGAACTGGCTCACGACGCGTGCCGCCTACCATCTGCAGCTGCGCCCCGGCACCGATACGGCCATCGGCATGGCGATGCTCGACGTGATCATTCGCGAGGGACTCTACGACCACGACTTCGTCGAGAAGTGGTGCTACGGCTTCGAGCAGCTCGCCGAGCGCGTGGCAACGATGCCGCCCGAGAAAGCCGCCGAGATCTGCGGCGTTCCCGCCGAGGACATCATCGGCGCCGCCCGCCTGTACGCCAACGCCGAGGCCGCCACGATCCAGTGGGGCCTCGCGACCGACCAGAAGACCAATGGCATGCAGCAGGCGCAGTGCATCATCGCCCTCATGGCCATCACCGGCAACATCGACCGCCCCGGTGGCCAGATCACCACCGGCGGTGCCGTGGCACTCGACGCCGACACCGAGGAAGACGACGAGTATATGCCCTACATGGCTCTCGATGACGACGAGCTGCGCGGCAAGATGATCGGCCTCAAGGAATACCCGGCCTACTGCGGCATGAGCCAGAACTCCCATGCCGACCTCACGCTGCGCTGCATGGAGACCGACGAGCCGTACCCGCTGCGCATCGGCGCCTTTGCCGGCAACAACCTGCTGGCCTGCACCTCGGCCGAGCCCAAGCGCTGGGAGGCGGCCATCAACCGTTCGCTCGAGTTCGTCATCGGCTTCGACTGCTTCATGACGCCGTCGATTCAGGCGGTCTGCGACATCGTCTTGCCGCTGGCCACGGTGGTCGAGCGTGACAGCACGGTCGCCGCCGCCTACGGCTCGGCACCGCTGTACTTCGGCACGCAGAACAAGTGCGTCGACGAAGGTGACTGCCGAGGCGACCTCGAGCTGCTCTACATCCTGGGCAAGCGCCTCAATCCCAAGCGCTTCGAGGAATTCGATAGCTACTACGACCTGCTGCAGTTCCTGCGCTTTGGCAAGAGCCGCATGTTCGAGGAGCTGCGCGAGCAGGTGTGCATCCAGAGCAAGAACGAGTACTACAAGTACGAGAAGGGCCTCATGCGCCCCGACGGCGCCCCCGGCTTCAACACACCCACGGGTCGCGTCGAGCTCTACAACCTGGGATTCCAGCAGTTCGGCGATGACCCGCTGCCGTACTACGAGGAGCCGGACTTCAGCCCCATCAGCACGCCGGAGCTTCTGGAGGACTATCCGTTCGTGCTCACCACCGGCGCGCGCACCTACGCGTTCTTCCACTCGGAGCATCGCCAGATTCCGCGTCTGCGCGAGCTCAATCCCAACCCGCTCGTCGAGATCAATCCCGAGACTGCCAAGAAGCTCGGTGTTGTCGACGGCCAGTGGTGCCGCGTGTTCAACCAGTTCGGCGAGGCGTACCTCAAGGCCAAGCTCACGGTGTCGGTGAAGCCCGACGTGATTCACGCGCAGCACGGCTGGTGGTTCCCGGAGGAGGACGGCAACGCACCGCACAACTACGGCGTGTGCCGCTCGAACATCAACAACCTCATTCCCAACTTCCACGTGGGCAAGCTGGGATTCGGCGCGCCATTCAAGTGCATGCTCTGCAACGTCGAGGGCACGGATGAGAACTTCGACACGGACATGCAGCTCATCCAGGACAAATTCGGGGAGTTGAGGTAGCCATGGAGGCAATGGGACTGCTGATCGATTACGAGCTCTGCACGGGCTGCCAGTCGTGCGAGGTGTCATGCAAGGAAGAGCACGATTACCCGGTGGGCAAGTGGGGCATCCGCGTGCTCGATGACGGACCGTGGGAGATCGAACCCGGCCATTACAACTGGAACAAGATTCCGGTGCCGAGCGACCTGTGCGACTTGTGCATCGACCGCACGAGCCGTGGCCGCGAGCCCATCTGCGTGCACCACTGCCTGGCAAACGTGATGACCTACGGGTCGGTGTGCGAGCTGGCCAAGAAGATGGACGGCACGAAGCGCCAGGTTATCTTCACGCCGGTGTACAAGCCCTACGAGAAGCTACGAGATTAGGAACGAGAGCGGGGCGTCGCGTCATGCGGTGCCCTGCAGCCGTAAGGAGGCTGGCATGGCTTTTCCGAATACCGAGCGCTCGGGGAAGGTGGCGCACCTGCGCTATCGCGGCGGCGTGCAGGGCCAGCCTCCCGAAGATATCTGCTGGAACGAACCCACCACCATTCGCATGGGCGTGGGGGAGGTCATCCGCGGCATCGACGAGGCGCTCTATGACATGGAACTCGGCGAGACGCGCACCGTGGTGATCGAGCCCGCGAGGGCCTACGGCGAGCATGACCCGGCGGGCGTGCAGCGCTTCCTGCGCCGCGACTTTCCCAATGGCGACGAAATCTACGAGGGCTTCGTGGGTAGCTGGGTCAATCCCGTCTCGCAGCAACGAATTCCCGCCATCTGCACGAAGGCCACCGAGGACTTCATCCAGGTCGACTTCAACCACCCCTTCGCCGGCAAGACCCTCGAGTACGAACTCGAACTCCTCGATATCACCGACGAATGAAAGGACTGCTACTCCCACTGTCATTTCGAGCGAAACGAACGAAGTGAGTGGAGTCGAGAAATCTCGTCTTTGCTCGTCTTTGCCGTTATCGGCAAAAACAACGCTATTTCATCGGTACTCGATTGCAATTCTTGCCGATAGTGGCGAAGATGGGGCGGTCCATAGGGACCGCCCCATACGCAAAGCCGAGTCAGTGAGCTGCGTCTTTAGAACTTCGCGTACTTCTTGAGGTTGCCCTCAAGCTTCTCGATGAACTTCTTGGCCGTGTCGGAGAGCTCCACGCCCTTCTTGACGATGTAGCCCAGATGCAGCGTCACGTCCGTGTCGAGGCGCACCGTGGCGAGAGAGGCGCCATCCGAGATGCCGACGAGGATGCCGCTCGTCACCGTATAGCCATTGAGCGCGACGATGAGCTCGGAGAGCGAGGCGCGGTCCGTGCAGGCGATGCTCTTATGGCGCGCTTCGTCGGCAAGGGCCTCCTCGGCAAAGCACACCGGGGCGTCCTCCTCCTGCTCGAAGTAGATGTACGGATAGTCCTCGAGCTGGTCGAGCGTGAGTGATTCGGCGTTCACGAACGGGTGGCTCTTGGGCAGGGCGACGCGCGGAGTCGACTCGATGAGCTCGACGAACTCAACGCCGGCTTGCGCGAAGGCCTCCTCGAGGCCGGCCGCCGAGCGCGTGGTCTCGACGAGCACGCCGATTTCGCTCTCGCCGCTTGCGACGTCCTCGATGACGCGCTTGGTGGTGCGGTCGCGCAGTGCGTACTCGTAATCATCGCCGCCAAGCGCGAGGACGAGGGCCGCGAAGGACTGGACGTCGAACAGGTAGTGCTGTCCGGAAACTGCGAACTTCTTGGTCATGATGTATCCCTTGCCTTCCTACGCGTCCTGGTTGCGCTCGTCGATGAAGCGCTTGGCCTTGTGCTCGCTCGAAGTGCCCAGCTTGTCAGTGTCGAACACGAGCACCTTGGCCGGGCGTACGCCGGTGTGGGTCTTGAGCTCGTTCTCGACGCGCTTGGCGATCTCATCGTACGCCTCGTCACTTCCAAACGCACGCTCGACGGAGACTTCGTAGCGCGTCGTGAAGTTCTCGTCGTAGACGCGGATGAGGTATTCGCCGGACAGGCCCTTGTCGTTGCGCACGATGTACTCGATGTCGCTCGGGAAGACGTTGACGGCGCTCACGATGAACATCTCGTCCTTGCGGCCCTGGATGTAGATGCGGGTCATGGTGCGACCGCACTCGCAGGTCTCGCGGTTGACGTGGCCGATATCGCCGCTGCGGAAGCGAATCATCGGGCGGGCGCGCTTCTTGAGCGTCGTGTAGACAATCTCGCCGCGCTCACCATCGGGCAAGACCTCGCCCGTGACGGGGTCGACGACCTCGACGAGGATCTGGTCCTCGATGATGTGCAGACCGTCCTTGGCATCGCACATGGCCGCGCAGGCGCCGTAGATGTCGGACAGGCCGAAGAAGTCATAGACGCTCGCGTCCCAGATCTCCTCGATGGCCTTGCGGGTGGATTCGATGGAGCCACCGGGCTCGCCCGAGATGATGATGTGCTTGAGCGAGGCGAAGTCCGTCTTGGGATCGTAGCCCTTCTCGATGGCCTTCTGGCCAAGCTGCCAGGCATAGGAGGGGGACGACCAGAAGAAGGTGGGCTGGTACTGCTTCATGGCCCACAGCAGGCGGTCGCTGGGAACCGCGCCGACCCAGATGCCGAGCGCGCCAAGTTCCTGGGCGCCGATGACGCAGGGACCGCCGACGTAGAGCGCGAAGTTCATGCCGTGCAGGTAGCGGTCGTTGGGGCGCATGCCCGCCTGCCAGAACAGGCGACTCTCGGCCTTCATGAAGTCCTCGAAGTCACCCTGGGTGAACGGGCTCATGGTGGGCACGCCGGTTGAGCCCGACGAAGTGGCCATGTAGACGACGTCATCTTCGGGCACGCCGCACAGCTCGCCGAAGAAGCTGCCGACGCCCTGGGTGTCGCGCTCAGTCTGCTTGTTGATGAAGGGGAACTTCTGCAGGTCGGCAAGGCTTTCGATTTCGGGCGAGACGCCGGCCTCGTCCCAAGCGCGCTTGTAATACGGGCAATTGTCGTAGGCGAACTTCAGCTCGTCCTTGAGGTAGCCGAGCTGCAGCTCTTCAAGCTGCTCACGCGGCATGGTCTCGATCTCTTTGTCGTAGTACTCTTGGTCATAGGGAACGTTCTTCTTTGCCATGCTGAGACTCCTTTCGCGTGTTCTCAAAGCCTGCTCTCAAATAGACGTCCGCTATTTCACCACTCTTTCGACCGCTTGCATAGAACTTTGACCATGCGTAGTTTGCATATCTTGCTATTGATAAAATAGGTTGCCATGCGATATATGCAATCAAAGGGAGGCCCATGACACTGCAACAGCTCCGCTATCTCATCGCCATCGCCGAGACGGGTTCCATGAGCGCGGCGGCAAAGCGCATGTACGCATCGCAGTCGAATCTCTCCATTGCCGTCAAGGAGCTCGAAAGCGAGTTTGGCATTCGCATCTTCACGCGCACGAACCGCGGTGTCGCACTCACCAACGAGGGCAACGAGCTGCTGGCCTACGCGCGCCAGATCGTTGAGCAGGCCAACATGCTCGAGGAACATTACGCGCGCAAGAGTCACGAGGCACGCTTCTCGGTCTCGACGCAGCACTACGCGTTCTGCGTGCGCGCCTTCATCGACACCGTGGATAGGTGCGATGACGAGGAATACGATTTCATCATGCGCGAGGCGGCGACGGGTGAGATCATCGAGGATGTGCGCACCCATCGTTCCGATATAGGCATTCTCTACATCGACCGGCACAACGCCCGCGTGCTCAGAAGCGCGTTCGAGGACGCGCAGCTCACGTTCACCCCGCTGTTCGAGGCGCCCGTTAACGTCTTCGTGGGAGAGCAGCATCCGCTCGCGAAACGTGAAATGCTCACCCTCGACGAGCTCGAGGATTACCCGCGCTACTCATTCGAGCAAGGCGTGGCCAACTCGTTCTTCTTCTCGGAGGAACCGCTTTCCGAGGTGCCGCACAAGCGCAAGATCCGCATATCGGACCGCGCCACGCTCACGAGCCTGCTCACCGATTTCGATGGCTACACGCTTTCGACGGGCATCCTCACACCCGAGATGCAAGACGGCATCGTCACCATCCCGCTCGACACCGACATCACCATGACCGTGGGCTACCTCATCCATAGGGACCGCGTGCTCGACGGCTTGCTCGCGGCCTACATCGACAACCTGCGCGCCGTCATCAAGAGCAATCCGCTCGTCGCGCGCTACCTGGGAGAGTGAGACAGCGTCCCGGAGACGTTGTCTCAAAACATCGGCATTTCGTCAGTTTTGGCCATTTTTTGAGACAAGATGCCTGAGACGCTGTCTCATTTCGCGGGTTGCGGTACCATATCGGGTTAACCAAGAACACCGGCGAATGAGGCAGTCATGACCGAGCAATTCGATAACCGCGAGCTAATCGTCGAATACCTCGAATCGGGGTGCAAGGGCGGCGACATGGGCTACATCGGCGTTGAGATCGAGCAGTTCGTGCTCGACGAGGACGGCGACCGCGTGCCCTACATCGAGAAGCACGGTCGCCTGGGCGTGCGCGATATCCTCGAGCAGCTGAGTCCGTACTACTCCGAGGTCGTGCGCAACGAGGAAGGTGACATCCTGTCGCTGTTCCGCCTCGACTCCAACGTCACCATCGAGCCCGCCGCCCAGCTCGAGCTCTCCATCTCGCCCATGCTCTCCCTTGCCGACGTCGAACACGAGTACGACAACTTCGCGCTGCGCATGAAGCAGATCATGAAGCCCTACGACTACACGCTCGTGCCGCTCGGCTACGACCCGAAGAACCGCGCGGCCGACCTGCCCATCATCCCCAAGCCGCGCTATCACTTCATGGACGAGTACTTCTCGAGGCTTCCCGGCATGCACGCCGAGCGCATGATGCGCGCGACCACCTCCATGCAGGTCTCCATCGACTTCGCCACCGAGGCCGATGCCGTGCGCAAGCTGCGCATCGCCACCTTACTCGGTCCCGTCTTCTCGTACCTGCTCGACAACGTCCCCGTCTTCGAAGGCGAGCCCAACTCCGCGCCGCTTCGCCGCATGAAGGTCTGGCGCGAGGTCGACCCCGTGCGCTGCGGTGCCATCCCCGGTCTCTTCGACGAGGGCTTCGGCTTTGCCGCCTATGCGGATTGGCTGCTCTCCGTGCCGCCCATCTTCATCACCCGTCCCGACGTGCACTCGACCGGCAGCATGACCGCCGCCGAGGCCTATGCCGACGCGCCCATGACCAAGGCCGATATCGAGCATCTCTTCAGCATGGTGTGGCCCGACGTGCGCCTCAAGCGCTACGTCGAGATTCGCCAGGGCGATTCGGTGCCCTTCGACGTCGCGCTCGGATATGCCGCGCTCATCAAGGGACTCTTCTATAGCGACACCAACCTCGACATCATCGAGCACGCCCTGGGCGTGGGCGAAGACGGCGTCTGGCCCTATACCGAGCGAAGCGTCGAGGATGCCATCGATGCCGTCATCACCGACGAGCTCGACGCCAATCTCTACGGCCGCACGCTCGAGGGATGGATTTCCCTGCTCTTCCAGATCGCGCCCGATGGCCTGGGCGTCGAGGAGGATTACCTCGAGGCGCTCATGGACTTCAAGGGGCTGTAAGCATGGCGGGGACTTTCACCGACCAGGTACGCATCCAGGTCAAGTCCGGCAACGGCGGGGCGGGGTGCACCTCGTTTCGCCGCGAGGCCCACGTTCCCAAGGGCGGGCCGGACGGCGGCGATGGCGGACGTGGCGGCGACATCATCATCGTCGCGGATGCCACGGTATCCACGCTCATCGACTATCGCTACAAGCATCACTTCAAGGCGGCCAAGGGCACCCATGGCCAGGGCAAGCGCATGCATGGCGCCAACGGCGAGGACCTTATCCTCAAGGTGCCCGTGGGCACGGTCGTGCGCCTGCTCGACGAGGACCTGAACCCCTGCGAAGAGATTGCCGACCTCACCCATAACGGCGAGCGCGTGATCGTCGCCAAGGGCGGTCGCGGTGGCCGCGGCAACACGCATTTCGTCACGCCCACCAGACGCGCGCCGTCCTTCTCCGAGCTGGGCGAGCCCACAGAGCCGTTCTGGATCGAGCTCGAGATGAAGCTCATGGCCGATGCCGCGCTCGTGGGCATGCCTTCGGTGGGCAAGAGCTCGCTCATCGCCTGCATGTCGGCGGCGCGTCCCAAGATAGCCGACTATCCGTTCACCACGCTCACGCCCAACCTCGGCATGGTGCGCTACGGCGACCTGAGCTTCACGGTGGCCGACGTTCCCGGTCTCATCGAGGGCGCGGCCGAGGGCAAGGGCCTGGGCCACGAGTTCCTGCGTCACGTCGAGCGCACGGCCCTCATCTTGCACGTCGTCGATTTGACGGGCGGCCTCGAGGGGCGCGATCCCGTCGAGGACTACGAGATCATCAAGCGCGAGCTCGAGCTGTACGCCCCCGAGCTTGCC
Source organism: uncultured Coriobacteriia bacterium (assembly GCA_948466335.1). Classification (GTDB taxonomy): domain Bacteria; phylum Actinomycetota; class Coriobacteriia; order Coriobacteriales; family QAMH01; genus QAMH01. The sequence continues at coordinate 152,234 of CAOKAE010000002.1, read as the reverse complement.
GATCGCCCCGTCATCGTCGTGGGCAACAAGGTCGACGTACCCGGGACCGAGGAAAACCTCGAACGTCTGCGCGCCCACGTGAAGGCCGAGAGCGAGGAGCTTTCCGAGCGCCTGCTCGACGATGGCATTGACATCGCCAACCCCATCCCGTTCTTCGCGGTGAGCGCCGTGACGCAGACGGGCATCGACTCGCTCATCGCGGCGACGGCTACCGAGGTCCATCGTCTGCGCGAGCAGGCGGCCGAAGACCCGGTGCCCGAATACGACCAGATTTGGGAGCACAAGCGCCTCGAGCGCGACCGGGCCATCGAGGTCGAGCAGGAGGAGGCCCATGCATGGCGCGTGCACGGCACGGGCATCGAGCGCATGGTCGTCCAGACCGAATGGGACAACGACGAGGCCGTCGCCTTCCTCCAGCGTCGCATGGAGCGCGCCGGTGTCGAGCGTGCGCTTACCGCGGCGGGTGCCCGTGCTGGCGACGAGGTGCGCATCATGGACATCGCCTTCGAGTTCGAGCCTGCGGGCTGGGGCGACGAGGAGTTCGACAACATCATCGACCGAGAGGGCTAGACGATGAAGCGCGTGGTTATCAAGATCGGCTCGTCCACCCTCGTGAAGGATGGCAAGGTCGACGCCGTCTTCGTGGGACATCTTGCCTCGGAGTGCGCCAACCTCATGCACGACGAGGGCATCCAGCCCATCATCGTGTCCTCGGGTTCCATCGCGCTGGGCCTCGAAGTGCTCGGCATTCACGGTGAGCGTCCCGACGACATGCCCACGTTGCAGGCCGCGGCCTCCATTGGCCAGGTCGGGCTCATCCGCCAGTACACCGACACCTTCGCCTGCTTCGGCGTGACGGTGGGCCAGATTCTCATGACGCGCGCGACCACGGGCCAGCGCGAGTCCTATCTGCATGCCCGCGACACCATCGAGCGCCTGCTCGAGCTTGGCGTGGTGCCCATCATCAACGAGAACGACACCGTCGCCGTCGAGGAGATCCGCTTCGGTGACAACGACACGCTCGCGGCCATGGTCGCGACTTCTATCCATGCCGACCTCGTGGTCCTGTTGAGCGACATCGACGGCCTCTACACGGCCGATCCACGCAAGAACGAGGACGCCGAACTGCTCAACACCGTGAGCAAGATGAGTGAGGAAATCGAGAATGGCGCCGGGGGCGTGGGTAGCCGCAGCGGTTCGGGTGGCATGCTCACCAAGATCGCGGCGGCACGCGTGCTCATGGCGGCGGGCATTCCCATGGTCATCTGCGAGGGTCATCGCCGCGGTGCCATTACCGACGCGGTACACGGGCGCCAGGTGGGCACGACCTTCTTCGACGAGAGCTCCAACGGGCTTGCGGCGCGCAAGTCGTGGATTGCGCTTGGAGGCAAGGTCAAGGGCCGTGTGGCCTGCGACGAGGGCGCCTGCAACGCGCTGCTCAACCGTGGTGGCTCGCTCTTGCCCGTGGGCATCGCGTCATTCGAGGGCGCGTTTGCGGCGGGCGATCCGGTCGACGTCGTCGACCTGCAGGGCCGCATCATCGGCCGTGGGCTTGCCGGATATGCCGCCGACGAGCTCTCCGAGCTGCTCGGCAAGCACGGTGAGCGCGAGTTCATCAACCGCGACGAGCTCGTCATCTTCTAGCTCGAAATGACACGCTTTCATTATCCCGTCTGTCGAACACTTGCGCTCGACGGGGTGCCCCTCCGGTATACTTGTGCCGTCAATGTTCCTTTTAGGGGAAGGTGAATCTGGAATGTCTCTCAAAATCGGCATCAATGGTTTTGGTCGCATCGGCCGTCTGGTCTTTCGTCTCGCAGAGCTCGATCCCGATGTAGAGGTCGTCGCCATCAACAATCCGAGTGATCTCGAGTGCGCGGCGTACCTTACCAAGTACGATTCCAGCCAGGGCCGTGTCTTCGAGGAGTGCTACGCCAAGGAAGGCGCGCTCGTCGTCGAGGGCCACGAGGTCAAGGCGTTCCAGACGCGCGAGCCCAAGGAGCTCGACTGGGCTTCCGTCGGCGCGGAGGTCGTCATCGAGTCCACGGGTCGCCTCAAGACCGGCGAGGCCTGCCAGGTGCATCTCGACAACGGCGCCAAGAAGGTCGTCATCTCCGCTCCGGGCACCGACGTGGACGCCACTATCGTCATGGGCGTCAACCAGGATATCTACGACCCGGCCACGATGAACATCGTCTCCAACGCCTCGTGCACGACCAACTGCCTCGCGCCGTTCGCCAAGGTCCTCAACGACAACTTCGGCATCAAGCGCGGCCTCATGAACACCATCCATGCCTACACCAACGACCAGAAGATCCTCGACGTGCACCACAAGGACTTCCGTCGCTCGCGTGCCGCGGCCCTTTCCATGATTCCCACCTCCACGGGCGCGGCCAAGGCCGTCGGCCTCGTGCTCCCCGAGCTCAACGGCAAGCTTGACGGCTTCGCGACCCGCGTTCCCACGCCGACGGGCTCGATGGTCGACCTCACGGTCGAGCTCGAGAAGAACGTCACTGCCGACGAGATCAACGCCGCTATGAAGGCCGCCGCCGAGGGCCCGATGAAGGGCATCCTCGAGTACTGCGTCGACCCCATCGTGAGCTGCGATGTCATCGGCGACACGCATTCCTCGATCTTCGACAGCAAGCTCACCAAGGTGCTCGACGGCGAGGGCAACTTCGTGAAGTGCATCTCCTGGTACGACAACGAGATGGGCTACTCCGCTCGTTGCATCGACCTGGCGAAGTTTTTGATGCAATAAGCATTTTCGGGCTGGCTTTCGCACCCGGCTCGCCATTTTCTCAATACCGCGAAAGAACTCGCTCGCCTTTGGCTCGCTCAGACACCTTTCGCAAACCCGTATTGCGAAAATGACGAGCCTGCTCAAGATGCCCAAAACTGCTTATTGCATAGCAGGTGAACGGGAATGAAGTGACTTCACATTTGCTCCGGTAGGGTGGATGCAATGACTGGCAAGCTGACCATAGTGCCGACGCCCATCGGTAATCTCGGCGACATGACCGCCCGTGCGCTCGACGCGCTCGAGCAGGCCGACGTCGTTTGCGCCGAGGACACGCGTGTCACCGGCAAGCTGCTCGCGCACTTCGGCATCCAGGCCCGTCTCGAGCGTTGTGACGAGAACGTCATTGCATCCAAGAGCGCCGCTCTTGTTGCTCGCATGCGCGATGGCAAGTCCATCGCCTTCTGCTCCGATGCCGGCATGCCCGGCATCAGCGATCCCGGTATCGTGCTTGTCGATGCGGCCCGCGATGCCGGTGTGACTGTCAACGTGCTGCCCGGCCCCTGCGCCGTGACCACTGCGCTCGTTACTTCCGGCTTTAAGCATAACGCCTTCTACTTCGGCGGCTTCTTGCCGCGCAAGGAGGTCGAGCGCATCAAGCTTTTGGAATCGCTGGCCGCGCTCGATGCTGCGCTCATCTTCTACGAGTCACCGCATCGCGTCGTTGCTGCGGTCGAGAGCATCGCGCAGGCCTATGGCGAGCGACCAGTCGCGCTGTGTCGCGAGCTCACGAAGCTGCACGAAGAGGTACTGCGTCTGCCCGCCAACGAGCTTGCGGATAACCTCGCTGCGCGTGATGCGATTAAGGGCGAGATCGTGCTCGTCATCGCTCTGCCGGATGCTCGTGCGCAGCAAGCCGCAAGTCTCGATGACCCGGCCTTGCACGAGCGCATCCAAGCCGAGCTTGCCGCCGGCGCGTCCAAGTCGGCGCTTGCCAAGAAGCTCTCCCGCGAACTCGGCCTCCCGAAGAACAGGCTTTACGACCTCATCCTTGGCATGTAGCCGCTATAATCTCTCCCATCACACACCCGCGAGCAAGGATCCAACACCCATGACCAAAGACAGTTTCTACGTCACCACGCCCATCTACTACGTCAACGGCGAGCCGCACATCGGTACCGCATACACCACCATCGCGGTCGATGCCACCGCGCGCTTCGGTCGCATGGACGGCCGCGACGTCTTCTTCCTCACTGGCATGGACGAGCACGGCGAGAAGGTCGCCGAGGCAGCCGCCGCCCACGGCATGACGCCCCAGGAGTGGTGCGACAGCCAGGTTACGCAGTTCACCGACCTGTGGCGCGATCTCGACATCACCAACGACGACTTCATCCGCACGACCCAGCCGCGTCACGTGAAGGGCGTCCAGGACTTCATGCAGAAGCTCCACGATAACGGCTATCTCTACAAGGGCACCTACGACGGTTACTACTGCACGCCCTGCGAGACGCAGTTCACCGAGGGCGACCTCGTCGACGGCAAGTGCCCGGACTGCGGTCGCGAGGTGAACGTCGTGCACGAGGAGAACTGGTTCTTCAAGCTCTCCGAATTCGGCGACAAGCTGCTCGCGTACTATGACGAGCATCCCAACTTCATCCGTCCGCAGATTCGCGAGAACGAGGTGCGCTCCTTCATCGAAAGCGGCATGCATGACCTTTCCGTGAGCCGTACCGCCTTTGACTGGGGCATCCCCCTGCCCTTCGACCCCGAGCACGTCACCTACGTGTGGGTCGACGCACTCATCAACTACCTCACCGCGCTTGGCTACGGCAGCGACGACACCACGCTGCTCGACAAGTTCTGGCCGGCGAACTTCCACTTCGTGGGCAAGGACATCATCCGCTTCCACTGCGTGATCTGGCCGGCCATGCTCATGGCCGCCGGCATGGAGTGTCCGCGCCATGTCTTCGCCCATGGCTTCCTCATGGCCGCCGACGGCTCCAAGATGAGCAAGTCCAAGGGCAACGCGCTCTATCCGCGCGAGCTCATCGAGCGCTATGGCGTGGATGCCTATCGCTATTATTTCCTCGCCGACGTGACCTTCGGCTCCGATGCCAACATCGGCTATGACCGCATCACGCAGGTCTACAACGCCGATCTGGCCAACACCTACGGCAACCTGTTCAGCCGCGTGAGCAACATGGTGATCAAGTATTTCGACGGGCAGGTGCCCGAGGTGCCCGCCGAGTTCGGCCTCGAGGACAACCCGCTCTCCGAGCTTGCCGAGGGCCTCTACGAGCGCTATGCCGCCTGCATGAACGACATCGATTTCGGCGGTGCCGCCGCCCATGTCATGGAGCTTCTGCACCGCGCCAATCTCTACGTCGAGGACAGCGCACCGTGGAACCTCGCCAAGAGCGAGGAGACCCAGGGCCAACTCGCCTTCGTGCTCTACAACGCCCTCGAGACCTGCCGCATCGCCGCCTTGCTCCTGGCGCCCTTCATGCCGGCGACCTCGACCGAGCTCTGGAAGCGTCTCGACCTTGGCGACCCATGCGCGGTCGATAACGCCGCGGAGCTCGCCTTGTGGGGCGGACTGCCCGCGGGCAACGTCGTCACCAAGGGCGATGCGCTCTTCCCGCGCCTCGAGAAGTAATGGGCTACGCCGACTTCAAACATTTCGACGAGCGTGACGCCCTCTTCCGCAACTCGAAGGGCAAGCTGAGGCCTGCTCCCGAGTTACCGCGGGGCACGCTCGTCGCGGATACCCATTGCCATCTGGGCATGTTTCCGGATCCGGGCCTCGTGCTGGCGCAGGCTGCGGCATACGGCGTCGACTTCATCTGCTGCATGACCGACCCGACGAAGCCCGAGCTCGATGGTGACGACGGGGACGTGACGCGACGCTCGGCGCGACAGACCTACGATGGCCTTGACGGCTGGTTCGATGATGCCGCCATGGAACTCGAACGCTGGGGCATGGCCCAGGCCATCATGCCGCGCGTGCGCTTTGCCTGCGGCGTGCATCCCCATAACGCCAAGTACTTCGAGCAGGCAAGAGACGAGCTCGTCGAGCTCATCGAGCGTCCCGAGACTTGCTGCTTGGGCGAGATTGGCCTCGACTACCACTATGACTTCAGCCCGCGCGAGGCGCAGCGCGAGGTCTTCGCCACCCAGCTGTCCATGGCACAGGCGCGCAACATCCCCGTGAGCCTGCACTTGCGCGAGGCTCATGACGAAGCGCTCGGCATCCTGCGCGAGGTGGGCGTGCCCGACGCCGGCTGCATCTTGCATTGTTTCAACCTCGATGCCGCCACGCTCGCCCCCTTCCTCGAGCTCGGCTGCTACATCGCCTTTGGTGGCCCGCTCACCTTCAAGAAGAGCTGGGACACGCGCCTGGCGGCACTCGACGTCCCCGTTGACCGCCTGCTCACGGAAACCGATGGGCCCTACATGGCCCCCGAGCCCCTGCGCGGCACGGTCTGCGCTCCCAGCCAGACCGTCTTCACCCTGCGCACGCTGCTCGATTGCTTCGGTTATGCGGGCGAACAGCGCGTCATCGAGCTCATCTCTCCGCGGCAAAGCGATATCGAGAACGGCTCCGCGATGCCGGTCACGGACATACCCGACTATCCGGCCTTGCAACGGGGATTGGATGAGGGCCAGTTCGCCGAACGCGTCTTCCAGAACACCCTCGATTTGCTCGACGCGCGACGCGCCTGAGAGGAGCTTTGCATGGCGAAGAAATCGAGGAGGCAGAAGCTTCCCTCCGAGAAGGACTTCGAGAAGCTGAATAACCCCAAGCAAGAGGAGCCGGAAGTCCCCGCGCAGGAGGAGCAGGCTCCCGACGCGGTGCAAGAGGGCCGGTCCCAGCCCACCTACAGCATCGACGGCGGCATATCGGTCTCGCTGGCAGGCGACGTCACGGGTGTCGGAAACGTCGACGATTCAGACGCGGGTTCCGATGACATCGTCTTGGACGAGGATAGCTTCGCGGAGCTTTTCGGGGAGAGCCCCCAGGATTTCCTGCGGCAGGTGAGCGCGAGGCCCCTTGGGGACACGCTCGCTGAACCCGTCTTCGAGCCCAGGAACGAGCCCGCCCCCAGCTCCACCGAGGACTTCCACGTTGACCAGGGCGATGCCGTGACCGTCGAGGAGGAAGAGGAGCTTCCCGAAGAAGAGCCTGCTTCCGATGAGCCTCCCAAACCACCCGAGGTCCTCATTCTCGTCGGCTCCCCGCATACGGACGGCAAATCAGCCCTCTTCGGGCGCAAGCTCTCCGAGTACCTGCGCCTGTCAGGTGCGGCCGTCACGCTCTTCGAGATTGCCAAGTATCCGGTTGCGGCCTGCACGGGCTGTGATGCCTGCCGGGTGACGGGCACGTGCTGCATCAAGGGCGATGCCTGGAACGTGCTTTCCCGCCACATGGAATCCTGCGCGGCGCTCGTCGTGATCGCGCCCGTCTACTTTGCCGGCCCTTCCGGCTGGCTCAAGGCCGCGCTCGACCGCTGCCAGATGTACTGGGCGCGCAAGTACGTGCTCGGGGAGTGGGTCCCCCGCAAGCGCCCGGCGCATCTCGTCGTCATCGGCGATGGGGGAGACCCGTTTGGCACGGAGCCGCTCGAGACCATCTGCACCTCTGCGCTCAACTGCGCGAACCTGCGCATCGATTCCAGCCGCATCACGCGCATGATCGGCGACCAGTTTGACCTGAGCCGGGCCATCACCTTGGCCGGCCAGGTTATGGCGAGCATCGGGCGGGCGTGACGATGGCGTATTCCGCGCTGGCAAATCCCCGTGCGACCAGGGGCGTCTTGCAGGAGTTCGGCCTGAGCGCCAAGCACGCCCTGGGCCAGAACTTTCTCGTGGACGATAACGTCATTGGCAACATCCTGCGCCTCGCGCAGCTAGATGACCCGCAACCGGACGGGGCGCTGCCCTGCCTGTTCGAGATCGGGCCGGGCATCGGCACGCTCACCATCGCGTTGCTCGAACGTGCCAAGGTCATCGCCATCGAGCGTGACGCCGATCTCGTCGACGTGCTCGCGCAGACGACCATGGACCTCTCGCATCGTTTCGCCCTCATCCAGAAGGACGCCCTCAAGCTGACGCGTGACGAGGTCGAGCAGGCCGCTGCCACGCTCGATGCGCCGATGCCCCGTCAACTCGTCTCGAACCTACCCTATGGCATCGCCGCGACGGTCGTGCTCGACTGGCTGACGCGCTTCGAGTTTCTCGATGCCATGACGGTCATGGTGCAAAGCGAGGTTGCCGATCGCATGGACGCCCAGGTGGGCACGAAGAACTACGGCGCATACACGGTCAAGCTGCGCCTGTACGCCCACGTGGTCGATCGCTTCCAGGTGCCGCCGGGCTGCTTCATGCCCGCGCCTCACGTGGAGAGCGCCGTCATCCGCATCGAGCGCAACGCCGACGCGCTCGACCCCGAGCTCGTCGAGGTCGCCTGCAAGCTGGCCGACGCGGCCTTCGCCCAGCGACGCAAGACCATTCGCAACTCCATGAGCAGCAAATATCCCAAGGATATCGTCGATCAGCTGCTCGCCGCCTGCGACATCGCCCCCACCACGCGCGGCGAAACCCTCGCACCCGAAACCTACCTCCAAATGGCTCGCGCACTTCTAGATCTTCATTAACAGAAGGGAGGATGAGCAAATTGCAGACATCTCGCGCAGAGTTGCGCTGAGCTCGATGCGACCTTGCGAGGACTGTCTGAGCGCGCGTTTTTTGCGCGCGAGTTCCGCAGCGGCATCGAGCGAAGCGTAACTCGGGTGCAAGAGCAAGTCTGCAATTCGCTCATCTGAACGCCCTCTTAACTCTCCGTGCACATGTTGTGAAGCGATTGGCGCTCGCTATCAGCTTGCATTACAATGCAACAACGAATCTGCAGACAATACCTGGAGGGGTAACGCAGCGGGAATATGGCGACATTCGTCAACACCTTTAACCTGTTTCTGTTCTTCGTATTCAGCCTCTGCTACATGTATCAGGCCGTCTATGCCGTCATCGTCTTGGTGAAGGACCATCGACGCAAGGTCACGCATGTGCAGGACGAGCCGCTGCACAAGTTCGCCGTGATGATTGCCGGGCGCAACGAGGAGGCCGTCATCGGCGAGCTCGTGCGCAGCATCAAGAACCAGGATTACCCCGAAGAGCTCATCGACATCTTCGTCATCGCCGACAACTGCACCGACAACACGGCGCAGGTCGCCGAGGAAGCCGGTGCCGAGGTGCTCGTGCGCAACGACCGCCTGGTCGTCGGCAAGAGCCATGCGCTTGACTTCGCGCTCAACCGCATCCGTGTCCTGTACGGCGATTGCTCCGGTCGCACCGATTACGACGCCTACTTCGTCTTCGACGCCGACAACGTGCTCGATCCCGGCTTCGTCGCGGCCATGAACCGCGGCGTGAACCGTGGCTACCAGGTGCTCACCTGCTACCGCAATTCCAAGAACTACGACTCCAACTGGATCTCGGCCGGCAGCGCCCTGTGGTTTTTGCGCGAGGCCAAGTTCCTCTCCAACGCCCGCTACATGATGGGTAGCTCGTGCGCCATCAGCGGCACGGGCTTCATGATCAGCGCCGACATCCTCGAGTCTAACGGCGGATGGATTCACCATCTGCTCACCGAGGACATCGAGTTCTCGACGGATTGCATCGCGCACGGCATCCGTATCGGCTACTGCGCCGATGCCTACGTCTACGACGAGCAGCCCACTACCATGAAGGACTCCTGGCGTCAGCGCATGCGCTGGGCCAAGGGCTTCTACCAGGTGCTCCTCAAGTACGGTTCGTTCCTCTTCAACGGCATCTTCCGTGGCAAGCAGGGCCGTTTCGCCTGCTATGACATGTTCATGACCATCGCGCCGGCCATGCTGCTCACCTTGGCCGGTGTCGCCGTCAACCTCGTCTTCTGCCTCACGGGCATCGTGCAGATGGCCGGCATCGCCGCCTCGGTGCAGACGGTCGCCGCCAGCACCTCGGGAGCCGCTGGACTTGCGGCAAGCGACCCCAACTGGTTCTCGATGGCCACCGGCATGATGAGCGGCTCCGTGTTCGAGGGCGATCCGTTGAGCTCCTTCAACTTGAGCCAGGTCTCGACCGTGCTCGCCTATGCTGAGGCGCGTGCGACCATCGTCACTTCGGTGCTCTCGCTGGCCGGTTGCTTCTTGAGCTTCGCGGTCGTCATGCTCGTGTTCGGCACGCTCACGACCATCACCGAATGGAACCACATCCACGCGAAGAACTCCGACAAGATCAAGTACCTCTTCACCTTCCCCATCTTCATGCTCACCTATGTCCCCATCGCGCTCATCGCCGTGTTCAAGAAGGTCGAGTGGAAGCCGATCACGCACAACGTCGTGCGGTCGGTCGCCGACGTCGTGAGCAAGGGATGATCGGGCCTTTGCAAAACGAGGAGGCGATATGAGCAAGCTTAGCTCCATCGAAGACGTGGAACGCCGCGCACAGCAGGAACAGGAGCGCGCTGCGCAAGACGCCGAACGAGAATCCGTCTCCCCCGAAGGCCAGGCACCCGCGACGGCTCAGCCCGCGCCCGCATCCGACCAGGGCGACATGACCGCCGAGCAGGAAGAGGAGTTTCACGGTCTCGACACGACCCAGCCCATGGGCGCTGGCCACAAGGCGCTGATTGTCATCGCGGTCGTCGTCGTCATTGTCGCAATACTGTATATTGTCAACAGCTGGATTCACTTCATATAGGGGCACATATGGATAAGCGCGAGAACGACGAGCAAAACGAGGTCGAGGTCCATCTCTTCGCCGAAGAGGACTTCAACGACGGCCAATCCGCCCAGGATGCTCCCAAGGAGGAGATCACGGTCGACTTTGGCGAGGCGGCCGAGTCCATGCTCGACGACATCATCAAGTCCGATAGCTCCTACAGGATGCGCGCGGCTGCCGCCGCGGCCGACTTCGAGCCGGGCGAGGTTTCCGCAGACGAGGTCGTCAACGTGGACGATGTCGTGGTGCGCAACGAGGGCGACCGTCTCACCGAGAGCGCCGACCTCGACGAGCTGTCCGAATCCATCAACATCACCGAGCAGGAGGCCATCGAGTACGTCGATGACGAAGATGACGAGTTCTCCACCGAGCGCGCGATGCGCAGCAGGCGTCGCCTGCGCAACTTGCTCGTTTTCTTCATCATCATCCTGCTGATCCTCGTTGCCATCATCGGCCTGTTCATCTGGCGCAACTCGACGCCGCCCGACGTCAAGCAGCCGGATTCCGACGTCCTGCAGACGTCCTCGGCCGGCACGAACGCCACGCAGTTCCAGGCAATCGAGGCCGAGCGCATTCCCGACCTCATCACGTACTTCGGCATGACCCCCGAGGCCGCCGTCGAGGCGAGCGGCAACACGATCACGCTCGATGCCGAGGCCGTAGCCGCCTCGGACGCGACGCTTCCCACCGTCGTGAGGACGCGCAACGGCTGGCTCGTCGGCTCCAATGGCGAGACGCTCGCGAGCATCACCTTCGGTCTCAACGCCGAGGGCAACATCGACTACATCTTCACGGCCTTCGACCTCGACGCCTTTGGTGTCGCCGATGCCAAGTTCGACGAGCTCGCCGCCTCGAAGGTGGTCGCATCGTCGATTCTCGCAGGCATCGGGCTTGATGCCGCCGCCGTCGAATCCGCACAGCTCAGCATCATCGAGAATCCCCAGGCGGTGCTTTCGCGCGACACATCCGCGCAAGAGGTCGCCGAGTTTACCGGCCTCACCAACATCGAGGGCATCCCCTCCACGTGGAAGGTGACCGAGACCTACGATCACACGACGGGCGTCACCCTGGGCGACAACAGCGTGATTCGCACCCTCAGCGTCGACCTGCGCTAGCCGATGAGATAAATGCACAGGGTACTTGTCTCATCGGCAATCACTTCTTGCATGCATCCGCGGGCACGTGTAAACTATTCGTCCGTATCTACGAAGTGAAGGTGCGCAAGCTCCTTCCACCTTACGACGAGCACGCGCTCAGTTGTCTGGTCACCTACAATTCGCCCTTCGGGGTCTTTGTGTGTGCCTGTCGGCTGAATGCAGCTCGACAGGTTTTTTATTAGGAGGTGTTTGTCATAGCAGCTCAAGACACACGGATCAACGGTGAGATTCATGCGCCGCAGCTTCTCGTCATCGGTGTCGATGGCACCAAGTACGAGATGGCCAACGATGCGGCACAGCGCTTTGCCGAAGACCAGGGTCTCGATCTGGTTGAGGTCGCTCCCAACGCCGAGCCGCCCGTCTGCCGCGTCATGGATTACGGCAAGTACAAGTACGAGCAGGCGGTCAAGGCCAAGAAGGCGCGCAAGAACCAGACCAAGATCGAGGTCAAGGAGATGAAGTTCCGCCCCAAGATCGATACGGGCGATTACGAGACCAAGAAGGGTCACGTGCTTCGTTTTCTCGGCAAGGGCAACAAGGTCAAGATCACCATCATGTTCCGCGGTCGCGAGATGGCTCACCCCGAGCAGGGCCTGACCATTCTCGAGAGGCTCGCCGACGACCTCAAAGACCTCGCCGTCGTAGAACAGCAGCCAAAGATGGAAGGGCGCAACATGCACATGATGGTGGCGCCGCTTCCCAAGGACGCACGCAAGAGCACCAGCAAGGAAAGCGAAGACAAGGAGTAAGCACCATGCCTAAGATGAAGACCCACAAGGGCACCGCCAAGCGCTTCCGCACCACCGGGTCGGGCAAGATCATGCGTGGCAAGGCGTTCAAGAGCCACATCATGACCAAGAAGTCCCAGAAGCGTAAGCGCAACTTCCGTCACGAGACGGTGGTCGCCGAGGCCGACGTGAAGGTCATCAAGAAGAATCTGGGCAAGGCGTAAAGCGCGCAAGCCCGTATCCGTATCGGTAGTTAGTAGGAGTTGATATAAATGGCACGTGTTAAGCGCGCAGTTAACGCCAAGAAGAAGCGTCGTACCGTATTCAAACGCGCAAAGGGTTATTACGGTGCTAAGTCCCGTCAGTATCGCGCCGCCAAAGAGCAGGTCCAGCATTCGCTGCAGTACGCCTATCGCGACCGTCGCAACAAGAAGCGCGAGATTCGCCGCCTGTGGATCACCCGCATCAACGCGGCTGCTCGCATCAACGGTCTGTCCTATTCGGTCTTCATGCACGGTCTCAAGACCGCCGGCATCGAGCTCGACCGCAAGGTGCTTGCCGACATGGCCGTCAATGACCCGCAGGGCTTTGCCGAGCTGTGCAAGATCGCCCAGAAGGCCGCTGCATAATAACAATTGTCATTTCGACCGGAGCGGCCGAAGGCCGCGAAGTGGAGAAATCTCACCATTAAAGAGAGGGGAGGCATATGCCTCCCCTCTGTCATTTTAAGCGCAGGTGCGAAGCGCCGGAGTCGAGAAATCTCGCCATCTAAGGGGGGGCGCCGAGCGTCCCCTTGCTTTTTCTTCGAGTTTTTGTGAATCGCCCATTCTCACCCCATTCTTACGGTATCGTTTTCCCGTGAATGGGGCGCGCCTGGGCGTGCCTGATAGGAGAGGGCGGGACCCGTGTCTCAATTGGATTTCGTCCGGGTCGACAAGGATCCGGAGCGCATTGCCGAGCTCGCGATATTTGCGGAGGGCATCTTCAGGGAGTACTTCTCGACGCTGCACGAGCCCGAGAAGGTCGATTACCTGGTCAATCACACGCTGTCGCTCGAGACGCTTACCAGCGCCATCGCGGACGAGGGCTACGAATACTACTTCGTCGACGATCCCAATTCCGGCGAGCACCTAGGTTTCGTCGGCTTCAGGCCCGATGACGGTTTCCTTTACCTGAGCAAGCTCTACCTCGTCAAGGAGGCGCGCGGCAGGGGCTTTGGACGGGCCGAGTTCGAGTTCGTGAAGCAGCGTGCGCAAGACCATGGCCTGGGACGCATCAGGCTCACGTGCGCGCGCGACAACATCGCGAGCCTTGACCGCTACGATCATATGGGGTTCAAGAGAATTGCCTGCGTCAACAACGACGTTGGCGGTGGCTTTGAGATGAACGACTACCTGATGGAGTACACGCTCGAGGACGTTTCCTAGTCCTCGTCAACCTCGATGGCGCCAAGCGGGCACTCTTCCATGCACTCGCCGCATCCGTTGCAGCTGTCCTCGTTCACGACCGAGGCAACGCTTCCGACAATGTCGAGCACGCCATTGGGGCAGGTGTCAACGCAGATACCGCATCCGGAGCATTCGTCGATGTCTATCGTTGGCTGGGGCATGTGCAGGCCTTTCGTCTCGGTAATATCACGTATGCAAAATAACGGTAACACCCCCATATGGCAATAGGCTTTTTCGCCTTATTTCGCGCAGGGCGCCCCTCTTCTTAACTCAGAATATCTAAGTATGACGTATTGGTAACAGGTACCAGAAACAGCTTATAAAACTTGACAATGAGACACTTAGATTTCATAATACGGAGCGTAAATATACAAGGGAATCCATACACAGAAAGGTGTAGATATCATGAGCAAGATTATTGGTATTGACCTTGGCACGACCAACTCGGCCATGGCGGTTCTCGAGGGCGGCGAGCCCACGATCATCGTCAACGCGGAAGGTGACCGCACCACTCCGTCCGTTGTCGGTTTCCGCAAGGATGGCGAGCGCGTCGTTGGCAAGGCGGCTAAGAACCAGGCCGTTACCAACCCCGAGAACACCATTGCGTCCATCAAGCGCTTCATCGGTCGTAACTACGACGAGACCGAGTCCGAGCGTGGCACGGTCGCGTACAAGGTCGTGAAGGGCAAGGACGGCCGTAACATGATCGAGATTGACGGGCATGAGTACACGCCCGAGGAGATTTCGGCCATGGTGCTCCAGAAGCTCAAGGCAGATGCCGAGAAGTACCTGGGCGAGCCCGTGACCGAGGCTGTCATTACCGTTCCGGCCTACTTCAACGACGCGCAGCGTCAGGCCACCAAGGACGCGGGCAAGATTGCCGGTCTCGAGGTAAAGCGCATCATCAACGAGCCCACCGCGGCGGCCCTGGCCTACGGCCTGGACAAGAAGGGTGTCGACGAGAAGATCCTCGTCTTCGACCTGGGCGGCGGCACCTTCGACGTTTCCATCCTCGAGATGGGCGACGGCGTCTTCGAGGTCCTCGCCACTGCCGGTGACAACCACCTGGGCGGCGATGACTGGGATCAGCGCATCATCGATTGGCTGGCCGACAAGTTCAAGGCCGATCAGGGCGTTGACCTGCGCAAGGACAAGATGGCCCTGCAGCGCCTCAAGGAGGCCGCCGAGAAGGCCAAGATGGAGCTCTCCAACACGCAGCAGGCGGCCATCAACCTGCCGTTCATCACGGCCGTCGATGGTAACCCGGTCCACCTGGACTACTCGCTCACGCGTGCCGAGTTCGAGCGCATCACCGCAGACCTGCTCGAGCGTTGCAAGACGCCGGTCGAGACCGCGATGAAGGACGCTGGCCTCTCCAGCGGAGAGATTGACGAGGTCATCCTCGTTGGTGGCTCCACGCGTATGCCGGCTGTCCAGGACGAGGTCAAGAAGATCACGGGCAAGGACCCGCACATGGGCGTGAACCCGGACGAGGTCGTCTCCATTGGCGCGGCCATCCAGGGCGGCGTGCTCGGCGGCGACGTCGAGGGCATCCTCCTGCTCGACGTGACCCCGCTTTCGCTGGGCGTCGAGACCATGGGTGGCGTCATGACCAAGATGATCGAGCGCAACACGACCATCCCGACCCGCAAGACCGAGGTGTATTCCACGGCGGCCGACAACCAGACCTCCGTCGAGATCCACGTCCTGCAGGGCGAGCGCGAGTTCGCGCGTGACAACAAGACGCTGGGTCGCTTCCAGCTGACGGGTATCCCCGCGGCACCGCGTGGCATCCCGCAGATCGAGGTCACGTTCGACATCGACGCCAACGGCATCGTCAACGTGTCCGCCAAGGACCTGGGTACGGGTCAGGAGCAGAAGATCACTATCTCCGGTTCCACGGCCCTGTCCGACGAGGAAGTCGACCGCATGGTGGCCGACGCCCAGGATCACGCGGCCGAGGACGAGGCCCGCAAGGCCGAGGTCGAGACCCGCAACCAGGCCGACTCGATCGTGTACGCGACCGAGAAGACCCTGAAGGATCTGGGCGACAAGGTTCCGCAGGCGTCCAAGGACGAGGTCGAGGCAGCCATCGCGGCCGTCAAGACAGCGCTCGAGGGCACCGATGTCGACGACATCAAGGCCAAGACCGAGGCCCTGCAGCAGGCAAGCTACAAGCTCGCCGAGATTGCCTACGGCAACGGTCAGCAGGGTGACGCCCAGCCGGGCAACACCGCGAGCGGTTCCTACGACACCAACGCCGGTGGCGACGAGGTCGTCGACGCCGACTACGAGGTCGTCGATGACGACAAGGACAACTAGTCATGACCGCCGCAGAGCACAGGGACGATACGCTCGAAGGGGCTGCCGCTGGCAGCCCCGAGGGCGCTGAGCCCGTAGACGAGAAAGTCGACGAGGCCATCGAGGCCGAGGTCGTCGAGGAGCAAGGCGAGGTCCAGGAGGACACGCCCAACCTCTTCGAGGCCATCACGGCCGAGGTGACCGAGTTGCGCGATCGCTATGCGAGGCTGCAGGCGGAGTGGGACAACTACCGCAAGCGCACGCAGGCAGAGCGCGAGTCCGAGCGCGTGCGCGCTTCGGAGAGCCTCGTCATGGACCTGCTTCCCCTGCTCGACGACCTCGAGCGTGCCATCAAGCACGCGAGGGAGACGGGCGAGGGCGGCAGCCTGACCGATGGCGTCGACGCGATCCAGAGCAAGTTCCTGCAGATTCTGGAGAAGCACAAGGTCACGCAGATTGCCGCGCTGGGAGAGCCCTTCGATGCGATGCAGCATCAGGCGGTCGGCACCGAGGAGGACGCAAGCGTTCCCGAGGAGACGGTCGTCAAGGTATTCCAGCAGGGCTACAGGATGGGCGAGCGCGTCATACGTCCTGCGATGGTCGTGACGAGCACCGGAGGTCCCGCACGGGAGCCAGACGGAGCTAACGAGCAATAGTCGGGGAAACGCGTTCGCAAGGGCGCGTTTCTTCTTGTAGAAAGGAAGGTGGAAGACACATGTCAAAGAACTATTACGACATACTCGGCGTGAAGAAGTCCGCTTCCGCCGATGAGATAAAGAAGGCGTTTCGCAAGCTCGCCCAGAAGCATCATCCCGATGCGGGTGGCGACGAGGAGACCTTCAAGGAGATAAACGAGGCCTACGAGGTCCTCTCCGATCCCGAGAAGAAGGAGCAGTACGACACCTACGGCACCGTGGGCAACTTCGCCGACCAGGCGGGAGCCTGGGGTGGTGCGGGCCAGGGATGGCCCGGCGGTGGCGGTCGTACCTACACCTACACCTCGGGAGGTGACGGTGCGGGGTTCGACTGGGCCGACATCTTCAGCAACATCCGTGGCGGTGACGGGGCGTTTGGCAGCGACTGGGACTTCAACGTCAACCGGGCGCACAAGGGCCAGGACCTCCAGACCTCCATCGAGCTCACCTTCGACGAGGCCTTCAAGGGCACGACGAAGAAGGTCTCGATCAGGATCCCCAGCACGGGTGACACCGAGACGGTCACGGTCAAGGTACCCGAGGGCGCCGTCGATGGCGGCCGGCTGCGTTTCCGCGGCAAGGGCGAGTTCGGCACCAACGGTGGCGAGCGGGGCGACCTGCTCATCGTCACGAAGATCGCCGAGCACCCCGTCTATCGGCGCGAGAAGGCCGACGTCGTGATGGACCTTCCGGTCAGCATCGACGAGGCGATTCTCGGCGCGAGCATCGTCGTTCCCGCCCCGGACGGCACGCGCGTCAAGCTGCGCGTCCCCGCGGGCACGCAAGACGGCAAGGTCCTGCGCGTCAAGGGCAAGGGAGCCAAGGACGTGAAGGGCAAGAAGGGCACGGGCGACCTGCGCATCAAGGTGGTCGTCGAGATGCCCAAGAACCTCAACGCCGAGCAGAAGAAGGCCATCGAGGACTTTCGTGCGGCGTCTCCCTCGCCGGATACGCTGCGCAGCGCGATGAACGAGCAGATGAAGGCCGTCAAGGCATAGGAACAGGAGCGCGTCATGGCACAGACAGACAGGAACAAACCGCTCTACATGATTAGCGTTGCCGCCGATCTTGCCGGGCTTCATCCGCAGACGCTGCGCATCTACGAGGCAAAGGGCCTCGTGTCACCCCAGCGTACGAGCGGCAACACGCGCATGTACTCGCAGGCCGACGTCGACCGCCTGGAGCTCATCGGCCGGCTCACGGACGAGGGCATCAACCTCGCGGGCGTCATGCGCATTCTCGACCAGAGGGAGCGCATGCGCGAGATCCAGGCCGAGGCCGACAGGCTTCGCGAGGAAATCGAGCGCCTGCACGAGTCGATGCACGAGCTCGAGATGCGCCAGACCATCAGGACGCTCATGAGCAAGCCGGATCACTCGAGGCTGCTCAGCGAAGGCTTCGATGGCATCTGACGCGACGGGCTCGTGTCACGCAAAAGCGAAAACCACCGTCGTGCGGCCCTTCCCGAGGACCGTCACGACATGCACATATAACTGAATATTGGAGGAATTGAAATGAGAATAGACAAGCTGGCGATTACCGCCCAGGAGGCGCTGCAAAACGCGATTTCGATCGCGGCCGACGCCCAAGCGGCGGCAGTCGAGCCCGAGCACCTGCTCAAGGCGCTGCTCGACTCCAACGAGGGAAACCTGACCGCAATCATAGAGAGGGTCGGCGCCGACCCGCACGCCATTGACATGGCCATAACCAAAGAGATTGAAGATGCTCCCAAGGTCACGGGGTCGACCTCGGTCGGCAACGCAAGCCCGCGTCTCGCGGAGGTCGTCGACAACGCCGTCAAGATCGCCGGGCAGATGGGCGATTCGTTCGCCACGACCGAGCACCTGCTCATCGCGCTTTCCGAGGACAAGGGCGATGCGGGCAAGGAGCTCACGCTTGCCGGCGTGACGCGCAAGCGCGTCGAGCAGGTCTACGAGGAGCTGCGTGGCGACACGCGCGTGACCGACCGCGATTCCAAGACGCAATTCGAGGCGCTCGAGCAGTACGGCGAAAACCTCACGCAGAAGGCCCGCGACGGAAAGCTCGACCCGGTCATCGGACGCAACGACGAGATTCGCCACACCGTCCAGGTGCTTGCCCGTCGTACCAAGAACAACCCGTGCCTCATCGGCGAGCCCGGCGTCGGCAAGACCGCCATCGTCGAGGGTCTGGCCCAGCGCATCGTCTCCGGCGACGTCCCCTCGACGTTGCAGAACAAGGAGATCGTCGCGCTCGACCTGGGTTCCATGGTGGCCGGCGCGAAGTACCGCGGCGAGTTCGAGGACCGTCTCAAGGCGGTGTTGCGCGAGGTCGAGCAGTCCAATGGCAACATCATCCTGTTCATCGACGAGCTGCACACCATCGTGGGCGCGGGCGCGAGCGAGGGCTCGCTGGACGCCGGCAACATGCTCAAGCCGGCGCTGGCGCGCGGCGAGCTGCATGCCATCGGCGCGACGACCCTCAACGAGTACCGCAAGTACATCGAGAAGGACTCGGCGCTCGAGCGTAGGTTCCAGCCCGTCATGGTGAGCGAGCCCTCCGTCGAGGAGACGGTCTCGATCCTGCGCGGCATCAAGGAGAAGTACGAGATCCATCACGGCGTGCGCATCCAGGATGCGGCCATCGTGGCGGCAGCCCAGCTCTCCAACCGCTACATCACCGACCGCTTCCTGCCCGACAAGGCCATCGACCTGGTTGACGAGGCGGGCAGCCGCCTGCGCATGGAGATTGACTCCAGCCCCGTCGAGATCGACCTGCTCGACCGCATGCTCACGCAGATGCAGATCGAGGAGCAGGCCCTCATGAAGGAGGACGACGAGCTCTCCAAGCAGCGTCTCGAGGAGTTGCGCGGCCAGATCGCCGAGCAGCGTCAGCAACTCGACAAGCTGCGCGCCGAGTGGTCCAACCAGAAGGATGCCATCAACCGCGTGCGCGAGATCAAGGCCGAAATCGACCAGGCCCAGGTGGATGAGGACCGTCATACCCGCGAGGGTGACCTCGTGGCGGCGTCCGAGATTCGCTTTGGCAGGATTCCGCAGCTCAAGGCCGAGCTCGAGGAGGCGACCAAGGCGCTCGAGGCCAACCAGGAGGAGGACAGCCTGCTCAAGGAGGAGGTCACCGCCGAGGACATCGCCGACGTCGTGAGCAGCTGGACGGGCGTGCCCGTGAGCAAGATGATGGAAGGCGAGATGGCCAAGCTCGCGAATCTGGAAGACACCCTGCACGGGCGTGTCATCGGCCAGGAAGAGGCCGTGCACGCCGTCGCCGGTGCCATCAGGCGCAGCCGCAGCGGCCTGTCCGACCCGGACCGTCCCATCGGCAGCTTCCTGTTCTTGGGTCCCACGGGCGTGGGCAAGACCGAGCTCACCAAGGCGCTCGCCGAGTCGCTCTTTGATGACGAGCGTGCGATGGTGCGCATCGACATGTCCGAGTACATGGAGAAGTTCAGCGTGCAACGCCTCATCGGCGCTCCTCCGGGATACGTCGGCTACGAGGAGGGCGGCCAGCTCACCGAGGCGGTGCGCAGGCATCCCTACTCGGTCATCCTGCTCGACGAGATCGAGAAGGCGCATCCGGACGTGTTCAACGTGCTTCTGCAGGTGCTCGACGACGGACGCCTCACCGACGGCCAGGGTCGTGTGGTGAGCTTCAAGAACGCGATCATCATCATGACGAGCAACCTCGGGTCGCAGTTCATCCAGGAGTTCATGGAGACGGGCGACAAGGAGGCCATGGACAATGCCATCCAAACGGCGTTGCGCCAGTCCTTCAGGCCCGAGTTCCTCAACCGTATCGACGAGATCATAACCTTCACCTCGCTCGATATGGAGCACCTCGAGAAGATCGTCGACCTGCAGCTCGAGAAGGTGCGCGCGCGTCTGGCCGAGCGTCGTATCACGCTCGAGCTCACGCCCGCCGTGTTGGAGCGTCTGTCCCTTGACGGGTTCGATCCGCTCTTCGGCGCGCGTCCGCTCAAGAGGCTCATCCAGCACGAGGTCGTCGACCGCGTCGCCAACGAGATGGTCTCCGGCCATCTGCAGGAAGGCGACACGATCACCATCGACCTGGACGAGAACGGCGACTACACCGTGACGATCGGGAAATAGCACCGGCGCAAGATGTGCGCAAACTATGTAGAAGGGGACCAGTTTTCATGACTGGTCCCCTTTTTGCATGGGGTGGTGGTGTTTATTGCTATTATCGAGCCCATGGAAGAGACGCAGCAGGACACGAAACCCATACAAGGGCTCAGCACGGCAGAGGTCAACGAGCGCATCGCCGCCGGCAAGGTCAACGAGAACGCCGACGTGCACACGCGCAGCATCCCACGCATCGTGCGCGACAACATCTGCACCCTCTTCAACCTCGTCAACATCATCCTCGCCATCGCCATCTTCTGGACCGGCTCCTATCGTAACCTCCTGTTCATGGCGATCATCATCTGCAACATCGCTATCGGCATCTACCAGGAGGTGCGCTCCAAGCTCACTATCGACCGACTTTCGGTCATCACCTCGTCCAAGGCCCATGTCATCCGCGATGGCAGGCGATCGAACATCATGCTCGACCAGATCGTGCTCGATGACGTCATCATGCTTGAGCGCGGCGATCAGGTTCCCTCGGACTGCCAGGTCATCGAGGGGTCGTGCAGTGCCAACGAAAGTCTGCTCACCGGCGAGGCCGACCTCGTGCCCAAGAAGGTCGGCGACGACCTGTATTCGGGCAGCTTCATAAGCTCCGGTTCCTGCATGGCCCGCGTCACCGCCGTGGGCGCGGACAACTACGCGACCAAGATCAACAACGAGGCCAAGGTCTACCGCAAGGTCCGTTCCGACATCATGGAGTCGCTGCGCAAGATCATCAAGTTCGTCACCGTGCTCATCGTGCCTCTGGGTGCCGCGCTCGTCATCAAGGAGTGCTGGCTCGGCGGCGGCACCATAGACTCGGCGATCCTGCACACCTCGGCCGCGCTCGTCGGCATGATTCCGCAGGGGCTCATCTTGCTCACGTCGGCCGTGCTTGCCGTGAGCGTCATCCGCCTGGCGCAACACAAGGTGCTCGTCCAGGAGCTTTACTGCGTCGAGACGCTTGCCCGCGTCGACGTCGTGTGCCTCGACAAGACGGGCACCATCACGACAGGCGAGATGGATGTCGACGAGGTCATTCCCTTCGACGGGGTGCCCTACGACGATGCCCTCCATGCGCTCGTGGCGCTCGATTCGCTCTCGAAGGACGATAACGAGACCGCCAAGGCCATCAAGGCATACCTTACCGGCCTCGAGGAGCGCCCCGATGCTCCCAAGGCCGTCCAGGGTACGACGCGCTACGTGCCATTCTCGTCCGAGCGCAAGTATTCGGGCGTGTGCTATGGAAGCGAGGCCGGCAACTACGCCATGGGCGCGGCCGAGTTCGTCTTGAAGGGAAGCGACGAGCTTCCCGAGGTCCTGAGCACCATCGAGCGCCTTGCGGGCGTACGCCGCGTGCTCGTGCTCGCCAAGGTCGCCGACTTCGACAAGGAAGACGCCATCGTCGGGCCGGTCGAGCCACTGGCGCTCATCTTCATTCGCGACCGCGTGCGTCCCACGGCGGCCCAGACGCTCGACTACTTCAAGCAGCAGGGCGTGCGCATCAACATCATCAGCGGTGACGCGGTCGAGACGGTCTCCAACATCGCTGCCTCCGTGGGTGTTCCCGATGCCGACAAGTGCATTGACATGAGTACCGTCACCACCGAGGAGGAGCTGCGCGAGGCGGCCCGCACCTGTCGTGTCTTCGGTCGCGTGAGCCCCGCGCAGAAGAAGCAGCTCGTCGTGGCGCTGCAAGACCAGGGCCATACCGTCGCCATGACCGGTGACGGGGTGAACGACGTGCTCGCCTTGCATGCGGCCGACTGCTCCGTGGCCATGGGCACCGGTTCGGATGCCGCGCGAAGCGTCGCCCAGCTCGTGCTCCTCGACGACGACTTCGCCTCGATGCCCCCCGTGGTCGCCGAGGGCCGTCGCTCCATCAACAACCTGCAGCGTTCTGGCTCGCTGTTCCTGGTCAAGACGATATTCTCTGTCGTCATGTCCCTCATGTTCATCTTCATCGTGAGCTACAACTACCCCTTCGTGACCATCCAGCTCACGCTCATCGATGCGTTCACCGTGGGCATTCCCTCCTTCGTCCTTGCGCTCGAGCCCAACCGCGACCTCATACGCGGCGAGTTTCTGCGCAACGTCATCACGCGTGCCATACCCGGTGCTATCTGCGTCGTGACCTCGGTCATCATCGCCGTCATCTTCAGCTTCGCCACGGGCCTGTCGCAAGACCAGTTCTCGACGCTCTGCGTCATCCTCACCTGCGTGTCGGGCGTCAATCTCGTCATACGCCTGTCGATTCCCTTCAACTACATACGCGTGGCGCTACTCGTCGTCGTGCTCGCGGGCCTCGTGCTCGGCATCTTCGTCTTCGGTCCCGTCTTCATGCTTGTGCCCCTGACGGGCAACATGATGCTCCTCGCCCTCGTCGCTGCCTTGTTCATCACCGTCCTCTTCAACGTGCTCTTCAACATCGCGCTCAATCGCGAACGCGCCTATCTCGATTCCCTCGCAGGCGAGTAGGGCGTCATCTTCTGAATCGCCGTCGGCGCAAACGGCTATAATCCGCATATTATGTTGCCCCGCTTTCACTGGTCCGATATCACGACCGTCGGTCATTACCTTGGCGTGCTCATTCTGATGACGGGCGCGGCCATGTGCGTGCCCGCCGTCATCGCGCTCGTGTTCGGGGAATTTCGCCAGCTCGGCGCGTTCGTTGCCGGGATAGGCGTGTGCCTGACCATCGGGTCGGCGTTGCGCTTCTTCAAGGCGCGGGGATTGGACCGGCGACGCGCGCTGCTGCTCGTGGGCTTTGGCTGGATCGCCATCGGCATCGTGTGCGCGGTGCCGCTGCTTCTGTCCGGTTCCTTCGATTCGTGGTTCGATGCCCTCTTCGATTCCGTCTCGGCGCTCACCACGACGGGTGTGACGCTCGTGCCCGACGTCGATTCTCTGAGCTATTCCCAGATCACCTGGCGTGTGATCATGTCGTTTGCCGGGGCGCTGACCGTTGTCGTCATCGCCATGTACTCGGGGTTCTTCGGCGAGGGTTCCCGGGTCTTCATGATGAGCGAGCGTCGCGACGGAGAGCGCACGCGGGCGCGCATCAGCGAGACCTGCCTCTCGGTCTTGCGCGTGTACGGGAGCTTCGCGCTTGTCGGTGCTGTGGCCGCGACGGTTATCTGCCTGTTTCTGGGGCTGCATCCCGTCGATGCGGTCATGAACGGTTTCTGGCTCGCCCTGACCGCCGTGGGCACGGGCGGCTTCGTGCCCCATACCTCTGACCTCATCTACTATCACTCGCTTCCCCTACAGTTCGTGCTCAGCGCCCTCATGATTGCCGGCGCAATCAGCTTTGCCGTGTACGCCTACGCGCGCGCCCATCGCTTCGGGCACATCAGGCGCAACGCGGAGCTGCGCGTGTACGCGCTGTGGATCGTGGCCCTCGTCGCCTTCGTCACCTGGATCATGACGCGCGAGGGGCTCTTCACGAGTCTGGGCGGCCTCATGCAAAACGGATTGACCACCGTCGTCTCGGCCGCGACGACCTGCGGCATGCAGGCGGTGTATCCCGAGCAGATCGGTGGCGTCATAACGGATGGCGTGGTCATTCTCGTCATTGTCGCGATACTCTTCGGCGCGTGCGCCTACTCCTCGGGCGGCGGTATCAAGTTCGTGCGCATCTTGCAGGTCCTGCGCTGGATCAAGTACTCGATTCTCGTGCGCCTGGCTCCCGATAACGCGCGCGTGCGCATCAAGTACGAGCACTTTGGCTCGCAGACGCTGAACTCCGAGGACGCGATGATCGCGATGACGGTCTTCATCCTGTACCTCGGCACGGCCGCCCTGGGTTCCATGGCCTTCATCGCATTTGGCAACGACGCCCTCAACTCGGTCTTCGAGTCGATCAGCTACGTGACCAACTGCGGCATGACGACCGAGATCACGCAGGCGGGCCTTCCCTTCGGCCTCAAGATCGTGGCCCTGTTGCTCATGTGGGCCGGTCGCGTCGAGTTCATCGCGCTCATCGGCGCCATCGTCGGCATCCTCATCTCGCTGCATCCCGAGAACCTCTTCAGCAACGACAGGTCGCGCGACCTGAGGACGCTCAAGCGCAAGAACTTCGGCGGGACGGCCTGGCGCCGTCGCAAGCGCCAGGAGTCCGGACGACGGGGAAGGACCTTCGTCGTGACGGGCTTTCTCGTCCTCGCCCTCGGCTGCCTTGGCACGGGCGCACCCGTGGCAGTTGCCGTCCCGGGCGGCGCTCAGGTTCCCGCGCAGGATGTCGAGGCGCTGAGCAATCCCTCGCCCTACAGCTCTGTGGACGTGCGCGCCCTGCTCTCCGCCGGCAAGCGTCAGGATGGCAGCGACGTAGTCTTCACGGGAGAGGCGGTCGGGTCGCCCATCATCGCCGACGAGAGTCACGTGTGGGTCAACGTGAAAAACGCCGGCGCCATGGTCGGCGTCTACATGAGCACCGAGCTTGCCGGGCAGATCGCGCATTACGCGACCTACGAGCAGACGGGCGACATGATCACCGTGCAAGGCGTCTATCACCTGGCCTGCGCCGACCATAACGGCGAGCTCGAGGTGCATGCGGAGCAGGTCGAGGTCAACGCCCAGGGCGAAAGCTGGACCAATCCGGTCAATCCGGCAGCGTACGTCGTCGGCATCGTTCTCATCGTTGTCGGACTCGCCATGACGGTCGCGCGCCAGTCGCTCCATGGACGCGTCCGGCTCAGGAACCTGTTCAGGTGGGAGAGAAGCTGACGAGCGTCGATTTGACGATTCGTTCATGGCTATAATAGGCACGACGAGGAGGAGAGGCATGAAAGCGGTATTTCAGAGACGCGCGCAGAAGAAGGGGAGCCCGGTTGTCGGCATGCTCGTCGTGCTCGCGTCGATTTGCGTCTTCCTCGCCTTCCTCGCGCTCGTCACGGTCGTCGTGCACTTCATCGTGATGTAGGCGGGCGTCTTGATTACTCGGCTGCATCTGGAGGACTGGCGTATCATCGGCCACTACCTCGGCGTGCTCATCCTGCTCGTCGCGGTTGCCATGATCCCTCCCTTCATCACGTCGCTTTGCCTTGCCGAATATTCCACGTCGGTCGACTTCATGCTCTCCATCGGCATCACGGGCATCGTGGGAAGCGTCCTGCTCTTCTCGAAGGTGGAATTCGCCACGCTCGATTGGCGCCAGTCTCTCGTCATTACCGGTCTGTGCTGGGTGGTTCTGTCCGTCTTCGGTGCGTTGCCGCTTTGGATGTCCGGTCATTACGACGGATATCTCGACGCGTTCTTCGAGTCGGTGTCGGCGTTCACCACGACGGGCATGTCCCTTTGCGTCGATGTTGACCACATGGCGCTCTCGCTTTCCATCTGGCGCTGCGTCATGCATCTCATCGGCGGCGTCGGTGTCGTCGTCATCGCGCTCGCGCTTGGCGTCTTTGGCACGGGGTCGGCCGCGGCGTCGCTCTACCATGCCGAGGCGCGCATGGGCCAGGTCATGCCCGGCATCAAGCAGACCTCGCAGTTCATCCTCAAGCTCGCCGCGGTCATCGTTGTCGTGGGCACGGTCGTCTGCGTTATTCCACTCCTCGTCGCCGGCATCGAGCCCCTGCGCGCGGCGATCAACGGTTTCCTCGTGACGGCGGCCTCGTTCTCGACGGGCGGCATGACGAGCACCACGTCGGGAATCATCGCGTTTCATAGCTGGCCTCTCGAGGTGTTCGCGCTCGTCCTCGCTGCCTTTGGCTGCATTAACTTCGTGCTCTACGGCGACATCTGGAAGGGCGTGTTCCGCAACTTCTTCAAGGACATCGAGATCCGGACGATCTTCGTCTGGGTCACTGCGCTCGCGGCGCTCATGGCCTTCGCCCTGGCGGGCTCGTACTTCACCACGACCGGTGCAGTTGTGCGACGCGGGTTGTTCGAGGTGCTCTCTGGCGCCTTCAACCTCGGCTTCTCGACGCTCCAAGGCGGGCAGATCCTCTTCGCCATGGGTTCGGGCGCGCTCTTCGTCATCATTCTCTCCATGACCATATGCGGGTCTTCCTCCTCGGCATCCGGTGGCATCAAGGCCCTGCGCATCGGGATCATCGCACGCTCCGTGGTGCAGGCCGTGCGCGAGGCGCTTGCGCCCGATCGCGCCCGTCCGCGCACCTTCTACTTCCAGAAGGGCCGGCACCGGCTCACCCCGGAGCTCGTCTCCTCGGCGATGATCATCTTCCTGCTCTACATGGTCACGTACGCCGTCGGGGCCATCGCCGGCATCGCCTACGGCTACGAGGCGCTGCCTGCCATATTCGATTCCGTCTCGGCCGCGTCCAACACGGGGCTTTCGCTGGGCGTCGCCGCGCCCGGCATGCCCAACGGCCTTGAGATCATCTACATCTTCGGGATGTGGCTCGGCCGTCTCGAGTTCATCGCGATCCTGGCGATGGTCGTCGAGATGCTCGCCTTCCTCGTCCCGCGTCATCGTTCGAAGTGGATGCGCAGGAAGAAATGAGCAGACGGGTGACATTCGGCTTCCTTTTCGCCCTGGTCATCTCGCTTGCATGCGGGGTGTCGGCCGCCTTTGCCGCGCCATCGGACGTCTCGAACGCCAATGGCGCCAAGCTCGAGATCGGCTCCCTTTCCGATCGCTTCGAATCCCTCGACAAGCTCGGCAATTCCCTGACCGACGAGGAAAACGTCGTCATCGAGACGCGCGTGGGCGTCCTGGTGTCCACGAACCGCGCGCTCAACGGCAGCGAGGTGAGCTTCACGGGCGAGGCGGTGGGAGACATCGTGAACGCGGGCGAGGGCTACAAGTGGGCCAACATCAGCGGCACCTCGAATGCGGTCATCAGCGTGTACATGCCCGACGACCTCGCCAAGCTCATTCAGCACGTGGGCGACTATCACGAGACGGGCACGTCGCTCAAGATAACCGGCACCTATCACATCGCCTGCCCGGAACACGAGGGAGAGCTCGACGTGCACGCGTCTGCCGCCGAGGTCACCGACAACGGCGGTCCCGTGACCCACATGGTCGTCCCCGGACGCCTCGAGGCCGCGTTCGCGCTCTGCGTTGTGGCGGGGCTGCTGCTCACGCTATACCTGCTGGCCAGGCGCTATCTCCAGAGAAGGGCACAGTCTTGACGTCTTTCGACCACCTTGCCTACCGCACGTCGACCCGTGAGGCGTTCGAGAAGGCCAACGCCAAGTTGGAGCGTCAGGGAAAGCCCTGCGACCCGGGCTGCGTCATATCGCTCGACCGCGGCTATCCGCTCGTGTGTACGCCTCGTGCCACCGAGCGCGCCGAGCTTGCGACATCCATCAAGAAGAGCGATGACAGCATCGTGGCCGTGGGCGACTGGGTGGCGCTGCATCAGCCGCGCCATCACGAGAAGGCCGTCATCGAGTGTGTCTTGCCGCGTCGCAACGAAATCATGCGCGTCAAGCGCATCGGGCGCGAACGTCAGCCGCGCCGGCAGGTGCTGGCCGCCAACGTCGACATCGTGCTCATCTGCCAGTCGCTCACGGGTGACGGAATCGACGAGGGGCTGCTCGTGCGGCAGATGGTCGCCGTCGCGGGATGCAAGGCCGCGCCGGTCTTCGTGCTCACGAAGGGCGATATGGTCGATGACGCGGTCATCGAAGCGACGTGCGAGCGCATCGGACGCATCGCGCCTGACGTCCCCCTCTTCGTCGTCTCGGTCGATGACAGCGCGTCCATCGACAGGCTGCGCGGAGTGTTCTCGCCGTTCACGACGGGATTGCTGCTGGGCGAAAGCGGCGTCGGCAAGTCGTCGCTCGTCAACGCGCTCCTGGGCGAGCAGGCCCTGGCGACCGGTGACGTGCGAGCATCCGACGACAAGGGGCGGCATACGACGGTCGCGCGGCGCATGATCGAGCTTCCGGGCGGCGGCCTCGTCATTGACGCTCCCGGTCTGCGCACCTTGCAGATTCTCGACATGGAGGCGAGTCTCAAGCTTGCCTTCGAGGACATCGCCCAGGCGGCCCTCGGCTGTCGCTTCCGCGATTGCACGCACGGTGACGAGCCGGGCTGTGGAGTGAGGGACGCCATCGCGCCCGAACGTCTCGAGGCCTATCGACGGCTTCTTTCGAGTGGGCGTTAGTGTTACATTATGCAAACACGTCTCGAGGTGGCCTAAAGAGTGGCTAGGTGAGCGGAGGGCTCATGAGCAAAAGCGGTAACCTGACCATCGTCCTGCAGGCAGGCGGCGAATCTCGGCGCATGGGTCGCAGCAAGGCGACCGTGCCCTTTTTGGGCGAGCCGCTCATCTGGCGCGGCATCAATCGCCTGCTCCCGTTGGCAGACGAGTTCATCATCACGACCAACGAGCCCGAGAACCTCGACTTCCTCGACGATTTGGTCGAGCTCGGCAAGATTCGCCTTGTCACCGACGAGTACGAGCAGCGCGGTGCGCTGCGTGGCGTGTACACGGCCATGAACGCCGCATCGAACGAGTACGTCGCGCTGGTCGCATGCGACATGATCTTCCCCTCCCGCAACCTCATTAGCGCCGAACTCGAAGCCCTCATCGAGGAGGGCGCCGATGCTGCCGTCCCCAAGACGACCCATGGCTACGAGCCCTTTCATGCCGTATACAGGCGCTCGAGTTGCCTTCCCCTCATCCACGAGGCCACGGAGGCGGGCGAGTCCAGGGCCAACGGCTGGTTCGACAAGATCGAGGTCGCGGAGTTTGACGGTCAGCGCGTAGCCCAGGCAGAGCCCCGTGGCGGCTGCTTCATCAACGTCAACACCCCCGAAGAGCTCGCCGATGCGCAGGAGCGCATCCTCACGGGCAAGATTGCCGAGCGCGAGGAATTCGACTCCTAAATGGCCGCGATGTGCCACGGTGCCTGACCCCCTGACACATCGCGTTTCAATCTTCGTTCAATCTTTATTACGGTTTTATGTTAATACGCGCCCTTTACGAGCGCTTCTCCTCCGTAAAGGCTAATATGACAGCACACAAGTTCGTCTGCTCGAAAGTGAGGGCTTTCACATGAATCAAGCCAGTTCCGACAGGCCCGTACCCCCCGAGGGAGCGCAGAGCGCGCCTCCCGTCACGCCGCCTGTCACCAACCAAAGTGCTCCCAAAGCCCAGAAGCCGGCTGCGCCAAAGCAGTCCGGTGGTGGCGTCAAGTCCTTCCTCTACGGCCTGCTCGGCGGTATCGTCTCCGTCGCCCTCGTCCTGTGCCTGGGCAACTTCACCCCGGTGCTCGATGCGTTCAAGGGCGCCACGGTGACGTCGACCAACGGTAACGTCGTCATCAACCCTTCCGACGAGGACGTCACGCTCGCGGAGGCGGTCGCGGCCAAGTGCCTCGGCTCCGTCGCGACGATATACGTCTACTCGGGCAACACCTCGTCCAATCCCTTCTTCGGTTCGGGCGGCTCCTCCAACACGCCGTCCTCGCTCGGTAGCGGCGTCATCATCGCCAACGATGGCGGCACCTGCTATATCGTCACCAACAGCCATGTCGTCAACGGCGCCTCGAGGGCGACGGTGACCATCGGCGAAAACAGCTACGAGGCGCAGATCGTCGGCCAGGACGAGAAGACCGACCTCGCCGTCGTCAGCATCAAGGCCACGGGCTACACTCCCATGGAGTGGGGCGATTCGGCCGACCTCACGGTAGGCGAGTGGGTCATGGCTATCGGCTCTCCCTATGGCTACGAGCAGACGGTCACGACGGGTATCATCTCGGCCATGTACCGCTCCGACGTCGTGCAGGATGCCACGGGTTCGAGCTCCGTCTACACCGACATGATCCAGACGGACGCGGCCATCAACCCGGGCAACTCGGGCGGTGCGCTCGTCAACGACAAGGGCGAGCTCATTGGCATCAACACCTACATCTCCTCGACCTCGCAGTCGAGCGCGGGCCTGGGCTTCGCCATCCCGTCGAGCACGGTGCAGCGCGTCGCCGAGCAGATCATCGCCGGCAAGACGGTCACCCACGCCTTCCTCGGCATCACGATGACTGCCTCGTCCGATCCGTCCGGCGTGGCGATCACCTCGGTCTACAAGGACACGGGCGCCGCCAAGGCCGGCCTGCAGACGGGTGACGTCATCACCAAGATCGATGGCAAGACCATGAGTTCTCCCAGCGACGTGAGCATTGCCGTCAGCTCGCAGAACGTCGGCGACACGATCGAGATCACCTACATGCGCGGTGGTAGCGAACACACGGCGGCGGTCACGTTGGGCAGCGATGAGCAGAACGTCCAGGAGTACGCCGAAAACGGTGCCCCGGCCCAGAACAATGGCGGCGGCAATGGCAACGGTGGCAACTCGGGCGGATTCGGTTTCAACCCCTTTGGCCGCTAGGCAAAGCCTCCATTACGAACGCTCAGCAAAAGGGGGCCGGCTCATCTGAGCCGGCCCCCTCTCTTTCTCTGCAAATGTGACACCCGCGGTCTGACCGCTCCTGTCACATTACCTAGCGTCGGGCAGGCCGTCGAGCCGAGGTTAAGGGAGCGAGCCGTAAGGACCACGAAGTGGCCCGTCGGGGAGCGACCATCGAGGTGAGACGGCCTGCCCTAGCCCTTCTTGTTGTCGAAGTCCTTGACGAAACGATAGCCGTAGCCACGCACGGTCTCGATGACGTTGGGATCGAGGCCAACGCTGGCGAGCTTGTCGCGCAGGCGCTTGATGTGCGTGTCGACGGTCTTGGTCTCGACGACGTACTGCCAATCCCATGCCTCGCGGAGCAGCTGCTCGCGGCCAAGTACGGTGCCGGCATGGCTCATGAGCGTGACGAGGAGCTCGAACTCGCGCGGCGTGAGCTCGATGTCCTTGCCCTCGAAGGTGGCGTGATGGCCCGCCTCGTCCAGATGGATGCCACTGATGTCGAGGACACGCACGCCATCGGCTCCCGTGTCTGCCTCCTGCGGCGCACGGCGCAGCAACGCGTGCACGCGGGCGAGCAGTTCGCGAATGCCGAAGGGCTTGGCCAGATAGTCGTCACCGCCCAGCTCGAGCCCGACGACCTTGTCGAGCTCCGTGTCGCGGGCGGAGAGAAACAGCACGGGCACGTTGCTCTTGGCGCGAATGCGGCGGCATACCTCGTAGCCGTCGATACCGGGAAGCATGACGTCGAGGATCACGAGATCGTAGTCGTTGGCATTGGCCATCTCGACGGCCTCGTTGCCATTGTGCGCGACATCGACCTTATAGCCCTCCTTCGAGAGGTTGAAGCTGACGAAGTCGGTTATTGCCTGCTCGTCGTCGACGACGAGGATTCTCTGTTCGCTTTTTTCTTCCATGGCAAGCTCCACTCGACCATTACCTGTTACGATTGCTTCTATTGTATGCGCTGCAGAAGAGTTCGCGCTACGCCGTAATGAAATTGTTTTGAGAAAGAGAGAATGCATGCTTCTGACCGTGGACATCGGAAACACGCAAACTGCCATGGGCCTCTTCGAGGATGACGATCTCGTGGCCCACTGGGTCTTCACCACGCGCGTGCAGGATACCGCCGACGAGGTCCAGCTCTCGCTCATCGGGCAGTTCGACCTCAACGACATAGACGCTTCGGCGTGCCATGACGTCGTCATCGCCTCGGTCGTGCCGGCGCTCACCGAGTGCTGGGCCAGCGTCGCGCGGCGTCTTACGGGGCGCGAACCCATTATCGTGGGTCCCGGCATCAAGACGGGGCTCGCGATGCGCTATGACAATCCGGCCGAGATAGGTGCCGACCGCGTTGCCGACGCCATCGCCGCCATCCAGCTCGAGGGCGCACCCGTCGTGGTCGTGGATCTGGGCACCACCACCAACATCGAGGTCATCGACGAGAAGGGCCGCTTCATGGGCGGCATCATCGCGCCTGGTATGGGTACGGGTGCGGAGGCCATGTTCACCCACGCCGCCCGTCTGCCCCAGGTCGATATCGTAGAACCCGCTCATGCCATCGGTACCAACACCGTCGATGCCATGCGCGCAGGTATCGTCCTCGGCGAGGTCGCGCGCATCGATGGCCTCGTACGCGACATCTTCGATGAGCTCGGCTACGAGGCGCCCGTGATTGCGACGGGTGGCTTTTCCGGCGTGATTACCGAGCTGTCCCAGACCATCACGCGTCGCGAGCCGCGCCTGACCCTCCATGGGTTGCGGCTCGTCTACGAGAAGAACCGCTAGGGGCGAGGAGGACCGCCGTGTCTGCAGAGAATGCCACCAACGGGCCCGATTCCCAGGACATCTTCGGTGACGAGGTTCCGGCCGATGTCGTGCGCTTCTTCGAACAAGCCGATCCGCCGCGCGAGGTCCGCGAGTTCATGCGCGAGACCATCAACGAGATGCGAACCGAGGAGGCTCGCCAGGCCCAGTTCGTGAGTGACGTCAGTCATGAGATTCGCACGCCGTTGACCGCCATCCGGGGTGCGGCCGAGACCCTGCTCGAGGGCGACGTGCCGGAGGCAATGCAGCAGCGTTTCCTCGAGCAGATCGTGAAGGAGTGCGATCGCCTGACGCGTCTGGCAAACGACTTGCTCACCTTGCAGCGTGCCGAGGGCGAGAGCATGGAGCTCACGCGCATCAACCTGCGCGCCATCGCGGATAACTGCGCCTTGCTCATGCAGGGCCTGGTGGAGGAACGCGGCGTGAACCTCACGGTGGTGGGCGAGGCACCGGATGTCAAAGGTAACGCGGACGCGCTCAATCAAATACTCGTGAACCTCATCGAGAACGCGAGCCGGTTCGCGGGCGAGGGCGGCCATGTCCGTGTCGAGATCACCTGCAACGAGGGCCATTCGGTCATCGCGGTCAAGGACGACGGGCCGGGCTTTGGCGACGAGTCGCCCGAGCACCTCTTCGACCGTTTCTACCGGGCCGACCAGAGCCGCGCGCGGTTCAAGGGAAGCGGCAACAGCGGTCTGGGGCTCGCCATCGTCAAGGCGCTCGCCGAATCCATGGGGGGCACCGTGCAGGCGGCAAACCTCCCCGGTCACGGCGCGGTCTTCATCGTCGCCATTCCCAGCTTGCCACCCGAGAACTGGAAGGACATCGCACCTTGCGCGCATTTGAGCGAATCGCTCGAGGAGCCGATTCTCGACATTGACGAATAGACGCCCCGCAGCAGAACCCCTTCCATACGCGAACGCATGGGTGGCGCAGGGGAGCATTTGCGGTACCATGGACCCTACGAAAATCTGAAGGGAACAAAATGACTCCAACGAGAACCGTCGTAACCGTCTTGGGCAAGGACCGCAGCCGCATCGTCGCGACCATCGCCACGACGCTGGCCGATTGCGGCGCCAACATTGACGATATCCAGCAAAACGTTCTCAACGACATCTTCTCGATGACCATGCTCGTGACGCTCGACGAAGACGTCGCCACGTTCAACGAGGTTCAGGAACTGCTCGCGCGCGACGGCAAGGCCCTCAACTTGCAGGTCGTCATCCAGCGCGAGGACGTGTTCGAGTTCATGTACAACGTCTAGGACGCGGGTCTGGGCAGAGGCTTTCCGGATATGACGACGAGCGCACAAGGGGACATGACACGCAGCGAGTTCAAGAAGAACTGGGGCGTGCTCTCTGCCCTTGTCTCCAAGGACTTCAAGCGCAAGTACCGTCGTAGCGTCCTCGGCATCGTCTGGTCCATCCTCAACCCGCTGCTCATGATGATCATCATGAGCGCGGTGTTCTCGTACATGTTCAAGTTCAACATCGAGCACTTCCCGCTCTACGTGATTCTCGGCAACATCCTCTTCGGCTTCATGAGCACGGCGACGTGCACGGCGATGACCTCCATCGTCGATTCCTCGTCCCTCATCAAGAAGATTCGCATCGAGAAGGCGATCTTTCCCGTCGAAAAGGTCATCTTCGCTTTGCTCAACTTTGGCTTCTCGCTCATCGCCGCCGTGTGTGTCATGATCTACCTCCAGGTGTTTCCCTCCTGGCAGGTGCTCCTCCTGCCGGTCTTGGTGCTCTTCGTCACGCTCTTCAGCATGGGGCTCGGCCTGCTCATATCCGCGCTTGGCGTGTTCTTCCGCGACGTCTTCCACCTCTGGGAGGTCCTTATCACGGCATGGACCTACGCCACGCCGCTTTTCTATCCCATGGACCTGCTCGAGCCCTGGATGCAGCAGATCATGCAGTTCAACCCCATGTACCATTACGTCGCGTACTTCCGCGACATCATGATGTACGGCGTTCTTCCCAGCGGCATGGAACATCTCATCTGCCTGGGCATGGCGGTCGTCACCTTCCTCGTCGGCCTTCTCGTCTTCCGCAAGACCGAGAAGAAGTTCATCCTGTACGTATAGGGGAGTCCATGGCCGAGGATTTGCAGAAAAGCGAGACATGGGTCGAGAAGGACCCAGGCGCCACGAGCGACGAGGCGGTCATCGTCTTCGACCATGTCGACATGATCTTCAACATCGCGAGCGAACAGCTCAACAACCTCAAGGAGTATTTCATCAAGCTCGTACGACGCGAGCTCTTCTTCGAGGAGTTCAAGGCGCTCAAGGACGTATCGTTCACCATCCACCGCGGCGAAGTCTACGGTGTCGTGGGCAGCAACGGTTCGGGCAAGTCCACGCTGCTCAAGCTCGTCGCCGGCGTGCTCGAGCCCTCGAACGGGTCAGTCACGGTGAATGGTACCATCGCCCCCATCATCGAGCTCGGTGCCGGCTTTGACTTCGAGCTCACGGCCCGCGAGAACGTCTATCTCAACGGCGCCCTACTCGGCTACAGCAAGCAGTTCATCAACGAGAACTACGAGCGCATCATCGACTTTGCCGAAATTCGCGATTTCCAGGACATGCCCATCAAGAACTACTCCTCGGGCATGGTCGCGCGCATCGCGTTCGCCATTGCCACGGTCACCACGCCCGATATCCTCGTCGTCGACGAGGCGCTTTCGGTGGGTGACTTCCGCTTCCAGGAAAAGTGCGAGAACCGCATCAAGGAGCTCGTCGCCCATGGTACGACGCTGCTCTTCGTGTCGCACTCCATCGAGCAGGTCGAGCGCGTGTGCGAACGCGCCCTGTGGATCGAGAAGGGCGTGGCCCGCATGCAGGGGCCCGTTCTCGAGGTTTGCGAAGCCTATCGTCAGGGCATCTAGCGGCTAGGCTGTCGTCCCGCGCCGCTAGGAGTCCTCGAGCAGCCTGCCAACCAAATCCACGATTTCGCGATAGGCCACAGGTCGGTCAAACTGCTCCTCGGCAATGGCCCGTCCGCGTTTGCCCATGCGATCGCGTGCCTCCTCGTCATGGGCGAGGGCGACGATGGCGCCCACGAGCTCGGCGACGTCTTCCGGCTCCACGTTCACGCCAAAGCCATCGTTCGTGCACTTGTCCTTGAACTCCTGGCTCTCGCCGGTGTTGATGATGGGTCGTCCCGCGCAGAGGTAGTCGGCAATTTTGGAGACGATCGACTGGGGCGCTCCTTTGATGAGCGAGTTGACGAGTATGTCGCTCGCGACGAGGTACGCGGCCATGATCTGGTAGTCCACATAGCCGGTGAACACGACGGGGGCGTCGATTTCGTCGGCGAGTCTCTCGAGGCCCGGACGGTTGGGACCATCGCCCATGATGTAGAGGCTGAGCCGCTTGCCAAGCTCCTCGGCGATGATGGGTGCCGCGAGCTGGCAGGCGTGCACGAGCGTCGCCACGTCGTAGCTGCGCGCCAGCGACCCGGCATAGGCGATCCAGAGCTCGTCGTCGTTCTTGGCGATGGATGGGGCGTAGCGCTTCACGCCCTCGTCGAAATAGGCGATGTCGCCGCCGACGTACACGGTGAGGTGCGGAATGTCCTGCAGGCAGCGATGGGCGTACTCGTGGGAGGTCCCGACGGCCGCCGATGCGCACGCGTAGGCAATGGCCGCGTTGCGTTCGAAGTCGCTCAGGGCGAAGTCACTCAACACGGGCACGTCCGCAACCATCTTCATGGCCTCGGGCCACAGGTCGTTGATGTCGACGACGAAGGGAATGTTGCGCTCATGGGCGAAGGTACCGGCGTCGGCCGCGATGTTGTTGGGCGGAATCTGGCACCAGACGAGGTCGTAGTCCGCGCCGTAGCGCTCGAGGTAACGGCGCAGGTTCTTGCTGAAGACGCTTTGGCTGTATATGCGCTTGGGATTGATGTTGGAGCCGTAGCCGGGCTCCTCGATGAAGATGACCTCGTAGGG
The DNA here is from genome assembly GCA_948466335.1 of uncultured Coriobacteriia bacterium. GTDB lineage: Bacteria > Actinomycetota > Coriobacteriia > Coriobacteriales > QAMH01 > QAMH01. The sequence goes on along the minus strand of CAOKAE010000002.1, from coordinate 115,177 downwards.
CAGCTCGTGATACTTGGGGTCGGCGATGTCGCGACGCTTCTTCTCCCAGTGCTGGAAGGTCGAGGTCAGCAGGTCGACTTCGTAGCCTTCCCTGGCAAGAAGCTCGGCGATGTAGGAGGTGCGGTTGAGGCCGGCGGTTTCGTCGGCAAGCTTCACGGCCTGCGTGACGACGGCGATCTTTGCATTGCTCACTCGTGTCTCCTTGCGGTCTACAGGTATTCCTTGGTGCAGCGAACGGCGTAATCGAGGCCATTGGCGCGGGCGCGGTAGACAAACTCGCTCGCGAGGCTCAGCCCAAAACGCAGGCGCGAGTTCTTCACCTTCACGCCGCGACGCTCGGCGAAGCGCTCCTTGATTGCGGGATTGAGCTTGACCTCACTTGCCACGAGGGCGGGGTCCATGCGATCGAACATGGCATTTGCCGCCTCGATGACCTCGGGGTCGTCGCCGTTGGATTCGTATTGGCCGTTGAAGTAGGTGAAGCCCTTGCTGATATGGCTCTTCAGCACGCCCTCGTCGGTGATGCCCAGAAGCTCGATGATATCGGCCATCGACTGCCAGCGGTCGAAGGGCAGCGTCTTGTTCTTGCGTTCGAAGGCGGCCGCTTCCTGGCGCGTCTCCTCGCGGTACACGTAGAAGGGTTCGTCGACGTAGACGATGCGCCCGCGCAGCAGCGTGTCGTAGAAGAACTCGTTGTCCGCCCAGCCCGCGCCGGGATACTCGTGGAACCTGATGCCGTTGTCCTCGAGAAAGCCCTTGCGGTAGATGGCCGACCAGATGGAGGGGTGATGACGCAGGATGTGCACGACGCCGGGATCGGTGATCGTGAACACCTCGGTCCTGGGGTGAATGCGGTAGCGATAGCTGCACTGCAGGTGCTCCTTGGGGGCGTCGCCGCGCAGCGTACCGTGCTCGCGTACCTCGCGGACGTAGGGCGTCTTCACGATATCGCACGCGTGGTTTTCCGCCGCGTCCATGAGCTTGGCGGCCATGCCGGGCAAAATGTAGTCGTCAGGTTCGAGGATGCCGATCCACGTGCCGCGGGCGACGGCGATGCCATCGTTCATGGCCGCGCCGTATCCGGCGTTTTCGCGGTGCGAGACGATCGTGACGCGGGGGTCACGGGCGAAGCGCTCGATGATTTCGCGGCTGTCATCGGTCGATGCGTCATCCACGCAGACGATCTCGACGCCACCATCGCAGCTTTGCGCGAAGAGCGAGCCGAGTGCCCACTCCAGGGTGTAGGCGGCGTTGTAGATGGGCACCACGAACGATAGGCTCGCGTCGAAGTCCTGGTAGTACACGTCGCAGGTGTGGCCGTTAAGCTCGCGCACCTCGTGGATATGCTTGTCGGATGAAGCCACGGCACCTCTCCTATGCTCGCCGCTCGTTGGTAGGCCTATTCTATTCCAGCCTGTCCTTTTGTTGAAACTGGATACAATATATATCCATGAATACCTATCTGAGAGAGCTCACCGTTCAATTCGCCAAGTTCGGCGTCGTCGGCGTCATCGCCTTTTTCATCGACTACGGCCTGTTCCTGCTCATGGATTACGTCTTCGGGGTGAATTACCTCGTCGCCTCGGCCATCTCGTTCACCATCGCGACCATCTTCAACTTCGTGGCGAGCATGCGCTATGTCTTTGCGGGCAAGGAGGGGCAGACGCGCATGCAGCAGTTCGTCATCTTCTTCGTGCTGAGCCTCGTGGGGCTGGGGCTCAACCAGCTCATACTCTGGGCATGCGTCGACTTGCTCGCGCTTCTCGCCTGGGTTGGCAAGCTCGTCGCCACGGTGCTTGTCATGCTCTTCAACTTCGTCACGCGCAAGGTATTCCTCGAGGATCGAAGTCCGCACCGCGGATAATCTACGCTATGCTTGTGCACGAACATTCTCACGAAAGGGATTGATCATGTCTCATTACGACTATCTGGTTGTCGGTGCCGGTCTCACGGGCGCGGTGTTCGCGCACGAGGCGAAGAAGGCCGGCAAGAGCTGTCTGGTCATCGACAAGCGCGACCACATCGCCGGAAACGTGTACACGCGCAAGGTCAACGGCATCAATGTCCACGAGTACGGCGCGCACATCTTCCATACCTCCGACAAGCGCGTCTGGGACTACGTCAACCAGTTCGCCGAGTTCAACAACTACGTCAACGCTCCCGTCGCCAACTACCACGGTGAGCTTTACAACCTGCCCTTCAACATGAACACCTTCTCGAAGATGTGGGGCGTGACCACGCCGGCCGAGGCGCGCGCCAAGATCGACGAGCAGGTCGCCGCCGAATCCATCACCGACCCCTCCAACCTCGAGGAGCAGGCCCTCTCGCTCGTGGGCCGCGACATCTTCGAGAAGCTCGTGAAGGAATACACCGAGAAGCAATGGGGGCGTGACTGTAAGGACCTGCCCGCCTTCATCATCAAGCGCCTGCCCGTGCGCCTCGTGTTCGACAACAACTACTTCAACGACCGCTACCAGGGCATTCCCATCGGTGGCTACACCGCCATGGTCGAGTCCATGCTCGAGGGTACCGACGTGCGCCTGGGCTGCGACTACAAGGATCTCATCGCGGCCGAGCCCGACATCGCCAGCCGCGTCATCTACTGCGGTCCCATCGACGAGTTCTACGATTACGAGCTCGGCACGCTCGAGTACCGCAGCCTGCGCTTCGAGAGCGAGCTGCTCGAGGGCGAGGAGAACTGGCAGGGCAACGCCGTGGTCAACTACACGAGCCATGACGAGCCCTTCACGCGCATCATCGAGCACAAGCACTTCGAGTTCATGAAGGATGCCGATGGCAACGTCTTGCCCGACACCGTGATCACGCGCGAGTATCCGGCCGACTGGAAGCCGGGCGACGAGCCGTACTACCCGATGAACGACGAGAAGAACAACGCCCTGTACGAGCAGTACGCGCAGCTCGCCCGCAAGGAGGACCGCGTGGTCTTCGCGGGGCGTCTGGGCGCCTACAAGTACTACGACATGGCGCCCTGCATCGCCGCCGCGCTCGACTTGTGCGAGGCCGAGCTCGGCTAGCGCCCATGACGACGCAGGAAGACGATATCCGCTTCATGCGCCTTGCCCTCGAGCAGGCGCGCGAAGCCGAAGCGCTTGGCGAGGTCCCCATCGGGGCCGTCGTCACATGCGAAGGCGAGCTCGTCGCCCGGGCGCACAATCGACGCGAAATCGACCACGACCCGGCGGGACACGCGGAGTTCCTCGCCCTCAAACAGGCGGCGCGCGAGCTTGGTCGCTGGCGGCTTTCCGGCTGCACGGTGTACGTGACGCTCGAGCCCTGCCTCATGTGCGGTGGCCTCATGCAGCAGTCTCGCATCGACCGCTGCGTGTATGGTGCGCATGATTCAAAGGGGGGCGCTCTGGGGACTTTGTATCAAATACATGACGATACTCGTCTGAACCATCGCTTCGCGGTAGTATCAGGCGTCCTCGAAAACGAATGTGCCGCGCTGCTCAGCGATTTCTTCGCGCGGCTGAGGGAGAAGAAGTGAACCCAAAGGTCAGCGTCATACTGTCCTTCTACAATGCGCAGGCCACGCTCGAGCGCTCCATTCGCGGCATTCTCGAGCAGACCTATGGCAACATCGAGGTCATTCTCATCGACGACGGCAGCACCGACTGCGGTGCGGCCATTGCCGAGGAGCACGTCGCCGTCGACTCGCGCATCCACCTCATCTGCAAGCTCAACACCGGCGTCTCGGACTCGCGCAACATCGGCCTGGATGTGGCCACGGGCGATTGGGTGTACTTCGTTGATGCCGATGACTGGATCGAGCCCGATGCGATCGAGGCGTTCATGCAGGCTGCGACGAGCCCTTCGTGCGACCTGGTCGTATGCGACTTCTACCGCGTGCAGGGCAACGCCATGTCGTACAAGCACGGCCCGGCGGTCGGCCTCGTCTCGCGCGAGAAGTACGCCACCTTCATGGCGCATCGTCCGTCTAACTTCTACTACACCTCGCTGTGGAACAAGGTCTTCAAGCGTAGCATCATCGAGGAGCACGCCATGCGCTTTGACACGCGCATGCAATTTGGCGAGGACCACGTCTTCATCCTTGACTACGTGCGCCTCGTCGACCGGGTCTCCCTGCTCGACCGTGCCCTCTACTACTACGTGGACAATGCCGGCAGCCTCGTGCACCAGGGGCTCAACCCGGTGGGCATCGTCAAGATGAAGTGGAACACCTATTTGCCCTATCTGCGGCTCTACCGTGACCTTGCGCTCTTCGAACGCTTTTACCAACGTCCGTCGCTCTACAAGTTCATCTTCATGCCGGCCACGGACGCCTTTGCCAAGAAGGACGCCGAGCCCATCGACCCCACGACGCTTCCGCCCGGCATAACGCTCGACTAGGAGGCCCGAATGCCACGTGAGTCCAAGGCAAGGAAGCGCGAACGCGCCATCGAGTTCTGCGCGCGCATGGACGAGCTGTATCCCCAGCCCACGCCGGCGCTCAACTTCGTCAACCCCTTCCAGTGCGTGATTGCGGTCGCGCTCTCGGCCCAGACGACCGATGCCAACGTCAACAAGGTCACGCCCGAGCTCTTCGAGCGCTGGCCGACGCCGGCGGCGATGGCGCAGGCCGACGTCGACGAGCTCGAGAAGGTCATCTGGACCATCGGGTTTCACCACAACAAGGCACGCAACTGTGTCAACTGCGCTCGCATGATCATGGCGGATTTCGATGGCGAGGTCCCGCAGAGCATGGACGATTTGCAAAAGCTTCCCGGCGTGGGTCGCAAGACCGCCAACATCGTCATGAACGAATGCTTCGGCGAGGTCGAGGGGATTGCCGTCGACACGCACGTGTTCCGCATCGCGCATCAGCTCAAGTTCTCGAACAAGAAGACGCCCGGCGAGGTCGAGAAGGACCTTCTCGCGCTTCTGCCAAGGGAGCTCTGGGAGGACGTCAACAGCCAGTGGATACGCTTCGGCAGGGAGTATTGCATCGCACGAAGACCACGCTGCGAGGAGTGTCCCTGCGTCGACCTGTGTCCTACACGTCCCGGTCTGAAATAACGGGAAAAACCGCTGGTACCGTGCAAAAATCATGCTTTTGGTATGGCCTCGTACCATAGTCATTATTATTCTCTAAATAGGATACAGATTCTCTGGAATCGTTCAGGCTTTTTATACGATTGCTGGTATTATTTTGGGACGTTAGGTCACCCGCGTTTCCGATGCCCCAGACACCATCGAGAACAAAAGCGCCCTAACGCACATTACCCAATCACATTCGTGAAGGGAGGGTTGACTAGAGGCATTACCCTCTGAAATCCAACCCAAGGTTCGCTTGAGCCTTTTAGGCTCTCCGTGTTCTTGGTGACAAGTAGTTGCCTTGTCGTTGTTGGTTATGCGGAGTGAATGTGAAGTGGGATTCTTCGCAAATCACATCACATATATGTATCGAGAGTTTAAATCTGGCTTTAGGTACATAAGAGGGCTTCAAGTTTTCCCAAAAGGTAATTGAGGAAAAGGAGTAACACTATGGCTGGAACTTACAGCAAAGAGTGGCGAGTTACACGCGAGGATGGCACAGTAGCTACCCGCAGCAACACCTGGTCTCCCCCGGGATCCCATCCCGTTGGATATGGCGTTAAGGTTATCACCGACGGTGGTCGCCTCATCCGCATCGAGGGTGACGACGACAACCCCATTACGCAGGGTCGCGTCAACGCCATGAACCTTGCTCTTCGTGAGTACACCTACAGCCCCGACCGCGTCATCTATCCCATGAAGCGTGCCTACGAGGACCGCGGCAAGATGAAGTGGGAGCGCACCACGTGGGACGAGGCTCTCGACACGATCTGCGAGAAGGTTCGTTACTATCAGACCACGTACGGCCCCGAGTCCATCGTCTGCTTCGGTGGCACCGGCCGTGAGGCTTGCATCTTCTACTATGCCCTGACGTTCTCCGTGCTGCAGTCCCCGAACTGCTGCTACACGCAATCTGGCTGGTCCTGCTATGGCCCGCGTTGCTCGATTGCTGACTACGTCCTCGGCGCTGGCTATCCCGAGCTCGACTACGCAGGTCACCTGCCTGGTCGTTTCGAGGATCCCGCGTACAAGCTCTCCAAGTGGGTTGTCGTTTGGGGTAAGGAGCCGCTGCCCTCCAATGGTGACGGTTTCTTCGGTCATGTTCTCGTTGACATGATGAAGCTTGGCACGCACCTGATTTCCATTGACCCCCGCATCACCTGGCCGGGTTCGCGCAATGGAAACATCAACGTTCAGCTCCGTCCGCAGACGGACACCTGCATGGCTCTCGGCATCATGAACCTCATGTTCCAGAACGACGAGTATGATCATGAGTTCGTGGAGCAGTGGATCTACGGCCTCGACGAGCTCAAGGCTCGCGCCGCCGAGTATCCCGTCGAGAAGGTCGCCGAGATCACGACGGTCGACGTTGCCACGATTGAGCGCGTTGCTCACATCCTCGGCACCGAGCGTCCCATCGGTTGGGCTTGGGGTCTGGCATTCGACCAGAACAAGAACGGCGTTCAGCTGTCCCAGGCGATGATTCTCCTCGCCGCCATGACCGGTTCCATCGATACCCCGGGTGGTCTGACCCTCGGTCCCCCGTCCGCTCTCCTCGGCAAGTGGCGTATGGAGCAGCGTGGCGCTATGACCGACGAGGTCTGGTCGCTTCGTATCGGTGCTGCTGAGTGGCCTGGCCTGTCCACTGGTATGGCTACCACCCAGCCGGACGAGACCCTGAACACCATGGAGTCGCACAAGCCGTACCAGCTCCGCATGGCTTGGTTCAACAGCTCCAACTTCCTGGCGCCCACCTGCTCGGCTCAGCCCAAGCGTTGGCATGACGCTCTGTGCGAGAGCATCGAGTTCTGCGTCATCCAGGACCTCTTCCTGACCCCGACCGCCATGGCCGTGGGCGATTACTTCCTGCCGATGTCCACCTGGGCTGAGCATGATGGTATCTGCCTCACGCACTATGGCCGCAACACCGTCTTCATGGGCCCGATGAACAAGGCCCTGCAGGTTGGCGAGTGCATGTCCGACGTCGAGATCTGCCTCGTCTTCGGTCAGCGCCTCAACCCGACGTGGTGGCCGTGGTACAAGCCGGCCGGCGACACGCTCGACGTCTCCACGCTCGAGCACAGCGAGTACGCTCCCATGCTGCTCGGCAAGGATCGTGGCCTGCTCGACCGCGACGCTCTGGAGAAGGCAGTCGTCCAGTTCTACAGCGATCAGCTGAAGGAGCTCGGCATGACCTTCGACCAGTTCCGCGAGGAGGGCATCTACCAGCCGGGCGCTCATGGCTTCGAGTACGAGAAGTACGCGAAGGGCATGCTCCGCTTCGACGGCGAGCCTGGCTTCAACACCATCACCGGTCAGATCGAGGCCTACTCGATTCTGTACGAGTCCTGGGGCGAGGATCCGCTGCCGTACTACGAGGAGCCCAACTACTCGCAGTTCAGCAAGCCCGAGTTCGCTGGTCAGTATCCGCTGATCACCACCTCCGGTTCGCGTCGTTACAGCTCCTTCCATTCGGAGCATCGTCAGGTTCCGTCCCTGCGCCAGATCGATCCGTGGCCGTGGGTCCAGATCAACCCCGAGACTGCTGCCGAGTACGGCATCACCAAGGGCGACTGGGTCGAGGTCTACAACATGTTCGGTTCTGCTCGCTTCAAGGCTGAGATCACCTTCTGCATGAAGCCCGGTATCATCAACTGCGCTCATGGCTGGTGGTTCCCCGAGCAGGACGGCGAGGAGCCCAACCTGTTCGGCGTCTGGAAGTCCAACTTCAACAGCCTCGTTCCGCACATGAACATCGGTAAGCTCGGCTTCGGTGCTCCCTACAAGGGCGTCATGTGCAACATGAGGCGTGTCCGCGGCCTGAACCAGGACTAATAAGAAAGGAAGTTACTTAAATGGCAGATCAGAAGTACGCACTGCTGGTTGACTACACCTTCTTCTCTGGCAACCATGCCGCAGAGATCGCCTGCAAGGAAGAGCTCGGACTTCCCCTCGATCAGTTTGCGATCAAGGAAGTCGAAGTCGGCCCCTTCAAGGTCGGCGAGGGCAATGACGGCGACGATTGGGAGTGGATCTATCTCCCCATCCCGACCTGCATCTTCTCCCAGCATTGGGGCACCGGCGGCGACAAGGCCGGCCAGCGTCCCCTGGCAGTCCAGGTCGAGGAGTCGCACTCCATGTATTACGGCACTCTCGATGAGATGATTGCCAAGATGAAGGAGTTTGACCGCCCGATGTGTCTGTTCCAGCTCTAAGTAGAGCCTGGATAAGCTAGAATGGGCCTGACCGGCCACGGTCGGTCAGGCCTACCATGCAGACGATTAGGAGGAAACCCATATGACACCTGAAGAGTTTTTGGCTCTCGATGCTCCCGAGGCCGCTGAGATCCTCAACAAGCTCGTTGCCGACGGCAAGAGCAAGGACGAGGCCATGGCCGAAGAGGGCGTGACGCAGGCTGATCTCATGAAGGCTCAGATCTTCTGGGTTAAGGACAAGTTCATCGCCCGCGCTTGGGGTGGCTACACCTCCACGAAGCGCACCGGCAACGAGGCTGGCGACAGCATCGAAGGCGTCGGTGGCAGCGATCCTTCCAAGGGCTACGCTGGCATCTAACATTTCGCCACAAACCTGTAAGGGCCCGATATGTAACGGTATCGGGCCCTTTCAGTATTCATGGGCGCTGTCACGCTATACTACGGACATTGCGCCAATTCTAGGAGGACATACATGTCAACTGAAGCAGAGATCATCGCTGAGATCGAGGAAATGGGTCGTCTGACCGAGGAGCAGGAGGACATCCTGTACAACATCGCGCTGCGCCAGGAAGAGCTCGGCCGACAGCCAACCATTCTGCTGCGCGAGAAGGTGGATGGCTCTCCCATCTATCAGCCCATGATCGACCGTGAGGTTCTCACGTATCAGCTGTACAACCATGGCGGCGCCGGCTCGCACGAGGTCGTGAACCTCATCGTCACGCTCAAGGGCATGCGCTACGTCATTCTCCACTCCGACGAGCTTTCCCTGCGCAGGAAGGTCGATCCCGCGGGCAACTACCGCGACTAGTCCGCGCTATTCCAGATACGTTTGGGGAGACAAGTTGGAAATCACAGACATCACACGCGAGTCCGATGACGCCGTGCAGGAAATGGTCGTGACCATGACCGCAAGCGCGGACGAGGTCAACGCCTATATCGAGGAGCAATTCAAAGAACTCGCCAAGAACGAGATTCCGGGCTTTCGCAAGGGCAAGGCCCCGCGCGAGGTCATCGAGCGCGAGGCAGGTGGACACGATCTCGTGTTTGCCCGCATCGCCGAGGCCATCGTGAACGGCGAGGCACCGGCTCTGCTCGACGATGCCGATGTCCTGTTCATCGGTGACCCGCAATTCAACCTCGAGAAGATTCCCGCCAAGGACCAGCCGTTCACGTTTACCGTGTCGGGCCCGGTGCCTCCCGAGGGTACGCTCTCGAGCTACGACGAGGTCTCGATCGAGATGCCTCCCAACGAGGCAACCGAGGCAGAGATCGAGACGCAGATCGAGGAGCTGCTGAGCGTCTACTATAACTACGACACCATCGATGACCCGGACTACGAGGTCGAAGACGGGGATTTCGTCACCGTCAGGATGACCATCATGAATGACGGCTCCGTCATCCCGGGCCTCAATGACGTGGAGCGCATGCTCAGCATCGGCGGCGGTTCCATGCCCGAGAGCTTCGACGAGCACATCATCGGCACCAAGAAGGGCTACACGCTCGACTTCGACTTTGATGCGCAGGGCCAGGAAGACCGTCCGGAGCTCGGCGATGGCAAGCTTCATGCCAACGTCGAGATCATGGAGATTCGCAAGCGCGTCTTGCCGGAACTCGACGAGGAGTTCCTTGCCAAGATTGGCGCCACGAGTCTCGATGACCTGCATGACCAGATGAAGATGACCATCAACATGCAGAAGGACCGGGAGCTTCCCAAGCTGCTCGAGCAGAAGGTCGTCGATGCGCTCATCGAGCGTTTCGAGGGCGAGGTCCCGGAGTATTACGTCGAGTTCATGCGCGACAACGTGAGCCGCGAACTCATGCAGCGCCTCCAGAAGGAGGGCACGGGCCTGCAGGACTGGATGCTCAAGAACAACGTCGAGGCCGAGAGAATGCAAGAAGAGGTCAATCAGGAGTCCATCGACCGCGCCAAGCGCGACATGGCGCTCGAGGCTCTCTTCAAGGAGAAGGGCTGGGAGGTCACGGACGAGGACATCGCCCGCGAGCTCTCCGGTGTCGAGGACGCCGAGGCCCAGATCGCCGAGCTCACCGAAGCGCACCGCATGGCGGACCTGCGCAAGATGTGCCGCCAGTCTATGGCCGCGCGCTGGCTTGCCAAGACGGCGGACATCACGGTTGTCGAGTAAGCGTTTCGCACAAACTGCGTTCTAAAGAAGAGGCCCGCTTGCGCGGGCCTCTTTCGTACTTGAATGCAAGACGTTACAGCGAGATGAAGTTGTCGGGGAACTGCTTGTTGGCGTCGAGGACGTCCTTGCTGGTGTCGCCGTAGCGCATCCACTCCTCGTCCTTTTCGGTACGCTTGATCATGGCGTTTTCCATGACGTCGCGCAGGGCCTTTGCCTTGAGCGCGTACTCCTCCATCTGGGGCATCCTGCCCTCGAGCTCGATCTGGCGACGCTTGTAGGCCTTGTCCTGGACGGAATCGCCCGGAATGATCTCGTAGAAGTCCTCCGCCTCCAGCGTGTAGCCGGCGTGGTCTGCCCAGGCGGCGAGTGCCGAGTCCTCCTTGAGGCTTTCGATGGTGTTCTCGCGCACCTCGGCGTCAAGCTGCTCTTCGGAGATGCCGCGCTGCTCGCAGTAGTCCTTCTTCTGCAGGCCGTTCATGCGCAGCATTTCTTCGAGGCGATAGGACGATGCGTACAGGGCTTCCTCGACGAGGTCCTGCGGCAGGTCCTCGACAAGACGCGTGGCGAGCTCGCGGCAGATGACGTTTTGGTCGGCGAGCTGCTGTACCTCGACGTTGTCCTTGTACATGTTGTAACGGATGAAGATGAGGAGTTCCTCGACGTTGTTGATGTCTTCAACGTGCTTGGCAACCCACTGGTCGTTGAGCTTGGGCGTCTCGCCCTCCTTGCAAACATTGAGCTCGAGCCAGCGCAGCGCCGTCTTGCGCACGGCTTCCTCGGGAATCTTGATTTCCTCCGCGATGACGTAGACGGGTTCGTATGAAGTCAGGGTATAGTGCTGGTTTGCCATGATGCATCCTCTGTGATGTCGAAATGTGTAACAGCCCATGATTATACTGTATTGAACTAGGCGAGAGTAGGAGCACAGATGGGAATAACGGTCATAGCCGTGGGCAAGCTCAAGGAACGCTTCTGGAAGGATGCGGCGGCGGAGTACGCCAAGCGTCTTGGCGGTTATACCAAGCTGCGTATCGTGGAAATTCCCGACAAGGGCATCGATTTCGAGAGCGATGAGATCATCCGCGTGGCCGGAGACGCGCATCTTATCTTGCTCGCCATCAAGGGAGAGCAGCGATCGAGCGAGGGGATCGCGCAGCGTCTCGACGAGCTCATGACCCACGGCACGAGCGACATCGCGTTTTGCATTGGCGGCTCGGATGGCGTGACGCAGGCGGTCTACGACCGTGCCGACGAGACGCTCTCATTCGGCAAGATTACGTTGCCGCACAATCTTGCCCGCGTCGTCTTGCTTGAGCAGATATACCGCGCCTTCAAGATCATGCGCGGCGAGCCCTACCATAAATGAGACAACAAGTTGCCGGGCGAGTTTTATCCCGTTACTCTTATTAATTCCCCAACGAGTCATATGCCCGATTGCGGGCATCTCGAACAGGTTTGCCATGGGCGCAATGCGGGTTTGACGAAAGGTGTTTGAGCGTGCGATCTGTGCACGCGAGTTCTTTCGCGGCATTGCGTCCGTGGTGAACCGGGTGTGAGAGCCAGCCCGCAATCGGGCATATGCGAGTCACTTCTTGCCCGAGTTGTTGTAGCGCTCGATGAGGCCCTGCATGGAGTCCATCTCGGCCTGAAGCTCGCCGTTTGAGGTCTGAAGCTCGGTGAGCTGTGCTTGTTGCTGGTCGATGGCGGCCTTGGCGGCACCGTATTCGCTTGCGATGCCACCAAAGGCGACGAAGCGGATGATGATGACGGCAAGCAGGATGACGGCAACGACGCCGAGCCCGAGGATCATGCGCGGGTCGACGGGCTTGACGCGTCGGCCCTTGTCGTAGCCCTGCCGGTTCGCGGATGCGCCAAACTGCTGGTCGGGCTGGCTTACGTAGCGGTCCCTGCTGTACTGATTTGCCTGGGCGATGTTGCGTTGGCCGGCCCGTGCGATGGCATGTTGCCCATTGCGGGAGTCGCGTTGCTGCTCGGCGCGTCCCTCGCGTTGCCGATTTGGGTGCCTGTCGCGGCGATGTTCATCTCGTGCGTCATCGTAGCCCCGTCGGCTCGAGCGCGTGTCACGCGGGCGCATGGTGTCATGATCGCGCCTCTCGTTGCGCATGTCATCACGCTGTCGGGTGCGTGAACTCGGACGTTGGCTGGGGCGTGGGGAATCATGACGAGAGCCCTGCTCGTCGCGTTGGCGCGCGCGGGGCGCGTCGTCGCGGCGTTGACGATTCGGGCGGCCTTCTGACCTGCCGGGACGCCTTTCGTCGCGTTGCGCCGAGGCGTGACGGGCGTAGCGTTCCGACGAACGGGAGTAACGATTCGATCCGCTGCCAGTACGGCGTTCGCTCCGTTCGGGAACATCGCGACGGGGGCGCCTCTCGCGCTCGAATCCATCGTCATATTGTCCGCGCTCGTATGTCATTCGGTGATCACCACCTGATAGAAACCAGGGGAATCGAAATCGAGCGTCTTGAACTCGTATCCCAGGGCGCGCAGGCCGTCGATGATTTCGGGAAGCGCCTCGGTCGTCGTGTTCTTACCGGGGTTGTCGTGCATGAGCACGCAGATGGGAGAATCCGTCTTCGCGAAGAACTCCGCCTCGCTCAGCACGTTGCTCACGATGCGGTCCTTGGGGGTCGACCCGTTCACGAACTGCGAGGGCTCGCTGTCGCCGGCAAGCACGTTCCAGTCGAAGTACTGGTAGCCGCGCTCGAGCATGGCACGGGGTAGCGCCTTGCCAATGGCAGGGTCGTAGTAGCCGATCGTGAGGCTTCCGCCCGCAAAGCGCGTGATCTTGATCTCATGGCCAACGACGGCTTCGAGCTTCTCCTTGGCCTTATCGAAGTCGCTCGTGAAGTAGTTGTCGACGCCGCCCTTGTAGTAGCTGTACGAGTCGTCCTGGTCCCAGTCATGAATGCCGACGACCGAACCCTGCTTTTCGATGTCCTTGCAGAGGTCGAGGTTGAGATAGGTGTAGAGCTCGTCGTTTGCCAGGCAGAACCACGTCGCCACGGCGCCCTTCTGCTTGAGGATTTCGAGGTTCTTGGGCGTGAGCGCGTCGCAGGGGCCGTCGTCGAAGGTGAGGTAGGCCACCTTGCCACCCTTATCGCCAAAGAGCGAAAGGCGGCCCTGCGCGTTTCGCCAGGCAATGTAGGTGTCGGTCCGCTGTTGCTCGAGCGATTCGTTTTGCTCGGTTGCCGCGGCAACGTCGGCTTCGGCCTGCTTGAGCTCGTCGCCCGATTTGGCATAGCTCGACTCGACATGCGAGATGTAGAACTGCTGGGCGATTGCTCCGATGAAGAGAACGACGCAGGCGATGATGAGTATGCGGAATATGTTATTGCTCGTTTGCATGGGGGCTATTATCGCATAAAGGCAGGGCAATACCCCTTCCCGCTCGCGGGAAATGCGCTATAATCCTAACCCGCGCGTCATGGCGCGCCGCGTTTTGTGGGGATGTAGCTCAGCTGGGAGAGCATCACGTTCGCAACGTGGGGGCCGAGGGTTCGAATCCCTTCATCTCCACCAACAAAAAAGCGAAGGCCGCTGTCATTTGGCGGTGGCCTTTTGTCTTTATGCACGACCGGCCAGGAGGGGGTCGTCGGCGTGTCGGGGGGAAACAAGAAAGCGATTCTGTGCCTTGTGGGCCTGGGGGCGCTTTGCGCCATGTTCCGGGCGCCGTTTTTCGGGTCTCTCACCGTCGGGATCACGTCGAGCTTTTCCGAGTTGCGCGTCGTATACGATGCCGCCCTCATCCTCCTCGGGTGCGTGATGGCGGTCATCTCGCTATGCCGCGGCAGAAAACCCCGTAGGGTCTTGGAGACAGAAGGGCGGCTTGTCCCGTACGTCGCTGGAGGCATCCTTGCCATGGCAGGCGTGCTTGCCAATAGCGCGGGAAGAACCCTTGGCGTGACGACCGATGCCTTCTATGTCGTGAGCATTGTTGTCCTTTGCATGGGTTTTGCTGTTCTTGTCACCGGATGGTTTCGCGTGCTCGCCGCAATCGCCCGCGACAAGATCGCGACGGTGGTAATGGGTGCCTTCGTGGCAAGTCACGTCTTCGGGCTGCTCGATGCCCTGCCTCGCGAATGGGCGTCGACGCTCAGTGCACTCTATCCGCTTCTCGCGCTCCTCGCGCTTTGTCTGCTTCGCAAGGATCAGGTCATCTCCGCAACGCGCGAGCTGGAGCCGTTCCTTCAGGATTCCTATCTTCGCAAAGTGCAGATATGCGCCATGGCATTGGTGTTTGCCGAGATCTTCTGCGGTGCCTTCCTGCGCAGCAGATGGGCCCATGGCGGGGTCAACTACGTCCCCCATCCCAGGACGATCTATGCCTACCTGGTCTCCGTCGGAATCGGAGTGCTCTTCCTACTGATTGCCCTACGCTCAAAGTCAACGGCGGAATGTACCTTGGCCATAGGGAGTATCGGCCTTGTCGGCTTCATGGTCTCGACGGTGCTGTTCGCCTTCGTGTCCCCCGTCGTGCTCTCGCCGTTCGTGACGGGCCTGTACTCTGCCCTGCTCGTCTATGCGATGGCGTTGATAAGCTTATGGGGTCTGGATAACGGGCACTCCCCGCTCTCGTGTTCGGCGTTCTTCCTTGTGGTGTACGGTCTTGCGTCCGGCATCACGTCCTCGATTATCCCGGCCGTGCTCGCCCACCTCAATTTGACTCCCGCTGACTTTCTGTTTCCCGTGAGCATCGCCGCGGGTATCGCCGTCTCCTTGGGCATGTGCGCCGTGCTCTTCATCATGGTTATCGTTCACCGGCGGGCGTTTCTGGGCAAATTGGAACAGGGGCCGAGAGAAAGCCCGACGACTTGAAACAGGTACCTTCTCTAGCCGAGCGACACGACCTTGCCATGGACATGCTGGCCGAACGATATGACCTGACCGAGCGCGAACAGGAGACCGCCTCGCTCATGGCGCGGGGCTACACGGTCAAGCGCGTGGCCGAGGAACTGGTCGTGGCCGAGAGCACCGTCAAGGGCTACGGCAAGAGCATCTACCGCAAGATGGGCATTCATCGCAAGGACGAGCTGATCGCCATGGTCAACGAGGCGAAAAAGCTGATATAAGCCGTCTGTCCGGCCCTTTTGCCGCATTACCCACCTTTCGTGGGGAGACAATCATCTGTCCACCTCATACCGTGCATGAAAGCCACGCGCGCCACGAATGCGACTGGGCGCATATTCGCGACGTCGCGGCACGGGCCCTGCGTATCAAACCCGGGGGAGGGAGAAGACGGTGCGTAAGGCAAATCGTTACAAGGAAGGGAGACCTAATGGGTAAACCTAAAGCACTTGAGTATGCGCGAAAGGCATTGGCCTGCTTCATGGCAACGTCTTTGTGCGCGGTGTTCATGGTGCCGTCGGGACTGGCGTTTGCTGATAACGCCGCAGAGGAGACGCAGGCGATGCATCGTCTGTACAATCCCAATTCCGGTGAGCACTTCTACACGGCAAGCGACGTCGAGAAGGATGCCACCGTCGCCGCCGGCTGGAACTACGAGGGCATCGGCTGGCATGCCCCGACCACGTCCGAGACGCCCGTGTATCGCGTGTATTCGGGCACGGACCATCACTACACGATGTCCGAGTTCGAGCGCGACAGCCTCGTGCAGGCCGGCTGGACCGACGAGGGCATCAGCTTCTATTCCGACGACCAGGAGCGTGTGCCCCTCTACAGGCAGTTCAACCCCAACGTGGACCCCAATGCGGCAACGAACAACGCCGGTTCCCACAACTACACCACCAGCCTCGACGAGCATAGCAGGCTCGTGAGCATCGGTTGGAACGACGAGGGCATCGGTTGGTATGCCGTACGTGGCGCCAGCGACGTCCCCGTGCCGGTCGACCCGTTCAACACGGGTACGGTCGATGTGAGCAAGGCGTGCATCGGTCAGGACACGCCGGGTCTCGCCACACTCGACGAGGCGACTGCCTATAACGTGATCAATCTCACCGATGCCGACAAGTCGACCGCCGTCACCGTGAGCCAGGAGACCATCCCGTATCTCCACACCAGCGACTACGGCAAGCCCGTCGACCTGCAGATCGAGCTGCTGACGCCGTCCACGGCGAAGAACGGCGAGACGCCGCTCGTCGTCTGGATTAACGGAGGCGGATTCACCAACTCCGATGCCGCCAGCAACCTCGAGACGCGCCTTGCGCTGGCCAAGGGCGGTTATGTCGTTGCCTCCGTGCAGCATCGCACGAGCGCGGTGTCGAACTTCCCGGCCCCGCTCCAGGACATCAAGGCGGCCATCCGCTTCCTCAAGGCCGGCGCGAAGAACGAGGCGACCAAGTACAAGTTTGACCCGAACAAGGTCGCCGCTGCCGGTAACTCCTCTGGTGGCTATTACGCGACCATGATTGGTGTCACGAGCAACGTGAAAGAGATCTCCTATCCCAACATGCAAGGCGACGTCGTTCCGACCAAGCTCGACGTGGGAGCGAATCTCGACCAGTCCTCTGCCGTCAACGCGGTTATCGACTTCTACGGCGTTTCTGACCTCACCATCATCGGCGCGGGTCTGTCCCAGGAGCTTCAGGACAGCCACAAGTCGGCTGCCACCACCGAGGCGCTCCTGCTCAACGGCGCCGCTGCCGCCCAGAAGGGCGTCGGCGTGTTCGATGATTCCATGATCGCCAAGGTCTCCGCGGCAAGCCCGCTGAGCTACATCGACGGCAACACGGTGCCGTTCCTCATGTTCCACGGCACGGCCGACACGCTCGTGTCTCCCGTCGCGTCCAAGATGCTCCAGAAGCGCCTGGATGCCGCTGGCGTACACACCGAGCGCTACGTCATCGAGGGCGCCGGCCATGGCGGCAAGCAGTTCGAGCAGGGCGTTTCCATGGAGCGCGCCCTCAAGTTCCTGAACACCTACGCGAATACGCCGGTTTCCGACGTTGCGCCCACCGTCGACCTGAGCAAGGGCACGAAGGCCTATGCGGCCGAGGACCTGCCCACGCTCGCTGAGGCCACGGCCGGAGCCGAGCAGGTTGCCACCGATCCCAACCACTGGACCCTGAGCCAGACGCGCGACATCTCCTACAAGACGATTAACGAGAAGGGTACCAACAAGACCCTGAAGATGAACATCATCACGCCCTCCAAGGGCAGGGATGATGGTCCGCGTCCGGTGCTCTACGTCGCTGCCTGCGGTGGCTTCAACAAGTCCAATCCGGATGCCATGTCGTACCTGCGCTATGCTGAGCGTGGCTATGTCGTGGTGGTTGCCGAGATTCGCGTCATTCCCAACACGACCAACCCCGGACCTCTGCAGGATGCCAAGGCCGGCGTGAGGTGGCTGCGCGCCCATGCGGGCACCTTCAACATCGACCCCAACTGCATCATCGCGAGCGGTTCCTCTGCGGGCGGTTACATGGCGGTCATGATGGGCGTTCTGGGCAACACCACCCAGTTCGATGACAACATCAAGTTCGACGTGGGCGACAACCTCGACCAGAGCTCCGCGGTCCAGGGCGTCATCGACCTCTTCGGCGTTTCCGACCTCACCATCATCGGTGCGGGCCTGTCCAACTATGGCGTGCATGATTCGGAGTCCAACACCGAGGCTCTCCTGATCAACGGCACGGCCTTTGGCCAGAACCCGGGCGGCTCGGTCTACAGCAACCTGGACAAGCCGGCCAAGTTCAGCCCCTTCACCTACCTGGACGAGGATGACCCGGCGTTCCTGTGCTTCCATGGCACCGCGGACATGTCCGTGTCGCCCGTCTCCACCATGGAGCTGTACAAGCGCTCCAAGGAACTGGGCGCGGCTTCCGAGCGTTACTCGATCGAGGGCGCTGCCCATGGCGGTTGGCAGTTCAACACCGATCGCGTGAACAAGATCATCGACGAGTTCATGGACGGTATCGTGGCAGCGAACAAGTAAGCGCCAGTTGCCGTCTTCCTCCCCAAGCGAGGGGGCCGTGGCTTGTCGCCGCGGCCCCCTTTGCGTTTTTTGGCACCTGTTTCGTCCATACACCTTCACCCGGCACCCGCACCTTATGAGACAAGCGTCCCGGAGACGTTTGTCCCGTTTTCTTCGCCTAGTCCCCAGCAGGCGCAGTGTCCTCAACGGACGCGACGGGGCGCGTCATGTCGAGTCGCAGCGTTTGCTCGACGATCTTCATGAGGTCCTCGTCGCTGATAGTCGGCTTCATCTTCACCAGCCCCACCAACCCGAAGATGATCACGCAGAACATCTCGTGGACGAGCTCGATTTCGATTTGGTGGTAGGCGGCATATTCGGAAGCGATGTGGTCGTTCAAGCAATCGGCCGTTTCGCGCGTGGCGCGCACATCGAATGCGTCGCGCACGCCGAGCTCTTCCAGTACGCGAATGATAGGACGCGGCTTGCCCTCTGCATCGTAGAGCGCATAGCGGAAGACGGCTATGCACCTCTTCAATGATCCCGCCATATCTCCGAATACGCGCGCCTCGTTCCAGGCGATGACGCTTTCCACGAGGTCCTCAACGTAGTCATCGAGAACGGCTTCGATGACGCCGTTCTTGTTTCCGAAGTGGTAGTACACCAGCTCACGCGTCACGTTTGCCTCGCGCGCGATGGCGATGACCGTGGTGGCACGTACGCCGTCGCGTTCGAAGAGCTTGCGGGCGGCGCTTGCTATTACGCCGGGGGTACCCGTAAGCCGGCGCGATTCCGCGAGGCTGGTTCGTCGGGGGCACACATGGGCTGCCGCCTCGTGAGGAGTGCGCTCGCCATAGCGTTGAATGGAAGCCATGCAGATCTCCTTTCGAGAGCAAGGCGCACGCGATTGTCTTTCACAAATGCATGCAGTTTGTTAAATCTTATCATCCTTGCCGATGATAGACTGCGGCTGTTGACATCCAGGATGAATTCCACACGTCACTGAGGGAAAGGAGCTGTCATGGGAATCTTGTATCAGGCGGCAGACCCTATCTATTGGGCTATTTGGCTGTTCGTGCTCTTCGCCCTCATGGCGTTCAACGAGCTCGGACGTGTGAAGCCGTGGGGCGGCATCGCCCTCTTCATCGTCGTTCCAATCGCGCTTACGATTTTCGTATGGCCCGAAACGGCGGCTCCTGGAAACGAATACGGAACCGGCACGTGGTTCAACTGGGTGAAGACGTACTCAGCGCTTGCAGGGTGCGTGGGCTTCATGGCCTTGCGCTACGTGAAGTGGAACGGCAAGGACGGCAGAGTCCATTATCTATACGAGAAGAAATGGGCGCTGTGCTTTCCGCCTCTGATTCTTGCCATCAATATCGCTGAGGCGGCCATCCGCGACTTCCAGGTGTTCAGCTTTGGCCTATGGGATGGCGGAATCGTCGAGAACCTCTGGACCATCTCGGGCCCATGGAACATCATGAACGGTATCGCGGGCATCTTGAACATCATCACCATCTGCGGTTGGTTTGGCATCTTCATCTCGAAGGACAAGACGAAGGACATGATTTGGCCCGATATGATTTGGGCATGGATTATCGCCTACGACTTCTGGAACTTCGCGTACACGTATAACTGCATTTCCGATCATTCGGCCTATTGCGGCTTGGCGCTCCTACTGGCATGCACCATCCCCACCTTCTTCATCAAACGGGGCGCGTGGCTGCAGCATCGCGCGCAAACGCTGGCTCTCTGGATTATGTTCGTCATGACGATTCCCCAGTTTGCCGATGTGCTGGCGCCCATACCCACCACGCACAATCCCACGGCCTTCTTCGTGGTTAGCTTCATCGCGCTGGCATCCAATGTCGCGCTGGCTGTCTACCAGTTCTACCGCGTGCGCAAGCTGAAGCTCAACCCGCTGAAGGACGAGATCTACGCTGGCACGAAGACCTACGAGAGCGTAGTCAAGGAAAACGACTAGAGTGCCGTGCCCTTCGTGGGGATGAAGAAGTCTTCGGAAAGTGCGCCCTCGTGCTCGAGCAGGCGCACTTTCTTGTCGATGCCGCCGGCATAGCCGGTGAGGCTTCCGTTGCTTCCCACAACGCGGTGGCAGGGGATGATGATGGAGATGGGGTTGTGGCCTACGGCGCCTCCGACGGCCTGTGCCGACATTTTCTCCTTGCCATCCTCGCGAGCGAGCGCCGTGGCGATGTCGCCGTAGGTGCACGTCAAGCCATAGGGAATTTCGAGGAGCTTTTCCCAGACGCGCTGGCGAAACGCGCTGCCCAGAGGCGCGAGCGGGAGTTCGGCGGGGTCGGGGCGCTGCCCGGCAAAGTAGCGATCGAGCCATTCACGCGTCTGCGCGAAAGGAGCCGCATCGTCGTTGGGAATCATTTCACCAACCACGGTGGCGGCGTAGTACTTTTGCCCTTCGAGCCACAAGCCCACGAGGTTTCTCCCGTCGCTGGCGAGCGTGATGGGCCCGAAGGCCTCGCTCTCGTAGATGGTGGAGTAAATCGCGTCGTTGCTCTTCATGGCTAGTCCTCTTCCTTCGATGGGCTTAGTGAGTTCCACAGGCACAGGTTCGCGTAGCTGCGCCAGGGGCGCCACTGCTCGGCGAGCGTCAGACGCTCCTTCGGGGTCGTGTCCGGCAGCGCGTGCTTGATGCCGGCGTCACCCTCCAGGAAGACATCGGGGTCGTTGAAGACGCGCAGGGAAATGTAGTCGGCGGTCCACGGCCCGATGCCCTTGAGGGCGAGCAGCTTCTCGCGCTGTTCGGCTACGATGGCGCCATGGCTGAAGTCGATATCTCCCTCATCGAGGGCGCGGGCGATTTCGGCGATGACGCGCGAGCGGGTCTTGATGACGCCGAGTTTGCCGAAGCCGTCCTCGATGGAGGGAATGGCCAGGATGTCGTGATGCGTGGGGAAGGCGTAGCTGAGACCATCTCTGCCGAGCTCGATGGGCGTGCCGAAGCTGCGGGCGATGCGGGCGGCGAGCGTGTTGGCGAAGGTGACGGTGACCTGCTGGCCGAGTATGGCGCGCACGGCTGTCTCGAAGGGGTCGAAGCATCCGGGTACGCGCGTACCCTCCTTGGCGGCGCCGGGCACCACCTCGTTGAGCGAGGCGATGGCCTCGTGGATCGCGCTTGGGTCGCTGTCGGTATCGAACATGGAGCGCACGCGCTCGAGCACCTGGGATGTCATGGGAAGGAGTGACTCGCTCATGGTGACGATGAGCGCATTCTTCTTCTCGTCGTTCTCGACACGCAGCCAGCCGACGTGCTCGATGCCTTCGTCTGCTAGCCGCACGACGCGTTCGTAGGAGGCATTGTCAATCCGCTCCACGCCCTCGATCTGGCGCATGCGAAAGAACGCGAGCAGGTCATCGAAGCGATAGGGCGGACGATAGCCCAGACGAAAGACGATGCCTTCGTCAACGGACCGGCGCGCGCCTTTTTGCTTGCGCAGCTCGCTGGGCGTCATGCGGTAGTGACGCTTGAAGACGTCATTAAAGCGACGGGTGCTTCCAAAACCCGATGCACACGCCACGGTTGATACGGAAAGGTTCGATTCCGTGAGAAGAGATTTAGCCAGGTGCAATCGGCATGTTTGGAGATACTGGGCGGGACTTACCGCGTACTCTTCCTCAAAGACACGCCTTAGATGGCGGTCTGTATAGCCGAGACGAGCGGCGATTTGCTCGACCCCCTGGGGACGTGTGCAGTTTTCTCGTATGAGAGCAGCAGCGCGCCTGCTTAGATTTGCAGAAGCGTCTACTATCGATGTTCCCGGTGCGGTTTCTGGACGGCATAACAAGCATGGCCGATATCCAGCCTGTTCGGCTTCTGCTGCAGTAGC
The DNA here is from genome assembly GCA_948466335.1 of uncultured Coriobacteriia bacterium. Lineage (GTDB taxonomy): Bacteria > Actinomycetota > Coriobacteriia > Coriobacteriales > QAMH01 > QAMH01. The sequence goes on along the minus strand of CAOKAE010000002.1, from coordinate 93,009 downwards.
AAAGAAGGTGCAGTTTTCGTATTTGGGCACCTTCGCATGGCATACGGGGCGGCAATAGATTCCCGTCGAGGAGACCCCAACGAAAATTTGCCCATCATAACGAGCATCATGAGCTTTGAGCGCAGCATAGAGGGCTCGCTTGCGATTCTCATTGTTGAGCTTGTCCTGAGACGAAGAATTCATATAGATGCCTCACATTCCGACGGTGCTCATCTAGCTTACCAGCATCTTTTGTTGCAAAGTGGCTGTTTTCGGACATGTAGATACGGTTTTAAAATGCGCGTCTGGCAATTTCGTGTACACGGTGTACACGAAAACCCAAAATTTCGTGTACACCGTGTACACGAAATTAGCAATTCCTCTATAATCTTCCATGAGGAAAGCGAGGATGCCGTGGAGTATATGCAGAGGAAGCTCGAGGAGCCATTAAGAGAGTGGGCCGAGGCAAGCCATGGCCAGCCACTTCTCATCCAGGGCGCTCGTCGGGTGGGAAAAACCGTGCTGGCCGAGCACATAGGGAATGAGCTCTTCGCCGACGGCTACGTGAAGCTCGACTTTCAGACCGATCTTGCTCGAACCAGCGCTATCTTCGACTGGCCAACAGATGACGTGAATGGTCTTATTCAGCGCATTGCGGAATATAAGCGACAGCCAATCATCCCGGAAACAACTCTCGTTATTCTCGATGAAGTCCAGCTATGCGAGCAAGCGCTCAATTCCCTTCGTTTTTTTGCGAATTCTCCTTGGCGTGTCTTGGCGACGGGAAGTCTCCTGGGTGTGACAACCAAACGCCGCTCCCTCCCATTTCCCTCTGACGTGAGGCAGCTGGAGCTGCATCCTCTCGATTTCGAGGAATACCTTTGGGCCTTAGACGAGAGGGCTATGGCCAATGACATTCGTTCCCACGTGGCGAGTGGACAGCCCTATATCAATCACGACCGAGCTATAGAACTCTACCATCGCTATCTCGTGCTTGGCGGGATGCCCCGCGTACTTGATACGTATCGAGCTACTGGCACTTTCCAAGGTGCCCTGGAGGTTCAAGGCGAAATCAACGCAACCTACACTGCCGACATGACCGATCCCGAAAATGGAATTAGTGGCATAGCAGCCAAACGCATATGGGACAGCCTGCCCAAGCAGTTGCTTCGCGCCTCCACCAAGAAGTTCAAGTACTCGGAGGTGGTGCGTGGTGGCCGTCGTGAGCGCCTCCTGGAACCCTTGGACTGGCTTGCTGCTGCCGGCATTGTTACGATAAACGATTTGACTTGCGATAATACCGCGCCGCTTGCACCATTCAACGACGAGGAGGGCAGCTTCTTCAAGGTATACGTGGCCGATACCGGTCTTATGTTCTTCAAGTTCGGAATCGCACCGGAGCTGTTCCTCGACGAAGGAATGCGTACCAGTCTCGCTTCGGATTTTCGTGGTGCCCTTGCGGAGAATTACGTCATGCAAGCACTGACGGCCAATGATGTTCAGACGTTTTATTGGATGCCAAACGAGAAGGTCGGCAATGGAGAAGTCGACTTCGTGTTTCAGAACAGATTCGCTGAAGTGGTGCCGGTCGAGGTGAAGTCTTCGCGCAATGTGAGGGCGAAGAGCCTCCATCGCTTCATGGTCGAGGGCCGCTCGCCTTTCGCGATACGGCTTTCAGAGCTGAACTTTGGCATTGAGCCCATCGCGGGAACTAAGGCAGTGCTCCGAAGTTTCCCGCTGTATGCCGCATTCTGCATCACAGCAGATATGAAGTAGCTGGAAGGAGGTGCGACATGTGCGGAAGATTCAAGATGCTGGATCGCGACCAGTTGCAGCTCGTGATCGAATGCCTCGAGCAGGATCTGCCGCTCGCACGTGACCTCGACCAGCTCGAGGATATGCCCATGGCGTATCCGGGCTCCGTCGTGCCTGTCATCACGCCGCAGGGCGGCCACTTGGGCCTGCAAGATCTGAGATGGGGCTTCGAGACGGACTGGCGCAAGGGCCGCGTCTTCAACACGCGCATCGAGACGGCGCTCGGCTCCAATCCCGGCATGTGGGAGCGGCCCATGGCGCAGGGGCGCTGCATCATCGCGACGCCCGCCTTCTTCGAGCCGCATCGCGAGAAGACACAGCGCGGGCAGTCGGGCCGTCAGGTCAAGGCGCAGTACCTCTTCGAGAATCCGGATGTCACGCCGCTGCTTCTTGCGGCTGTCGAGGCCGACGGCTGCTTCTCCATCGTGACGACCACGCCCAACGCATCAGTTGCGCCCATTCACGACCGCATGCCGTTCGTGCTCACGCAGCGCGAGCTGCCCCTGTGGTTCGGGCCGGATTACGCCATGCTTGCCGACAGGAGCGCAATCGCGCTCACCGCGCAGCCCGAACAGCCAGACGCGCTTGCGCCGGAGCAGGGGAGCTTGTTCTGACCTCCCGGCGTTCTTTTCGTGGACCGTCTGAGAACGTCAAAGTGACCGGTAATCCCTGCTAGAATAAACCCTGTCATCCGATCGCGAAGCCAAAGGAGAGCGTGCCCAAGTATGACGGCGGATTGCCCCGACACCCATGATTACGAGCCAGCACGCGAGCATACCTCCGAGGCTGCCCGCAGGCACTACTGGGCCGTGGCCATTGGCTTGCAGGAAGTCGATGGTCTCGAGGTCTCGCCCTATCTCGAGGAGACGGCTCGTGGGTATATCGCAGGCGAGTATGGTATGGCGAAGACCGGCGAGCTTATCCGTTCCTATCACCATGACGGCAACGATGATGCCCATCGAGAGGCAGACCTAGTCAGCCAGCGTATAGCGGAGTTGCTGGCAAGCTCGCCGTTCGCGCTCTCGTCGGACTTCCTTCCGCAAATCCATCGTCACCTCTTCCAGGATTTGGACGAGGAAATCTACCATCCGGGCGAATTCAAGACCGAGCGCATGGTCAAGCAAGAAGAGATACTGAACGGCGATAGCGTTCTCTACGCAGATCCGATGACCTATGCGATGTCCCTGCGCAGCGCCATCGAGCGAGAGCAGGGGAGGGCATACACGACGTTTACTGGCGATGAGCTCAAGGACTTCTGCCAAACTATTGCGTTTCTCTGGCAAGTCCATCCTTTCTACGAGGGAAACACGCGCACGATCGCCGTGTTCTCTGAGCTCTATTTGAACCATCTAGGTTTCGATGTCACGAACGAGCCCTTCGAGAAGCATGCGCGCTTCTATCGTGATGCGCTCGTCAGGGCGATGTATCGCAACGCGACTGCCAGCATCATGCCAGACGATGCGTATCTCATCGCCTTCTACGAGAACGTACTGGGCTTCGCGGATAACGTTCTCAATCGTGAGGCGCTCATCTGCACGCCGCTTTTCGATGACCCGTCATTGCTGCGTAACGTCGATTCAACCGAGGCGCTTCGTAAGCGCTAACCCCTACGCAATCCTCTTGCCGGCTTCGTCGCCCGGCGTGAGCGAGTAGACCTCCTCGACGTGCAGCCAGCACACGCCTTTGGAGTAGAAGTCGTAGCCCATCGAGCTCAGGATCTCGTGCACCTGCGCGGCGATGGCTTCGTAACGCTCGCCTTCGTTCTCGTAAGTCACGGTGCCCTTCACCTGGTAGCCGTGCGTCTCATCCCAGACGGATACGGCCATGCGGGGATTGGCCTGAAGGTTCGCGAGGGTCTTGAGCATGTACTGGTCGGAAATCATGACCGTTTCCTCGTCGTAGGCCTGTTTCATGGACGAGCACGAGACGTTTGGCTCTCCATCGGGTGTGCACGTGGCGACGGCGGCGGCGTAGACGTTGTTGATCATATCCATGCAATCACGGGGCATCTTTGTCATGACGATTCTCCTTTGCTTGCGTGACAAGTGCGTCCGGGTGCGCGCTAAAAGGGGGTTGATGCACACCCGGACGTGTTTGCCAGCCCTCGAAGTGACGAGGGCTAGTCGACGATGATATCCGTGCAGACGATGGACGTTCCACGCTCGATCGTGTCATGCACCGGGCAGCGGCTCTCGACGAGCTTGACGAACTCGCGCGCCTGTTCGGGCGTGCCGGAGCACTTGATATGCGGCGTGATGCGAATCTCGCTGAAGCCGTTGCGCACGTCGGGATTCATGCCCATGAAGCCGTCGGGGTCAACATCTCCCTCGAGCTCGACACCAAACTCCTGAACCTCGATGCCCTGGGACGGAGCCAGGTAAAATGCCGCAATCGTCATGCAGCTGCCGAGGCTCGCGAGCAAGAGCTCGACGGGATTCATGCCCTCGTCGGTGCCACCCGACTCGACGGGCTCGTCGCACACGACCCTGAACTGGCGCACGCTCGTGGTGGTCTTGAGTCCCGTCGCATCCTTGACGGTGCTCGCCATTGCCGTTGTCTTCATGATTGCTTCCCTTCAGTCTACGCGGCCTTTTCCGGTACCGCACACTTTAGAAAGGTCGCTTATGGAATTCGAGATATGGGGCAAATAATGAGTCACTTATCTTTTTCTTAGTGACTGGCAATTTCGCGGGTAGCGCGGCACACTACTGAATGCGATTTAGGCTTCGTTATGAATGATGAGACTGCGAAGCGATATTGATGCGAGGAGCGACGATGGCACATAAGCGCAAGCTCGAGAAGGACATACGCTGCCCGCTCGAATACGGCCTAGACGTATTTGGCGGCCGGTGGAAGTCGCGCATCATCTGCGTGCTCGCCGCAAAGGGAACGCTGCGTTATAGCGAGCTCAGAAACGAGCTCTCGAACATTTCGGATGCGGTGCTCTCGAACGAGGTGAAGGAGCTTATCGCGTCGGGCATGGTGTCGCGCAAGAGCTATGACGAGATTCCGCCACGCGTGGAGTACTCGCTGACGGAGAAGGGCATCTCCGTCGTTCCCATCTTGCAGAACATATGCCAGTGGGCGGGCCTGTTCACGCGCGAGGTCACCGATGTGGCCCCGACGCACTGCAAGACCTGCGACTATCACGCCCGCAAAGCCTAGCCCCCTAGCACGTTCTGCGTACCGCCTCGCGCCAGCCGCGCAGCAGCTCGTTGGCGTAGGCCGGGCGCATTTGCGGGTCGAAGACGCTATCCGTCGTGCGCATGGCGCGCAGCTCCTCGGTGCCGCTCCAGAATCCGTTGGTAAGCCCTGCCAGGTAGGCCGCGCCCATCGCGGTCGACTCGATGTTGACCGGCCGGTGAATCTGCGTCTGCAGGATATCGCTTTGGAACTGCATGAGAAAATCGTTTGCCGAGGCGCCGCCGTCCACGTTAAGCTGCCGAATCTTGAGGCCGGCATCTGCCTGCATGGCCACCGCCAGGTCGTACACCTGGTATGCAAGCGCCTCGAGCGCTGCGCGGGCGATGTGCGCACGGCCGGCTCCGCGGGTGAGCCCGTAGATGGCGCCGCGAGCGTCGGGCTCCCAGTGCGGGGCGCCCAATCCGGTGAACGCGGGTACGATGTAGACGCCGCTCGTGTCCGGGATGCTTTCGGCGAGTTGCTGGGTTTCGGCGGCGGTCTGCGCGATGCCGAGCTCGTCGACGAGCCACTGGATGAGCGCGCCTGCCATGAAGACGCTGCCCTCGAGGGCGTATTCGGTATGGGTCGTGCCCGGTGCCGATGCCGCAATGGTCGTGACGAGTCCGTTTCTCGACGTGACCGGCGTGTCTCCCGTATGAAGTAGCAAGAAGCAGCCCGTGCCGTAGGTGTTCTTTGCCTGCCCGGCCTCGAAGCAGCATTGGCCGAAGAGGGCCGACTGCTGGTCGCCTGCCACACCGCAGATGGGGATGCCGGCGGGGATGTTGGGATAGTCGGTCACGCCGAAGCAGCTCGCGCTCGGGCGCACCTCGGGCATCATCTGCGCGGGAATGTCGAAGAGCTCGAGAAGTTCGGCATCCCAGCAGCCCTTACGTATGTCGTAGAGCATGGTGCGGCTCGCGTTGGTGACATCGGTCGCGTGCGCCTTGCGGCCCGTGAGGTTCCAGATGAGCCAGCAATCGACGGTGCCGAAGAGCAGGCGTCCCTCTTCGGCTAGCTCGCGCGCGCCATCCACGTTGTCGAGGAGCCACTTGATCTTGCTCGCCGAGAAGTACGCGTCCGGATGCAGGCCGGTGGTGAGCTCGATCCTGTCGCATACGGCAAAGTCCGAGCAGAGTTCCGTGATGATGGGGGCCGTGCGCCTGCATTGCCACACGATGGCGTTTGCGATGGGGCGGCCCGTCTCGCGGTCCCACACGATGGTCGTCTCGCGCTGGTTGGTGATGCCGATGCTGTCGATGGAGTGAGCGTCCAGGGCATGGGAGGTGAGCAGGTCCGTCAAGGACCCGAGCTGCGAGAAGATGATTTCCTGGGGGTTGTGCTCGACCCAGCCGGGCTGGGGGTATATCTGCTCGAAGCTGCGCTGGACGGAGTCTACCGAGCGGCCCTCGTGGTCGATGAGGACCGAACGCGACGAGGTCGTGCCCTGGTCGAGCGCTATGACGTATTTGCCGGTCATCAGGCACCTCCATCCAGATGCTGGTCGAGCCATGCCATGACGTCATCGTAGACGCGCATGTGATCGACCTCGTTCAGGATTTCGTGGCGCATGCCGTCGTAAATCTTTACCTCGACATCTTTCACGCCAGCTTCACGTGCCATGCTGGCAACTTTCCTGACGCCTTCGCCCATGGACCCCACGGGATCTTCGGCACCGGCGATGAAGAGGAGCGGCAGGCCGTGCGGAATGGCCCGGAAGGTCGCAGGGGCGCATGCCTCCTTGGTGAGCGCCGTGAGCGTCGCGTAGCCGCCGGCGCCGAACGAGAATCCGGACTTCTCGTCGGCAAGGTAGGCAGCGACGTTGTCCTTGTTCGTGGAAATCCAGTCCGCCTTCGTCCCCGCGTCCTTGACGGCCTTGTTGAAGCTGTCCACGACCAGGTAGTCCAGGAGCTTGCTCTTGTAATCCTTGCCGCGGAGTGCCGCGATGGTGCGAGCGAGCATGCCGCCTGCCTTCGAGGCGATGGGCGGGATATAGCCCGTGCCGCACAGTATGGCACCTGCAAGGCCCTCTCCGTGGCGCGCGATGTAGTCGCGCATGATGTAGCTGCCCATGGAATGGCCAAAGACGAAGTAGGGAAGGCCCGCTGGGGTACGGGCGAGCATGAGCGAGCGCATGCGGTGCACGTCCTCGATGAGGTGGTTTGCGCCCTCATGGGGGTCGAGGCCTCCCCAGAGCACGTTCTCGGAGACGCTGTCACCATGGGCGAGATGGTCGTAGCCTCCGACGATGAAGCCCTCGCCGGCCAAGAAGCGCGCGAAGTCGTCGTAGCGCTCGATGTGCTCGGCCATGCCGTGTGCGATTTGCACGACACCGCGCGGAGCGGTGCACTCACGATCGCGCCAGATGTAGCCGCGTATGGTCGTCGCGGCGTCGGTACTCGGAAACGAGATGGGTTCCTGCGTGATGGTATGGGCCATGATGCCTCCCAGATGACGTTCGACGTGTGCAATATTATAATCGCGCTATGGACCGAAGACCTCACAAAGCGCGCAGACAAGGCGCAATCGCACGACTGGTGAATCACTGGATCGACCGCCTCATCGGTGCCGTGTCACGGCGCTCCCTCACCGATCAGGAGGAACAGTACTCCTCCCACCAGACCACGCGCGACTTCATCTTCAATAGCGTCGGCATTGGCGTCTGGGGCGTCGTGTTTCCACTGCTCACCATCGTCGTCACGCAATGCGTGGGCGTCGACCAGGCGGGCATCTTCTCCCTTGCCTTCGTGACCGGCACCCTGCTCATGATCATCGGCAACTATGGCGTGCGCACCTACCAGGTCTCCGACATCGACGAGGACCACTCCTTTGCCGATTACCAGATCAACCGTATCCTCACCTGCATCCTCATGGTCGTGGCTGGCTACGTCTACTGCTGCATCCGCGGCTACGAATCCGACATGTTCGTCATCTCCATGGGCGTGTACCTGTACCGCATGGTCGACGCCCTCGCCGATGTGTACGAGGGCCGTCTGCAGCAGGTCGACAAGATGTACCTCGCGGGCATTTCTCAGGCGTTCCGAAGCGCCATCGTGCTCATCGTGTTCAGCATCGTGCTCTTCATCACGCGTAACCTGGGCTTTTCGTGCATCGTCATGGCCATCGTCGCGGCCGCGAGCCTCATCGTGCTCACGATTCCGCTTGCCTACATGGAAACGCCCAAGTCGCGCCGCTGGGAGACCAAGAGCATCGTCAACCTGTTCAAGCGATGCTTCCCGGTCTTCGTGGCGCTCTTTCTCTACTGCCTCATCGACAACATGCCCAAGTTCATGATGGAAGGGCCGCTGTCCTACGACAACCAGCTCTACTTCAACGTGCTCTACTTCCCCGCCCAGGGCATCCTGCTCACGGCAAGCCTGCTCTACAAGCCGCTCCTGCTGCGCCTGGCGGCGGCCTGGGACAACCCGGACGACCATCGCACCTTCAACATCATCATGGCCGCCGTCTTCGGCGCCATCATCGTGATCACCGTCGCCAACCTCATCATCATGGGTTGGATCGGCATTCCCATCATGAGCTGGCTGTACAGCACCGATTTCGAGCAGTTCCGCATGCTCATGTACCTCATGATCATCGCGGGCGGCGTCACGGCGGCCATCGACTTCATCTACCAGCTCATCACCGTGCAGCGGCGTCAGAACAGCGTGGTGAAGCTCTATCTCATTACCTTCGCCTTCTCGCTCATCGTCTCTTTCGCGCTCATCAACTCCATCGGCCTCATGGGCGCGGTCATTACCTACCTGGCCGAGATGTGCCTGTTGCTCGTCCTCATCGTGTTGCAGTTCGCGAACATCAGCGTGCACACACGTAGACGCTCGACGAAGAGGCTCGAGGGTCCGTCAAGCCGGTTCTGGGGGTAGGGCATGGCGAGCGCGCAGGCGAAGACCCCCGTCTTGCTCATGGTGTCGGGCGGATCGGACTCCACGGCCCTGCTCGAGCTCGTCTGCGCCTATAGGGCGGGCGAAGTCGACGATGATCTTCTCGTGATGCTGGCACGCCAACTCCCCGCACCTGACCACATCGTTCCTTACGTGCTGCATGTGAATCACCTGCTGCGTGGCGAGGATTCCGATGGTGACGAGCGTTTCGTGCGCGAGCTCTGCAACCGGCTCGACGTGCCATGCGAGGTGCAGCGTGTCGACATCGACGCGCTGGCGCGCACGCGCAAGGGCGGCATGGAGGCGATCGCCCGCGAGGAGCGCTATCGTCTTGCAAATGCCGCGCTTGAGCGTGCGTGTGCCCAAACGCACGCCGAAGGTGGCCTCATCTGCACGGCGCACACGATTGACGATCGCGTCGAGACCTTCTTCATGCGCGCACTCGTGGGAACGGGGCCCGGCGGCCTGGCATCCATCCCGCGCGAACGAGGCAACCTGCGCCGCCCCCTGCTCGATGTGACGCGCAGGCAGTTACGTGACTGGCTGCGCCGGCGCCATCCCGGCGTGCCCGATGGCGAGTTATGGCGCGAGGACGAGACGAATCTCACGGGTTCGAACTTCCGCAGCCAGGTGCGCCGCGAGCTCATGCCGGTCCTGCGGCAGTTGCGACCGGGCTTCGAGCGCTCGCTTGCGCAGACCATGGACCTCATCGCCGACGAGGACGAGGAGCGCCGCCAGCAGGTCGAATCGCTCGTCTACCGCACGCTTGCCTGGGACGGTCGCGAAGCTCGCATCCCGCGCAGCACGCTCGAGGGCACAGGCCGCCCCCTCGCGCGACGCATCCTGCGCAGTTGCCTGCTCGTGGTCAACCCCGACGCACGCCTCGAGGCCACCCAGATCGATCGCGTTCTGGATAGCCTCGATGAGACGGGGTTCACGACGGAGGTATCGGGTGGCCTGCGCGTGACCGTGCAAGATGACGTGCTCGTTATCCGCAAGGCGCAATGAGGGGAGATGCCCGCAAACGACGTTCCCCTCATGGTCTGCTCTATTTCACGCTGATGCTCGCAGCGCCAGGAGCCGATGCGGTCACTGCCTCAAATGCCTTGGGCACGACGTAGGAGACGAGCACGTTTCCGCTTGCATCCTTTACCTCGACGGTGCTTCCGACGTTGCCGTTCAGGCGTTCCATCAGGTGCGCTTGGGTGCCGCCGGTGAAGTCCTCGGCCATGCCAGCTGCTCCTACGAGGATGACATCACCGCCGTTGACCGTGGCGCCATATTCGTAGTCCAGGCCGCTGTCATCGGCGCTCGATGCTCCGCTCACGAGCACGGTGCCGCCGTTGATCTCGATGTAGCCGCTGGAGTCGAGGCCGTCGCCGCCGGCATTCACGGTGAGGGCGCCGCCGTTGATTCGGATGAGGTAGGCGTCGTCGATGTCGGGCGCGTTTTCCTGCTTGTTGTCTGGCCCGCCAGGCTGCTGCATACCCTGTCCTTCGGCGGGCGATTTGCCCCCGTCTCCTTCGGGACGCTCCGGCTTTTGCCTGTCCGACATCTGCGGTGCATCCGCGGGCGGCTCGCTCATTTTGCCGTCGGAGCGAGCAGCCGGTTCGCCCATGTTGCCCTCGGGCACGGCCGGAGCTTCGTTTGCCGCGTCCGATTCGCTCGCCTCCTTCTCAGCCTCGGCCTGCGATGCGTTCACGCCGTCGTCCTTGGAGACGATGGAGCTATCGCCTCCATAGATGTAGATGCGTTCGGCTTCGAAGCCCTCCTCGCTTTGCTGCACGTCAACGGTGCCGTCGGCAACATAGAGCAGGTACTCCGAATGCAGGCCGTCATCACCGGCGTTGATGGTGATATCGCCGCCGCCAATCTTGATGGCTCCGTTGGCGAACGCGCCATCTTCGGCAGATTCGATATCGATGTTGCCGCCAGCGATGATGACTGCCCCTTGCGAGCTGATCGCATGGTAGTAGGCTCCGTTTACGTTGAGGGAGCCCGAGCCGTTGATGGTCAGGTCAGATGCCGTGCAAAGCGCGGCCTGGGCTTCGTCCTCGCCGGCTTCGAGCGCATAGCCGTTGCCATCACTCAGGGTGTTTTCCGAGCCGTCGGCTAGCGTGAGGTAGACCGCATCGCCCTTACTCACCTGCAGGGCAGGGCCGGCATCGTTGTGGATGTTCGTCCCGTCGAGCACGATTTGCGCGCTCGAATCGTCGCTCGGCAGGTTCACGTCGATGGTGCCGTTGCCAAGCGTGCCGCGGACGATGTAGGTTCCCTCTGCGGTGATGCTGACCTTGCTGCCGTTTGCTCGGGCACCCTCGCCCCGAACTTGCGCCGTATTGCCGGAAAGGTCGATGACCGTGGCCGTCGACTCGTCATAACTCGCGTCCATGTCGCGTTCGGTGAAGTTGAGCTCGGATTCGATGTTGGCGTACTTCGAGTCTGCCTGCTGGGTGCTTTGCGCAGAGCAACCGGCAAGTCCGGCAACAAGCGCCGCTCCCAATATTGCGGTGATGATTTTTCTCATGGCGTTATCACGCCCCTTTCATGTTCCATGCGAAGCATGATAGGAGACAAAACTTGAACAAAGATTGAATCGCCCTAATGTTTGAGCGGAATCTCCGCCGTGAACGTGATGCGAGCTGCCTGCTTGTCGAGCGTGCTGGCTATGTTACCGCCGTGCGCTTCCGTGATGGCGCGGGCGATGGCAAGGCCAAGGCCGTAATGCGTCTCCGCGTTGTCATCGTCGCTGCCCGTGCGCGCCTCGTCCACGCGCGTGAACCTATCGAAGAGCGCGGTCGTGTCCAGATGCTCGATATCGCCGGGACCCACGGCATTGGACACGCGTAGCCGGGCTGCATGGCCTGACCGGTCAAGGGTGACGGCCACGTCCGATTTTGGCATGCCATAGCTGAGGGCGTTGTCGAGCAGGATGGCCACGAGCTGGGCGAGCTTGCCCTCGTCTCCCTCGACCTCGATGCCATCCTCAATGTCGGCAATGAGCTGCATGCCGCGTTCGAAGGCCCGGGGCTCGTTGGAGAGCGCTTCGGCCTCGACGACGTGGCTCAAGTCCACCGTGTCGCGCGACACGGCCTGTTCCTCGGTGCGGGCGAGTTCCAAAAGCTGGCCCACGAGAAGACCGAGGCGCTCGTTTTCATGACGCATGTTATGGAGCCATCGGTTATCGCCCACCTCGCGCTGGAGCATCTCGGCATTTGCCTCCATGGTCGCCACGGGCGTCTTGAGCTCGTGGCCGGCATCCGAGATGAAGCGACGCTGAGCCTCGTAGGCTTGCTGCATGGGCCGCACGATGCGACCGGCAAGCCAACGCGCGACGAAGAAGAGCGCCACGAGTGCGATGAGGCCCACGATGAGGGTGTAGCGAAACAGCGTTCCCATGCTCTCGGTGACGAGCGTGTTGTCCATGAAGGCGACGAGCGTGTATCCCGCCGCACGTTCGACGGCGAACATGAGGGAGCCTTCCAAGCCGCTTTTCTCGCCCTTCCCGACGGCCTCGCGTGCGAGGCTGGCGAGCTCGCCGCTGGTGTACCCGCTTGACGTGGTGTTCTCCACGGCCACGACGTTGCCGAGCATGTCGAAGAGCACGGCGTAGTAGGGGGCCGATTGCGGCCGTCCGTCATCGCGCCGCTGCGGCACGTCGTTTGGCCGCGTGAAACCCAGGGGCAGCCGTTCCGTCTGGTAACCCGCGGCATAGTCCTCGAGCATGCGCGTGTTGCGGTCGTAGACCTCCGCGTAGCTGAAGGCGTAGATGGCGACGAGCGTGGCGATGAAGAGCAGCGCGAGCACCGCCATGATGGCGGCAATGATGCGCTTGCGCGAACGCTCGAACAGCTCGGACGTTCTCATGACAGCACCTCGTCGGGCATGTGGAGCTCGTAGCCGATGCCGCGCACGGCCTTGATCTGGATGCGTGAATCCACGAAGGCGAGTTTCTTCCTCGTGAACGTCAAATACACCTCGACCTTGTTGTATTCCGCGTCGCAGTTGTTTCCCCAGATGCGCTGTGCCAGTTGCTCGCGCGTGAGGATGCGATTGCGATTGCGCGCGAAGTACTCGAGTATGCGGAATTCCTTGTCGCTCAGGCGCACGCTCTCGCCCGTCTGCGTGTTGCGCAGGGTGAGCGTCGGCTCGTCGAGGGCGATGTCTCCGACCGAGAGCTCGTCGCCGCTTCCTGCCGTGCCGCCGCGCCGCGAGAGGGCACGCAGGCGGGCGAGCAGCTCTGCCGTGAGGAAGGGCTTCACGAGGTAGTCGTCGGCGCCACTGTCGAGCCCCCGCACCTTGTCCTCGAGCTCGCCGCGCGCCGTGAGCATGAGTATGGGCGTGGCTGTGCCCGCACGGCGAAGCTCGTGGGCAATCGAGAATCCGTCTTGGGAGGGGAGCATGACGTCGAGGACGATGATGTCGTAGATGCCACTTTGGGCGGCAAGCAGTGCCTCGGTGCCATCGGCATGCCAATCGACGTCATAGCCCTCCTGCTTCAGGAGCGCCAAAAGCGCCTCGGCCATGCGTCGTTCGTCTTCTGCGAGCAGGAGCTTCATGGCAGCCAATCGTTCGTCCGGATAATGCCCCCATGATAATCGAGCCAGATGAAAAAACTCCTTGCATGGACGCAAGAGTTGCACGATAATCTCGCCGCTGTGTTTTTCGATGAAGCTTCCGGAATCCCGCTTGAGCGCGAGACCGGGAGTGGAGAAAACTCTGGAGAATCTCTTAAATGAGTGCCGAAGGTGCAAGACCCGCACGGGTCGAAACTCTCAGGCAAAAGGACAGAGGCACATTTTTGACCTTCTCTGGCAGCGCTGTTTTGTTTTGCAAGGGAGGGTTTTTCTTATGGACGTCCTATACGACATCGTCGTAACCATTAACACCTATCTGTCTAACTACGTGCTCATCATCCTGCTCGTGGCCATGGGCCTCGTGTTCACCATCCGCACGAAGTTCGTGCAGGTGCGCTTCTTCGGCGAGGGCATGCGTCGCGTCTTCGGCGAGTTCAACCTCTTCGGAGGCAAGAAGAAGAGCGGCATCAGCTCGTTCCAGGCTCTTGCCACGGCCGTCGCCGCGCAGGTCGGCACGGGCAACATCGTCGGCGCCTGCGGCGCCATCCTCATCGGTGGCCCGGGCGCCATCTTCTGGATGTGGCTCATCGCCTTCCTCGGTATGGCGACCAACTACGCCGAGGCCGTGCTCGCGCAGAAGACGCGCGAGGTCGATGAGGACGGCACCGTCCACGGCGGCCCGGTCTACTACATCACCAAGGCGTTCACGGGTGCGGGCGGTAAGTTCCTCGCCGGCTTCTTCGCCGTGTCCATCATCCTGGCCCTCGGCTTCATGGGTTGCATGGTGCAGTCCAACTCCATTGCCGCCACCTGCAACACCGCCTTTGGCATCCCCACCTGGGTCATGGGCCTGCTCATCGTCTTCTTCGCGGGCCTCGTGTTCCTCGGCGGCGTGCAGCGCCTCGCATCTGTCACCGAAAAGCTCGTGCCCATCATGGCCATCATCTACCTCATCGGCGGCCTCGTCATCCTCATCCTCAACATCCAGAACCTGCCCGGCGCCTTCGCGCTCATCTTCCAATGTGCGTTCAACCCGCAGGCTGAGGTCGGCGGCGTGACGTTCGGCATCATCGCGGCCATCAGTCAGGGTGCCAAACGCGGCCTGTTCTCCAACGAGGCCGGTATGGGCTCCACGCCGCATGCCCACGCGCTCGCCGACGTCAAGGACCCGCATCACCAGGGTACCGTTGCCATGATCGGCGTCTTCATCGACACCTTCGTGGTCGTCACCATGACTGCCCTCGTCGTCATCTCGGTCCTCTACGTGGGCGGCCCGCTCTCCGTCGACGCGACGGGTCTTGCCGAGGGCATCGACAAGACCAACATGGCGCAGCTCGCGTTCGGCTCGTTCTTCGGCACGACCTTCGGCAACTCGTTCGTCGCCATATGCCTGCTCATGTTCGCGTTCTCGACGATTCTGAGCTGGAATCTCTTCGCCAAGCTCAACGTCGAGTATCTCTTTGCCCGCTTTGGCAAGATGCCGGTCAGGATCTTCTCGGTCATCGCGCTCGTCTTCATCTTCCTGGGCTCGCTTTTGTCCAATGACCTGGTATGGGAGCTGGCCGACATGTTCAACCAGCTCATGGTCATTCCCAACGCCATCGCGTTGTTCGCCATGTCCGGTGTGGTCGCGGCGGTCGTGAAGAACCATCATCACGGCGAAGAGGTCGAGCTCGACAAATAGAAAACGCGACACGGGGTCAGACCCCCTGACACAGGAAACGACGAGAGACCCGCGTCCATGCGGGTCTCTTTGTTTGCGGTTTCGTGACGAAGCCGATATAGTCTTAACTTTCTATTCGCACATGACATAATGGTGCAAGCTAGTGTCTCGAGACGGAAAGGCGTTTTGTGTACGAGGACATACAGGAAGTGCTCTTCACGCAGGAGCAGATCCGGGCCCGCGTCGCGCAGATGGGTGCGCAAATCGCCGTCGATTATGCCGACAGGCAACCCCTTGTCGTCGTTTCGGTGCTCAAGGGTGCCGCCGTTTTCATGGCCGATCTCGTTCGTGCGATCGATCTGCCCGTCGAGATGGACTTCATGGCCGTGAGCTCCTACGGGCTGGGCGCCACGTCGTCTGGGGCCGTGGATATCGTCAAGGACTTGAGCATGTCGATCGAGGGCAAGCATGTCCTCATCGCCGAGGATATCCTTGATTCGGGTTTGACGCTGGACTTCCTCGTCAGGGAGCTTTCCAGCCGCAAGCCCGCGACGCTCGAGATCGCCGCCCTGCTGCGCAAGCGGGGCACGCAGAAGGCCGAGCTTTCGTGCGCCTACGTCGGGTTCGAATGTCCGGACGAGTTCATCGTCGGATACGGGCTCGATTATGCCGAGCGATACCGCAACCTGCCCTGCATCGGCGCACTTAAACCAGAGGTCTACCAGTAGACCCGAACGATTGCCAGATAAGGAGAAGTTGAGTGGAAGAGCCCAACACCACCAAGAAGAAGGGTCCGAACCTACGTAGCGTCGTACTGTACGTGCTGCTGGGCCTCGTGCTCGTCGCCCTCGTGGGAAGCCAGCTCGTGAACTTCGGCGCCAAGGAGGAGATCGACGAGCTCATCACGAGCGATTTCGTCACCGCGGTCAACGAGGACCGCGTGGCCGAGGTCACCTATCATGCCGCATCCGCCACGCTCGACGGCACGTACTACAAGGACGCGGCGGCCAAGGAAGCCGGCGAGTTGTCCAGCTTCAAGTCGACCTACACGGGCGATGACATGCTGCAGGAGCTCATGGCGGCCCACCCCGAGACCAAGTACAACGAGGACGTCACCACCTCGGGCTGGATCACGACCCTTCTCACGACGCTTCTGCCCCTGCTTCTCATCTTCGGCGTGCTGATCTTCTTCATGTCGCAGGTGAGCGGCGCGAACAACAAGCAGATGCAGTTTGGCAAGACCAAGGCCAAGAAGGTCTCGGAAGAGACGCCCAAGGTCCGCTTCTCCGACGTCGCCGGCATCGACGAGGCCGTCGAGGAGCTCGAGGAGATCAAGGACTTCCTGTCCAATCCCGCCAAGTACCAGGCCATGGGCGCGAAGATTCCCCGTGGCGTGCTGCTCGTGGGCCCTCCAGGTACGGGCAAGACGCTGCTTGCGCGCGCCGTTGCCGGTGAGGCCGGCGTTCCCTTCTTCAGCATTTCCGGTTCCGACTTCGTCGAGATGTTCGTTGGCGTGGGCGCCTCGCGCGTGCGCGACCTCTTCGCCCAGGCCAAGGAGAACGCCCCCGCCATCATTTTCATCGACGAGATCGACGCCGTCGGTCGTCAGCGCGGTGCCGGTCTTGGCGGTGGCCATGACGAGCGCGAGCAGACGCTCAACCAGCTCCTCGTCGAGATGGACGGTTTCGAGAGCAACGATTCCGTCATCATGATCGCCGCGACCAACCGCGTCGACATTCTCGATCCCGCCCTGCTCAGGCCCGGCCGTTTCGATCGCCAGATTGTCGTGGACCGTCCCGACCTCAAGGGGCGCGAGCAGATCCTCAAGGTGCACTGCGAGGGCAAGCCCATGGCAAGCGACGTCGACTTGGCGGCGCTGGCCTCGCTCACGAGCGGCTTCACGGGTGCCGACCTGGCAAACCTGCTCAACGAGTCGGCCCTGCTGGCCGCTCGCCGCAACAAGAGCGTCATCACCAACGAAGAGGTCATGGAGTCCATGGAGCGCGTCGTGGCCGGTCCCGAGCGCAAGGGCCGCATCATGACCGAGCACGAGAAGACGACCATCGCCTACCACGAATCGGGTCATGCACTGGTGGGCCACCTGCTCAAGCACGCCGACCCCATCCACAAGATCTCGATCATCGCCCGTGGCCAGGCCCTCGGCTACACGCTGTCCATTCCCGACGAGGACCGCTTCCTGCAATCCAAGAGCGAGATGATCGATAACCTCGCCATGTTCCTGGGTGGCCGCGTTGCCGAGGAGATCATGAACGACGGCGACGTCACGACGGGCGCCTCCAACGATCTCGAGCGCGCGACGAAGATGGCGAAGGCCATGGTCACGCGCTACGGCATGAGCGACATCCTGGGCCATCAGGTCTACGGCGAGCCCAACCAGGAGGTCTTCCTGGGTCGCGACTTCGGTTCGACGCCGGACTACAGCCAGGAGACGGCCAACACCATCGACGAGGAGGTCGCGCGCCTTATGACGACGGCGCACGACACGGCCTACCGCATCCTCTCCGAGAACCGCGCCCAGCTCGAACTCATGGCTCAGGTGCTGCTCGAGCGCGAGACCGTCGAGGGCAAGGCGGTGACCGCGCTGCTCGACAACAAGTGGGACGAGTATCTGGCTTGGGAGAAGGATCATCCTAAGGAGCTGGAAGAGGAGAGGCGCGAAGGTCCCGAGCCCATCATCACCGGCGACCTGGATGGCGGCAAGTCCATTCTCGGGCCTTCTGACGAGGCCCCCGTCATGCCTCCGCTTCCCGATGACGAGTCCAAGGAACGGGAGCGCTAGCGTGGATACCGCCAAAATAGAGGAAGGCGTCAGGCTCATTCTCGAGGGTGTGGGCGAGGACCCGGACCGCGAGGGCCTGCGCGAGACGCCTGCGCGCGTGGCGCGCATGTACGAGGAAATCCTCGCCGGTCTGAACGAGGACCCCGCCGATCTCTTCGTCAAGAAGTTCAACGAGGGGCACCAGGAGATGGTGCTCGTCCACGACATCCCCGTCTATTCCATCTGCGAGCATCATCTCGTGCCGTTCTACGGGGTGGCCCACGTGGCCTACGTCCCCAATCCGTCCGGTCAGATTTGCGGCATCTCCAAACTCGCACGCCTGGTCGACCTCTTTGCACGTCGTCCGCAGGTGCAGGAGCGCCTGACCTCGCAGGTCGCGGACACGCTCGTCGAAGAGCTCGACCCCCAGGGCGTGCTCGTCGTGCTCGAGTGCGAGCACCTGTGCATGTCCATGCGCGGTATCAAGAAACCCGGGTCGAAGACGACGACGTCGGCCGTGCGCGGATCGCTCCGCTCGTCACCGGAGACCCGTGCCGAGGCCCTGAGCCTCATCCGACAGGGAAGGTAGATGCGCATGTGGGCACGTGAATGGCACTGTGGCCCCTTTGACTTTGACCTTGCGTCCCCCGTGGTCATGGGCATTTGCAACGTCACGCCCGATTCGTTCAGCGACGGTGGCATGCATGCCACCGCTCCCGAGGCAATCGAGCATGCCCGCAAGCTGCTTGCCACCGGTGCGGACATCATAGACGTGGGCGGCGAGTCGACCAGGCCCGGTGCCGAAGAGGTCTCGCCCGAACTCGAGCTTTCCCGCGTGCTGCCCGTCGTGCGCGAACTTGCCTCGCAGGGTGTCGCGGTGAGCATCGACACGCGTCACGCATCCGTCGCCGCAGCGTGCATCGATGCCGGTGCCTGCATCATCAACGACGTCTCCGGCTTCAGAAGCCCCGAGATGCGCGAGGTGGCGACCCATAGCGACGTGGGCCTAGTGGTCATGCACATGCGTGGCACGCCCAAAACCATGCAGGAGGCTCCCTCCTATGATGACGTCGTTCTCGACGTCGAGCAGGAGCTCATGCGCATGGTCGCGCGCCTCGATGCCGAGGGCGTCGCCCCGCAACGCATCTGCCTGGACTTTGGCATCGGCTTTGGCAAGAACGTTGTGCACAACCTGAGGCTCATACAGGCCACGGCACGGTTTGCCGATCTCGGCTATCCGCTCATGGCCGCCGTGAGCCGCAAGTCGTTCATCGGTGCCATCGTCGCCGAGAGCACGCCGTCCATGCGCGATCGCGCGTCGGCCCTCTGCGCAGCGTTCATGGCCGACCAGGGGGCGCATGTCATACGCGCGCACAACGTGGCCGCCACACGCGAGATGCTCCGTGACTCGCACCGGGCGATCATCGGGCTCGGTTCCAACATGGGCAACAGCTGCGAACACATCGATGACGCGCTCACGAGCCTGCGCCTCAATCCCGACATATGGATCGGCGCCGTCTCCGAATACGTGATGAGCGAGCCCGCCTACCTCGAGGAGCAGGCTTCCTTCGTCAATGCTGTCGCGGCAATACAGACCACGCTCTCGCCTCGCGACCTTTTGCGTACCCTACATGACCTGGAAGACGAGCACGGCCGCGTGCGCGGCGTCGAAAACGGACCGCGGCCCCTCGACCTGGACATCATCGACTATGCAGGTGTCGTCTGTGCCGACGAGAAACTTGACCTGCCGCACCCGCTTGCGCTCGAGCGTGACTTTGTCGTGACGCCCCTGCTCGACATCATGCCGGGCTACGAACTCGCCAACGGCACGGCGGTCACGCGCGACCACGTGCGTGTCGGCAAGGTCACCGGTCCCGCCCGCGAGGTGCTGGCCTAGCGCTTCCGGTCGAAGTGACGGGGAAACGCCAATCGGGACAATCGCTTGCATTATGTGTTACCATGTGCAATTAGCATATCTGGTGCCACAATCAGAAGTGCAGCTTAAATGTAGTAACTGATAGGTAAAGGAGTCCCAACATGGACGACGCAGGTATCGAGGAGCTTCTCGACGAGCTTGCCGAGCGCATCGAGCAGTCCAAGCCTGTCTTGGGCAATAGCCAGAAGCGCCAGGTCGAAATTGGCCCCATTTTTGAGATTCTTGATGAGATTCGCGACATCTTCCCGGAAGAGCTGCGCCAGGCTCGCATCATCGTCCGGGATCGCCAGGGCATGATCGAGGCGGCAGAGATCGACGCCAACCGCATCCTTGAGGACGCGGAGCGTCAGGCCGAGCACCTTGCCGGCGAGCAGGAGGTCGTGCGTCTGGCCGAGCAGCGTGCCCAGGAGGTCATCGACGACGCCATGGCACGCGAGCGCGAGATGCGCGTCGGCGCGGAGGATTACGCCGACCAGATCTTCGCCAACCTCGAGACGAATCTCGACAACCTTCTCAAGAACGTCACGCGTTGCCGCCAGCGCCTGAACAGCGGTATGACCGACTAATACGTGTTCATTGCTCGGCGGCTCGATAGCTGGGAGGTCGAGCAATGCAACAGCTCATTGTTTCCATTCATCCGGATTTGGTCGAGCCGGCGTCGACGCGCTTCATCGAAGGTACGCTCGACATCACGTCATACCACGTTGGCGGCATGGACATGCAGACGCCGGATGGCATTCACTATCAACTTCAACTGACGAATACCGGAGAGGGCATCGTCCTTTCCGGCGAGGCGAGCTGCGATGCCATCACGTCGTGCGCGCGCTGCCTTGCGCCGGCGAACGTCGAGGTCACGGGTGCGGTCGAGGGCTATTACCTGCTCCAGCCCGCCGAGGACATCGATGGCTACGAGGATGACGAGTTCGAGGTCATCGATGCGGAGGGCAGCTTCGACATCGCCCCGGCCATCGTCGCCGCGCTCGTCTACGCGACGCCCTACGTCGTGCTCTGCAAGGAGGATTGCGCCGGCCTCTGTCCCCGATGTGGGGCCGATCTTAACGAGGGGCCGTGTTCCTGCGATCAAGAGGACGAGGTCGATCCGCTCAATCCCTTCGCGGTCCTCAAGGACCTCAAGCTCGAGGACGAGTGACCCGCCTCCGTGGGTTACAAGACATACACCTGTCCCCACGCCGCCCGCTGCGGTGGCTGCGAATGGCTTTCCGTTCCCTATCCCATCCAGCTCTCGCGTAAGCGCGCGATGCTCGAGGAGCTTTTCGAGCCGCTGGGGCATGGCGTCGATGCCGTGGTCGGCATGGACGACCCCGTGGCCTACCGGCACAAGATCATGACGCCATTTGCTCCGAGCAAGGAGGGCAAGCCCCGGTTCGGCATGTACGAACGGGGGATGCACGAGCTGGTCGAGGCGCGCGACTGCCTCGTTGAGCACAAGGCCGGCCGCCCCATCCTCAACAGCATCGCGGAGCTTGCCCAGGGCTTTCACATTCCCGCCTACGACGAGAACACGGGCAAGGGCCTGCTGCGTCATGCCATCGTGCGCGTGGCCAGAAGCACCGGACAGGTCATGGTGACGCTCGTCGTCAATCGCAAGGAATTCCCGCGCAAAAAGGCGTTCGTCACGGCGTTACGCAAGCGGCACCCCTCCATCGCGAGCGTGAGCTTCAACGTGAACACCCGGCGCACCAATGCCGTGCTCGGACCGCTGTCGATGACTGCCTACGGCCAGGGTTGGATCGAAGACGAGCTATGCGGTTGCACGTTCCGCATTCCGGCCGACGCGTTCTACCAGACCAATCCCACACAGACCGAACTGCTCTACCAGACGGCCGTGCGTATGACCCGGCTGCGCGAAGAAGACCGCGTGCTCGACGCGTATTGCGGCATCGGCACCATCGGCATCATCGCGGCCAAGCAGACTCGCATCGAGCTCGTTGGCGTGGAAAGCGTCGAGTCCGCCGTCCAGATCGCGGCCGAGAACGCGCGCATCAACCGCGTGAAGAACGCGAGCTTCGTCTGCGCCGACGCGGGGGAGTATCTGGCGAAGTCCGAGGGCAAGTTCGATGTCGTCATCCTCGACCCACCCCGTGCCGGGGCATCCGAGGAGTTCCTGGCAAGCGTGCTTTCCGCAGCGCCCCGCCGCATCGTTTACATTAGCTGCAACCCGGCAACGCAGGTGCGCGACATCGAGCGGCTTGCGCCCGCCTATCAGGTGAAGCGCCTCGTGGGCGTCGACATGTTTCCCCATACCAAGCACCTCGAAAGCGTGGCGCTGCTGGTGCGGGTTTGAATGTGCCACCGTGCCTGACCCCCTGACACATTTTGTTCCGTCCGGCAAGTTTCTCTTCACTCTTGCGGCGATGCGTGGTATATTTCTTTTTCGCGTGTTCTAAGAGATTCTGCGCGTCATGGCGGCGCGCTTGCTAGAAAGGTTATAGACGATGGCAGTACCCAAGCGTAAAACTGGCAGGATGAGGACCCATTCCCGTCGTTCTTCCAACGACGTGTGCAGGACGGCACCCCGTTCCGTCTGCCCGCAGTGCGGCGAGGTCAAGCTTCCGCATACCGTTTGCCCGAGCTGTGGCTACTACAAGGGTCGTGAGGTTCTCGCCGTCGAGGACTAACGGCAATCTACACATTGCATGTAATCCTGCAGACGGTCACCCGCTTGCAGGATTATTTCTTTATTCTGGGAAGAAACTTCTCGTGAGGCGGGTGAATGAGCATGGATGAGGTCAAGGTCGTCGTAGACGCGCTCGGTGGTGACGATGCCCCCGGAGTCGTTCTCGAAGGCGTCGCGCAGGCTGTGACGCAAGACCCCTCGATCACCGTCATCCTCACCGGTCCCGAGGACGTCATCGTTCCCTTTGCGGCCGGGTACGCCAACGTCGTCGCACATCCCACCACCGAGGTCATCGAGATGGGCGAGCATCCCGCCGAAGCCGTGCGTCTCAAGAAGGATTCCTCGATCGTCGTGGGCTGTCGCTTGGTCAAGGAAGGCGAGGCGGGCGGTTTCTTCTCCGCAGGTTCCACCGGCGCGTGCATGGCCGCCGCAACGCTGGTCATCGGCCGGATAAAGGGCGTCAAGCGCCCCGCCATCGCGACAGTGCTTCCCTCGCCCGTGGCAAACGTCGTCTTCACCGATATGGGCGCCAATGCCGACTGCAAGCCCGAATACCTCGTTCAGTTCGCCCGCATGGCTCGCGTGTACGCGCAGGTGACCCTGGGCATCGAGGATCCCAGCGTCGGGCTGCTCAATATCGGCGAGGAGGAGACGAAGGGCTCCGAGTTCGCGCAGCAATGTCACAAGCTCATGAGGGAGCACGTGCCCAACTTCCAGGGCAACGCCGAGGGCCGCAATCTCGCCTTGGGTGGATTCGACGTTATCGTGACCGATGGCTTCACCGGCAATGTCGCGCTCAAGGTCTACGAGGGCGTTGGCAAGGCCCTGCTTCTCGGTCTCAAGGAGACGATCTACTCGACCACCAAGAGCAAGATCGGCGGCCTGCTTATCAAGGACGCCCTCTCCACGTTCAAGGAAAACCTTTCGGCAGACAAGTACGGCGGTGCGCAGTTGCTCGGCTGCAAGGGCGTGTGCCTCATCGGCCACGGCTCGAGCAACGCGCGGGCAATTTGCAATGGCGTGCTCGCGACGGCAGACGCGGTTCGCCAGGACATGCCGGGCAAGCTCGCCCGTGCGCTCGCCGGCGACGGCTCGACGGGGGAAGTGCTCTGAAATGGCCAACGAGGAAGTGCTCGCATCCCATCCCGACAAGATAGCCAAGGCCGAGGAAATTCTCGGCTATGAGTTCGAGGACAAGCCCCTGCTTGGTGCCGCCATCACGCATCCCTCCGCGCTCGACAAGGAGAAGACGCTCTACGACTACGAGCGCCTCGAATTCCTGGGCGACTCCATCTTGGGTGCCATCACTGCGATGTTTCTCTTCAAACAGTACCGGGATCTCGACGAAGGTGGCCTCACGCGCATCAAGGTCTCGCTCGTTTCGGGCAAGAGCCTTTCGCGCGTCGCCCAAGACGAGGGAATCGCCGATTGCATCATTTTCGGCGAGAGCGAGACGGGCACCGACAAGCGCGGCTTGTCATCGGCGCTCGAAAACGTCTACGAATCGCTCGTGGCCGCACTCTACCTGGACGGCGGCATGGATGCCGCCTATGCATGGGTGTCCCGTTCGCTGCTCACCCACGCCGACCGCAAGCTTGCCTCCGTTCCGGAAAGCCCCAAGTCGTCGCTGCAGGAACTGCTCCAGAACGATGGCAAGCAGCCGCACTACGAGATCGTCAGCTTCGATGGCCCGCCTCACGACCGCACCTTCTTCGCGCAGGTGTTTGTCGATGACGATATGATCGGCGAGGGAAGCGGCAAATCCAAGAAGCAGGCCGAGGCGGCGGCAGCCCAGGCGGCGCTCGAGACGCTGGCGGACAAGAAGGCCTAAATCGCTCCGTACGCGGGGCGTTTGTCCTCTTCCGGAAGAGCTTTTTCGCGGCCCTGTGGTAAACTCTACAGGTTTATCCGTTTGCCGCACGTACAAGGGAAATCGTGTACCTCAAGTCACTCGTTCTCAAGGGTTTCAAGTCGTTTGCTGACCGAGCCGTTCTCTCGCTCGAGCCGGGGATGACGGTTGTCGTCGGCCCAAATGGATCGGGTAAATCGAACATCTCGGATGCCGTTTTGTGGGTCCTGGGCGAGCAGAGCGCCAAGCAACTGCGCGGCCAGGCCATGGAGGACGTCATCTTCGCCGGTTCGTCGGCACGTCAGGCGGTGGGTCTGGCCGAAGTCGACCTCGTGCTCGACAATTCCGACGGCACGCTTCCCCTCGATTTCAACGAGGTCGTCGTCACGCGTCGCATGTACCGTAGCGGCGAGAGCGAGTACCTCATCAACGGCTCGCCGTCGCGTCTCATGGACGTCCTCGACATCCTCAACGATTCCGGCCTCGGTCGTGACACGCACTCGATCATCTCCCAGGGGTCGTTGCAAAACGTCCTGCGCGCCCGTCCCGAGGACCGTCGTCTGCTCATCGAGGAGGCCGCGGGCATCCTCAAGCACAAGAAACGCAAGGAGCGCTCCGCGCGCAAGCTCAAGAACATGGATGCCGAGCTCCAGCGCGTGCACGACATCGCGGGCGAGATCGATCGCCAGCTCAAGCCCCTCGAGCGCCAGGCGAGCCGCGCCCGTCAGCATGAGCAGCTTTCCGAAGAACTCAAGGCCGTCGAGCTCTCGCTGGCCGTCGATGACCTGCGTAGGCTCCAGGACACCTGGCGCGAGACGGAACGGCTCGAGAAGGAGGCCGACTCGCTCGTCGAGCTCGCGCGCTTCCGCGTGGACGAGAAGAACCGCGAACTCGAGAAGTACCAGCACCTGCTCGAGGAGAAGGGGCTGTTCGCCGGTGACATAGCCGAGCAGCGTCGTCGCTGCCAGACCGCCCTGGACCGCCTTGACTCGGGCATGCTCCTGCTCGAGGAGAAGGGTCGCAACATGGTGACGCGGCTTTCCGAGCTGCGTCAGGCGGTCCATCGCTCCGAGGCGAACCGCGTCGACGTCATCGCCCGTCTCGAGACCTACGAGTCCGACCATCGCGACACGGTCGCGCAGCTCGACGAGCTCACGTCGCAGCTCGAACGTCAGCAGGCGGGGGCAAACGAGGTCCATGAGCTGCACGAGCAGGCAGAGCGCGAGCTCACCGAGGCAAACGCCCAGGTTCGCGCCTGCGAGAAGGAGTTCGACGAGTGCACGCTCGCGGAGCTCAGGGCAACCGAGAGCCTTTCGACCGCCGATGTCGAGGATGGCCTCCTCGTCAACCGCATCTCGCAGATAGAGGACGCGCACGTCTCGACGCAAACGACCCTCGCGACGCGACGGAGCCATCTGGAAGACCTCGAGGTGCAGCTCACGCAGCTGCAGGCAGACTCCCTGGCCGCGAAATCGGATATCGACAGCCGCGTGCGCATCCACGATGACTGCCGCGCACGGCTCGAGGAGAAGCGCGAACAGCTTAGTTCGCTACGCGCTGAGATCAAGGGTCTCGAGCACGTCGACAAGGCCGTCGACGGTTCGCGCCCCCTGCTTGCCTGGGCGCTGGATCACCGAGATGATGACGTCGTCTCGCCCGTGAGCGAGCTCTTCTCGGCCCCGCCCGCACTCGAGAGCCTTGTCGAGCATCTGCTCGGGTCGGACATGTTCGGTCTCATGACGAAGGACTCCTCTGCCTCGGCCGGGCTCGTCGACCGGCTCCTGAAGGCGGAGCTTTCCGGCGGCGAGCTCTCTCTCGTCAACATCGGCGGCGCGCCCATCGAGCGCGCACGCGCCAAGACGGGCACGCGCCTGCTCGACGAGGTCAGCTACGCTCCCGAACACGCGCGCGTGGCGGAGCTGCTGCTCGGCGACGTGTACGTGCTCGATTCGGCCATCGATGCCATCGAGGCCGCCGCGGCAGACGCGACCGGATCGCGCTTCGTCACGCGTGACGGCGTGGTCGCCTGGCCCAACGGCAAGGTCACCATCGGCACGCAGGTCACCGATACCGAGGGCGTGCTGAGCCGCAAGCGTCGCCTGCGCGAACTGCAGGCCGAGGAACCCGTGATGGCCCAGGCCGTCGTGGAGAGCGAACGCGACGTCGACAAGGCGCTCAACAACCTGCACATCGCGCAGGCAGACGACTTCGAGCTCTCGCAGTCCATCGCCCAGGTCTCCGGAGAGGCCGATAGCCTGCGCGAGGAGGTGGGTCGTCTCGAGCAGGCGATTACCGACCAGCTGCAGGAGAAGAATCAGATCGAGCAGCGTCGTGCTCGCATCGCCGAAGACACCGCCGCGAGCCGCGCGAAGGTCAAGGAGCTCACCGACCGCAAGAACGAGCTGGCCGCGCGCAAGGACGAACTGGACGAGAAGGCCGCCGCCGCACGCGACAAGAGCGCCGCCCTGGCGAGCCGCGAAGACAGCTTCACGCGCGAGATCTCGACCATACAGGTCGATCTTGCCACGGTGCGCGAGCGCGAACGCCACCTTGGCAAGCAGATCGAGTCTCTCAAGAAGGAGATTGCGCAGCTCGAGGAGACCCTTCAGGTCTCGCGCGAGACCGAGGGCAACCTCGAGATTCTGCGCCTGCGCGTCGAGCCCCTCTACGACGTCTTCACGAGCCTGCGCGAGGGCGTGCAGGAGAAGGCCGAGGTTCTGAGTGACCGCGCAAAGATCGAGCAGGCCGGCCAGGGTGACCTGCGCGCCACCATCGACGGGGCCCGCGAGGCCGTCGCCGCCGAGCAGGTCAAGCTCGACGAGGCAAACGAGAAGCTCACGCAGGTGCGTATCGAGAAGAGCAAGCTCGAGGTCAAGGTCGAGGCGGCCATCGGGGTCATCACCGAGACGCACGGCGTGCTGCTCGAGGTCGCCCTCACGCTCGACGCGCCCGAGAATCGCGAGGAGGAGGAGAAGCGCGCCGAGAGCCTGCGCCGCAAGCTCGGCAACCTCGGCTCGGTCAATCCCGTCGCCGTCGAGGAATACCTCAAGCTGCGAGAACGACGCGATTTCATCGCCGTGCAGCTCGAGGATCTGGAGGCCGCCGCCAAGGCGCTGCAACGCATCGTCGCGGCCATCGACCGCAAGATGCGCAATCGCTTCCTCGACACCTTCAAGCAGGTCAACGCGAACTTCGAGGAGGTCTTCGCCCAGCTCTTTCCCGGTGGCAACGGTCACCTCGAGCTGACCGACCCTGATAATCCCGAGGAAACGGGCGTGGAGGTCTACGCCCAGCCCCGCGGCAAAAAGGTGCGCAAGCAGACGCTGCTATCCGGCGGCGAGCAGTCGTTGGTCGCCTTGACGCTGCTGTTCGCGGTGTATCGCGTGCGTAAGACGCCGTTCTACATCCTCGACGAGGTCGAGGCCGCCCTCGACGACACCAACCTACGCCGCCTGCTCTCGTATCTCGACAGCATCCGTTCCTCCACGCAGTTCATCATCATCAGCCATCAAAGGCGTACGATGGAGATGGCCGATTTGCTCTACGGCGTCTCCATGCGCAGCGATGGCGTGTCCAAGCTCGTGTCGCAAAAGCTCGACCAGCAGATTCGCCTCTCATCCGAGGATTCGGGTCAGCCGCGCGACGTCGAGGAGTTTAGCGGCGCGCAATAACGCCTGCTTGCAAGGGAGATTTCCATGGCGTTCAAAGACAAGATCAATCGAAGCAGGGCGAAGTTCAACGAGCGAATGAACGTGCTCTTCCGTCGTGGTCCCAAGCTCGACGAGGATTTCTGGGATGACCTGGAGGAAACGCTCATCCTGAGCGATCTGGGCGCCCAGGCGACCATGGAGGTCATCGACCGCCTGCGTGACCAGGCGACGCGCAAGGCACTGCCCGATGCCTACGCCGTGCTCGACATGCTCGCCGACGAGATAAGCGGTCTCTTTGCCGAGCCCGATCCCGACCCCTTCCGCATGAACCCCGTCTGCGTGCTTTTTGTGGGCATCAACGGCGCGGGTAAGACGACGACGGTGGGCAAGCTCGCCAACCAGGCCCACGCCGGCGGCCGCAAGGTGCTCATCGGCTCGGCCGATACCTTCCGCGCGGCTGCCATCGAGCAGTTGGACATCTGGGGCGAGCGCAGCGGCGTGGAAGTCGTGAAGCGCGAACGCGGAAGCGACCCGGCCAGCGTGTGCTACGACGTCGTCGAGCGCGCCGAGCAGCTGGGTAGCGACCTCGTGCTCATCGACACCTCGGGCCGCCTGCATACCTCCGACGAGCTCATGCGCGAGCTGCAGAAGGTCGTGAACGTCACCCGCAAGCGTGCGGACGTCGACGTGAAGACCGTGCTCGTCATCGATGCGACGACGGGCCAGAACGGCCTGCAGCAGGCGCGCGAGTTCGACAAGGCACTCGATTTGGACGGCGTCATCATGACCAAGCTCGATGGCACGGCCAAGGGCGGCATCGCCGTGGCGGTGAGCCACGAGCTCGGGCTGCCCATCCTGCGCGTGGGCGTGGGCGAGGGCATCGAGGACCTGCAACCCTTCGAGCCGCGCGAGTACGCCGAGGCGCTCTTCGGCGAGATGCGTGACGAGGTCGAGGAGGGCGGAGATCTCTCCACTCCGGTGCCTGACGGCACCTCCGGTCGAGATGACATACAGGAAAGTGAAGAGCCCGCTTCTGTCGTTCAGGAGGAAGCGAACGAGGCTGCGCCCACTGTCATTTCGGGCGAGACGAACGAAGTGGCGCCCTCTGTCATTTCGAGCAACGTGGACGAAGAGCCTCCCTCTGTCATTTCGAGCAACGTGGATGAAGTAACGTCCGCTTCTGCCATTTCGAGCGAAGCGAACGAAGTGAGTGAAGTCGAGAAATCTCTCGACGAGGCTGAGCTCGCTGATGATTCCGAAGACGAGCCCGAGGCCCCCGAGGACGAGGAAACAGAAGTGACCTCCATGACGGCAGACGAGTGGTTCGCCGAGACCGAGCCCGCCGCCGAGCCCGAAGAGCAAGAGTCGTTCCGCGACAAGATGCGCCGCTGGTTTTCATAAGGAGCAATGACTGCCTTCTGTCATTTCGAGCGAAGCGAACGAAGTGAGCGCAGTCGAGAAATCTCCCCCTAAACCAAAGATCTTGGCGCCGCTCACCTATATCTACCTCACTCTCGGTTTGACAAACTTCGGCTGGTACGGCGTGAAGTAAACAGAACGCCACAGATTGCTTTGAGGAAGCCGCTCTGCCAAGCGGCTTCCTTGTTTATGGCTGCGCTTTGCTGCCTGGCGATTGCTCTAAGCCCGTTTTGGCAAAGGTGGAGAGCTACAAGTAGATATGCCTTTATCGTTTTATGAAAAAACTGATTGTCGAAACACTCTCACTTTTTTGATTTCCACACTGTAAAGAACTCGTGCTTTGTAATACATGGGTTGACACTGCTTGCTCTGCGCCAGCAATGCAAGTGCGACCTATATTATTGCTTTGTCAGATGTGTTCAACGGACAAAGGAGTTCGAATGAGCGCCAGATATGAAAAAGGGTCTGCGGGAGAATGTAAACTGGAAGAAGAACCTGTTGCAGATGATATCAACACGTGCAGAGCGCAGCATGAAGCTCTGGTTGAGGATAATGACAGCTCTTCATCTAGCGGGGGATTTTTGTGCTTAGTATTGAAGATTTCGCGTTGTATTCGTATGGGAGTGCGCCACTTGCTAAGTTCGTCTGGTGAGAACGAGGATGTTCGTGCTAAGAAGCATAGAGATGACGAGGAGATGCGAAAGGATGAGGACGCAGCCTCAAATCCTTCTATGCCAGCTTTACACCAAGTCTATCAACCATCGTACGGGCGTTCGCATTCAAGCGGGAATATCAACGAATGCGCATGGGATGATGAACGTGAGGGAGAACGTGCGCACCATGTCGCTGAGTCACCTGCCGAGGAGTGCAAGCAACTCAACGAAACGGCGAATGTGTATAACGCAAGCCAAAGCTATGTTTCGCGAAAGCCCCCGCGACGATGACACGCTTTCTGTGCTGTTTAATAGAAAGCTTGGCTTTTACCTAGCATCCAAGATGAGCTCGTTTTCGTAGGCGAGCATCTTTGTGTCGCAGGTGAGCAATATCATGCTCTCAGCGATGGCCTGACAGATGAGCATGCGATCGAAGGGGTCGGAATGTATGGGGCTATCTGGATCGGCATCGATTGACGATAGCTTGCAGACCTGTTCCGATGTCAAGGGCGCTTCACGATATCCCGCTTCGATGCAATATCGCAGAAGCTCATCCGGTGAGACCGGCATGTCCTCGGGATGCTTCGCATGCTTTATTGCGACTTCCCAAAGGGAGACTGGGCTATAGAAGACGCTGTTTTCGGGACTTGCTATGAGAAGACGCGCGTCCTGTCCGAGGCGACTCGACTCGGCGAGCGAAAACAGCAGGACATGCGTGTCGAGTAGCAAGCGCGTCATAGGGTAGCCTCGCCGAAGATCTCGGCAATCTCGTCGTTATGCTTGTCGATGTCTGCTGGCACCACGAACTTCCCCTTGGCCACATCCAAGCGCTTGGATGTGTCTAACGGGACAAAAGGAACAAGCATGGCAGCAGGCGTATCGCCACGCGCGATCACCACGCGCTCTTCTGCTCCGCTCTCGACAAGGGCGACATAGCGGGAAAGATTCGTCTTGGCATCATGCATGGTTACCGGTGACATGGCGACCTCCTTAGCTAAGGTAAGCTAATTATAACACGGATTATGTATCCGTTGGTTTAATCGGCAAAGACAGAGAAGCCCATGTGGAGGCGCTTCCTGACCTTTTCGTTGCAAACATGACGCTTTGCCGCATGAGGAAACTTGCTAGAATTGAGCTGGTTCATCGCTGCGAGCCTGTTGGTGAGGGGTAGTGACCTCGCTGGCAGTGGCAGTATAAGTCGAAAAGAACGGAGCAGCCCATGGGTGCTGCAGAGATTGAGTTCGTTACGTATTGCATAGGGAACCTCTCCGAGCGCCTCGGTTTGTCGCAGCGCGCGGTCTACCATCTTCTCGAGGAGAGCGGGATTCTCTACGAGTACATCGTTCCCTCCTATGATGTCCTCCACACCTTCGGCAAGGACTATCTGATGGATGACCTCATCTCTTACATGCGCGAGAAGGAGCTGGTTGCGTGAGGGTCTTCCATGCCTCCAAGTGCATAGTCGATCATCCAGACGTGGAACACTCTAGGGACGCCCTCGACTTTGGGCGCGGGTTTTACGTAACGACGCTTGAGGAGCAGGCCCTGAACTACGCCAATCGCTTCACGCGGCGTGGCGCGAGAGCCTATGTGAACGAGTACGAGCTCGACGAGGATGCCCTGCTCGAACTCGACGTTCTGAAGTTCGATTCCTACGACAGCGAGTGGATACGGTTTGTCCTCGACTGCCGCAACGAAAACGACAACACCCAATGGGACGTGGTCATCGGCGGCGTTGCCGACGACAGGGTTTTCACCACCCTCGACCTTTTCTTTGTGGGCGAGATAACCGAGGAGGAGGCGTTGGGACGTCTTATCTACATTAAGCCCAACGACCAGATATGCATGCGGACGCAACGCGCACTCGATATGTTGCTGACCTTTGTCGAGGGAAGGGAGGCCTCGTGAGCGATGCTGGCAAGCAAGCTGTCTTGCAGATGAAGTACGCGAGGATCATCTCGCTCATCGCCCAGATAGGTGACATGAGCAGCGAGGATGCCATGAAGGTGTTCTACGATTCTGAGCTGTTTCCTCTTATCGACGAGGGTGTGGCTGACCTCCACTGTCGCAGCGACAAGTATCTCGCTGCAGAGATTTTGGCGAATTCAAGATGCGCCGCTGGTTTTCATAAGGAGCAATGATGTTCGAGAGTCTTTCCGACAAGCTGCAAAAGGCGTTTTCCGGATTCAAGTCCAAGGGTCACTTGACCGAAGACGACATCAACGACGGCATTCGCGAGATTCGCATGGCGCTGCTCGAGGCAGACGTCAACTACAAGGTCGTCAAGAACTTCACGCGCCGCGTCAAGGAGCGTTGCCTGACCGCCGAGGTCATGGATTCGCTCACGCCGGGCCAAAACGTCATCAAGATTGTGCTCGACGAGCTCACCGAGCTCCTGGGCGGCAAGACCGCCGAGCTCACCTTCGGCAGCAGGATTCCCGGCGTCGTCATGCTCGTGGGCCTACAGGGCTCCGGTAAGACGACGGCTGCGGCCAAGCTCGCCTACCGCCTGAAGAAGCAGGGCCACAACCCCCTGCTCGTGGCCTGCGACGTGTATCGTCCCGCCGCGGCCGACCAGCTGCAGACGCTCGGCGACGAGATGGACGTGCGCGTCTATCGCGGCGACGGCAAGGACCCCGTCAAGATCGCCACCGAGGGCGTGCGCGACGCCATCGACAACCTGCGTGACGTTGTCATCGTCGACACGGCGGGCCGCCTGCATGTCGATGACGAGATGATGGACGAGGCCGTCGCGATTCGCGACGCTGTCGAACCCGACCAGATCCTCATGGTCGTCGATGCCATGACCGGCCAGGATGTCGTCAACGTTGCCGCGGCGTTTGCCGAGAAGGTCGACTTCGACGGCGTCATCATGTCGAAGATGGACGGCGATGCCCGCGGTGGCGGCGCGCTCTCCATTCTCGAGGTCACGGGCAAGCCCATCGAGTTCATCTCGGCGGGCGAACGCCCCGACTCCCTCGAGATATTCCATCCCGACCGCATGGCCAAGCGCATCCTCGGCATGGGCGACGTCGTCTCGGTCATCGAGCGCGCCATCGAGATTCAGGACCGCGAGATGGAGGAGGCCGAGGCCGAGCGCCTTGCGCGCGCCGACTTCGACTTCAACGACTTCCTCCAGGTCATCGGCCAGACCCGCAAGATGGGTGGCCTCGGCAAGCTCGTGAGCGCGTTGCCCGGCGGCGACAAGGCGCTCAACGCGGGCCAGATCGACGAGCACGAGCTCGACCGCACCGAGGCAATCATCAACTCGATGACGCCGGCCGAACGCGCCAAGCCCACGCTGCTCAACGGTTCGCGTCGCAAGCGCATCGCCGATGGCTGCGGCATGTCGATTCAGCAGGTCAACCAGCTCATCAAGCGCTACAACGAGACCCGCAAGCAGGTCAAGAAGATGATGGGCGCGATGAACCAGCAAAGCGGCAAGAAGGGCAAGCGCCGCAGGCGCATGGGCATTCCCGGTTTGGGCGATATCGACCTGAGCCAGCTCAAGAACATGATGTAAGCAAGACTGACTCTCCGCGGAAAGCGACCGATGATGGAAATCTGGGATATCTACGACAAGGACATGAACAAGACGGGCAAGACCATGGAACGTGATAACTGGAACATGCAGCCAGGCGAATACCACGTGTCCGTGCTCGCGGTCGTCCAGAGGCCTGACGGGAAGTACCTCATCACGCAACGCAAGATGGACAAGGCCTGGGGTGCCGGTTGGTGGGAGTTCCCCGGTGGCGCCGTGCGCGCGGGCGAGGAGCCGCAGATGGCCGCCAAGCGCGAGCTCGCCGAGGAGACGGGCCTGGACGTGACGGAGGCCACGCCCCACGAGGCGCTTACCTACAGGCGTGAGGACCCGAACGAGGACAACAACTACATCATGGTCGTCTACAGGTTCGAGCTCGACGCCGACGAGTCCATGGTCGCAATCCAGGAAGAGGAAGTCGAGGATTTCAAGTTTGCCGACGTGGCCGAAATCAAGTCCCTGGCAGACGAGGGCATCTTCCTCCACTACGACAGCATCAGCTCCATTTTCGAGTAGGAACGGCTAGGCAATGCAGAAAACCGATACGGTCCTGATGGCACACGGCAGCGGCGGAACGATGATGCGCGACATCATCGAGTCGCTGTTCTTTGAGGCGTACGCGGGCGACACGCTGCGGCGTGGTGATGACGCGGCGACGCTGCCCATCGCGGGCGGGCGCGTCGCGTTTTCCACCGACACCTTCGTGGTGACGCCGCACTTCTTTCCCGGTGGCGACATTGGGCACCTGGCCGTGTGCGGCACGGTCAACGACGTCGCGACGAGCGGTGCCACGCCGCGCTACCTCTCCTGCGGTTTCGTGCTCGAGGAGGGCTATCCCCTCGATGACCTGCGTCGCGTCTGCGCGTCCATGGCGGCCACGGCCAAGGAGGCCGGCGTCGAGATCGTGACGGGCGACACCAAGGTCGTGAACCGCGGCCATGGCGATGGCATCTACATCAACACGGCCGGCATCGGCGAGCTGCGCGAAGGCATCGATCTTTCCGCATCGCACATCAGGCCCGGCGACAAGATCCTCATCAGCGGTAGCATCGGCGACCATGGCATCGCGATTATCTCGACGCGCGAGGAGTTGAGCTTCTCGACGCAAATCGAATCGGACGCCGCCCCGCTCAATCATCTGATCGCCGCGGTGCTCGATGCCTGCCCCGCTGGCAGCGTGCGGGCCTTCCGCGACCCGACGCGCGGTGGCCTTGCCTCCACGCTCAACGAGTTCGCAGCTACGGCCCATGTCGACATCCGCGTCGACGAGGACGAGGTTCCCGTGCACGACCAGGTACGCGGCGCCTGCGAGATGCTTGGCTACGACGTCTTCCAGGTCGCCAACGAGGGCAAGGTGGTCTGCGTGTGCGCGCCCGAGGCTGCCGATGCGGCGCTCGAGGCGATGCGCGGCGACAAGTACGGCGTCGAGGCGGCGATCATCGGCGAGGTGCTACCGGGCGAGGGACGTGTGTACCTGCGCACGGCCTTCGGCAGCGAGCGCATCCTCGACATGCTCGTCGGCGAACAGCTTCCCCGCATTTGCTAATAACATCGTGACCTGCGGAATGAGACAAATTGGTCAGACACATTTGTCTCATTAGCGGAAGCGCGAAGCGCCGGAGTCGAGAAATCTCGATCTTCTCACTTGCGGGTGAAATGATGAGAGCAATGCTCATCACGCGTCCTTCACATGCTCATGCGATAATACGCCGCAAAGAACAAAGCCATCTCACGACAACAACAAGGAGCAATCCATGAGCACAGAAGAGAACACGCAGAGCTACGTCCCCTGGGACCTCATGCACGACTTCATGGTCGATGTCTTCGAAGCGTACGGCGTTCCCCGCAAAGATGCCGAGATTTGCACCGACGTTCTCATCGAGTCCGACCGCCGCGGTATCGCAAGTCACGGTATCAACCGCTTCAAGCCCATCTACCTCGACCGCATCAAGAACGGCACGCTGCTGCCGGAGACGAACATCGAGATTCTGAAGGAAACCCCCACCACGCTCGTCATGGATGCCCATGACGGCATGGGCATGGTGGCGAGCTACGAGATGATGACGCGTCTTATCGAGAAGGCCAAGGCGCTTGGCATGGCTGGCGGCGCCATTCGCAACTCCACGCACTATGGCATCGCCGGCTATTGGGTGACGATGGCAAGCGACGAAGGGCTCATCGGTATCACGGGCACCAACGCCCGTCCCTCCATTGCGCCGACCTTCGGCGTCGAGAACATGCTCGGCACCAACCCGCTCACCTTCGCGCTTCCCACTGACGAGGACTTCCCCTTCTGCCTCGACTGCGCAACGTCCATCTCGCAGCGCGGCAAGATCGAGCGTTATGCGCGTGAGGGAAGTGACACACCGGCCGGAATGGTCATCGGTCGCGATGGCAGCGCCATGACGGATAGCGACGAGATTCTCAAGGCGCTGGTGGCCGGCGAAGCCGCGCTCGCTCCGCTCGGCGGCATCGGCGAGGAGCTTGCAGGCTACAAGGGCTACGGCTATGCCACGGTGGTCGAGATTCTTTCGGCGGCCCTTGCCGGTGGCGAGTTCATGAAGGCGCTCACGGGCGTTTCCCCCGAGAGCAAGCCGCAGATGTATGGCCTCGGCCACTTCTTCTTCGTGGTCGATCCGGATGCATTCATGGGCCAGGACACCTTCAGGAAGATCGCGGGCGACATTTCCCGCGAGCTGCGCGCATCCGAGAAGGCCCCGGGCGAGGAGCGCATTTATACGGCAGGCGAGAAGGAGCACCTGGCCTGGCTTGATCGCAAGGACAAAGGCATCCCCGTCAACGCAGCGGTGGAAGCCGAGATGACGCAGATTCGCGACGAGCTCGGGCTGGATTACAAGTTCCCCTTCGAGGACTAGCGGCATGTGCCAAGGGGTCTGACCCCATGACACATTATCAAGTAACCTAGCGTCGGGCAGGCCGTCGAGCCGAGGTTAAGGGAGCGAGCCGAAAGGACCACGAAGTGGGCCGTCGGGGAGCGACCATCGAGGCGAGACGGCCTGCCCGACGCCTCCGTCGGAGCGAGGCGACCTGCCCGCCGCTCTCGCGAAACTTGCAGATTAATCATCGGCATCAAAAAAGGCCGGGGCATATGCCCCGGCCTTTGCGTTTTGATGGTGGATCGTCGGGGGTTCGAACCCCGGACCTTGGGATTAAGAGTCCCCTGCTCTGCCAGCTGAGCTAACGATCCAAACAGCGAAAAAGGATTATACACGAAATCGCCGTGCGCTCCAGCAGGAAAATGGGGTGGGTAAAGGGATTCGAACCCTCGACCTCCAGAGCCACAATCTGGCGCGCTAACCAACTGCGCTATACCCACCGTGTGCTTCCTGCGCTGATGCGCAAGGCGAGAGTATAGCGGATTTTCCCAGCACCTACAAACACTTATGGGAGTAAGATGAAAAAACCTATTCATGCCGTCGTGCACCGTACCTTCCATGGCACCATTAGGGTGAAGGAAGGCGAGAAGAAAGCAATTTCATGATCGAGCTCAAGCACCTGCGCAAGTCCTACAAGGTCGGCGATTTCGAGCAGAAGGCGCTCGACGACGTCTCGATATCATTCCGGGACAACGAATTCGTCGCCGTCCTGGGGCCGTCGGGTTCCGGCAAGACCACCTTGCTCAACGTGTTGGGCGGCCTTGACCATGCCGACACGGGTGAGCTCGTCATCAACGGAACGTCCACCAAGGATTACACGAGCGCCGATTGGGATACCTATCGCAATCACCACATCGGCTTCGTCTTCCAGAGCTATAACCTCATTCCGCACCAGACGGTGCTCTCCAACGTCGAGCTTGCGCTCACGCTCTCCGGCGTGTCCCGCGAGGAACGTCGTGCGCGGGCCATGGCCGAGCTCGAACGCGTGGGCCTGGGCGAACACGCCAACAAGAAGCCCAGCCAGCTTTCCGGCGGACAGATGCAGCGCGTGGCCATTGCCCGCGCCCTGGTCAACGATCCAGATATCGTGCTGGCCGACGAGCCCACGGGCGCCCTGGACACCGAGACGGGCATCCAGGTCATGGACCTGCTGTCCGAGATCGCGAGCGATCGCCTCGTCATCATGGTCACGCATAACCCGGAGCTTGCCTACGATTACGCCAACCGCATCGTCAAGCTCCATGACGGCCGCATTGCCGACGACAGCAATCCCTTCGACCCCACCAAGGCCGACGAACAGACGGCCAAGCTCGCGGCAAGCGAGCGCAACAGGGCGACGTCGGGGCACAAGAAGCACGCGTCCATGTCGTTTCTCACGGCGCTCGCGCTGTCCTTCAACAACCTGATGACCAAGAAGGGCAGGACCTTCCTCACGGCCTTCGCGGGGTCCATCGGCATTATCGGCATCGCCGCCATCCTCGCGCTTTCCAATGGCGTCAACAACTACATCGCCAAGGTCGAGGAAGACACGCTGTCCTCCACGCCGCTCACCATCACGCAATCGAGCTTCGACGTGACCTCGATCATGATGCAGGCGGGAGACTACGTGCACGGGGATGCCCAGGAGTCCCTGCCCGAGGGCGTCATCCCGGAATCCACCATCATGGCTGATGTCCTGACGGACGTGAAGACCAACGACCTCAAGTCCCTGCGCGCCTTCTTCGAGGACAACGGCGGCAACGTCAACGCCTACGTCAACGCCATCGTGTATGGCTACGGCATCACCCCGCAGATCTACAAGTCCGACACCGCAGATGGCATCAAGCAGCTCAATCCCGGCGCGTTATCGGGAATCATGTCAAACGACATCAGCTCCTCGGGCATGTTCTCCATGATGTCGTCGGCCAGCTCGTTCCAGGAGATGCTCGATGACCAGAAGCTTCTCGAGGAACAGTACGACATCGTCGCCGGTGCATGGCCCAGCTCTTACGACGAGTGCGTGCTCGTGCTCAACAAGAACGGCGGCATCAGCGACTATACCCTCTACGCCCTCGGCATCCTCGACCCCGACGAGCTCAGCGACCTTCTCATGGACGCCCTCGCGTCAGAGGAGCTCGACGTTCCCGACACCAGTGTCGAGTTCACGCAGGAGGAGGCGCTGTCGCTCACGTTCAAGGTCGTGAACGAGTGCAACATGTATACCAAGGCCTCTTCCGGGTCGACATGGGTCGACCGCAGCGATGACGAGGGCTACATGAAGGCGCAAATCGCCGATGGTCTCGACCTCAAGGTCGTGGGCATCATCAAGCCCAGCCCCACGGCATCGTCGACGTCCATGGACGAGGGCATCGGCTATCGCCACGACCTCATTCTGCACCTCATTGACCAAGCGGCGACGTCTCCCGTCGTCGAGGCCCAACAGGCGCAGCCCGATGTCGACATCTTCACGGGCAAGTCCTTCGAATCGCTCAAGGACGACGCCGCGTCGTCCTTTGACATGAGCTCGCTATTCAGCATCGACCAGTCCATGATGGCCCGCGCCTTCAACGTCGATAACGCCGCCATCGAGGCGGCCATGGTCAGCGCCATGAGCGGAGCGGGAGCCAACATCGACACGGGCTCCATGTTCGCCGACATTCCCGCGCCCGACTTTAGCGACCTTGACATCGACCTGTCGGCCGGCGTTCCCTCGGCGGGACAGGTCGCCGCCCTCGAGCAGAGCCTGGGGCAGATGAGCAGCGGGGTCGTCATGGGCTTCATGCAGTACGTGAGCGGCAATCCCGGCAGCATGGCCGATTTGCCGGGCGCCTGGGCGGCCTATCAGCAATCGGACATCTACAAGGGCATCATCAGCCAGGCTGCCAACGGCATCGCCGCGGGCATGTCAGGCTCCGGCGAGCAACTTCAGAAGGCCTTCACCGATGCCATCCAGAAGAAGATGAACGAGTACATGACCACGCAGCTCGTCCCGTACCTGCAGACCAAGATGGGCGGCATGCTTGAGAGCTATACCACAAGCCTGGCAAGCTCCATGGCCTCGGCGCTCTCGACCGCCATGGGCACGGCGGTTTCGGTCGATCCGGCCATGTTCGCGCGTTCCATCACCGTCAACATGGACCAAGACGAGCTGACGTCGATGTTCATGAACCTCGCGCGCAGCAACGACCTGAGCTACGAGAGCAATCTGCAGACGCTTGGCTATGCCGACATCGCCGATCCGGTGACCATCAGCATCTATGCCAAGAGCTTCGATGACAAGCAGGTGGTCGAGGACATCATCGACCAGTACAACGTCGACATGGAGGCGTCCGGCGAGGAGGACAAGACCATCTCCTACTCGGACATCATGGGCGTGCTCATGAGCTCGGTCACCAACATCATTGACATGATCTCCATGGTCCTCATCGCGTTCGTCTCCATCTCGCTCGTCGTCAGTTCCATCATGATCGGCATCATCACCTACATCAGCGTGCTCGAGCGCAAGAAGGAAATCGGCATCTTGCGTGCCATGGGTGCGAGCAAGGGCAACATCGCCAACATCTTCAACGCCGAGACGGTCATCGAGGGCCTCATGTCGGGCATCTTCGCCGTCCTTCTCGTGGCGCTCGTGTCCATACCCGTGAACGCCATCGTGTTGGCGATGATGAACATCTCGGGCATTCTGGCGCTGCCCATCGGGGCCGCCATCATCCTCGTGCTCATCAGCGTGTTCTTGACCTTCATCGCGGGTCTCATGCCCGCCATGAACGCCGCCCGCCGCGATCCTGTCGAGGCGCTGCGTAGCGAATAGCATCCGCGGGTCCGTCCCGTTGAGGGCGGGTCCGTGCATGCGAGCTACGCTTGGGATGAGGCGCGTGGGATATGCCGGCAACCATCAGCCATAGAAGGGGACTTGCCTACGTCCTGATATCCGCCGTCTGCTTTTCGCTTGCCGGCGTGCTCATCAAGGTCATACCGTGGAACCCGGTGAGCATCAACGGGGCACGCTGCCTCTTCGCCATTGTCCCGATGTACCTCTACCTGCGCATGACGGGAAGGCGCTTCCACGTCAACAGGCAGATCATCGGCGGTGCCGTCCTGTCCTTTGCCATGCTCGAGACCTTCGTCATCGCCAATAAGCTCACGACGGCGGCCAACGCCATCGTGCTTCAGTTCACCGAACCCGTATGGGTCATCTTGCTGGGCTGGATCGTCTTTCGCTCGCGCCCGCGGGGTAGCGCCATCGTCGCGAGCTTCGTCGTTATCGCCGGCATCGCCTGCTTCTTCTTCGACAGCTTGAGCGCCGGCGGCATGCTGGGAAACGTGCTCGCGATCGTTTCGGGACTTGCCTATGCGGGCGTGTTCCTTCTCAAGGAGTCCCCCAAGTGCGACTTCGAGTGCGCGGCCATCCTGGGTTTTGCGGCGTGCTTCGTCGTCGGCATCCCCTTTTACGTGCAGGAGACGGTCTTCTCGCTCGACATAGCGGCCGCGATCGTCGCGCTCGGCGTCGCCCAGCTGGGGCTGGCCTATTTCTTTCTCTCCAAGGGACTGGACGTGGTGTCTCCCGTGACGGCGTCACTCACCTCGACCATCGAGCCGTTGCTCAATCCCATCTTGGTGGCGATCGTGGTCGGCGAGACCATCGGGCCGATTTCCATCATCGGTGCGGTGCTGGTGATTGGCGCGGCCACCGCGTACAACGTCTACGCGGCGCGTAAATGAGACACAAGCACCCTGTGTATTTGTCTCATTTCTAGAAGAGCATGAAAATCTGGGCGAGCGCCCAGCCGATGAACCCGCAGCAGGGGAAGGTTAGAAGCCACGCCGCGACCATGCTCTTGGCGACGTCCCATTTGACGCGCTTGGGATTTTTCGAGGCTCCCACGCCCATGATGGCCGCCGTGCTGCAATGCGAGGTCGAGACCGGCATGCCGGTGATGGAGGCGATGAAGAGCGTGATGACCGTCGTTGCCGAGGCGGCCACGCCCTGGTACTTCTCGAGCTTGACCATGTCCATGGCGACGGATTTGATGATGCGCTTGCCGCCGACGAGCGTGCCGAGCGAGATGGCGAGTGAGCAGAGGATCATGAGCCAGAGCGGAAACTCGGTCGCACCACTCGTCTGCATGTCGAACGCAAGCGCGATGCCCAGCAGTCCGATTGACATGAACTTCTGCCCGTCTTGCGCGCCGTGGAGAAACGAAAGGGCGCAAGCACAGATATCCTGCAGGATGATGCAGGCGTTGTTCGCCTTGAAGCGGTTTGCCCGCGCGAAGAGAAACTCGACCAGGCGGGTGTTGAACCAGCCCAGGGCAAATCCGGCGACGAGCGAGAAGACCATGCCGTAGATGACGAGCATCCACTCGCTGATGACGACGCCGGCAAGGCCGTTCATGGCTATGGCACCACCGGTGACGCCGGCGATGAGCGAATGGGACTTGGATGCGGGAATGCCCCGATACCAGCAGAAGAAGCCCCATCCGATGGAGCCTATCATCGCGGCTATGAGCGCCATGAGGGCCTGGTGCGTGTTCCCCGAGAAGTTGACCATGTTGAACATGGTGTGGGCGACGGCGGTCGAGATGTAAGTCATGCCCACGAGGCCGATGAAGTTGAAGATGGCCGCCAGGATCAATGCCGTTCCGGGTTTGAGGCAGCGGGTGGAGACGGCCGAGGCAATGGCGTTGGGGGCGTCGGTTGCGCCCGAGATGACGGTAACGCCAATGACGAGGATGAGAATCACGATGAGCGCGGGGTGTGCACCTGCCTGCGCGATAAACACCGAGAGCGTGAGGTCCATCTACTCATCCATTCCGTCTGGGCCGACACTGAGAATATGCCCAGAGCATTCTATCGTAGATTCGGGGCACGGGAGTTGGCTTCGGCAGAAAATGCCACGTGCATTTGCGGCTCGGGCCCAGTGAATAATTGCGCGATTTGCATGGATATTATCTTAAGAAGGTATAAGGTTTTCGTTTCGCCTTACCCTTTGCATTACCCTCGAAAATAATCCGTTACGGATGCTTTTTATCATCGCATAGCCTGATAGTTTTAATGAGGTTATCGTGCGCGTTCACCCAAAACCCTGGGGGAAGGGGTAACTGGTGGATCAGATCGTTCGAGCAAGGCTCATCGAGCCAGCGCTGCCGCCCAATCTCGTGGCAGGCCGTCCCATGATTGATGACATGAGGCGTGTGGCCCATGTCCAGCGCGTGACCTTTCTCTACGCGCCGAGCGGTTATGGCAAGACCATAGCCATGGACGAACTCGCCCGGGCGTTGAGACAGGATGGCCAGGGCACGAGCTGGCTTGCCCTCGACACGCCATTGTCCGAACCGGAGCAGTTTTGGGGACACCTCCATGTCTCGCTGAGCGAGAGCGTGCCCTGCCTGGATTCGGGGACGGAAGAAGTCGCGCATGATGGAGCGCAGCTCGCGGACATCCTGTTTCGGCATCGGGCCGACACCGAGCATTTCGTCTTTCTCGATGGTATTGACCGGATAACGTCCCTCTCCCTTATCGATGACTTTCTCCGTTTCTGCTTCGAGGTTCCCCCCGAATACCATTTCGTGGTGAGCACGCGAGAGTTTCTGGACAGCCTGAAGACAGCGGCTTTCAGATACGGTGAGCGCGTGTTCGAGCTACGGGACTTCATATTCACGCGCGACCAGGCCGAGGAGGTCATTCGGGATGTCTGCGGCGCGGACCTCGACGATGGGTCTGCCGACGAGGTATACCGTGACACCGAGGGATGGATTCAGGGTGTGAAGCTGAGGGCCCAGGCCATGGCGCGCAACGAGAGACTGGGCATCGTCGAAAGTCCCATCAACGGGAAGAACAGCCTGATACGCGACTACTTCACCTGCAACATCCTCTCCGGGCTTTCCCAGGAGGACGTCGATTTTCTCATTCGCGTCTCGTTGTTCGAGAAGGTCAACCGGCCGCTCCTCTCCTTCATACTCGGCTCGAACGGCGCCGTGGAAAGGTTCGATCGGTTGCTGGTTTCCAACGCGTTCATCCTGAACTGCGATTACGAGGACGAGTGGTA
This sequence comes from uncultured Coriobacteriia bacterium, assembly GCA_948466335.1. GTDB lineage: Bacteria > Actinomycetota > Coriobacteriia > Coriobacteriales > QAMH01 > QAMH01. The sequence goes on along the minus strand of CAOKAE010000002.1, from coordinate 49,507 downwards.
TAGGCTGCATCCCATGTTCCAGGACATGTTGCGCTACGAGTTGAAGCGCATCGACACGAGCGAGCTTCGCAGCCTCTGCCTGAGCGCGGGGGAGTGGTTTCACGACAACGGATACCCCAACGAGGCCGTCAAGTACCTGAGCATGTCGGGGGACCTTGACTACGTCGAGGGGCTCGTGGAGGCCACGAGCGGGCTCACGCGTCGTGACAAGTCCATGGATTCCTTTGCCTGGTTGTGCAGGGTCCCCGCCGCGTCGATTCCCGATTCTCCTCTCCTGTGCCTCATAGCGGTCTGGTCGTGCGTGACCTTTGCCCGTCTCGAGGACGCCGACCTGTGGATAGGCATTCTCGAGACGCTCATGGAGAGGGAGATCGCGGCAGGTGCGATCTCTTCCGAAGTCGCCTCGTTTTCCATGAAGTGCCTTTCCATGAAGTACCTTGCCATGCAGGGCGAGGGCGAGCAGGCACTGGCCCTATGTGAGGAGCTGCAGGACGGAAGCTGGCCCATCACCTCATCGCTGCTCAGTATGATCAACCAATCGCAGGGCGAGGCATGCTCGTATATCGGTGATTACACGCAGGCGAGGGATTACTACCTGAAGGGGCAGGCAAGCGCGACCGTTGACCAGACGGTTCACCAGCTCGTCTTCAACGAGTACACCTATGCGGTGAACCTCTACTATTGCGGCGAACACGACAAGGCCGAACGCAGCTGCGAGAGCCTTCTCAAGAAATGCCCTCCCGACTTTGCCATCTACGGGGCGACCTGCGCACTTCTCGCGCGCATCCTGATAGAGCGCGCCGACGTGGAGCGTGTGCCAAACCTGCTCAGGCTCTCCGAGAGGGAGCTCTCCTATTATCGGCACATAGACCTGTATCTGGACATAATGACGGCCCACGCCGTCTGGCACCTTGCCTCGGGAGACTCCTCCAGGGCCTTCGAGGTGGTCACCGAAGCCGTCTTGCAGGGGGAGAAGTATCGCGACATCCCCCGTGCGGCGCTGCTTTCCGCCTATTTCCTCCAGGCGCAGATCGCCCTGCATCGCGGGGACCTCAACGAAATGCAGCTCGTGGAAAACAAGTTCGCCCTGCACCTGAAGGAGCAGGACGCCTTCAGCGCATTGCTGCTGGATGCCATCCACGCCTTCGCCCTACGTCTGCAGGGCTGCCAGCGCGAGGCCGTGAAGCTGCTCGATGACATGATCGAGCGCGCGCTCGAACGCGACTTCAATCGCATGGTCGTGATCGCGCTGGTGGAGAAGACCCTCATCCTCGACGGCATGGGCGAGAAGGTCCAGGCCATCACCTCCCTCAACGAGCTCATCCGCATCGCCCGCCTGCGTGGGTTCATGCGCACGATCCTCAATGCGGGGGCACCCATGAGGCAACTGTTGCGCGAGTACTCGACGACGAGAAGGCTGGGCGGCACCTTGCGAACGTACGTGAAGGACATCCTGCTGCGCTTCGAGGCGGAGGGCCTTGGCAAACGCGAGGCCGCCGACGAGAACGCCGCTTTCCTGGAAAGCGAATACATGCTCACCACTCGCGAGGTGGAGGTGCTGCGCTTGCTCAACATGGGCCTCTCGCGCAACGAGATTGCCGAGACGCTCTCCATCAGCATCAACACGGCAAAGAAGCACCTCTCCAACATCTACGCCAAGATGGGCGCCCGCAACAAGGCCGAAGCGCTCGAGGGATTGATGCGGGGCGCGAACCAGGATGCGGATGTCTGGTGTGGGTAGTGGCGGTACCCCGCACACTACCCGTGCGCTTATCCCGTCTTTTGGTACGGATAAGGCGTTTTTGCTCCTCTGCCCGCTCTATATGCTCGTCCGTGGACGTGCATCGGAGCGGGTTGCCGGACGTGCTCCATGCGTCTTTCGGAAAGCCTGAGACACCCCGAGGGGAGGGGAGAGATCATCGGCCAGGTTTCGCCGCATCACCTGTCGCTTGTGCCGTAAGAGGCGTTTGGTGAGGAAGGATCTTGGCTATGGGTGCTCACCAAGAATCTGTTGAATTCGGTTATAGAGGAGGGAAAAGATGAGGGAGAAACTGCCTTTCAAAGTGGGAATTACCGCAATTTCCATTCTCATCGTCATCATCACGTTCCTGATTCCGACTCCAGAAGGCCTTGCATTCGAGGGAAAGATGCTGCTGGGCATTCTGGTCGCCTGTGTTGTCATGTGGATCTGCGAGCCCATCCCCATCGTGGTGACGGCGTGGGCCTTTGCCGCCGCCGTACCCTTGATGGGAATCCTGTCTTCGAACGAGACATGGATGAGCGGCGTAAGCGTGGCCATGATCGTCTGCCTGCCCTGCTTCGCGTTTGCCCTGTTCGTGCAGTATTCCAGCATCTCGCTGCGCATCATCGCGTTCATCCTGAAGTGGGCCAAGAACGATTCCAAGAAGGTGCTCGCGGGCCTGATGCTCGCCACGGCGCTCCTTTCGCTCATCATCGATGACCTCGTTCTCGTTCTGGTCATGCTCCCGTTCGCGTACAGGATTTTGGACGAGAACAAGACCCCGTGGGGCAACAAGTCCAACTTGGCCAAGGCACTCGTGCTTGGCATCGCGTTCGCGTCCTACATCGGCGGTTGGATCACCCCCGTCGGCAGCGTCGTGAACATCCTTGCCATGGGCTTTGCCGAGCAGGCGTTTGGCATCACGGTGACGTTCGCGAACTGGATGGTCCTGGGCATCATCATGAACATCATCCTCCTGCCCCTTTCTTGGTTCGTCATCGTCAAGATCTTCAAGCCCGAGCCCATCAGCGACGAGGCCATCGAGCGCATCCAGAAGGAGCGCGCGGAGATCTCCGGCTTTGGCAAGGACGAGATCTGGGGCATGCTCGTCATCGTCGTGACCCTGGGCCTGTGGATTGCCGGTTCCTGGGTCCCGCAGCTCGACATGACGGTCATCGGTCTCTTCGCCCTGTTCCTGATGTTCCTTCCGCCCTTCAAGTGCGTTTCCTTCAAGAAGTGGTGTGACGAAAGCCCCTGGTCGGTCGTCATGCTCAACTGGGCCGTCGGCTGCTTCGTCGCGGGCTTCATCGCGACGGGTGCCATGGTCTGGCTGGTCAACACGGCCTTTGCTCCTCTCCTGGGCCTGCCCGTGGTTGTCGTGATGATTCTCGTCGCCGCCTTTGCCTGCGTCATCCACAACATCCTTCCCGCCGGTGCGGCCGTTGCCGGTCTGATCACGATTCCCGTCTGCGGCCTGGTCATCAGCCTGGGTGGCAACGTCACCGCCGCCATCTTCATGTGCGCGGTGTTCTCCTCCGCGGCGTTCCTGCTGCCGTTGGATCTCTGCGTGTACGTTGCCTACGCAAGCGAACGCAAGTACTTCTCGCCCTTTGACGAGCTCAAGGTGGGCTGGATTCCCAGCATCGCGGCCATCCTGATGGTCTCCATCGTCCTGCCCCTCGTCTGCACCGCCATGGGTCTGGCATAGCAAGAGGCCCGTACGGACGAAGCTGTCGGGTGACAGCTCGCGAATAGTTCGAAAGTTCCGACCCCTGACGTGTTCCTAGTGACCATGCTAGGGGTCGGATTCGTTTAGAAAAGAGCGAAACCATGATTACTGACGAGTACTCGAGCGCCGTAGACCTGGCGTCAGATATCAAGAAAAAGAAGATTGCCCCGTCCGAGGTCGTCGAGGAGACCATCAAGGCCATCGACGAGCGCAATCCGTCCATAAACGCCTTCGTCTACACCAACTACGACGAGGCCCGCGCAAAGGCCAAGGGCGAGGATGACAAGCTCGTCCGCGGCGAGGCGAAGGGAGCGTTCTTCGGCATCCCCACCGCCGCCAAGGACTTCATCCCCGGCGTGCCCGGTTGGCCCGGAACATTTGGAGGCATCAAGGCGCTTTCGCATATGGTCGACGACCATTGGGGCAGCTACACGGGTGCCATGAACGACGAGGGCGCGATCATGATCGGCAAGACCAATTCGCCGGCGCTCGCGTTTCGCGGTACCTGCGACAACAAGATGTTCGGTCCCACGAGCACGCCGTTCAAGCCCGGCTACAACTCGGGCGGCTCGTCGGGAGGGTCGGCAGCCGCCGTCGGTGACGGCATCCTGCTCATCGCCGAAGGAACGGACGGAGGCGGGTCCATTCGCATTCCCGCCGCGTGGTGTGGCTGCTACGGCTTCAAGGCGGGCAACGGCGTCATCGGCGGCGCTCCGCGTCCCAACGCCTACGGCACCTGCCATCCCTATTGCTGGGATGGCACGATTTCGCGCACCGTGAAGGACGCCGCCTACGCCCTGCAGGCGATGGCGGGATACGACCCTTTCGATCCCAACAGCATCGACTTCGGAGACCGCGATTATGTCGCGGCCCTCGACAAGCCCGTCAAGGGCATGCGCATCGGCTTCACGCCGGACTTCGGCATCTTCCCCGTCGACCCCGAGGTTGCGGCCATGTGCGAGGCGGCCGCGGCCAAGTTCGAGGACGCTGGTGCCATCGTGGAGCCCGTGACCTTCGACTTCAAGCGCTCGGCCTTCGAGCTCGCCGAGGCCTGGGATCGCATGATCACGATTTCGGGTGGCCTGGGCACCATCGAGGAGTTCAAGGCCGGCGGCATCGACTTGCTGCGCGACCATGCGGATGACCTGCCTCCCGAGCTCATCTATTGGGTCGAGGATGCATACAAGCATGGCTACGTGGACTTCCACGATGACGAGGTGATTCGCACCGAGGTGTTCGACCAGATACAGGGTGCGTTCCAGAACTACGACCTCATTCTGTCACCCACCTGTGCCTGCCATCCCGTCAAGAACGATCCGGGTTGGAACACCGTCGGCCCCAAGGAGATAAACGGCGTGAAGGCCGAACAGCTCATCGGCTTTTGCCTCACGTTCTTCTGCAACTTCACGGGCAATCCGGCGGCGTCCATTCCGGCGGGGCTTTCCGAGGAAGGCTTCCCGGTCGGACTCCAGCTCATCGGCAACCGCTATGGCGAGCTCGACCTTCTGGCGGCGAGTGCCGCGTACGAGCGCGTCAATCCGTGGGCGTCTACGTACGAAGTCACGAAGAACCGCATGCTCTAAAGGTAATCGAGCGTGCCTGTTCCCGGCGGATGGGCGCGCTCGGCGTTTGAAGGAAAGGACACACGATGTCTAGAAAGACCTCTGACAAATCAGTGATCAAGTGCATCGGCTTTTGCGGCTTCGGCATGGGTGCCAACATCACCGAGGTCGATGTCAAGGACGGGCGCGTCGCGCGCATCCGTCCGCTGCACTACGACCAGCTCTACAAGCCCGAGGACCTGAACTACTGGAAGATCGAGAAGGACGGTCACGTCCTCGAGCCGGGCATGGCAAGCTGCCCGCCGCCGCTGGCCACCGCGTACAAGATGCGCGCCTATTCGAAGAACCGCATCCCGTATCCCCTCAAGCGCGTCGACTGGGATCCCAACGGCGAGCGCAATCCGCAGAACCGTGGCATCTCCAAGTACGAGCGCATCTCGTGGGACGAGGCCTGCGACATCATCGCGGCCGAGATCAAGAGGATCCAGGACGAGTGCGGCCCGTTCTCCATCTATGCGCAATCGGACGGCCACGGCGAGACCAAGACCGTCCATGCGGCCCACGGCTGCCAGACCAACCTCCTCGCGCTCACGGGCGGCTTTCTCAAGCAGGCTCGCCAACCGGACTCCTGGGAGGGCTGGTACTGGGGAGCCAAGCACGTCTGGGGCATGGATCCCGTCGGTATGCAGACCATCACCAACAACGTCATCAAGGACATTGCCGAGCATACGGACGCCGTCTTCATGTGGGGCGCCGACCCCGAGACCACGCCATGGGGCTGGGGCGGCCAGATGTCGAGCCTCATCTCGTATTGGTTCACCGATATCGGCGTCAAGCAGGTCTACGTGTGCCCCGACCTCAACTACGGCGCGGCAATCCACGCGGACAAGTGGATTCCCGTCCTGCCCAACACCGACGTCGCCCTGCAGCTCGCCATCGCCCACGTGTGGCTTACCGAGGGTACCTACGAGAAGGACTATGTCGCCACGCATTCCGTGGGCTTCGACAAGTTCGAGGACTACGTCATGGGTCGTGACGATGACGGCGTCGAGAAGACGCCGGCATGGGCGGCCGAGAAGTGCGGCGTGCCCGACTATCGCATCAAGGCCCTGGCACGTTACTGGGCGAGCAGGAAGGTCTCGGTCGCCCATTGCAACGGCGGCGGCTACATCCGCGCGGCGTTCTCGCACGAGCCGGCGCGCATGGAGATCTACCTGCTGGGCATGCGCGGCGTGGGCCAGCCCGGTGTCAACCAGTTCCAGATGATCGAGTGGCAGCTCATGGACATGCCCACCTGGAACCCGCTTCCCTCCTGTTCGGTGCTTCCCAGCGTCGAGGGTGCCTATCGCGGTGCGACCATGGACCTCTCCGAGCCGTTCATTCCCAAGACGCTCATCCCCAAGGCCATCACCGAGAAGAAACTCGAGTGGCATGGCCACGTCATCGCCGGCATCGCGACCGTCGACCAGTTCATCCCCTTCGAGTGGGAACCGGAAGAGGGCAAGGGCGTGCGCATGATCTGGTCGGATGCCCCCTGCTGGTCCAATTGCTGGCAGGGCGGTAACGTCTTCCAGGAGGCCATGCGCGACCCCGAGCTCGACTTCATCCTGGTGCAGCATCCCTGGTTCGAGAACGACACCAAGTTCGCCGATATCATCTTGCCCACGAACACGCTGTTCGAGACCGAGGACTTCAACGTCGACGTGAGAAGCGGCCAATGGAACGCCATCGCCTACGAGGGTCGCGCCATCGATCCCATTGGCGAGACCCGAAGCGACTACGAGGCCGTGTGCGCGGTCGCCAAGGCGCTCGAGAAGTTCGGTGGTAACTACGAGAACCTGTACGAGCGCTACACCCAGGGACGCGACGTCATGGGCTGGATCGAGAAGGGCTTCCGCGAGTCCGGCATCGAGGATGGCGAAACCGCCGATTTCGAGCAGTTCAAGGCCGACCGCTTCAAGCTGTTCCCGACGCGCGAGGACTGGGAGGACATGCCCCATGGCCTCATCGGTTTCTACGAGGATCCCGTGGCCAACCCGCTTTCCACGCCCTCTGGCCTGATCGAGTACTACTCCGAGTCCCTTGCGCAGGTCTTCCCCGACGACACGGCCCGCGGCCCGGTTGCGCGCTGGATCGAGGAGCCGCTTGACGGTCATGACGACCGTCTCTCGAGTCCACGAGCCAAGGACTATCCGTTCCTGCTCGTCACCAACCATCCGCGTTGGCGCGTGCATGCCAACCATGACGACATCCCCTGGTTCCACGAGTTTGGCACGGGCAAGGTCACGGGTCCCGATGGCTATCTGTACGAGCCGCTGTACGTGAATCCGATAGATGCGAAGAAGCTCGGCCTGGTCGATGGCGACATCGCGGCGCTCTACAACGAGCGTGGCGCCGTCCTCGGTGGCGTCGTCGTCTCCGAGCGTATCATGCCCGGTTGCGTCTCGCAGGACCATGGTGCCCGCGAGGACGAGATAGAGACCGGCGTGGGCGGCCTGGATCGTGGCGGTGCCAACAACCTGATCTGCCCGTCGGCCACGACGTCGAAGAACTGCGCGGGCGAGGTGACCAACAGCTACCTCGTCGGCGTGAAGAAGGTCGACGTCCTCGAGATGGCGAAGGAACGTCCGGAGGAATGGGGACGTGCGTACGACCCCGAGTTCGGCCAGATTCCCGATAGCTGGATTGTGGAGGCGTAGAGATGAAAGCATTTCTCATTGACGTTGCCAGGTGCAACGGTTGCATGAACTGTCAGATTGCCTGCAAGGACGAGCATTGCGGCACGGATTGGCTACCCTACGCCGCCGAGCAGCCGCTGACGGGCCAGTTCTGGTGCAAGGTCGAGGAAAGGGTCCGCGGAACCGTCCCCAAGACGCGCATCACCTACGTCCCGCAGATTGGCGGACAGAGCGACGCGTTGGCCGCCGCTGCTGGCGACGCCGCCGTGCAGCGCGATGACGGTCTCATGTACCTCGACCCCGAGAAGGCGAAGGGCCGCAAGGACCTCTGCGAGTTCGAGGGCGTCTACTGGAACGAGGAGCTCCAGATTCCGCAGACCTGCACGGGCTGCGCGCACCTGCTCGACGATGGCTGGGAAGTTCCGCGCTGCGTGGACTCCTGCCCCACCAAGGCGCTGCGCTTTGGCGATGTGGCCGAGCTTGACCTCGAGGGCGCCGAGCAGCTTGTCGCGGGCTCGCGTATCTGGTACCGCAACCTTCCCAAAAGGTTCGTCACGGGCTGCGTCGTCGACTTCGACGAGCGCGAGGTCGTCATCGGTGCCGACGTGAAGCTCGTGAGCGCAAGCGGCAACACGGTGGCCGAGCAAAAGACCGACGAGTTCGGCGACTTCATGTTCGACCAGGTCGAGCCTGCTGTTTACCAGGTCATCTACCAGGTGTCCGGCAAGGATGCCAGGACCTACGATGCCGATGCGACGCAAGTCGACGTGAACATCGGCGACGTGCCGGCGGCCTAGCGAAGGCACGGTGTTTGAAAGGGGCGCAAGACACGATGTCGGGCGCCCCTTCTTTTTGCAAGGAGGCGAGCGAGGCATCGTAGCGTCACTCGTCACGAGGGATGTTCCCCATTTCCGCAAAGGAGGGTTCGATGATTAGCGACGAATACACGAGTGCGGTTGACCTTGCCCATGACATCAAGGCCATGAAGGTCTCGCCATCGGAGGTGATGGAGGAGACCATCAAGGCCATCGACGAGCGCAATCCGTCCATCAACGCCTTCGTCTACACCAACTACGACGAGGCACGCGCGAAGGCCCGCGAGGAAGACGACAAACTCACGCGCGGCGAGGCGCACGGCACGTTCTTCGGCATCCCCACCGCCGCCAAGGACTTCATTCCCGGCGTGCCCGGCTGGCCGGGGACGACCGGCGGCGTCAAGGCCCTTGCGCATCTCGTTGACGAACACTGGGGCAGCTACACGGGTGCCATGAACGACGAGGGCGCGATCATGATCGGCAAGACGAACGCCCCGTCGTTCGCATTCCGGGGCACGACCGACAACAAGATGTACGGCCCCACGAGCACGCCGTTCAAGCCCGGCTACAACTCGGGTGGCTCGTCGGGAGGATCGGCAGCCGCCGTCGGTGACGGCATGCTGCTCATCGCCGAAGGCTCCGATGGCGGCGGGTCCATCCGCATTCCCGCGGGTTGGTGCGGCTGCTACGGCTTCAAGCCCGGAAACGGCACCGTGGGCGGCGCTCCGCGTCCCAACGCCTACGGTACCTGCCATCCGTACTGCTTCGCCGGCAGCATCTCGCGTGGCGTGAAGGATGCCGCCTACGCCCTGCAGGCGATGGCGGGCTACGATCCCTTCGACCCCAACAGCATCGACTTCGGAGACCGCGACTACATCGCGGCCCTCGACAGGCCCATTGCGGGGATGCGCATCGGCTTCACGCCGGACTTCGGCATCTTTCCCGTCGAGCCCGAAATCGCCCAGATCACCGAGGCGGCGGCCAAGCACTTCGAGGAGGCCGGGGCCATCGTGGAGCCCGTAACCTTCGACTTCAAGCACTCGGCCTTCGAACTCGCCGAATCGTGGTGCCGCATGATCACCATCTCCGGTGGCCTCGGCTCGATCGAGGAGATCAAGGCGATGGGCATCGACCTGCTGCGCGACCATGCAGATGACCTGCCCGACGAGTTCATCTGGTGGGTCGAGGATTCGTACAAGCGCGGCTACGTCGACTTCCATAACGACGAGATGCTTCGCACCGAGGTGTTCGACCAGCTCCAGGGAGCGTTGCAGACCTACGACCTCATTCTGTCGCCCACGAGCGCATGTCATCCGCCCAAGAACGACCCCAATCGCAACACGCTCGGGCCCTCCCAGATCTGCGGGGTGAAGAGCGATCCGCTTTGCGGTTTCGGCCTCACCTTCTTCTGCAACTTCGCCGGTAATCCGGCGGCGTCCATTCCAGCGGGATTGTCAAAGGACGGATTCCCCGTCGGCTTGCAGCTGATCTCGAGACGTTATGGCGAGCTCGACCTGCTTGCGGCAAGCGCCGCCTACGAGCGCGTCAACCCGTGGAGGGAGATGTACAAGGTCACCGCCAGGCGAAATTTGGAAGTGCCGGCGTTTTAGCATCGCGAGAGAGGGGAGGCGAACGGCTTCTCGCCTTCCCCTTTGCGCGTATAATGTGCTGCGCGGGCATCGCTGCTGGCAAAGCTTGCCCCATTGTTCCATGCGCATTGCAGAGGGCATCCATGGCGGAGACTGGGGGCAACCAATGGATCAATTCGTTCGAGCGCGGCTCATCGAACCAGACTTGCCACAGAATCTCGTTGCCAGTCGTCCCCTCATGGACAATCTGCATCATGCGGCTGTCTCACAGCGCATCACGTTCCTGCACGCTCCAAATGGCTACGGAAAGACGACGGCGATGCGGGAGCTCGCCGATAGGCTCAGACAAGAGGGACATGCGGTAAGCTGGCTCACCGCCGATTCGGCCCTTTCCGAAGGCGAATGGTTTTGGAGCCATCTGATATGTGCCCTCGTCGACGGGGGGGGGCTTCAACGCCGCCTCCGAACCCGTGGCAGGCGATGTTGCGAAACTAGCCGACCTCGCGTTCTCTCTTCGAGATGAGACGGGCCGCAAGCGTTTCGTGTGCATCGACGACCTGGAGTGCATAACGTCGTCTTCGCTCATAGAAGACTTCCTTCGCCTCTGCTCTCTGCTTCCCCCCGAGTATCATTTTGTGGCAAGCACGAGAAAGCTGTCGGGTGGACTCAAGCTTGCCTCCTTCAAATATGGTGACATCGGGTTTGAATTAAGCGATCTCGCGTTCAGTCGTGCAGAGAGCGAAGGCATCGTTCGGGGCATCTGTGGCGAGGGCGTTTCCGCCGAGCTCGTCGATGCGATATACGACGGGACTGAAGGATGGATCCAGGGCATCAAGTTGCGCAGCCAGGCCGCCATGCTCAACAGGAAGCTCGGCGTAGAGCCACTCGTGAATGGGAAGAGCAATCTCATTCGCGACTTCTTCTCCTGCAACGTCCTCTCGGGATTGTCCCAGGAAGACGTCGCCTTTCTCACGCGCGCCTCCCTGTTCGAGAGCTTCAATCGTTCGCTCCTCGCATTCGCATTCGAGTCAGACGACGTGGTCGAGCTCTTCAATGGCCTGCTTGATTCCAATGCGTTTATCTTGAATTGCGACTATGAGAACGAGTGGTATAGGCTGCACCCCATGTTTCTCGATGTGCTGCGCTGCGGCCTGGCCCAGGTCGACATGAGCGAGCTGCGCGGAATCTGCCTCAAGGCCAGCGAGTGGTTTCACGAGAACAGACGTTCCGATGACGCCGTGAAGTATCTCATGATGTCGGGAGACTTGGATTACATCGAAGGACTTGTGGAAATCACAAGCGGCCTTTCCCGGCCCGACAAATCGGATGACTCGCTTATGTGGATGTGTCGAGTGCCCGCCGCGTCGATTCCGGGAAATCCTTTCCTGTGCCTTATGGCAACGTGGTCGTGCGTGACCTTTGCCCGTTTGGAAGACGCCGACATCTACATGGATGTTTTCAAGAAACTCGCCAAAGACGAGAAGGCACTTGGCGACGCCGGTCCCGATGCGCTCGTCTTTTCCATGAAGTGCCTTGAAATGAAGTACTTGGCAATGCGCGGTGAAGGAGAGGAGGCGCTTCGTCTTTGCGAGGAGCTGCAGAGCGGAGAGTGGCCCATAAGCCCTTCGCTGTTGAGCATGATCAATCAATCGGAAGGCGAGGCTTACTCCAGTATCGGTGATTATGACCAGGCGATGGAGTACTACCTCAAGGCGCAGGCGAGCGCGAGCGTGAGTCAGACGATACACCAGCTCGTCTATAACGAATACTCCTATGCCGTCAATCTCTACTATTACGGCGAACACGATAAAGCGGAGCAGAGATGCGAACTGCTCATCAGGAAATGCCCTCCCGATTTTTCCATCTACGGGGCGACTTGCGCTTTGCTGGCGCGCATCTTGATGGAACGGGCGGAGACGGAACACGTTTCCGAACTGCTGCGCATTTCCAAGCAAGACCTCTTCTATTATCGGCATATCGATTTGTATCTCGACATAATGGCGGCACACGCCCTCTGGTATCTGTCATCGGGAGAATCGTCCAAGGCGTTCGAGGTGATTACCGAAGCAATACTGCAAGGCGAAAAATATCGCGACGTTCCCCGCGAGGCGCTTCTTTCGGCTTACTTTCTTCAGGCGCAGATTGCCCTCTATCGAGAAGACGTGAGAGAAGTGCAACGTATCGAGAGGAAATTCGCCCCTCGTCTGAAAGAGCGAGATATTCTTGGCACGCTGCTGCTGGATACCATTCACGCTTTTGCCCCCAAGTTGCAAGGTGACAATGTCAAAGCGGTCCTCTTGCTCGATGAGGTAATCGTGCGTGCCAAGGAACACGATTTCAATCGCATCGTTGTCATCTCACTCGTTGAGAAAACCCTGGCCCTTCACGATGCCGGCGAGGAGACGAAGTCCATCATCTCCTTCAACGACCTTATCTTCATTGCCCGCCAGCAAGGCTATATGCGCTCCATATTGAACGGCGGTCGGCCCATGAGCAAACTCGTGCGGGAGTATGCGGCTACGCGCAAGCTGGGTGGCTTTCTGAGAGGCTATGTCAAGGAAATACTGCAGTTCTTCGACGCCGAGGCTTCCGGCAGGCATAAGTCGGCCAGTGAAGACGTGGCCTTCCTGCAGGATGAATACATGTTGACGGAGCGCGAGGCCGAGGTTTTGCGTTTGCTCAATATGGGATTCTCGCGCAACGAGATAGCCGACACGCTTTCCATCAGCATCAATACCGCCAAGAAGTACCTTTCGAGCGTGTATATGAAGATGGGCGTGCGCAACAAGGCAGAGGCGCTTGGGAGCTTGAGGCAGGATATGAAGTAGGGGCTCAAAGATGCGGGGCACCCAGCTGTGCAGCCGAGTGCCCCGCGTAGTCAAACTCGCTTGGCTATGCGTCACATAGCTTTTGGATCTTACTTGGCCTCCTCGACGGGCTGAACATTCGCATCGTCTGCGTCGGCTGCATGCTTGAGCTCGGCTATGGCCTTCTTGTCGGACGTGACGCAGAAGAACACGATTGCCGCAGCTATGAGGGCAACCGGGCCGAGCACGAACACGGAGTTGCCGTGCCAGCCCAGGGCCGCGACCGATTGGCTTGCGACGACACCGAAGACCTGGGCGACGCAGGTGGTGAAAGCCATAGTGGCCAGTGCATAGTCAGTCTTCTTTGGGTCGGGGCATAGGACAGGCACGATGGATCGGGTTGCCATGGGCAGGACGCTGCCGCACAGGCCGATGATGAGCATCGTCACCCATGGGCTCACCATGTCGCTCGGGTCATCGGTGTAGGCGATCGTGAACATGACAATGGCGACGACGACGTATGTGATGACCGCGAAGGTCTTGCGCGATTGGAGCTTGTCGGAAAGAATGCCGGCAAACGTGCCAAAGGCGATGGTCACAAGCGCCAGAACGGTCGGCAGCATCGAGGCGTCGAAGACGGACAGTCCCTTCACCTCCTGAAGGAAGGTGGGATACAGGCCGTTGATGTTGGACAGGTACACGAAGCACCAACCGGTGAATGCTACCTGCATCATGATGGCGGCAAAGAAGAAGTTCTTGGTCGGCTTGCGCTTCTTCGTGACATCTCCGTCGACAATCTCGTTCTCGTGCACGGCGGACAGCTTCATGAAGACGAACAGGCCGATGGTCGCCAGAATTTCGGCAGCGGCGCACACGTACCAGGCCGAACGCCAACCAAAGGCGTCGTACATGAGCGGCGTGATGACGAAGGAGCAGACGCTTCCGACGGGCATCCACAGCGACCAGACGCCCATGACCAGACCCAGCTTCTTCTGGGGGAACAGGCGCGGTAGCAGGTTGGGGCCTTGTACCGAGAAGAGGCCGTAGGCAACGCCCTCGACGGCACGGGAAACGAGGAATATCTCGGCAGTGGGTGCGAAGCAGCCCATCACGGTGCCGATAATGGAGATGACGGCGGCAATCATGACGGATGACTTCAGGCCGATGGTGTGCATGATCCATGCGGCCGGATACGCCAGGATGAGGCCGGCAATGGAGAAGCACGTCATGACCATGCCGATGTCGCCAGGAGCGATGCTGAGTTCCTGCGCAATCTGCGGCAGGACCGATGAAGCTTTGAACAAGCTGAATGAGCACATGAATCCGAAGAAGAACAAGGCCCAGAAGCAAATCCAGCGTTCTTTGTTATTTAGCTGGCGGTCCATGATGCCATAGTTCTTTATGCTCGTCGTATTTACACTCATGTAATCCCCTCTCTCGAGAATGCAAAGAAGGCTTCTCGCTTCTTGGGGAGAAACATCCTTCTGCATTCCGCCGCGCGGCACACTGTCGCGACGATGATCGGTTGTTGCCTTTCTGCCGATGAAGGGCAGCCCACCTTGCCAAACCCACGGAATTTCCGAGGGCAACATCAGGCTAGTTGACGGGCGTTTTGTGCGTTAGGTCTGTTTCGGTCCCAAAAAAAGGGTAATGGGATGGGTTATTTCTCGATAAGGCACGGTCTTGTGCAAAAGAGAGCTATTCCCGTACTGGGAACGGTACCCCTTTCGGTACCCCGTTCATTACCCAATGATTTGGTATTGATAAGGCGTTTTTCTCGGGACGAATGCTTCTTATGCTGCTTTCAACAGGTGTGATGTGGGGGCCTGCGTTCAACCTTGCCAAAGTTTGTGCTGCCGAGGACATCGCATCAAGGTCAATGGCTGGAGAGTAGAAGAGAAGGGAGAGCATGCCATGTCAGATACACCATCTATGGCCGGCGTGCCCAATAACACAGTCGATGAGAACGGCGTTCGTTGGCGGCGCACCCGCTGCCATTTCTGCCACATGAACTGCAGCATCTACGCAGGTGTCGACACGAAGACCGGCAGGCTCGTCGAGCTCAGGGGCGACGACGCGGAAGGGTCCGTGCTCTGCAACCGCCTGGGCAAGAAGGGCGAGCGTGCGATCAAGTTCCATTACCATCCCAAGCGCATCAACCATCCGCTCAAGCGCGTGGGCGAGCGTGGCGAGGACAAGTGGGAGCAGATTTCCTACGACCAGGCCATCAAGGAGATCGCCGAGAAGCTCCAGGCCCTCATCGACGAATACGGCCCCGAGACGCTGGTTGCCTCCGAGGGCACGTATCGCTCCGATCATCTGTGGGCGCGTAGCCGCTTCACCAACCTCCTGGGCAATCCCGGCAACGTCATCGACCCGGGCACCATCTGCTGGTGCTGGAACTACACGCTCAACATGGCCATGGTCGGTTGGCCCGTCGAGTCCATGATGCCGGCCTCCCCGCAGCAGTCCCACACGATCGTCAACTGGGGCAAGCGCTGCCAGGAGTCCTATGCGCCCGAGGCGCCGCTCTGGCGCGTTATCTCCGGCCGCACGACCGTCAACGAGCCCGATCCCGCGCAGCTCATCGTCGTCGATCCCGTCTGCATCACCGAGTCCGGTCAGGCAGACGAGTGGCTGCAGCCCTATCCCAACACGGACTGCATCATCTGCCTCTCCTGGATTCACTACGTCATCCGCGAGAAGCTCTACAACGAGGACTTCCTGAAGTACTGGTCCAACGCCGTGTTCCTGGTTCGTGCCGACACGGGCAAGCTGCTGCGTGCGAGCGACGTCGAGGCCGACGGCAAGCACGAGGACTTCGTGGTGTGGGACGGCGAGACGGGTGCACCGCTGTGCTGGTGCTCTGACGAGAACCGCTACTACACGCCCTCCGAGGATACCGTCGTCGACGCCCAGCTCTACGGCACGTACACCGTCACGCTCAAGGATGGCTCCACGGTCGAGTGCAAGACCGTGTTCGACGCCATCGCCGAGCGCATGGAGGAGTACACGCCCGAGCGTGCCTCCAAGGTTTCCGGCGTGCCCGTTCGCAAGATCGAGGCCGCCGCGCACCTCTACGCCACCAATGGCCCGGCCTGCATCATCTGGGGTCTGGGCGGTGGTGACCAGCACGGCACCAACGCCTCGAGCTTCGGCATCGCCAAGACCATCCTGCGCATCATGTGCGGCAACATCGATAATCCCGGCGGCGAGTTCGTCGGCATGCCCTGCGACCCCAACGCCGTGGGCAAGGAGAAGACCTATCCCGTGCGCAACGCCGAGTTCGAGCTGTCCGAGCTCCAGGACCCGGCCAACCAGGACAAGTTCATCGGTAACGACCGCTTCCGCGTCATGTCGTGGAAGGGCTTCAAGATGATTGACAAGAACTATCGCAAGATGTTCGGCGTCCCCCGTCCCATGCTGCATCAGATGCTCTGCTCGCCCTCGCTGGTCATGGACGCCATGATCGATGGCGATCCCTATCCCATCACGGCCATGATCTGCTGGGAATCCAATCCGCTTGCCTGGGCGCCCAACACCAAGAAGATGTACAAGGCCCTCAAGAACCTCAAGCTGCTCGTCTCGGTCGAGTACTGGAAGACGCCGACGGCGGCGCTGGCCGACTACATCATGCCCGCCTGCGACTGGATGGAGCGCCCGCTGTGCACCACGTCCGAGGACTCCATGGACTTCATCACCGTGGGCGATCGTGGCGTCGAGCCCTACGAGGAGCGCCGCGTCGACTACGACTTCTTCCGCGCCCTGGGCTGCGCCATGGGCCAGGAGAAAGACTGGCCCTGGGAGACCTACGAGCAGGCCATCGAGTACACGGTCGAGCGCGTTCCCGACCTGGACTACGAGAAGGCCGTCAACATGGGCACGTACTTCCCCTATCCCACCGAGTACTACAAGTACGCCAAGCGCCTCGACAACGGGCAGATCATGGGATTCGCGACCAATTCGCGCAAGGCCGAGATCTACGCCTCGGTGCTCGAGGACCTCGACTACGACCCGATTCCCGTCTATCGCGAGCCGGAATCCCCGCTCGGTGACCCCGAGATGGCCAAGAAGTATCCGCTGCGTCTCACAATCTCGGGCCGCGTGAGCCCCCTGTACCATTCGGAGTTCCGCACGCCGGGTCATGGTACGCGCACGGTCGAGCCCTATCCCTACACCTGGATGCACCTCAACGATGCGCGCAAGCTGCACATCAAGGAAGGTGACTGGATCTGGATCGAGACCCCGATGGGCCGCATCCGCCAGAAGGCCCACGTGGGCTGGGACATCCCCGAGGGCGTCGTCCAGGTTCCGCCCAGCTGGTGGTATCCCGAGCTTCCCGCCGAGGAGCCGTGGAGCCAGGGCGTCTTCGACGCGGCCGGCAACGTGCTTGTCGACGACGACCCGGACAAGGCCGACCAGATGACGGCTACCTGGTGCACGCGCGGTCTGCTCTGCAAGGTGTACCCCTGCATCGATCCGTCCGACGGCACCGATGACGCGATTCCCGTCGACCAGTACGATGGCAAGCACGACACCGTGTGGGATCAGGCCTACGCGAACCTGTCCAACTGGGAACTCACCAAGTAACCAGCCGATTATCGTCCATGGCGGATGACGCACCTCCCCCGCGCCATCCGCCACCGTCGAAGGGAGCCCGGAGTGGGAGCATACGGACCGCCTCCGGGCTTCTACAAGAACAACCCGCACGTCAGGATTACCGAGGAATACTGCACGGGATGCATGAACTGCATCTCCCGGTGTCCGCGAAACGACGTCCTGCGTGCGAGAAAGGTGGGCGACGCGTTCAAGGTCTGGGCGCCGTCTCCCGAAAACTGCGCCGGGTGCGGCCGTTGCGTTAACTCCTGCCCGACGCATTCCATCAGCATCTACCTGGTCTGATTCGCCGGTCTCGTAATCCTCTCCCCCCAGTGAGGCGGGCGGATTCCAGGTTATGCACGTTACTCCCTCCTTTGTGCACGCCCGACATAGTCGGGCGTTGCGCGTTTTGGGGCCGTGCTTTCGCTGTCCTTCTGATGTGCGTATCCCATTGCCCGGGTTTTCAGTCTGGAAATGGCCCCGTTGATGCGCGAGAATATAAGGACGCGTGCAAAAGCGCATGTAACGCGTAAGGCATGGCATCGCCCATGTCGCGAATGGTAAAGGGGGCTTCCGTGTCTGAGTATGTCCTGAGCTGCGAGTCGACCGTTGATCTGACGCCAGAGAAGGTCAAGGAGCTCGACCTCGAGTGCATCTACTTTCATTTCTACATCGACGGTACCGAATACGCAGACGATCTGGGCCAGACCGTCCCCTTCGACAAGTTCTACCAGGCCATGAAGGACGGAGCCGAGACCAAGACGGCCGCCATTGGCACGGGCGAGTACGAGGCGTTCTTCCGCGGCTTTCTCGAGCAGGGCAAGGACGTGCTGCATGTTTCGCTCTCCTCGGGCATTTCGGGCACGGTCGAATCCGCGCGTCTGGCTGCCCAGACGCTTTCGGCCGAGTTTCCCGACCGCACGATCCACGTCGTGGATTCCCTGGCCGCCTCCAGTGGCTTCGGCCTGCTCATGCAGGCGCTTTCCGAGCTGCGTGCCGACGGCATGACCATTGACGAAGTGCACGACTGGGCCGAGGCCCACAAGCTCAACGACTGGCATTGGTTCTTCTCCACCGACCTCACCTTCTACATCAAGGGCGGTCGCGTGAAGCCGCTCAGCGGTTTTGTGGGCACGATGCTCGGCATCTGCCCCCTGCTCAACATGGATTCGCTCGGCAGGCTCATTCCGCGCGAGAAGATTCGCTCGAAGAAGAAGGTCGTCAAGCGCATCGTCGACAAGATGGAGCAGACGGCCCACAAGGGCCTCGATTACGATGGCCCGGTCTTCATCAGCGAAAGCGATTGCATGGATGACGCGCGCGCGGTGGCAGACCTGGTCGAGGAGCGCTTCCCCAAGATGCGCGGCAAGGTCGAGATCTATAGCATCGGAACGACCATTGGCAGCCATACGGGTCCCGGTACCGTCGCCCTCTTTTTCTGGGGCGCCGAGCGAGGCCTGTAGCCCATGGCATACCTGCTCGGTTGCGAGAACATCCAGCTCGAATATCCCACGGCGCGGCTTTTCGACTCCCTCACGTTGGGCGTCAACTCGGGCGATCGCATCGGCATCGTCGGGCGCAACGGGGACGGCAAATCGACGTTGCTTAAGCTGCTTGCAGGTGTCGAGGAGCCGGACAAGGGGCGCGTCGTTCGCACGGGCAACGTTACGGTCGGCATGCTCGCCCAGAAGGACGCCCTGGATGACGGGGACACGGTGGGGCACGCGATTGTCGGCGACCGTCCCGAGTACGAATGGGCGGGCGACGCGCGCGTACGTGCGATTATCGGTGAGCTCGTGAGCGACCTGGACTGGGACGCGAAGATCGGCACCTTGTCGGGTGGGCAGCGCAGACGCGTCGACTTGACCCGCGTGCTCATCGGCGATTACGACGTCCTCATGATGGACGAGCCCACCAACCATCTGGATATCGAGGGCATTCACTGGCTGGCGGAGCATCTCAAGACCCGGTGGCGCGAGAACGAGGGCGCGTTGCTGCTCGTCACGCACGACCGTTGGTTTCTCGACGAAGTGTGCCTCGACATGTGGGAGGTCCACGACCGCATCGTCACGCCCTTCGAGGGCGGCTATTCCGCCTACATCATGCAGCGCGTGGAGCGGCAGCGTCAGGCGCGCGTCGCCGAGGCCAAGCGCAAGAACATCCTGCGTCGCGAGCTTGCCTGGCTCGCGCGCGGAGCCCCGGCACGCTCGACCAAGCCGCGCTTTCGCGTCGAGGCCGCCGAGGCGCTCATCGCCGACGAGCCGCCGTTGCGCAAGAAGGTGGAGCTGCGTCGCACGGCCATGTCGCGCCTGGGCAAGAAGGTCATCCACATACGTGATGCGAGCGTCGAGCTCGGTGGCAGGGAAGTCATCAAGCCGCTCGAATGGAACATCGGGGCAGGGGAGCGCATCGCGATTCTCGGCGCCAACGGTGCGGGAAAGACGACGCTGCTCAAGCTCATAGAGGGCAAGCTACGGCCCAACCACGGGCGCGTCGAAATCGGCCAGACGGTGAAGTTTGCCGTGCTCACGCAGCAGCTCGATGAGCTCGAGGGGCTTGGCGATGATCGTGTGCGCGAGGTCTGCAACCGCCACAAGATTTACGTCGAGATGGCCGATGGCAAGACGATGTCGCCGCTACAGTTGCTCGAGGAGCTTGGTTTCGAGTCCGATCACATCAACTGCCCAGTGCGCGACCTCTCCGGTGGGCAGAAGCGACGCCTGCAGCTCATGCTCATCTTGCTCGATCGCCCCAACGTGCTCATCCTCGACGAGCCGGGAAACGATCTTGACACCGACATGCTCGCCCAGCTCGAGACCCTGCTCGACTCATGGCCGGGCACGCTGCTCATCGTGAGCCACGATCGCTACTTGGTCGAGCGTGTCACCGACGACCAATATGCCCTCATCGATGGCGAGCTCATCCACATGCCCCGGGGCGTGGACGGCTATCTCGAAGAGCTCGAGCGCAGAAAGCAGATGGGTCAGCAGGCCAGCTCATCGCCGTCGTCATCGCACGCTGATACCGCGGTGCCGTTGCAGCGCGAGCTGCGCGAACTCAAGAAGAAGCGCACGTCGGTCGAGCGCAAGATGGGGACGCTTCGCAGCAAGCTCGAGCGGGCCCGTGCCGAGCTGCTCGAGATAGACGGAACCGACTTCGTGGCCCTCGGCGAGCAGCAGGCCAAGATCTCGCAACTCGAAGGCGAGCTTTCGACGCTCGAGGACGCATGGCTCGATTATTCCGAACAGTTGGGCGAATAGGCACGTCACCCGATGCGCTTCTGAACATTTCCTGTCTTCGATAGGCTCCGTTTGGAATAAGTGATAGGATACGAAGCCGTATACGTCCGGCATGGACATCTGCGTGCCAGGCTCGAACGTGTTCCCGATCAAACGAGGGGTTATGGGAGAAGATCGCCGATCCAACCGCAACCGCGCCAACGGCAACAGGAACAGACACGGCGCACGCGACAATCGTCGTTCCGGTGCAAGCAGGAGGCCCCAATCCGCCTCTCAGCGAAGCACCCGCTACAACGCCCAGGTGGGCGATGGCCGCCATAAATCGCAAGAACCGGCCCATACGCACGCGAGGGACAACTCCCGTGCCAGGGCGCATCATTCCAACATGCGCTCCGACGTCCGCCGCGTTCCGCAGACGGGAGCCCATCACGATCGCCAGGGCTACGCGGCGCGTTCCGGCGCGAACGGCCGCATGGGCGCGCAGGGCCACGCGGCTTCCCAGCAGCGTTCCCGTGCGCAGGCGATGGGAGCCACCGCCGAGTACGCCCCGACCAACTACGTTGGCCGCAAGCGTGGCATGTCACGGGGCAAGAAGGTCGCGATTGGCATCATCGTCGCGCTCGTGGTCGTGCTCGCATGCGTCGGCGTCGCCGCCGGGCTCTGGTACAACAACATCGCGAACAACATCAGGGGCAACCAGGACATCACCAACCTCTCGGCTCCCGCGGCAGACGAGCCCTACTACGTGCTGCTCATGGGCAGTGACGCGCGCGAGGGATGGGAGCCCGTGGACGATTACAACGCCGGCGAGCGTTCGGATTCGATCATGGTCGCGCGCGTGGACGAAAAGGCCCAGCAGGTCGACATCATTTCCGTGCCACGTGACCTGCGCGTCAAGGTCAACGGGCATGGCTACTGCAAGATTAACTCCGTCATCGAGTACGGTGGCTACAACTTGCTCGTGAGCACGCTCAACAACATTTTCGACATCAAGATCAATTACTACGCGATCGTCTATTTCCAGGGCTTCCTCGATTTGGTCGACACGCTCGGGGGCGTCACCGTGGAGGTGCCCGAAGGAACGGCAGACTACAACATGGACGAGAGCGAGCCGGACATCATCCTTCCCGCCGGCGACGCGGTTCGCCTCAACGGCGAGCAGGCACTGGTGCTCGCGCGTTGCCGCCATGGATGGCCGATCGACCAGGGCGCCTATGCCATGGGCGACTACCAGCGTACGCTCAACCAGCGCAACCTCATCAAGGCCATCGCCAAGGAAGTGCTTGCCCAGGACATCACCAAGATGCCCGGTCTCATCGAGAGCCTGTCAAAGTGCGTCGAGACGAACATGAGCGTCGACAGGCTCATCTCCCTTGCCATGAACATGAAGGGTATGGACGTCGAGTCGATGGAATCCTCCCAGCTGCCCATAGGCGCCTCGACCATCGGTGGCGACTGGCAGGCAATCATGTACCAGGACGTCTTCGCGGTGATGGACCAGAACTTCAAGGACGGCAAGCCCCTGTTCGAGAACCTGGACAACTTCAATCCCGAGTTCAACGACGACAATGTCAATGGCAACTACACCGATGGCCCGGTCTACGCGTACACGAGTTACTCGGCGCTTCACGGGAGCCCCTATACCGAAGGCTATACGCCTCCGGCATCGGTGAAGAGCAAGATTCCGGATAGTTCGAGCAGTGGGTCGAAGTCATCT
This sequence comes from uncultured Coriobacteriia bacterium, assembly GCA_948466335.1. Lineage (GTDB taxonomy): Bacteria > Actinomycetota > Coriobacteriia > Coriobacteriales > QAMH01 > QAMH01. Next base: position 27,031 of record CAOKAE010000002.1, on the reverse strand, counting down.
TCAAGCTCGAGTTCCTCGTCCAGGAAATCATCGAACGACTAGACGCGAACGTCCATAGGCCAGTCCGTGCCGGGAGGGACCAGATCCTTCCCGGCACGTTTCTTCGGTAACGGTTCATTGTCCATATCGATAGCTTCGGGGCAAATGGGGCAATATGGTTGCCATGTTTTCAATTGCGGGCGCGCAAGCCGCACGATGAAGGGACCCTTTCATGTCCGATACCACGACCGGCAACTCGAACAGGCGCTGCAGCTTTTGCGGCAAGACCGAAGAGGAAGCCGGCGGCGCGCTTGTGACGCTGCCTCCCAACACACCCGTATGCCCCGCCTGTCTCGAGCGCGAGGTGAACAAGATGTCGCAGCTCTTCGGCTTCACCATGCCGGGGCAGGGCGGCAACGATGGCAATCCTCCGCGCACGACCACCGACGAGAAGGGCAACCAGATCGAGGAGGTCGACGGCGAGCCCGTCGATGGCGACAACGCGAACAACGCTAACAACGGCCCCTTCGGTGGCTGGAGCCCCATCGGCTTCTTCACGGGCAGCGGTAGTGGCAGCCCCTTTGGCATGGGGGCTCCCGTGCAGCAGCCCAAGCGCAAGGAGGGCGAGCCCGTCATGGCGCCCGTCCCCAAGCCTCACGAACTCAAGGCGCAAATCGACGAGTACGTCGTCGGACAGGAACTCGCCAAGAAGATCGTAGCCGTCTCAACCTACAACCACTACAAGCGCTACGACGCCACGCAGAAGAGCGACGTGCAGATCGACAAGAGCAACATCCTCATGCTCGGCCCCACGGGCACGGGCAAGACCTACATCATCAAGACGCTCGCCGAGCTGCTCGACGTGCCCCTGGCCATCTCCGATGCGACCACACTCACGCAGGCCGGCTATGTGGGCGATGACATCGAGAGCATCATCACCAAGCTCATCACGGCGGCCGATGGCGATATCGAGCGTGCCGAGCACGGCATCGTCTACATTGACGAAATCGACAAGATCGCCAAGCGCAATGGCGGTCCCGAGGGCACGGGCGGTGGCCGCGACATCGGCGGCGAGTCCGTGCAGCAGGGCCTGCTCAAGGTGCTCGAGGGCACGACGATGGAGGTGCCGCTGTCTGGCGGCATGAAGACGCCCTTCTCGCAGAACGCCACCATCGACACGAGCAACATCCTCTTCATCTGCGGCGGCGCCTTCCCCGGCCTCGACAAGATCATCGAGAAGCGCCTTAACAAGAGCGCCGGCATCGGCTTTGGCTCCTCGGTGCGCGAGAACTACGAGGAAGACCGTGACATCCTCAAGAACGTCAAGGTGGAGGATCTCAAGGAGTACGGTCTCATTCCGGAGTTCCTGGGTCGTCTGCCCATCCTGTGCACCATGGAGGCCCTTGACGAGCAGATGCTCTTCGACATCCTCATCAAACCGCACGATGCGATCATCAAGCAGTACCAGGCGCTTATGGCCTTCGATGGCGTCGAGCTCGAGTTCGACGAGTCGGCCCTGCGCGAAGTCGCACGACTGGCCCTCGAGCAGGATACGGGTGCCCGTGCTCTGCGCGCCATCATCGAGCGCTTCATGCTCGACATCATGTACGAGGTTCCCAAGGACGATACCATCGGGTCCGTGGTCATCACCGGCGAGTACATCAAGGGCAACGGTGCTCCCATCATTCGCCCGCGCGGCCAGCAGTCTCTTCCCGATACCTCGGACACGCTGCTCCCCGAGGGTGAAATCACTGTCGAAGCGTAGCCCTGATAGACGGCACGCGTATCAAGCTTGCCAGTCGATTACACCCGAAGCTTGAAAACGCTCAGCTACGTGCGGCGACGCGAAGCTAGTCCCTTTAGGGAAACTCGCGCGCAAGACTGGCGCGCTCAGACAGTCCTCGCAAGACCGCTTCGCGTTTTCTTCGCTTCTGTAATCGGGGCGGCGCTTGATGCGCATGCCGTCTACTTGTCAATAAGCCCCAGCTTCACGCAAGCGTTCCAGATGCCGTCATCGTCGACGCTGCTTGTCACGAGGTCGGCCCGCTCCTTGAGCTCTGGGATGGCATTGCCCATGGCGACGCATGTCCATTCGGGGCGAAACATTTCGATGTCGTTGCTGCCGTCACCGAAAACGACGACGTCCTTCACGGGCGCGTCGAGCAACCCCATCATCGTGCGTATGCCACGGGACTTATGGGTCGGTTCCACGTACACGAGTTCGTCGGAGTAGCGCGCCCAGGTTACACCCGTGAAATCGATTGCCTCCTCGGCACCTCTCTTGCAGGGGACGAACACCTTGTAAATGGGGTCGAGCCTGTCGATGTCAAGCTGCGGATCGACAATTGGGGTGTAGTAGAGGTTTTTCACGAGGCCGGCATAGCGCTCATCCCTGGTGAGACAGACGCGTCGGTTCTCGTGGTTGACTGCCCACGCCCATCCATCGCCATCGAGACGGTGCACGAAATCACGCGTCGGCGCCAGGGGCATCCCCTCGATGGAGACGAGCTTGCCATCGATGGTGATGGAGTTGCCGCCGTCGGCAACCATGGTGTCGATGCCGCAGGGGGCAAGTACTTCGAGTGCGTCCGATTGCAGGCGCCCCGTCGCGAGCGCGATGAAGTGTCCCGCCTCGCGCAACTTGTCGAGGGCGGCACGGGCAGAGGAGGGAACCGCGTCCAGAGCGCGTGAGCGCAACGTTCCGTCATAATCGAAGAAGCAGTATTTACGCCGCATGTCGTTCCTTACCCTGGGGTCATCGAGTATTTTCCGAAGACCCCGCCCTCCTGTCAATCTGCTAGAATGGCATCCGCTGCGCCGTGGACCGTTAGCTCAGTTGGCAGAGCAGGGGACTTTTAATCCCAAGGTCCAGGGTTCGAACCCCTGACGGTCCACCATCTCGCAGCAAACCACCCTAGATACTACGCGGAGTCGACGGACGATTGCGGGCTTGCTCTCGCATCCGACTCACGCTTCGCGCGATGCTGCGTGCGGCGACGCGAAGCTAGCCCCTTTAGGGAAACTCGCGCGCACAAAACGCGCGCTCAGACAGTCCTCGCAAGACCGCATCGCGCTCATCGCGAGTCTGCTCGAGATGCCCGCAATCGTCCGTCGGCTCCGCACGTAACTTCTGTTTAGTGCTATCGTGGAATGCACAGCAAAGGGGATGATTATTCGCATGGGCCTTACGAGAAAGCAATGGATGATGCTGACCGTCATCGTGGTCGGCACCTTTGTCACGATTCTCAACCAGACGCTCGTCACGCCGGCACTACCCGCCATCATGGCCGAGATGTCCATCGATGCGGCGACGGGCCAGTGGCTTACCACGGGCTTCACGCTCGTGAACGCCATCATGATTCCCATCACCGCATACCTCCAGGATCGCTTCTCGGTGCGTCACCTCTTCCTGTTCTCCATGAGCGTCTTTGCCGTCGGCTCCCTGCTGTGTGGCTGGGGTCCCGATTTCGGCGTGCTTCTGGCCGGTCGCCTCGTCCAGGCCGTGGGCGCGGGCATACTCATGCCCATGTCAATGACCGTGTTGCTCGTCATGTTCCCGGTCGACCGCAGGGGTTCGGCCATGGGCGTCTTCGGCCTCATCATCGCGTTCGCTCCGGCCATCGGCCCCACCATATCGGGCATCATGGTCGATACCGTCAATTGGCACGTCATGTTCTACGTCATCGCGGCCCTCGTCGCCGTGGTCGTCGTGCTTGCCGCCTTTCTCATCGAACAGACGGCTCCCAAGACCAGGGGTGACGCCGCGCTCGACCCGCTGTCCGTCGTGCTCTCCACGCTCGGCTTTGGTGGCCTACTCTACGGCTTCAGCGTCTTCGGTTCCGTTGGGATCGACCTCGTGAGCGGCATCACCATCGTCGTCGGCGCCGCATGCATCGTGTGGTTCTTCTTCAGACAGTTGCACCTCGAGACGCCCATGCTCCGCGTGCGCATACTCTTCAACCGCAACTTCCTGATTGCGACCATCATCGGCATGCTCGTTCAGGCCTCCTTGCTCGTGGCGCCCGTGCTCATGCCCATCTACATCCAGAACCTCATGGGACTCTCGGCCACGGTGTCCGGCCTCGTCATCATGCCCGGCGCCATCATCATGGGCATCATGAACCCCATCGCCGGTCGTATCTTCGATAAGCATGGCGCCAGGGCCATGGGTATCGTGGGCATGCTTCTGCTCGCTGCCACGACGCTGTGTTTCGCCTTCGTCAACACGGGCACGTCCATCGCCGTCATAACCGTGCTCTTCGCCGTGCGCATGTTCTCGATGGCGCTCGTGAACATGCCCATCACCACCTGGGGCATGAACGCGCTCGACACCAAGTTCATGAATCACGGCACGTCCATCAACAACACGCTGCGCCAGGTTGCTGGTTCGCTCGGCACGGCCCTCGTCGTGTCCATCTACACGGCGGCCCAACTGCAGATTGGCGGCCCCAATCCGCCGGTCGAGGCGTCCATGACGGCGTTCAATATCGCCTTCGTGATCTGCACGGTGCTCGTGCTCATCGGTGCGGTGCTCACTATCATTTTCGTGAAGGGCAAGCCCGGCACGATCGAGGCCACGGGCGCCGAGGGCGAGACCGTGAGCGAGCGTGGCGTTGCCGGCGAGAACAAGACCCTGCTCGAGCGCATCATGAAGCGCGACGTGTACGTGTTGCACTGCGACGATACGGTGCAGGCTGCCATGCAGCTCTTCATCAACGAGGGAATCAGCGCCTGCCCCATCGTCGATCATGAGGACAACCCCGTCGGCTTCATCTCCGACGGTGACATTCTCAAGAACCTCGCCCGCAACTCCAGCTCCTTCATAGATCCCGTGGCGCTCATCGCCCTGTCGGCGCAGGACAAGCGCGGCTATGACGAGAAGCTCGAGGAGCTCATGGAAAAGCCCGTCGCGACCATTGGGACGCGCAACTTCCTGAGTGTCAACGTGCACGAGAGCATCGACGAGGTGTGCCGCGTCCTGGCGGATAACCATCTGAAGAAGGTGCCGGTTATGGAGGATGGGAAGATTTGCGGCATTATCAACCGCAGCGACATTACCCGCTACTCCATGGAGGCGTATCTGGAGGGCCGTCCCGAGGACGCCGTGTATTGCGAGGCCGACGGCGATACGGGCGCATGCGAGTGCGAACCCGAAGACGTATCATAGGGGACACGAGCGGGTTGATTGCGGGGAGTATGAGCGGGACCACGACGACACGGGCAAGCGTACGCGACGACACCATCGTCGGGAGCTTTGACGTGTTCTCGTACATGCTCGACATCGGCGAGGCCATGTTGACCTCGGGCGCCGATGTCCACACCGTCGAATACCAGCTTGCGCGCATGGGCAAGGCCTACGGCGCCTACAAGATGAACGTGCTCGTCATTACGGCGGTCATCATCGTGACGGTCACGCTGCCCGGCGATGTTGAGAAGACGATCTCGCGACGCATCGCAGACGAAGGCTCGACGAATTTCGACCGCCTGGAGGCGCTGAGCAAGCTCTGCGACGAGTGCTGCGACAACCCCCTTCCCGCGCTCGAGCTGCGCAGAAGGCTCGACCGAATCAAGGGCAAGCCCTTCCCCAAGCCATTCCTGTACATAGGAGGCGCCCTGTCTGCAGGGGGCTTTGCCGTGTTCTTCGGCGGCACGCTTCTCGATGGCGTGGTGTCCGCGATCATCGCGCTCTTCGTCTGCGTTGCCCTCAGGTACTTCCGGCCCATCACGCCCAACACCATCGTCTTCAACTTCGTCACGGCACTTGCCGCGGGCCTGCTCATCTGCGTCGTGGCGCATTTCGTGTCGGACCTATTCGTCGACATGGCCATCATCGGTGTGATCATGCTCCTGATTCCCGGTGTCGCCATGACAAACGCGACGCGCGACATGCTGTCGGGAGACACGATATCCGGCGTCATGCGCTTCATCGAGAGCTTGCTGTGGGCGACGTCGCTTGCGCTCGGCTTCATGTCCGCCCTCTGGATCGCGACGTTCTTCTAGGAGGAAGCCATGAGCCTGCCCTTTCCCCTCATGATCGTCGTTACCTTCGTCGCCGCGCTGGGCTTCGCGCTGTTCTTCAACGTGAACAGGCGTCACGTCCTCATTGCCACCCTGGGAGGCGTGCTCACGTGGTCAATCGACTACGTTCTCATGATGTACCTCGACGGCATCTTCATTCCCTGCGTGATCGCGAGTGTCTTCGCCGCGATCTACGCCGAGGTGCTGGCTCGCGTCACGCGCACGCCGGTCGTCGTGTTCTTCATCATCGCGGTCATTCCCCTCATCCCCGGACGTGGCCTCTACTACACGATGTACAACGCCGTGAGCGGTAACGGTGCGGCATGCCTCGAATTCGGCGAGATGACGATGTTCTACGCCGCGGGCATCGCGACCGGTATCTGCGTTGTGACCGCCACCGTCCAGATTTGGAACATCTGGGCCGCCGACAAGGCAAGGCGCCTTGCGAAGATGATGAGGAAGCAGGCGCGTCACAGGGGATGAGGTCCTATAATGGGCGCAGGCGGGCATGTCCGGTCGCTCGCATCCTCATGGAGGGAGTGCCATGCGCTATACGAAACCGCAGCATCAGACGCCATCCGTCATGAATTGCCCCATGCTGCAGATCGTCACGGGCTGCACGCACAACAAATGCCACTTCTGCGACATCTTCCTCGATGTCGACTTCAAGATGTCCCCACGCGAGGAGATCGAACAGGACCTTGACGAGCTTGCAAGGACCATTCGCCCCAACCAGCATCGCATCAACCTCACGGGCGGTAACCCGTACGCGCTTTCGGCAGATCGTCTCGTGCCCATCCTCGAACTCGTCAAGGAGAAGCTTCCGGGCATCACGAGCTTCGGCGGCTTTTGCCGCATCGCCGACATCAAGAGCAAGACCGACGAGGAGCTCGCCGTGCTGGCCTCCCATGGCGTCGACGACCTGAGCATCGGTGCCGAGAGCGGCTACGATCCCGCGCTCGCGTTCATGGAGAAGGGGCATACGGCCGCCGATGTCGCCGAACAGGGGCAGCGCCTGCACAAGGCCGGCATCGACTTCACGTACTTCTACCTCACGGGCATGGCCGGCGCCGGCAAGGGCCAGGAAAACGCCATGGCGAGCGCCAAAATCTTCAGCGAGGCGGCTCCGGGCCACATCCTCATTGTGACCATCACCCCCACGGTGACCTGGCCGCTTGCCGCTGACATCGCGAACGGCAGCTGGACGCCGCCCGACGAGGTCGAGATGATTGAGGAGATCCGCACCTTCATCGCGAACCTCGACTGCGCGACGTACGTCAACTGCTCGCACGACACCGACATCATTCGCTTCGAGGGACTTGTGCCCAAGGACCAGGAGAACATGCTCAAGCTCATCGATAACCGCCTGCCCAAGGTCAATCCGGTCGCGGCACGCAAGATGCGCGAGTTCATCCACAAGGCGACGTTCTAGGGAGGCCAAAGCCGTGAAATCGCCCCGAGACCATATCCAGAGCGCGCCCCTCTCGAGCATTCCGCCCATCGATGGATGCTCCTTCGTGTTGCTGAGGGATACGGACGAGGCAGGCGAAGCTCGGTCCGACGCCTATCTCGCGCGCGTCGGCGCTGACGATGACCTTCACGTCATCGCCTTCATCGATGGCTCCCGTGGCGCGGCCTATCGGTGCGATTGCGCAGCGGACTCCGGTTGTGCCAATCCGCGGGACGCGGGTGCGGAGCCACTCGTGAAGCTCGTGGGTGACATCGCGGGCGATACGGGCCAGCTCGTCATCAAGCAACCCGAGGGGCACTGGCGTCGCTACAGTCGATGGGACCGCCTACCAAAGCCTCCCGTCACGCAGCCCGGAGCCGTGGTACGCACGCTGCCGCAATGCGGATGCGGCGGCTATTTGGGTGCACCGATGATGTTTGATTCCTTCGAGGAGATGCTCGCGTACTTCTTCGTCGTCTTTTCGGATGCCCAGGCCGTCAACGCAAAGCATGCGGCCGTGTTCAATCCGGATGCCTGTTCCATCTAGGGGAGATGGCGGTCGTTTGATGGTACCATCACCTGCGATGGATGACGAACCTCTGCAAGGAAAGGGACGGCCATGAGCGAACTCGTGCGCTTTTCGGTGGCGATGCCCGAGGACCTGATGGATGAGCTGGATAGGTACACGGCGCGGCGTGGCATCGCGAAGAACCGGTCCGAGGCCATTCGAGACCTCGTGCGCGGCGCGCTCATCGAAGAGGAGGTCGAGGATCCGGATTCGAGCATCTTCGGCACGCTCACCATGGTCTTCGATCATCATTCCAATGACCTACGCGACAAGCTGGACGCCATCCAGCACGAACATGTGGACGAGATCGTCTCGACGGTTCACGTGCATCTCGATGAGGAGAACTGCTTGGAAGTGGTTCTCATGAGGGGCCAGAGCAAGGTGATTCGCTCCATCGCCGACGCGTTGCTCGGCACCAAGGGCGTGCTCCATGGCAAGTTGGTCGTGACGACAACCGACGCCGCCCAGATGCACGGCCACGCTCACGGGCACGGGCATACGCATTAGGTACTAGATGTGTCAGGGGGTCAGGCACCGTGGCACACCATCTTAGGCTTTGGCTTCGGGTTCCTTGGCGGCTTGGTCGTCCTTGGCGGGCTGCTTCTCCTCGTCGTCTTCAAACATCTTGTCGACGCGGTCCTGGAAGCTTTCGACCTTGTCGAGCACGGCGTTCTTGTCGATGTGATCGAGGTCGACATTGGTGCCGGCGGCTTTCGCGCCGTTCTCTATTCCCTTCTTCGCGGCTTCGCCCGTTTCCTTCACCTGCTTGTTGAGTTTCTTGAACAGGGCGGGGCCAAAGAGGATGCACACGATGGCAAGGATGATGAGGAGCTCGGGGAGGCCAAGGCCGAATATTCTCATGATGCGTTCCACTTCCTCGGGGGCTTGCGAAGTGGGATACATGATACCCCATGACATGCGTGCCTCGTTCTGATAACGCAGAAAGCCCATCTCCATGACCGACGTTACGCTATGATGAGGACGTGACGTCTGCCCGGCAGACGCGCCCGTGCCCGACCTATGGAAGGATTCGCCGCCATGCCCGGTCTGCCCTTTGGAGCCGCACAATCCCATGACGTTCTCCACGAGCTGCGTAGCTATGACCACGTGCAGGACATCGAGTTCATCGAGGTCGATCCCGACCTACCCTATCCGCGTTCGGCGGCGTATCGCAAGACAGCCGACGGCGCGCAGATGCTCGTTCGCCGTGGCGCGCCCGACATCGCCCAGGTCGACCTGACGGTTGACGAGGCGCGTGAGCTCATAGACGCCCTGGACAAGACAGGGCTCTTCGCATGGCAGCGCGTGTACAAGCCGTCGCAGGGCCCCTTCGTGAACGTCGTCACCGAATGGCGTGTCGAGGTTGGCTTTGACAGGCCCGTGGCAAGGCGCACGTCCACGTTTCGCGCGGAGGGGGCCGACGAGTTTCCGGACAGTTTCGAGCTCGTCGTCGACCTGCTACTTTCCCAGGCACCGGAGACCGAGGATGCTGAGGATGTCTAGGAAGAAGGAAACCAAGACCAACGCCATGCGCATCCTCGATGCTGCGCACGTCGACCATGTCGTCCACGCAGTCGATGCGACGGGTGACGATACAGGCGTCGACATCGCCCTGCGCGCGGGGGAGGATCCCGACCACGTCTTCAAGACGCTCGTCACGCAGGGAAAAAGCGGCGAGTACCTGGTCTTCATGATTCCGGTCGCCTGCGAACTCGACCTCAAGAAGGCGGCGCATGCCGCGGGCGAGAAGTCGGTGGCCATGGTGCGCTCACGCGATCTCTTCGACCTCACCGGGTACGTGCATGGTGGCTGCAGCCCCCTGGGGATGAAAAAGCCCTTCCGTACCTTCATCGACGAGACATGCGTCCTCTTTGACACCATCATGTTTTCGGGCGGTCGTATCGGCACGCAGATCGAGATGGCCTTCGAGGACCTGGCAAAGGTCATCGAAATCGAGATTGACGATTTGGTCGTCTCGTAGTTCTTTATTCTCTCGTGAGGTGTATACTGTCAGCATCTGGTTCAGACCAGAACGTCAAGAGAGAGGAGCAGTCATGGAAGAGATTAAGTTCTATCGCTGCGAGATTTGCGGAAACATCATCACGAAGATCATCGACGGAGGCCCGATTCCCTTCTGCTGCGGTCAGAAGATGACCGAGCTCATCGCCGATTCTTCCGATGGGGCGACCGAGAAGCACGTGCCCGTCATCGAAATTGACGGCGAAGTCGTCACGGTCAAGGTCGGCGAGGTGCCCCATCCCATGATCGAGGAGCACTACATCCAGTGGATTTGCCTGCACACCGAGAAGGGCCTGCAGTTCGTGCACCTCAATCCGGGCGATGCCCCCGAGGCGGTCTTCTCGCTCGCACCGGATGACGCGGTCATCGAGGCCTTCGATTACTGCAACATCCATGGCCTGTGGGTGTCCAAGCTGTAACGAGACTTCTGCAAGGACGCGGGCGCACGCGTCCGTCGGCTTGCCCATGTTGACTCGCCTATGAGCTCAGGAGCCCTCCGCGTTTCGCGTGGAGGGCTCCTCTTTGCTTATTCTTCTTTTGTGAATTGTCTGCAACAGCCCGATAAGCTGGTAGAATTGCCGCGTCGGTACGGATGGGCTGAGGTGGACACGTGGTCGAAGAGCATGTGGGCAAGAAGCGCCGCAAGGAAGTGCGCCAGGCCATTACCATGAGCGAGGAGCTGAGGAAAACCCTGCTCCTTATCGTGGGCGTTATCGCATTCGGCTGTCTTGTCATCTTCGTTCTCTTTCTCATCTCGTTTTTGGGCATCGCCGAGCTGCCTTCGTCCGTGGGCACGATCGCGCCTCTCGTCGTCCTCATCGTCATCATGATGTTCATCGGCCCCAAGGCCAACAGGTTCTGGACGCTGCGCGACGAGTACAAGGAGCACCTCAAGCGCTATAACATCAGCAAGGCCGACATGAACGCGCTCAAGAACAACGAGCTCTAGGATTCCTCCCGACACTTTCCCTCGCGTCACGATTCGCACCGGTGAACCGTTTGGCTGTGCGCAGGCCTCTCCAAATGGGGTAAAATTCCTCTCCCCAATAGTGACAAAGGTGTAGGTAACCAGATGTCAAAATACGCGCAGGGACAGCACGCGATACCGCGTTATCCCAAGGGTAGGCATGTCGTCGAACGCTTCCCCCTGGGAGCGCATGGCGTCGCACGTCCCTGTTCCTGGTACATCAAGCGCGAGGCCTCGAAGCGCTCCGTGCCCGCCATGGCCCTTCTGCTCACGACGAGCTTGAGCGCGGGAGCCGTGGGCGTGCCCATTCGCGCGCTTGCAGACGAGCTCGCCAACTCTCCCGTCACGCAGACGATGGAGGTCGCCCCCGCGGAGGCGCTTCTCGTCTTTGACGAACGTACCGGTCTGCTCGTCGACGTGCTGACGGGCAAGGCCTACGATCCGACTACCGGCGCGCTCGTCGAACCCGAGGGCGAGTTCAAGGAGCTCTATCCTCTTCTGGGACAGATTGTCGAGGATCTCGAGATTTCGGAACTCGAGCCATCCGACCTCCTCGACATTCTCGAGTCCCTCGACGCATCCGACCTTCCCGACGCGGACCAGCGGCCCGCCGAGGACGACTCGACGGATGGCCCCGGCGAGGTCCAACTGCCAGACGATGCGCAGCAGCCCGGTGCCGATGCCATCGTTTCTGGCGATGACGCACTCGGAACTCCCGGCCAGGACCTTGACGCCATGCCGCAGCCGGAACAACCTCCCACCCCCGATCCCGGTCCGGAGGACTCGATTCCCATCGACCAGTACGCGCCGTCCGATAATGCGGGTAACGCGGCGACCGTCGTCGATGACGGCTCGACGCTCGAGACGACCCTGACCGAGCTGCAGGTTGCCGCACGCCTGCTCGACGCGGGCTGGACGCCCGAGATGGTCGCCGCCGCAATCGGCAACATGTATGCCGAATCCGGATCGAACGCCGCCTCCTTCTGCGACATGAGCGGTATGTTCCATTACGGATACGAGGTCGCCGGCGGTCTGTTCCAGTGGACCGATGCCGGTTCTTCCACGGCCGACCTTTCTTCTGCGGGATTCACGGGACTCAGGCAGTTTGCCGCCGAGCGTGGTGCCGAGTGGACCGACGTCGGCGTGCAGACCGATTACTTCCTGCAAACCTGGCGCGATAGCTGGGGCGAGCGTCAGACCTACTACGACGCCGCGTATCCGGAGTATGCGGCCATCGATGTCTCCCTCGGTCTCTTCGACGAGACCATCGGGGACGATTTCGACGGCGACGGTATCGTGGACGCATGGGATGACGACATCGACGGCGACGGCATTCCCAATGCGGAAGACCCGGTCACCATGCGCGTCGTGGACGGAACGGTCCTGCGCAGCAAGGCCGCTGGCGTTTCGCGCATCCTTCCGATGGAGACGCGCGTCGAGCGCACGGACGACGAGGCCCGCCGTCATGTCGAGGAGCTGACCTTCGCGTTCATGGCAGGCTACGAGGGACCGGCCGCGAGCGTGGCGCACCTTGACCGTCGCGTGGCCCATGCCCTGCGCATGTACCCCGCTATCCTCGCCCTCGACAAGTCGCGCGAGATGGGCGTCATGGACAAGAAGGCCGGCATGGTCATCGCCAGCGCCGAGGCCATGTTGGGCGGCACCTACGTATGGGCTGCCGAATCCCCGTCGACGAAGACCTTCGACTGCTCCGGCCTGACCAAGTGGTGCTACTCGCTCGTCGGCATCGACCTGGCCCACTACTCCGAGTGGCAGTACGCCCAGGCGAGCAGCGTCAGGACGCTGGCCGAGGCGGTTCCCGGCGATATCCTGTGGAAGCCCGGCCATGTGGGCATCTACATCGGCAACGGCCGCTGCGTCGAGGCAAAGGGCGTGAACTACGGCATCGTCTACGGCAACGCGGCGTCGTTTGCCGCAGCCCTGCATTTCGATGCCCTGGACGAGGCGGCGCAATAATCGCAAACAAAGAGCTGGCATCTTGCGCGATTGCCGTATAATGGCATGCGTTTTGTCGTACGCGATGCAAGTTGATGGGCACTCGCCTTGCCCTTGGAGCCAGCATGGAGTTTCTCGCAAGTTTCTTCGCACCCCTCGCGACCGCCGATGGGTGGGCAGAGGTCCTGGTCCTCATGTTCCTCGAACTCGCGCTGGGCGTCGACAATCTCGTCTTCATCGCAATCACCTCCGATCGCCTTCCGGAAAGCAAGCGGCACATAGGACGCCGACTTGGCCTGGCGGCGGCCATGATCATGCGATGCATCCTGTTGTGCTGCGTGGTCTGGATCATGTCCATCAACGTCGTGGTGTTCACCTTGCCCTTCGGCATCGAGGGGGGCCACACCGATTTCACCGTGCACAGCCTCGTCTTCCTGCTCGGCGGTGCCTATCTCATCTTCAAGGGCATAAGCGAGTTACGCGAGTCCTTCCATGCCGCCAAGCATGCGCCCACGCCCGAGCACGTCGCGCCGCAGCCGCGCAAGACCATCGGTCTGGCCCAGGCTGTCACCACCATCATGGTCATGGATATCGTCTTCTCCCTCGACTCGGTCATCACGGCAGCAGGGTTGTCCGGCCAGATCATCGTCATGATCATCGCGGTCATCGGCGCCGTGCTCATCATGATCATCTTCGCCGATCCCATCAGCGAGTTCATCAACCGCAACTTCGAGATCAAGATCGTCGCCCTCGCCTTCATCGCGCTCGTGGGCTGCGAGCTCGTACTGGAATCGTTCCACATCGAAAGCATCGCTGGGGCGCCGCTGAGCACCCTGCTCTACGCCATGATGATATTCGGCTTCATCGTCTCGCTGCTCACGATGAAGCAACGCCACGTACGCGAGAGGGCCATGTCCGATGGCTCGGGAAACGAGGAGTCTTCGATTGAGTAAGTTCGTGACGACGCAGGCGCAGCTCGAGGAGCTGGCCCAGGAGCTCGAGGGCTCGAAAATGCTCGCAATCGACACCGAGTTCATGCGCGAGAAGACCTACTACGAGAAGCTCTGCCTGCTACAGCTGAACAACGGCACCGTCTCGGCGCTGGTCGATCCGCTCGCGGTGTCGGACCTCTCGCCGCTCGTTCCCATACTCACCGACGAGAACTGCGTGAAGATCTTCCATGCGGGCACGCAGGACATCGCGATTCTCTATCACGAGACGGGCGTCACGCCGTCTCCGGTCTTTGACACGCAGGTCGCCGCCTCGCTTCTGGGATATCCGCTTCAGGTTGGTTACGGTCCGCTCGTGCGTTCGGTCTGCGACGTCAAGCTCGCCAAGGCCGATAGCTACACCGACTGGTCCAAGCGCCCCCTCACCAACAGCCAGGTCAAGTACGCTCTCGACGATGTCGTCTACCTTCCGTGCGTGTATGAGCACCTGCGCGACGAGCTCGTCGGGAAGGGACGCCTTGCCTGGTGCGAGCGTGACTTCGTGGCACTTGCCGCCCCGGCAAGCTACGATGTCGACCCGCGGGAAACCTGGCGGCGAGTCAAGCGCGTCTCGTCGTTGTCGCGGGGGCAGCTCGCCATCGCGCGCGAGCTCGCCGCATGGCGCGAGACCGAGGCGCAGCATCGCAACCTGCCTCGCAAGTGGGTGCTTGCCGACGAAGCGCTCATCGAAGTCGCGCGCAAGGCGCCCAAGACGAGGGAAGCGCTCTTCGAGGTTCGCGGTCTGGCCAACAAGCTGAACGGCCGCGACGTGAACCACATCCTCGAGGCGGTCAGCCGCGGTAGGGAGATCCCTCAGGACCAATGGCCCAAACTCGAGCGCAACCCCAAGGGCGATGTCGAGGCGGACGGTGCCGTCGAGCTCCTGTCCTCCCTGCTCGAAGTGCGTGCCAAGCAAAACGATGTGGCGGCACCCCTGATCGCGACGCACTCCGACCTATCGAAGCTCGTGCGTGGCCATCGCGAGGGACTGGCCCTCATGGAGGGCTGGCGCTATGACATCGTGGGACGTGAGCTCATAGACCTGCTCGAGGGGCGTCTCGCGCTCTATCTGGACAGGGGCTCCATAGAGGTCGCCCAACGCGAGGCGTAGCTCGAATCCGCCATGAAACGGTTACGCGCGTCGGCCTGTACGCTGATATGATAGACATACGCAATCGACCGAGGAGGTAACCATGTCCTATCTCGCCTTAATACTCATCACGATGGTGCTTGGCTTTGGCACGCAGGCGTACATCAACTCCTCATATCGCAAGTTCGCCTCCGTCCCCAACGAGTCCGGCTTGACCGGCGCGCAGATAGCCCGCCGCATGCTCGACGACAACGGCCTGCAACACGTGCAGGTGCGTCCCATCGCCGGCTCGCTGAGCGACCACTACGATCCGCGTACGAAGGTCATCAGCCTGTCCGAGGGCGTCTATGACCAGGCGTCCGTCTCGGCCATGGCCATTGCCTGCCACGAGTGCGGCCATGCGGTGCAGCACGCTCAGGGTTATGCCGCCATGAAGGTGCGCTCAGCACTCGTTCCCATCGCCAATTTCGGGTCGAGCACCTGGCTCATCTTGTTGCTCATCGGCATCTTTCTCAACATGATGCAGTTGGTGTGGCTCGGCATCATCTTCTATGCGTTTGCCGTGCTCTTCCAGATCGTCACGCTGCCCGTCGAGTTCAACGCGTCGCGTCGCGCGCTCGCCTACATCACGGGGTCGAGTTCGGGTGCCGTCACGGCGTCCACGCAGGCGCTCGCCATTCCGGGTGATTTCACCGCCGACGGCGCGCGCACGGTACTGCGAGCGGCCGCCCTCACCTACGTTGCCGCCGCCCTCACGAGCGTCTTGCAGCTCCTCTACTTCCTCGGCATGATCCGTGGCGACTAGAGGCGTGCGTTTCCATGTCACACCTCTCGCGTACTGTGGTCACGTCAGGATGAGGGCACGAAGGTAGGTGCGATGGAAGACTCGGAGCAAAGCTCGGCATACACCGTGACGCAGGCCATGAACGCAGCCAAGCGTGGCCTCGAGAAGATCCGCCTCACCGTCATCGGCGAGGTCTCGGAATTCAACGACAAGCCCGGTTACAAGGCCGCGTATTTTTCCGTGCATGATGACGACTGCTCCATGCCCTGCATCATGTGGCGCGACCGCTACAACGCAAGCGGCGTCGCCTTACAGGCGGGTATGCTCGTCGAGCTCACGGGCAATTTCTCGTGCTATCCCGCCAAAGGGCGCCTCCAGTTTTCGGTGGCGTCCATGCAGCTAGCAGGCGAGGGCAAGCTGCGCATGCAGGTCGCCCAGCTTGCGCGCAAGCTCGATGCCGAGGGTCTCATGGATGCTTCTCGCAAGCGCCGCGTGCCCGCCTTGCCGCAGCGCATCGCCGTGGTCACCTCGCCGCGTGGCAAGGCCGTCCACGACGTTATCCGTACCCTGCGTCGTCGCTACCCGCTAGGCGAGCTCCTCATCTGCGGCGTACCGGTCGAAGGCGCAGATGCCCCCGCCCGCATCATCCAGGGCCTCGAAGCCGCCTGGGCGGCACAGCCCGCGCCCGACGTCATCTTGCTCGTGCGCGGTGGTGGCTCCTACGAAGACCTCATGCCCTTCAACGACGAGGCGCTGGCCCGCGCCGTCGCCGCATCTCCCATTCCCGTCGTCACGGGCATCGGTCACGAGCCAGATAACTCCATCTGCGACATGGTGTCAGATCGTCGTTGCTCCACGCCCACGGCCGCGGCAGAGGCCATCGCCCTTTCCACCGACGAGCTCTCGAACAAGCTCTCGAATGCCCAAGATGCCCTGCGCCGCTCCATCGAGAGCTATATGCAGGCCCAGCGGGCCCATCTCGACCGCCTGCTCGATCGTCCTCTCTGGCATGACGCGCACTATCTCACGGGTTCCTATTTCCAGACGCTCGACAACATGGAAGAGCGTCTGGTGCGCGCCATCCCCGACGCGCTCTCTGCAGATGCCCACGGGCTCGAGCTACTCAAGGGCCGGCTCATTGCCTTGGGGCCACGCCTGTGCGAGAGGTTCGGGCGCGATATGGCCCTCTCCGCGGCAAAGCTCGATGCGCTCTCACCGCTCAAGACCCTAAGCCGCGGCTACTCCATCACCTATGCCGCCGACGGCCATTCCGTCATCGACAGCGTCGAGCACGCTTCCGTTGGCGATGCCATTCAAATCCAAGTCCAGGACGGGCGGCTTGCCTGTACCGTCGATACAGTAGAAAGGGAAGCCCATGTCTGAGGAAACCGCAAAGCCCGTGCAGGTCGACGAGCTGAGCTTCAGGGAGGGCCTTGAGGAGCTCGCGGCCATCGTGCGCTCGCTCGAGAGCAACCAGGTCGAGCTCGAGCAGAGCATCGAAAGCTACGAGCGCGGCGTCGCCTTGCTCGCGTCGCTGCAAAAGCGTCTCAACGAGGCCCAGCAGAAGGTCACCGTCCTGATGGGCGAACTCGAACCAGAAAACGACGACAGCATCGATACGACCTTGAGCTAAATCGCTCCAAGAAGCAGCGCGAAGCAACAAAGAATTGGTTTTATATAACCTGACAGGAGATGCCTGCGGTCGGTCGCATCTCCTGCCCTCCGCTTGCGGCTTCATGCGTATACGGCATCTTTGCGATATGAGAGAATACAAGATACGTATTTTTAAGGCGATGGCGTAAAGAGGGTACCGATGTACGTACTGGTAATCAACGCGGGGAGTTCGTCTCTCAAGTACCAAATCATCGATTCCGAGACCGAGGAGCTCGTAACGCGCGGTCTGTGTGAGAAGGTCGGGTATTCCGACGCCTTCGTGCAGCACTGGAACAAGAACGACAAGCGCGTCTTCGAGGAGCCGATGGAAGACCATCTCGCCGCAATCAAGATGGTGCTCGAAGTGCTCACCCAAGACCCCGATTCGGGCATCGAGAGCCTTGACCAGATTGGTGCGGTCGGCCATCGCATCGTGCATGGTGGCGAGAAGTTCAGCGAGTCGGTCCTGACGGACGACCAGGTCGTGGCAGACATCGAGTTGTGCTCCGAGCTCGCGCCCCTGCATAATCCGCCGGCAGTGCAGTGCATTCGCGCCTGCCGCGAAGTCCTCCCCGATATCCCGCACGTCTGTGTCTTCGACACGGCGTTTCACCAGACCATGCCTCCGCGTGCGTACATGTACGCCATCCCCTACGAGTTCTACGAGCAGTTTGGCATTCGCAAGTACGGCGCCCATGGCACCTCGCATCGTTACCTCGTGCAGCGTGCTGCCGAAGTACTCGGAGAAAAGGCCGAGAACCTCAAGCTCATCACCTGCCACCTTGGTGGCGGTTGCTCGGTGACGGCCGTCGACCATGGCATGTCGGTAGACACCTCCATGGGCTTTACCCCGCTTGGCGGCATCGTCATGGGAACGCGCAGCGGCGACATCGATCCCTCCATCGTCACCTATCTCATGGAGCAGGAGGGCTACACCCCCAACGAGATCATCACGATTCTCAATCGCCAGTCGGGCCTCTACGGCATCAGCGGCATCTCCGCCGACATGCGAGACATCGATGCGGCAACCAAGTCCGGGCTCAAGCGCGCGGCTCTCGCCTACGACATGTTCGCGAATTCGGCCAAGAAGATGATCGGTTCCTACATGGCCGAGATGGGCGGCGTCGATGCCATCGTCTTCTCGGGTGGCGTGGGCGAGAACTCCGAGCGCATGCGTCGCATGATTCTGGGTGGCATGGAGCCGCTCGGCATCGTTCTCGATTACGAGGCAAACAAGGTCATGGGCGAGGAACGCGTCATCAGTGACGACCATTCTCCGGTCAAGTTGCTTGTGATTCCCACCAACGAGGAGCTTATGATTGCGCGCGATGCCGTGCGCATTGCCAACGAGGTCGCGGCTGCCAAATAGGCAATAAATGCATAAACTCACTATAAAATTGCATAATTATATAAATTAATTCATTAATAGTGCATAAAATGAGATAAATATTGCATTCTGTTTCAAGACGGTTCACAATACCGCCTAGTTATGATTTCACGCGTCGAGATGGGAAGAACATGAAAAGGGCAGCAGTCGTAGGTGCAGCGGGATATGCCGGCGTCGAGGCGGTGCGCATCTTGCTTGGCCATCCCGAGTTCGAGCTCACCTGCATCACCTCGTCGGGCAACGAGGGCGAGCGCATCGCCGATTTGTATCCGGCGCTATCGGGCATATGCGACTTGAGCTTCGAAGCGCACGACGCGACCCGCATCGCCGGGAAGGCAGACGTCGCCTTCCTCGCCGTGCCCCATACGGCATCGCTCGCGATGACGCCGGCGCTCGTCGCCGCAGGCGTGCAGGTCATCGACCTGTCGGCAGACTATCGCCTGGCAGACGCCAAGGTGTACGAGGCCTGGTACGATGTCGAGCACACGAGCGTCGACTTGCTGGCGCAGGCGGTCTACGGCTTGCCCGAGGTCGCGCGAGACGAGCTCAGGGCTGGCACTCCCGTCGTCGCCTGTCCCGGTTGCTATCCCACGGCTTCCGCCCTGGCGGCCCTGCCCGTCATCGAGGCGGGCATGAAGGGGGAGGGCCCGGTCACCATCGCGGCGCTCTCCGGCGTGTCCGGTGCCGGGCGCAAGGCGACGCCCAAGACGCATTTCTGCAATGCCGACGAGGCGGTGGGCCTCTATGGCATGCCGCATCGCCACACGCCCGAGATTGCCCAGACGCTTTCGCGCGCTGCCGGCAGCGATGTCGAGGTCATCTTCACCCCGCATCTCGTGCCGATGGTGCGCGGCTTGCTCTCCACCGTCTACATCCCGCTCAAGGGCAACTACAAGCTCGACGAGATTCACGCGCTCTATACCGGCCGCTATGCCACCGAGCCCTTCGTGAGCGTGTGCCCGCAGGGCGTCATGCCCCAGACCTCCTGGGTCGAGGGGTCGAATCGCGCGCAAGTGGGCTTGCACCTCGCGTCGGACGGCACGATGCTCATCGCGAGTTGCGCCATCGATAACCTCGTGAAGGGCGCTGCCGGCCAGGCCATCCAAGCGGCGAACCTCGTGTGCGGCTTTGACGAGACCGCTGGTCTCACCTACAGCTGTCCGGTGGTGTAGAGCATGAGTGATATCGAATTCATACAGGTTGAAGGTGGCGTGACGGCTCCCGCGGGCATCAGGGCTGCGGGCGTCCATGCAGGCTTTCGCAAGGATCCCAAGCGTCTTGATGCCGCGCTCGTCGTATCCGACGGTCCCCGTACGACTGCCTGCGGCATGTTCACGAAGAACGTCTTCTGCGCCGCACCCGTCCAGGTCGACCGCGAACTGCTTGCAACTCACACGCCCCGCGCCGCCCTGCTCAACTCGGGCAACGCCAATGCGGCCACGGGCGAACCGGGTCTGGCCATCGCGCGTAAATCAGCCCAGACTGCGGCCCAGGCCCTCGGCCTTGCCGACGGCGAGGTGCTCGTTGCCTCGACGGGCGTCATCGGCGTCGAGCTTCCGTGGACTCCCTTCGAGAAGGGCATCCCCATGCTCGTCGAGAAGCTGTCAAAGGACGGCGGTCATGATGCGGCATGCGCCATCATGACCACGGACACGCACTCCAAGGAGTGCGCTGTGCGCTTTACCTATGACGGTAACGAGTATGCGGTTGGCGGCATGGTCAAGGGCTCGGGCATGATCCAGCCCAACATGGCGACGATGCTCGCCGTCGTGACCACCGACATGCCGGTTTCGATCGATGCCGCGCGCGTCGCCCTCAAGCAGGCAGTCGATGTCTCCTTCAACAAGGTCACGGTCGATTCCGACACCTCGACCAACGATAGCGTCTTCTTCTTCTCGAGCGGCATGGGCGCCCCCGTCGCCAATGCCGATGAGGCTGCCAGCGTGCTGGCGGAGGCGCTGCGCCTCGTATGCGAGAACCTTGCGCGCCAGATTGCCGCCGATGGCGAGGGTGCGACCAAGCTCGTGACGGTCTACGTGCGTGATGCGAATGACGAGGAAGACGCCGATCGCGCTGCCCGCACCATCGCCAACTCCCCGCTCGTGAAGACGGCCATCGCCGGGCACGACTGCAACTGGGGCCGCATCGCCGCGGCGCTCGGGCGCAGCGGCGCGAGCTTCGACCAATACGGCGTGGACATCGACATCATGGCCATGCCTGTGCTGCGCGCGGGCCTGCCCTGCGGCTTTGACGAGGACGAGGCCCTGCGCCGCTTCGAGGACGACGAGATCGTCATCGAGGTCTCGCTCGGCACCGGCGGCGGCGCGTCCACGCGCGTGTGGACCTGCGACCTCACGCACGAGTACATCCACATCAACGCCGATTATCGCAGCTAGTCAAGATAGAGAGGCAAGAGAGGAACATGCAGTTTCGCAAGAAATACGACGAGGTCGACGTAGCGGATATCGATGCGCTGCCCAACCAGCTGCGCGCCCGGGTCCTGCTCGACGCACTGCCCTGGATCGAGGACATCACGGGCAAGACGGTCGTCATCAAGTACGGTGGCGCGGCGATGGTGGCGGGCGAGCTGCGCGACGCGGTCGTCGATGACATCATCATGCTCAAACTCATGGGCGCCAATCCCATCATCGTCCATGGCGGTGGCCCCAACATCAACGCGATGCTCAAGCGCCTCGACATTCCCACGCATTTCGAGGGCGGCCAGCGCGTGACCGACGAGGAGACGATGGAAGTCGTCAAGATGACGCTCGTCGGCCAGGTCAACCAGGACCTCGTGAGCGCCATCAATAAGCACGGGTCGGTTGCCGTCGGCCTCAACGGCGCCGATGCGAAGATTATCCAGGCCGAGCCGCTTGACCCCAAGCTCGGACGTGTGGGCAAGGTCAAGTCCATCAACACGCGTCTCATCGAGGATCTGCTCGCGGCCGATTACATCCCCGTCATCGCGACGGTCGGCTATGGTGAGGATGGCGACTACAACATCAACGCCGACACCGTTGCTGGCGAGATTGCGGCAGCTGTCGGTGCGCAGAAGATCGTCTTCATTACCGATGTCGACGGCATCTACACCGACTTCGACGACAAGTCGACGCTCGTCTTTCGCATGGCCCTTTCCGAAGCCGTCGATCTTGCCAACGAGGGCACGATGTCGAGCGGCATGATTCCCAAGATCAATGCCTGCGTGACCGCGCTCTCGGCGGGCGTGCGCAAGGCCCACATCATCAACGGCACGGTGGCCCATTCGCTCGTGCTCGAGATCTTCACCGACTCGGGCGTCGGCACGCTCATCGTGCGCCATCAGGACGACTCCATGGATCCGGACTTCGTCGAGGCTCCCGTGAGCAACTTCGCGAGCAAGCTCGACCAGTCCATCCAGACCATAGGAAGGAGCGAGTGAGCGACATGGGAAAGCAGTTCGACAAGGCACAGCGGCTTGACGACGCCTACGTCATGCATACCTTCGCACGTAAGCCGGTCGAGTTCGTCTCGGGCGCCGGCCAGTGGCTCATCGACGACGAGGGCAACGAATACCTCGACTTCCTCTCGGGCATCGGCGTCGTGAGCGTGGGCCATTGCAACTCGCGCGTCACCGAAGCCGTGACCGAGCAGGCCAACAAGCTGCTCCACGTGAGCAATTACTTCTACATCGAGCACCGTGGCGAGCTCGCCGAACGCATCTCGGACATGCTCGCCCATGGTACGGATGCGATATGGCAGAGCTTCTTCGCCAACTCGGGCGCCGAGGCAAACGAGGGTGCGATCAAGCTCGCCCGTCTCTGGGGCGCCAAGCATCTCGATGGCGCCTATGGCATCATCTCCGCCGAGAAGTCCTTCCATGGCAGGACGCTCGCCACGCTCGCGGCAACGGCGCAGGACAACAAGCAGGACCCCTTCGCGCCGCTTCCGGCGGGCTTCGGCCGCACGCCGCTCAACGACATCGATGCGCTTGCCGAAGCGCTCGACGGAGAGGTCGATGGCACGAAGCCCTGCGCGCTCATGCTCGAATGCGTTCAGGGCGAGTCCGGTGTCTGGCCCTGCACCCTCGAATACCTCAAGGCCGCCCGCGAGATGACGAGCGAGCGTAACATGCTCCTCATCGTCGATGAGGTGCAGACGGGCTTTTGCCGTACGGGGTCGTACTTCGCCTTCCAATCCTATGGCATCGAGCCGGATATCGTGACGATGGCCAAGGGCATCGCCGACGGCGTACCCATGGGCGCTTTCGCGGCCAAGACCGAGCTTGCCGCGCTCATGCAGCCCGGCATGCACGGCACCACCTTTGGCGGTGGCCCCCTTGCCTGCGCGGCGGCCGACGCGACGACCAAGATCATGTGCGAGGAGGGCTTCCTCGACCACGTGAACGAGACGGGTGCCTACTTGCGCGACCGCCTGGCCGAACTGCCCTTCGTGACCGACGTGCGTGGCCGCGGCCTCATGTGCGGCATTACGCTGGAAAAGCCCGTCGCCAACCAGACGGCGCTCAACGCGCTGCGCCATGGCTTCGTGCTCAACGCTCCGGCAGCTGACATCATCCGCTTCCTGCCGCCGCTCATCATCGAGAAGGAAGACGTTGACGCGCTCATCGAGGCGCTGCCCACCATCTACGAGGAGGTTTCCCAATGAGCCAGAACACGCTTGCCGGGCGCGATTGCCTGCGTCTGCTCGATTTGACGCCCGAAGAGTTCGCGCTCGTGCTCGATACGGCTGCCCAGCAGAAGGCCGCATGGAAAGACGGCGTGCACGATGCCCCCTGCGCGGGCAAGTCCGTCGCCATCATCATGGAGAAGCCGAGTCTGCGTACCCGCTCGAGTTTCGAGATCGGCACCTATCGCCTGGGTGCGCACCCCCTCGTGCTCGATGACGACCATTCGGCGTTTAGCCGCGGCGAGACCGTGCAGGACACGACGCTCGTGCTTGAGCGCTTCGTGGACGCCATCGTCTTGCGCACCTACGAGCAGGCCAAGCTCGTCGAGGTTGCCCAGTGGGCGAGCATCCCGGTCATCAACGCGCTTTCCGATGACTTTCACCCCTGTCAGGGCCTGGCTGATGCCCTGACGATTCGTGAGCACAAGGGCACGCTCGCCGGCCTCACCATTGCCTACGTGGGCGATGGCAACAACATGGCCCACACCTATCTGGAGATGGGCGTTCTGGCGGGCATGAACGTGAAGCTGGCGTTTCCCGCAATCCACGCCCCCAGCTCCGTCGTGGTTGCCGAGTGCGAGAAGATCGCTCCCATGACCGGTGCCGCCATCGAGCTCACCAACGACCCGCGTGAGGCCGTTGCCGGTGCCGACGTGGTCATCACCGATACGTGGACGTCCATGGGCGACGAGGACGAGCATGACCAGCGCCTCGCCGAGTTCGAGGGCTTCCAGGTCAACGCCGAGCTCATGGCTCTGGCAGCCGATGATGCCATCTTCATGCACTGCCTGCCCGCCCATCGCGGCGAGGAAGTCACCGACGAGGTCATGGATGCACCGTGCTCCGTGATCTTCGACGAGGCGGAGAACCGCCTGCATGCCCAAAAGGCGCTGCTCTCCCTTGTCATGGGGGCGCGATAACATGGCAAGCGTACGCAAGGAACGCCAGGACACGATCCGGGCGCTTGTCCGACGCGAGCGCATCCGCACCCAGTCGGAACTCGTCTCGTATCTGCGTGAGCACGGCTTCGAGGTTACGCAGGCCACCATCTCGCGCGATATCGCCGACCTCGGCCTTGAGAAGGACGCCAACGGCATATACATGTTGCCGGAGGACTATCGCCTGCGCTCGATTGCCGCAAGCTCTGTGCGGGAGACGCGTCGCGCGCAAAACCAGGTGTTGCTCCTCTGCGATCCGGGTACGGCCTCGAGCGTAGCCGCGGCACTCGACGCCTCGCAGACGCAAGGCGTGCTCGGTAGCATCGCGGGCGATGACACGATACTCGTCATCTGCGCCGATGATGCGCAAGGCGAAAGATTCCAAAACGACGTGAACCAGCTGCTCGAGAAGAAGTAAACTCGGCTGACTCGAAAGGAAGGAAAGATGGAAATGGAAAAGGAAAAGGTCGTACTCGCGTATTCGGGTGGTCTCGACACCTCCGTATGCATCAAGTGGCTCATGGAGGAGAAGGGCCTCGACGTCATCGCCGTGACAGGCGACGTCGGACAGGAGCGTCAGGACCTCGAGTTCGTCAAGAACAAGGCCCTGCAAGTAGGTGCCATCGAGGCATTGGCCATTGACATGCGCGAGGAGTACGTCAACGACTTTCTGACCAAGGCGCTGGCCGCCAACTGCATGTACGAGAACAAGTACCCGATGGTGAGCGCCCTGTCGCGCCCCGTCATCTCCAAGAACCTCGTCGAGATAGCCCACAAGTACGGTGCGAAGTACATCGCCCATGGCTGCACGGGCAAGGGCAACGATCAGGTTCGCTTCGAGGTCGCCATCCAGAGCCTCGATCCCGAGATCAAGGTGCTCGCCCCGGTGCGCGAGTGGAATCTCCACACGCGCAATGACGAGATGGAGTACGCGAAGAACCACGGCATTCCCGTACCCACCACCAAGGCATCGCCCTATTCCATCGACGATAACCTCTGGGGCCGCGCCATCGAATGCGGCGAGCTCGAGGACCCCTGGAGCGAGCCGCTCGAGGACATCTACACGATGACCACGTCCAGCTACGAGGCGCCGGCCGAGGGCGAATACGTCGTCATCAGCTTCGATGCCGGCGTGCCCTGCGCCCTGGATGGCGAGAAGATGAGCTTCCATGACATTATCCTCAAGATGAACGAGATTGCCGGACGCAACGGCTTCGGCCGCGTCGACATGATCGAGAACCGTCTCGTGGGCGTGAAGAGCCGCGAGTGCTACGAGGTTCCCGGTGCGCTGTCGATCATCCAGGCCCACAAGGCCCTCGAGGATCTGTGCCTCGAGCGCGAGCTTCTGCATTTCAAGCCCATCGTGGAGCAGAAGTGGGCCGAGCTCGTCTATGACGGCCTGTGGTTCTCGCCCCTCAAGGAGGCCCTGGACGGCTTCTGCTCGACGACGCAACAGCTCGTGACCGGCGACGTGCGCCTGCGCTTCCTCAAGGGCAGCTGCGTGACGGTTGGCCGTCGCAGCAAGTACTCGCTCTACGACTACGGTCTGGCCACCTACGATTCCGCCGACACCTTCAATCGCGATAGCGCCGAGGGCTTTATCGACCTCTTCGGCCTGTCCACGCGCGTGTGGGCCAAACATCGCCAGGACGAGGGCAAGCCCGGCGTCGTGTAACAGTGATTTTTGTCATTTCGAGCGAAGGCGCGTAGCGCCGTAGTCGAGAAATCTCGCCATTGCTCATCGCATAGAAAGAAGGGGCCGGTCACGAGTTGTGACCGGCCCCTTCTTTCTATGCCTACGAGAAGTTTCTTACTCGGGCTTATCCTCGATCGTGATGGTCTCCTCGGCCTTCTCGTCTTTCGTTTCGGCGCTGCGCGTGAGCGTCTCGCCATGGGCGTCGGCAACGACACCTTCCTTGAAGGTGATGGGATCCTTCTCCTCGACCTTCTCGGCCTCATCGGGATGGATGGGCGACTCGACGGGCATGTTGACGCCCTTGAGCGGGATGCCACCCTCGAGAACCGCATCCAGATGACGGTCGACGAGCTCTTCGTCCATGTAGTGGTCGAACTCGTACTGGACGGCAGGCTCCGGCTCCTTGCTCAGCAGGGAGAAGACGACGATCGCCAGGCAGCTCAGGATGAACGCGGGAAGCAGCTCGTAGATGCCGAACACGCCGCCGAGCGGCTTGATGAAGTTATGCCATACGATGACGGCGATGGCACCCGTGAGCATGCCGGCGATGGCGCCGGACTTGGTCGCGCGCTTCCAGTACAGGCTGAAGAGCGTGAGCGGACCGAACGAGGCGCCCAGGCCGGCCCAGGCGTAGGAGACGACCGTGAAGATGACGGAGTCCTCGCTCCAGGCGACGGCGATGCCGAAGAGCAGGACGGCGGCGAGCGTGATGCGGCTCACGATGAGGACCTGGTTGTCGGTGGCATCCTTCTTGAAGACGCCGCGGAAGATGTTCTCGGCCACCGAGGAGCCAGTGATGAGCAGGTACGAGGAGGCGCTGGACATGGACGCGGCCAAGATGCCGGATACGACGAGGCCGCAGAGGAAGCCGG
>CAOKAE010000001.1 GCA_948466335.1 uncultured Coriobacteriia bacterium | reverse complement strand
CTATCTCCCCCCCCCCGTTAATGGCCACCGGTTTTTTTTTTAATTTTTTTGCCAAACCCAAAACAGTTTTTTTTATAATATTTTTTTTTTTTTTTTTCCCCCCCCCCCCCCCCCGGAACAAGCGGCTGTGTACGTGTAATAACTAGATTGCTGTGCGCGAGATTTGACCGTGAACGGCAAGGTGAGTGGAGAGATTTCTCGACTCCGGCGCCTCGCGCCTTCGCTCGAAATGACAGGAGGGGGTGCGCCTACGGCCGCTTCGGTCAGGACGTCCTACTCCTCGAAATGCTCCTCGCAGAAGGCCCTGAGCGCGGGAAGGTAGTTCTCCATGGCATCCCAGGCAATCTCGGGGTCGAAGTTGTCGTAGCCGTGGACCAGATGGCAGCGCATGCCGTAGATGGCGCGCCAGTCGATTTGCGGATGCATATCCCTGAACTCTTCGGAAATCCGGCCGACCGCCTCGCCAATCTGGATGAGACACAGCGAGCAGCTATCCTGGTACGGAACGCTACCCGCAAACACCTCGTAGTCTGCCCTAAAATAGCCACGAGTCTCGTCGAGACGCGCGCAGTAACGCAGAATCACGCCAAGCTGCTCGTTGTCGCGTTCAGTTTGCCGCATAGAGCAGCACCTCATCTTGCTTGATCTTATCGAGGAAGCGTTTGCTGGCCCCTGCCGTCGTAACCACGTCGACCTTACGCCCCAGGCGCTGTGCCAGCTTCTCCTGGAAGTCGAGGACCTGCATGCCCCTAATCTCTCCCTTGTCCAGTAGGATGTCGACATCGCTCGTCGCCGTGGCCTCGTCACGCGCATAGGAACCGAACAGTGAGACCTGCTGGGCGCCAAACTCCTCGGCAAGGGAGATCACGTGATATTCGATGGTCTCGCGCGAAAGCGGGGATTTATCATCCAAAGCCCGCACCAGAAGCCCCTCGATGTAGCTCGACCGCGTCGTCACCGCGCGTCCCGCGAGTCCGGCCGCCTTATCGGCTGCGGCCGCTCGTGCGACCTCGGCATCGATACGGTTTAGCGTCTCGTCCTTGAGGTAGAGGGAAATCGTGGGCATGGGGACCTCCTTTCTATTGCATTATATAATAGATATAGAGGGAGAGATTTCTCGGCTTCGCGGCCTACGGCCGCTTCGCTCGAAATGACAGGGGAAGGATTGCTTCGCGCCTACGGTCGAAATGGCGGGGAGCTACACCCCGAGCTCTCGTAGCTGTGCGCGGACTTCCTTCGCGTAGCGCTTGCTCACGGGAACCTTCGCGCCCGACCCGAGCGCCAGTTCGAGCGAGCTCACGGTCGCGATGCGCGCCGAGTTCACGAGAAAGCTGTTATGGCAGCGAATGAAGCTTGCCGGGAGCTTGGCCATGATGTCCTTCATGGTCGAGTACATCTGGAACACGCCGGCATCCGCATGAACGAACACCTTGCGCTTCACGCTCTCGACGTAGTCGATGGTGTCCACGGGCACGAGATGCATCTCGCGGCCGAATTTGATGATGAGCTTGGAAGGTATAGGCGCTTCATCGGGATTACCCGCACGTTGCGTGCGCTGCGTGGCGCCCTGTTTGAGTGTCTGCGTCTTCCGCGACCTTGTTGAATTGTCGCGGATTGTTTCTGATTTCATACATTCAAAATAGCACAGTCAATAGCATGCACTCATGCAGAAGTCTGAAATTAGAAACAAAATCGGTTAGCGAATCAAGGACCTTCGTAAGCAACACGGACTTACGCAAGACCGGTTTGCCCTCATGACGGGAATCAACCGCAGCTATCTCGCGGACATCGAAAAGGGCAATCGCAATTTCGGCTTCGACACGCTCGAGAAGATCGTCGACGGGTTTGGGATATCGTACTCGGAGTTCTTCCACGGGTTGTGACTGGCGAAGCGACTAAAGCAACGAAAAGAGCGGAGCGAGATTACTCGACTCCGCTCTTCTTGTATTGGAGAGATTTCTCGACTTCGGCGCTGCGCGCCTCCGCTCGAAATGACGGGGCTTACGGCCTGACGATCTTGCCGCGGATGGCCTCGACACGCACACGCTCGCCAGATTGCGGCGCATGAATCATCTGGCCGTTGCCAATGTAAAGACCGCAATGACCGGGGCTGCACGCCACGACATCGCCGGGACGCGGATCGCCCACCGCGGGCATGCCCCAGAACGAATACGACGTGTACGCATGACCGTACCTGCCGGTAAGCGCATAGCTCACCAAACCGGAGCAGTCAAAGCCGCTGGGGCTCGACCCACCCGACCTGTACGGCACGCCCAACATGGACTCGGCGCGGCGGACGGATTCGGGCTTGGCGGCCTCGATGGCCGCGATACGCTCCTCCTCGATCTGGGCAGCGGTCTCGTCGATCTGCACGCGACAGGTCGCGATTAGCTCGAGCTGGGCAGGCTCGTCGCCTTGGGCCGCCTCGGACCCGTCAGGCGAGAAGGACTGTTGCAGGGGAACGGCGAATGCCGCGGGGCAAAGAGCGAGGACGAACAGAGTGGACAGCGCAATGCCAAGGACCGACTTACGGTTATGTGAATGCATGAGAAAAAAGATTCCTAGCGCCCGCAATACACATGGTGCTCAATTTGTAGACAGTAATTGCAGCAGGCAAGGAGCCATACTACCCCAAGATTCGCGGCCTCCATAATCTGCGCACATTTCGCGCATATAGGCCCATGTGAACGGCATCGTCCCTGCTAGATGGCCTAGAAGCGCAGTGCCGCAGTCCATCCTCCGCGACAGCTCTCGACAACGCCCCACCGCGTTCCCATGGCCTCGATGCAGCTGATGCCGCCTGTGGAAATCCCCACGTGACCGGGCTTGTAGAGCACGTCGCCGGGCTGGGCCTCGCTCGGACTGAACCGTGCCGAGGCGACCGCGTAGAGCGATTCGGTATAGGACGGCAGGGATATGCCGATCTGGCGATAGCACCAGGCCACGAATCCCGAGCAGTCGAACGCGTCGGGGCCCTTCGCGCCCCAGACGTACGGATGTCCCAGCTTCGAGTACGCGTAATCGAGCACGCCGCCGTTCGTGGGGGTGCTCGGTGCTGCCCCCGACCCGGACGAGACCTCCGTGATGGAGCTGGAGCCACCCGAGCTGCTGGGAGACCCGCCCACGTCGCCGTCGGTCGTGATGCCCGACCCGCCCGTGTCGGGAGAAGGGGCCGGGGTGCTGGGCACCACCTGCACGGCGCTCGGGACGAACTCCTGCGGCGCGCGGGCACTCGCCTGGGCCTCGGCGGCCTCCTGCTCGGCGAGGATCTGGCGGTACTCCGCGCTCAGGTTGTTGTAGATCCTGTCGTACTCGCTTTGCTTGGCGAGCACCTGGTTCATGTAGGCCTCCGCCGAGGAGAGCTGGTCGGCCGCGCGCTGCTGCTGTGCGATGAGCTCGCCTTGCGCCGACTCGAGCGTCGCCTTCGTGATCTTGGTGCTGGCGACGAGGTCGGCGTCTTCGGCATTGAGGGCATTGAGGGTGTCCCACACGGTCGCGAAGTCCTCGAAGGTACTGACACCCAGGAGCACGTCGAGATACGAGGTCGAACCCGAGCGGTACATGGCCGTCGCGCGCACGTCGAGGCGTTCCTGCAAGCTGCCGATGCGCTCCGACATCTCGGTGATGGTCGCCTGCGCCTCCTCGACACGCGCCGTGGCGTCATCGTAGGCGTCCATGGCCTGGTGGTAACGATCGCCGGCAGCGGAGACGTCCTCGGCCATGGCCTCGAGCTGGGCCTTGACGGTACGGACCTCGGCCTGCTTCTGCGCAGCCGTGACACCGAGTGCCTGCGTGGGATTGATGGTGCATAACGCGCCCAGGGCGACGAACGAGCCGACAAGTGCCCTGCGATTGAGAATAGTAGACATAGCGCGTCCCCCAATGCAACGTTAGAAGTACATATTGGGTTCTCTGCGCAGGCTATGGTACCACCGCGGCGAACGCACGCCGACAAGGACGAATCGATGTCACAGACTCATCACATGTGTGGAGGGATGGTGACGGGATTACGGGCGCACGATCTTTCCGCGCACGCTCGAGATGCGCACCGTCGCGCCGGTGTGCGGAGCCTCGATCATCTGGCCGTTGCCGATGTACAGGCCGCAATGGCCCGCGTGGCACGCGACGACGTCACCCGGCTGCGGGTCGCTCACCTCGGGCATGGCCCAGAAGTCCTGTGAGACGTAGGCATGGCCGAAGCTGCCCGTCAGCGCCCAGCTCACGAGACCGGAGCAGTCAAAGGCGCTGGAACTGCTCGCGCCGTAGACGTAGGGCAGGCCAATGGCCGAGTAGGCGCGCTCGACCGCGCTGGAGCCACCGACGTTGCCACTGGGACGCGAAGAGCTGCTGCTCTTGCTGCTACTGCCGCCGCTGTTTCCGCCACTGGAAACCGAGGGGAAGTACGCCGCGCTGGCCGCAGCCGCGGCCTGGGCTTGGGCAGCCTGCTCTTGCTCGAGAAGTTCCTGGTACTCGGAGCTCAGGCCGTTGTAGATGGACTGGTACTGAGCGGTCTTGGATTCGATTTCGGTTCTGTAGGACGCGGCGATGTCGAGCTGGCGCTGGGCCTCGGCTTGCTTGGCGTCGAGGTCTGCCTTGGCGGCATCGAGCTCGGCCTTTGCCTGCTTGCTGCTCACCACGAGGTCGGCATCTTCCGCGTTGAGCGTGTTGAGCGTATCCCACACGGTCGCGAAGTCATCGAAGGAACCCACGCCCATGAGCACGTCGAGGTAGGTCATGGAACCCGAGCGGTACATCGACGTCGCACGCGTCTCGATGCGCGTCTGCAGCGAGTTGATCTTCGCCTGGGCGTCATTGATGCGCTGCTGGCACTCCTCGGCCTCGGCGACGGCCTGGTCGTGGTTGCGATTTGCGAGGTTGAAGTCGTCGACGGCGAGGGAGAGCTCGTCATTGAGCGCGTTGAGCTGCGCGGAGACGCTCTGGATCTCGGCCTGCTTCTGCGCGGCCGTGACGGCGCCGGCACTCACGGGAAAGAGCGTCAAGGCGAGTGCCGCGGACAACACGAATGCCAGGGCCGCCTTGCGCTTCATTGGGATATGCATAGTTAAGAATCCTAACTGCCCGCTCACGCCCGGACCCCGGAGCAGACGGTTTGCTTCGCTCGTTGAGCATCTATGGTAACACCCGCGCGTGCTCCTGTCTAAAAACGCAGTTCCACACCACAATATCTTGATATGCGCAGACCCGAAAACACTATGCGGTTACGGTCGAAATGACAGAGGGTCAGCTACGAGAAGGAGAGGCAGAAGGCGTCGAGCAGGAGGACGGCGAGATGCTGCTCCCAGCGCTCGCCCGAAACCACGCCGACGACCTCAGAATAACCCTGGGTGGGAATCTCGATGATGACGCGTCGCGGCGTCGTCTTTGCCGATGACAGGGCGATGCCGATGCGGCGCGCGAACATGAAGTCATCGGAGAACTCGATGAGCGGGATGCCGTCCTGACCGTCAACCTCGTTCGAGGTAATGCCCACCATGAGCATGTTGGAAGGGGGAAACGCCTCGAGCGCATCGGCGCTCATGACGTGCGCGTCTTCGGAAGTGGCGCGGGCGAGGTTTGCCACGCGCGAGGCGACCCCACGGCCGATCTCGTCCAGCCCGTAGAAGCACGCCTCCATCTTCTCAAGCGCCTCGGCCGCACGCGCAAAGCCCATCTGGGCACCTTCGGCACTCGTCGGCTCCTTGCCCTCCCAGGCATGGCGCAGACGCTCGATCGCATCGTAGGTGGTGATGCCCGCGATGCCATCGTCCATGATTCCCACGCTCAGCTGGAAGTCGCGCAGGGCGCGCTCGGTGTGCGCCCCGAAGATGCCGTCGGACTTGCCGACGACGAACCCGAGCACTTCGAGAATCTTCTGCAGCGAGCGCACGTCAGCACCGTGGAAATGGGGCATGCGCAGGTAGAGCATGCGGTCGCCGAGGGCGAAGCTCGCGTCAACCAGCGCCGACCAGGCCTGCTGGTCGACGAAGTCACCCGGCGGCAGCCCCTCGGATTGCCTGAACTTCCTGACCGCATCGCACGTACGCTGGAGATACGCGCCGTCGACGGCAAGCTCGTAGCCCATGACGCGCAGACGTCGTTGCACGTCCTCCACGGCGGCACCGTGGTCGTTGCGGCCAATCGTCCTCATGGGCGCCTCAGCTCAACCGACTCACGAAGAAGTCGCCCATCGAGACGAGCAGCTTGCGTACGGGGCTTGCGGGCAGGACCTCTTTGATCTCGTCCTGATGGTCGTGGGCGAGCTTGATGGCGTACGATCGGGCAAAATCAATCGAACCGGCCTCCTGCATGATCTGCACGGCACGCTCGAGGCGCGCCGGGTCGGTCTCCTTCGAGGAGAGGATGTCGATGAGCTCGTCGTGTACGGCGCCGTCCGTGTGCTCGAGCGCATGCACGACGACAAGCGTGCGCTTGCCCTCGGTGATGTCGCCACGGAAGTCCTTGCGCGTGGCCTCCTCGGTACCGACGAGGTTGAGCAGGTCATCCTGGATCTGGAAAGCCAGTCCGGTCGACATGCCGTAGGCGCGCAGGGCCTCGACCTGCTCCTCGCTGCCGCCGCCGATGATGGCACCAACGGCGAGCGGCACGCCGCCCGAATAGAACGCGGTCTTGTGGGCAGCCATGGTCAGGTAGTCCTCGACGGTGATGTCGAAGCGCTCGTCACGCGCCCAACCGATGTCGAGCGCCTGGCCCTCGATGGTGCGCGTCGTCATGTCGACGAGCTCCTTGAGCACGCGCAGCTTGACCGCATCGGAAAGCGAATCGTCCACGAGCACGGTGCCCGTGACGAGCGACAGCGCCAGGTCACCCGCGTTGATGGCGAGGCCTTCGCCAATCTGATGGTGCAGGCAGGGCTTGCCGCGCCTGAGCTGGGACTCATCGGCGATGTCGTCGTGGATGAGCGCGGCGGTATGGAAATGCTCGATGGCCGCGCCGGCGGCACGGGCCCTGTCATCGTCACCGCCCACCGCCCGACACGCGAGCATGCAGATGAGCGGACGATGACGCTTGCCCGCGTTGTTCGAGAACTCGGAGAGCGGCCCGTAGAGATAGCGCCCCATGTCGGGATGCGTGCCCTCTTCGAAGAACCCGGCCATGTACTCGTCGAAGCTTGCCGTCTTCTCGTTCAGAAACTTCTCGAAGATATGATTGACCATGCTATTGCGCGTACCTCCGCAACGAAAAGGCGTTGGGTGCCGTAATCGCCAACTAGCTCTTCATGTTCTTGCGATAGCGCACGAACGTCTCGGCCTGAGCCTTGGTGACATCAAGACCGTAGTTCTTGTCGTGCAGCTCCTCTTCGCCGACGCGACGGTCGAACTTGCGCTTGCCATTGACGATGACGCGCTCGATCTCCGGGTCTGCGCCTTCCTCGGCAGGAGGGGCAAAGACGATGTTGACGGGAACCCTGATGGCGCCGTGGGCGGTGAGGTAGCCGTCCTCATCCTCGGTGACCATCCACTCGATGTGACCGGGACGGTCGAGAACGAGCGGGCTGTCCTTCATGTGCTCTTCGAGATCGAGTGACGCAAGCGCTGCGACTCGGTATTCCGGCAGCCTGTGGGCCGTCGTGGAGTTTCCAAACAATGCCATAGTTCCCCCCTTGGTCGTGCGTTCCCTCTTGTGCAACCATTGTATATCTTCGCGCGGCGCAAATGAGCGCGATTTGGTAGGGGCGCAGGGATTCGAACCCTGATGACCAAAGGCCGGCGGATTTTAAGTCCGCTGCGTCTGCCAGTTCCGCCACGCCCCCACATGCGGGCTCCTAATGCTATCACTGCATGGGGTTATTCGTGAACAAAGAATATCGTATCGAGAATGGTGTAGTACCAGGTTTGCGGTGCGGTGATGCTCTTCTCGTCAAGATGGTCGGGAAGCCTCGAGGCGTTGTCGACCGTGCCCTGCTCGTTCGTGACCACGGCCGAGCTCTCCCCTTCCCTGACCCAGCCCAGATCCGAACGCGCCTGGTTCTCGATGCCCTCCTCGGTCTGCAGGGCGTCGTTCTCGGCCTGGACCGCCTCGTTGCGCTCGGTCACGGCGTCAAGCTGGGCCTGGAGGCGTTGCTCGGTGCGCATCGTCTTGTAGTAATCGCGGCCAACCGGATAGAGGACGACGATGGCGAGGACGATGACGCAGCCGACGATGGCCAGCGTGCGCCACGAGCGCTCGCGCTTGCGAACCCTGGGGGCGTCCGTGCGCTGCGAGGGCTTGCGCCTCTTGCCGCCCTTCGTCTTCTTGTCCGAATTTGCGCCCATACCGTCCTACTCGAAATCGTCCGACATGGTCTCGAGCTCCGTCTTCGCACGTTGCCAGAGCTCGACGAGTTGTGCCGTCGTCATGTCGTGCAGCGGGCCTTCGCCAGCTTGCGAGGCAAGGCGATCCATCATGCCCCAGCGGCGCCGGAACTTGTCACAGGCACGGTCGAGCGCGTCCTCGGCGTCGATACCCTCCTTGCGGGCCACGTTGACGAGCGTGAACAGCACGTCGCCAAACTCCTCGACCTGGTTGGCGCTCCCGGGCACGGCGTCCTTGAATTCGCCGACCTCCTCACGCACCTTATCCCAAACCTGCTCGACATTCTCCCACTCGAAGCCTGCGGCGACGGCCCGCTCGGATATGAGCTGCGCCTGTCGCAGCGCGGGCAGGTCGCGGGGAATGTCGGCAAACGCCTGCGGCATCTAGACCTTGAGGTAGCGGCGCATCGCGATAGCCGAGCCCAACATGCCGATGAACACGCCGGCCACGATGAGCACGAGGTAGATGGCGGAGTACACGCCCGGGTCGACCGACAGCGGCAGGAAGCTCACCATGTTCTCGAGGGCGGGGAACACCGTCACGCGCACGAGCGATAAGACGATGATCGCGAACAGGGCGCCCACGAGCGCCTGCAGCGCGCCTTCCGTCACGAACGGTCCGCGAATGAAGCCGTTGGTGGCACCCACCAGACGCATGATCGAGATCTCGCGCCTACGCGCCAGAATCGCGAGGCGAATCGTGTTGTTGAGGAAGACGAGCGAGATGAACACGAGCAGCACGACCGCCACGATGCACGCATAGCGGATGACGTTGGTGACGGCGAAGAGGCGCTCGACCGTGCCCTGCCCATACTTGATGGAGTCGGACGGGTCCTCGGGATTGTCGGCGATCGCCGTGAAGGTCTCGCTTCCGAGAATCGCGCTCACCGTGTCTTGCACCTTGTGCGTGTCACGCAGCGTGATGACGTAGGTGCGCGGCAGCGGGTTGCCGTCGAGCTGGTTGACGATGTCGGGGTTGTTCGCGGTCTGGCGCTGGAAGTCCTCCAGGACCTGGTCCTTGTTGCGGAAGTCGACCGAGGCGATGTTGCCGGCGTCGTTCTCGAGCGTCTTGAGGTAGTTGTCGAGGCTCGTTATCTGCTCGTCGGTGGCCTCGTCCGAGATGTAGAGGCGCACGTTGACCTCGTCTTCGAACGAGGAGGCGAGGTTACCGATCATGATCGAGATGATGATGGTCACGCCGATCATGAGAAGGGACAGGAAGATGGTGACGATGCCACCGATGGTCGTGCCGAGATTGCGGCGCGAGCTGATGATGGACTCTTTGAGGAAGTAGATGATCTTAGACATCGTATCCGTACACTCCCTTCTTCTGATCGCGGACGAGCGTGCCGTTCTCGAGGGCGAGCACGCGACGGCGCATCTGGTCGACCATCTCGCGGTCGTGCGTGGCGACGAGAATGGTCGTGCCCGTGCGGTTGATGCGCTCGAGCAGACGCATGATGCCCAGAGAGGTCTGGGGGTCGAGGTTACCGGTCGGCTCGTCGCAGATGAGGATGGGCGGACGGTTGACGATGGAACGCGCGATGGACACGCGCTGCTGCTCGCCACCGGAAAGCTGATCGGGCAGCTTGTCCATCTTGTCCTCGAGGCCGACAAGACGCAGGACCTCGGGGACCTGGGTGCGGATGACGTGGCGTGACTTGCCGATTACCTCAAGCGCGAAGGCGACGTTCTCGAATGCCGTCTTGTTGGGAAGGAGCTTGAAGTCCTGGAACACGCAGCCGACGCTGCGGCGCAGATACGGGATGCGCCAGTTCTTGATGGTGCGCAGGTTCTCGCCGGCGACGACGAGCTCGCCGCTCGTGGGGACGATCTCGCGGTTGAGCATGCGGATGAAGGTCGACTTGCCCGAGCCGGAATGACCGACGAGGAACAGGAACTCGCCCGAGCGGATGTCGAGCGTGATGTTGGCGAGCGCGGGCCTATTGGGCTGCGCGGGGTACACCTTGGTGACGTTGCGCATCGAGATGACGACCGGGCCGAGGTTCTGCTTCGCGTTCTCGTCGAGCGCGAGGTCGGCATAGGAGCCGACGGCCTCGGTGGCTGCCGGCATGCTGGAGGTGGACAGCGGATTCATCTGACCCGTCTGGTTGGGCTGGGCCGCCTGACGCTGACGCCCGGTAGCACCCGCGACGTTGCGACGGACGTCGACGTTGCTCTCGGCATCGATACGCGGAAGGCGCGCATCCATCTGCCTGGCCATACGCGAGTCGTTTGCCGGGCGTTGTTCGTTTGACTGGGGCGCGTGAGCCGATTGCCCGCGCGACTTTGACGAGCGGCCGCCCGCTGCATGGGCACCACGCGACGATTTGCCGAATATTGCCACGTTTCAACTCCGATCTCATTCAGCTTAATCGGCTTAGTATTTTAGACCACCGCCCTTGAAGTCCCAACTAAATATTCCGAACATCACAAAGCGTACACGGGAATGCAATCGAACGGTACGTGCGTACCGAAACACTCGTAAATAGCCTAACGTTGGACAGGCCGTCGAACCGAGGTCAAGGGAGCGAGCCGTAAGGACCACAAAGTGGGCCGTCGGGGAGCGACCATCGAGGTGAGGCGGCCTGTCTAACGTACCTTGCGGGCGATGGCAGCGCGGGCCTTGGAGGCGATGCCGGCAGCGTCCAGGCCGTACTCGGCAAGGAGCTCGTCGGGCTCGCCACTCGTGCCGAACATGTCGCGTACACCGACGCGCTCGAGCGGCACGGGATGGTTCTCGCCGATGATGTCGGCGACGGCCGAACCCAGGCCACCGACCGTGGAATGCTCTTCGCAGGTGACGACGCAGCCAGTCTTCTCGACGCTCGCGAGCAACGTGGGCTTATCGAAGGGCTTGACGCTGAACACGTCGATGACCTCGGCCGAGATGCCCTCCTTCGCAAGCTTGTCGGCGGCGATGAGTGCCTGGGCGACCTCGATGCCACCGGCCACGAGCGTGACGTCGGTGCCCTCGCGCAGCACATAGGACTTGCCGAGCTCGAGCACGGTGCCCTCTTCGTAGACAGTGGGGACCTTGGCGCGGCCCAGACGAATGTAGAAGGGACCGGGCGTGGTGGCCGCGATGCGCACGGCCTGCTTGGCGGCCCAGTAGTCGGCCGGGACGAGCACGTTCATGCCCGGCAGACCACGCATGAGGCTCACGTCCTCGAGCATCTGGTGGCTGCCGCCATCGGGACCGACGGAGATGCCTGCGTGGGTGGGCGCGACCTTGACGTCGAGGTCTGCATAGCAGACGGTGTTGCGAATCTGGTCGTAGCAACGGCCCGTACCGAATGCGGCAAAGCTGCCGGTAAAGACCGTCTTGCCGGCAAGCGAGAGACCGGCGGCGACGCCGATCATGTTCTGCTCGGCGATGCCGACGTTGACGAAGCGATCCGGATCGAGGTCCTGAAGTTTCTTGGTGGTGGTGGAGCCTGACAGGTCGGCCTCGACGGCCATGATGTCGTAGCCCTCCTTGACGAGCTCGACGAGCGTTTCGCCATAGCCCTCACGGGTTGCGATGGTCTGCGTCATGACTACTCCCCTCCCCCGAGCTCGGCAAGCGCGTCGCGGGCCTGCTCCTCATTGGGGGCCTTGCCGTGCCAGCCCGCCTGGTTTTCCATGAACGAGACGCCCTTGCCCTTGACGGTATGGGCGACGATGCAGACGGGCGAACCGTCAAGGAGCGTCGCCGTCTTGAGGGCGGTGACGATGGCGCTGACGTCATGGCCGTCGACCTCGATCGTGCGCCAGCCGAAGGACTGGAACTTCGAGCTGATGCCGTCAAGGCCGGCGACGTCGCGCACGTCACCATCTATCTGCAGGTTGTTGTTGTCGACGATGGCGATGAGATTGTCGAGTCCCTGGTGCGCGGCGAACATGGCCGCCTCCCATACCTGGCCCTCCTCGATCTCTCCGTCTCCGAGCAGGGTGAAGACGCGGCGCTTGGGGCCGCCGTCACGCTGCTGGTTGAGGCGTGCGCCCAGGGCGACGCCCGCGGCGATGGAAAGGCCCTGGCCGAGCGAACCGGTCGAAACCTCGACGCCGGGAAGCTTCTTGGAATCGGGATGACCCTGCAGGCGGCTGTGCAGCTTGCGCAGCGTGAGCAGCTCGTCTTCGGGGATGAGGCCGAGTTCTGCGAGAACGGCGTAGAGTACCGGCGCGGCGTGGCCCTTCGAGAGGATGAAATAGTCGCGCTCGGGATGCTGAGGGTCGTCCTCGGAATAGTTCATCACGCCGCCAAAGTAGAGCGACGCCACGATGTCCGCGGCCGAAAGTGATCCACCGGGATGGCCGCTGCCGGCCTCTTTGAGCATCTTGATGATGTTTATGCGCATGCTCTTCGCACGCGCCTCGATCTTGTCTACGGATTCCTCGATCACGCGAAGACCTCGATTTCTCACAGCCGTCTTTTGGGGCACAGCCCATGATACCCGCTGCGCGAGACATGACGACGAGAAAATCGAGGATTAGGCGGTGACGTGTTCTAACCCGCCTCGGCAACGCGCCATTGGTGATATCCCACGACGAACTCGTCGATGTCGCCATCGAACACCGCATCGACGTTGCCCGTCTCCACACCGCTGCGCAGGTCCTTCACCATCTGATAGGGATAGAGCACGTAGTTGCGAATCTGGTTGCCGAACGAGATCTCGTGCTTGGGGCCGCGTAGCTCGTCGAGGGCGCTGGCGCGTTTCTCCTGCTCGAGCTCGTAGAGCTTGGAGCGCAGGATGCCCATGGCCGTCGCCTTGTTCTGGAGCTGCGAGCGCTCGTTTTGACAGGTGACGACGATGCCGGTGGGCAGATGCGTGATGCGGACGGCGGAATCGGTCGTGTTGACGCCCTGGCCTCCGTGGCCCGACGAGTGGTAGACGTCGATGCGCAGGTCGCCCTCGTCAATTTCGACCTCGATGTCATCGGGCAGCACGGGCAGCACCTCGACACCGCCAAAGGTGGTCTGGCGACGCTTCTTCGCGTCCGTGGGGCTGATGCGCACGAGGCGATGCACGCCCTGTTCGCTCTTGAGCATGCCATAGGCGTTATGCCCGCTCACCGTGAAGGTCGCACGGTCCAGGCCGATGGCCTCGCCGGCAGGGGCATCGTTGACGGTGACCTTCCAGTTCTTGCGCTCGGCATAGCGCGTGTACATGCGAAACAGCATTTCGGTCCAGTCCTGGGCCTCGAGGCCACCCTGGCCGGGGTTGATGGTCACGATGCAATCGCCGGAATCGAGCTCGTCGTCGAACCAGGAGGCGAGCTCGAGCGCATCGGCATTGGCCGTGAGCGCTCGAATCGAGTCGATGACCTCATCTTCGAGCTCGTCATCGCCCTCCATGGCAAGCTCGTTTGCGGTCTCGGCATCCTCGAGAAGCGAGACCGCCCGGTCGTATTCGCCGATTTCGTCACGCAGGGCAGCCGCCTTGCTCATAATCGACTGGGCGTGCTCCTGGTCATCCCAGAATCCCGCCTGCGCCGACTGGTCCTCGAGCCCGGCCAGCTGCGCGCGCTTGTCATCGATATGCAGGTACGAACCCATCTTCTCGATGCGATCGCGCAGGGAGGCAAGCTCCTGTGCGTGGTTTTCCGCCATGACACGCTACCCTATCGATTGGCGCCGTGACACTTCTTGTACTTCTTGCCGCTCCCGCACGGACACGGATCGTTGCGGCCGACGTTTGCGTACGGATCGTCCTTGTCCTTCACGACCGTGCGCGCCACGGGCTGTGCATTGCCCATGCTCGCCGAGGCCGTGGTCTGCGATGCGACGGCCGTTGAGCTGGCGACCCTTCTGGTCGCATCGGGGATGTTCTCGTCGGGCGCCGAATACGAAACGCTGTTGAGCGTCTCCTGGTCCTCGGACTGACCGGGCTGTTCGACGTTGACGTTGATCTGCAGGCGCAGGATCGTGCGGATGAAGTCCTCGTAGATGGCCGCGACGAGGGCGCTGAACGCGGAATACGCCTCTTCCTTGTATTCGACGAGGGGGTCGCGCTGGCCCACGGCGCGCAGGCCGATGCCGGCACGCAGGTAGTCCATCTCGGAAAGGTGCGACATCCAGCGCGTGTCGATGACGCGGAGCATGACCTGGTTTTGCACCTGGTCGAAGATGTCGGGGGGAATCTGGTCCTTCTTGTCCTCGTAGATGCCGAGCACCTTCTCGGAGACCACGTCGATCATGCGGCTGGTCTCCTCTTGATGGTCGAGCTCGTCAAGGTCGAACTCGATGCCCGTGAGCTCCTTGAACCAGTTGTTGAGACCCTCGATGTCCCAATCCTCGTAGACGTCGTGGCTCGGGCAGAACTCGAACACGGCGTCCTCGACCGCGCCCGTGATGAGCTCGGGCACGCGGTCGGCGTAACTCTTGCCGTCGAGGATGTCGTTACGCTCGGCATAGATGGTCTTGCGCTGCTTGTCCATGACGTCGTCGTATTCGAGGACGTGCTTACGCGAGGAGAAGTGCATGGCCTCGACCTGACGCTGGGCGCTTTCGATGCCCTTGGTGACCATCTTGGCCTGGATGGGCATGTCGTCGTCGATTTCGGTGCGTTGCATGAGCCCGCTGATGCGGTCCATGCGGTCGCCACCGAACAGGCGCATGAGGTCGTCCTCGAGGGAGAGGTAGAACTGCGAGGAGCCCGGATCGCCCTGACGTCCGGAACGGCCTCGGAGCTGGTTGTCGATGCGTCGTGACTCGTGGCGTTCGGTGCCGATGACGGCAAGGCCTCCCGCATCGCGCACGATGCCCGCTTCTTCGGCGCAAATCTCCTTGGCCTCGGCGAGCGCGGCCTTCCACTGCTCGTCCGTGACCTCGTCCTCTTCCACGCCACGCTGGGCGAGAATGTCGCGGGCGAGGTATTCGGGGTTGCCGCCGAGCAGGATGTCCGTACCACGACCGGCCATGTTGGTGGCGATGGTGACGGCACCGGCGCGGCCGGCCTGTGCGACGATGTTGGCCTCCTGCTCGTGGAACTTCGCGTTGAGGACCGAATGCTTGATGCCACGCTTGGAGAGCAACGACGAGAGGCGCTCGGAGCTCTCGATGGAGATGGTGCCGACGAGGCAGGGCTGCTGATGCGCATGGCGCTCGGCGACGTCGTCTGCCACGGCGTTGAACTTGGCATCGACCGTGCGGTAGACGAGATCGGGCAGCTCCTCGCGCATGACGGGCCTGTTGGAGGGAATCACCTCGACGGGAAGGTGGTAGATGTCCCTAAACTCGGCGTCCTCGGTCTTGGCCGTACCGGTCATGCCCGAGAGCTTGTCGTAGAGGCGGAAGTAGTTCTGCAGCGTGATGGTGGCCATGGTCTGGTTCTCGGCGCGCACGAGCACGCCTTCCTTGGCCTCGATGGCCTGGTGCAGGCCCTCGGAATAGCGACGACCCTCCATGATGCGGCCCGTGAACTCGTCGACGATCTTGACCTCGCCGTTCTGGACGATGTAGTCCTTGTCACGATGGAAGAGGAACTGCGCCTTGAGGGCCTGGTGCAGATGGTTGGAAAGCTGTCCGGAGATGTCCGAGTAGATGTCCTCGATGCCGAGCAACGACTCGACGCGCTGCAGGCCGCTGTCCGTCGTGGAGATGGTGCGCTTGGCCTCGTCCATCTCGAAGTCGACGTTCTTGGCAAGGTGCTTGACCGCGTTCGCGAACTTGCGGTAGGTGTCGGTGGACTGCGCACCCGCACCCGAGATGATGAGCGGCGTGCGCGCCTCGTCGATGAGGATGGAGTCGACCTCGTCGACGATGGCGAAGGCGTGGCCGCGCTGCACGCGCGAGTCGGGGTTGACGACCATGTTGTCACGCAGGTAGTCGAAGCCGAACTCGGCGTTGGTGCCATAGGTGACATCCGCATCGTAGGCGGCCTTGCGAGCCTCGGTCTTGGTGCCGTTCTGAATGAGTCCGACGGTCATGCCGAGAAACTCGTAGACCTGCCCC
Source organism: uncultured Coriobacteriia bacterium (assembly GCA_948466335.1). Taxonomy (GTDB): domain Bacteria; phylum Actinomycetota; class Coriobacteriia; order Coriobacteriales; family QAMH01; genus QAMH01. Next base: position 301,674 of record CAOKAE010000001.1, on the reverse strand, counting down.
ATCCACTCGCTATCGCGCTTGGCCAGGTAATCGTTGACGGTGACGATGTGCACGCCCTCGCCGGGAATGGCGTTGAGGTAGCCGGCCAGCGTCGAGACGAGCGTCTTGCCTTCGCCGGTCTTCATCTCGGCGATTTGGCCCTCGTTGAGCACCATGCCGCCGATGAGCTGCACGTCGAAGTGACGCAGGTCGAGCGTGCGCACCGATGCCTCGCGCACGACGGCGAAGGCCTCGGGCAGTAGGTCCTCGAGCGATTCGCCGTCTGCGTAACGCTCGCGAAATTCGATGGTCTTCTCACGCAGGTCCTCATCGCTGAGCTGCGAGATTTCGTCTTCGAGATAGTTGATTTCACCGACCCTGTTGCGAAATGCCTTGATTTCCTTGCCCTCGCCGGCAGAGAGCAGCTTTGAGAATATATTTGCCATGATTCATGCCTTTATTTTCTGAAACGATATTGGCGTCTGCATTACTTTATCACAGGTCAATGGCGCCCTTTCCTCACGAGTGGGGAACAAATGCATGCCCATAGAAGCCACACATCACGTCCATGTCACCTTCGCCTTTCTATACGTCAGCCCATCTTCTGCGTAAGCGCCACCTCCAGCCGCAGCAGCTCGGGATCGGTGGTAACGAGCGCGTTGTAGAGCTCCCGCGTCTCGATGGACGGGTCAAGCCCGAGGGTGCTTTGCAGGTAGTCACGGCACGAGAGAAACGTCTTGATGGCCGGGCAGCGCTGGCCCGAGGCGATCTGTGCCTTCATGAGCACGCGGTACACGTCCTCGCGACCCTGGTCCTCCTCCATGGCCTTGCGTGCGAACCACAGGGCGATGCGCGTGTCGTGTACCCGCAAGGCGCATTCCGTCGCCGCGACCATGGCATCGACGTACAGCGCGCGGTAGCGGTCGCGCTGGGCGTTGACGGCGCGTATGCCCCTTTCGCTGGGCATGAGCTCTCCCCGGTAGAGGACCTCGATCTTCGCGTAGGTATCGAGCAGGTAGTTCGCATCGTGGTCCGAGACGAGCAGATGCCGCGTGAGCTGCTCGAATTCGGCGACATCGGAGCGTACGAACCGCGGGTCCACGCGGCAGTACTCGCCATTGCGCTCGAGGTAGGGTGCCTCGCCGACTATCGAGACGCAATTGGCCCAGACGGTGTAGAAGTTGTCGAGTGCATGCGTGCGCGATAGCCCCGGCCACAGTTGCTTGAAGAGGTCTTCGCGGGGTACGTCGCGGCCGTGGTTGAGCACGAGCAGAGCAAAGAGCGCGCGGGCCTTCTTGCGCCACTTGCCCTCGCTGAGAAACGCGTCGCCGATGGTGACCTCGAAGCCGCCGAACAGGCGCACGTACATCTCATCGGCTCTCGTGGCGGCAACATCGGGGCCCGGGGTCTTGACGGCGTCTTGGGAGGATAGCCCGCGCAGCTCCCAGGGAATCGAGGCGGATTCCCGTCCGCAACAGGCGGCGAGCATTCCGAGCAGGTGGGCGGCGCCGTCGAGGACCTTGGCATCGCGCCGGTCGACGACCGGGCCAACCAACCCGAAGTACCCCGTTTGCCACATGTCACGCACGAGCAGAGCCTCCGAAAAGGTCGACACCCCACAGCGGCGCATCCTGAGCACGGCATCGCATCCCAACTCCTGGACGAGACGACGCAAGCCGGGATTGTCCACATGGGCGAGCACGTGCAGGCCAAGCCTGAACGCGCGGGTGTCGCCAATCGACTCGGCGTTCTGGGTAAACAGCGCGCCGAGCTGTCGCACCCGCTGCTTGCCCGGACCGCGCCGCACCTTCTCGTACCTGAGGTCATCGTCGGGCCCGGCAGGGCAGAACGCCCGCGCAAGCTCGGCGTTCGTGCACGAATCGAGTACGTTGGCGACGAAGGCCAGGGCGCTTGGCGCAGTGTCTTCTGACGAGAGCGCGTATTGCTCGTTGTCGACGATCGCGTTCTCGTCGAACTGGGCGAGGGCGATGCGCGCCGCGACGCTCGCGGCATCGGGCTTCTCTGCTGCGTCCTGCATGACGAGGACGCGTCGTGCGATATGGCAGGCCTCGCGCGCGTCTCCGGACAAGCCGGCTACCCAGGCGTGAATCGCCTGCAACGTGCCGCTTGCCGCGTACGTCGCCTCGGGGCAGCGGTCGAGCAGCGTGGAGACAAGATGCACCTCGCCCGCATCGAGGAAATCCCAACCGTGCTCGACGAGCCAGGCCGCGCAACGATCGTCATTGCAGAAGGCGTCGATGACGGCGGAGCCACGACGCAGGTCACCGCGCCTGAACAACGCGCCGAGCACACGTTCGGAGAGTGCATGGCTGCCCTCGAGCACAACCGGCTCGAGCTTGTTGGCGAGAATCGCCCACCTCAGGTCGGCCAGCTCAAAGCCGGCGACACCAAACGCACCCGAAACCGTGTCGATACCAAAGATCGGATAATCGCGCACGAGCAAGGACAGGTCCTCGTTCCTGAGAGTGATGCCAACGCCCCCGAGGTCATGCATTGTCCCTCTCTTGAACAGGAGCATGGCGAACATGCCGCGCACGAGCTCGAGAGGCAGCTTCTCGGAAAACAGCTCCTTGAGACACTGACGCTGTGCCGTCGTGCTTTCGCCCCAGATGACCGCCGGAGCATGCCCGAACAGCAGCTTGCCGGCATCAACCCAGCGCTTCTTGCCAAACGCCCGGCTACCGCCGTCTTGCTCCGTCACCTGGCGGGGAGCGCACTCCTGCTCGGAGACGAGCAGGTCAGCTGCGTGTATGCAAAGGCAGTCGGATTGCAGGGCGCTGAGGGAGTCGCAGGTTGGCGTCGTGGTCATGACGACCTCGATGCCAACGTAGAGGGCAGCCTCGATGTGCCGCGAGAGCGTGTTGGCGCGTTGCTCATGCAGCCAGGGCACGTCATCGAGAACGACCAGGCTCGCAGGGGTACCTCGCCGCAAGATCGCGTTGTCGTTCCCGTCGAGCGAGAGCAGGAGGTCGGGACTCGAGGCATCGACCCAGTTGACGACGCCGGCGCGAAAGAGGCGTTGCGCATATTCGCGGGCGAGCTCCGTCTTCCCGAAACCATGCGGTGCCGTGATGACCCGCAGGACATTGCGCTCCTGGAGCATCGTCGATATGAGCTCGTCTCGCTTTACGTGCCCTGCTGACAGCGCCTGCGTGCTCGTGTCCTTCGCGAAACCATGCCGTTGACTCCCGCCCGCGTCCTCCAATGCCCCGAAATCGAGCTTCAGTTCCTCGTTCATGACCGTACCTCCCTCAGAGCAGCGTTTCGCACACGAGGAAGACGACCTGGGATAGTGCCGCATGCGGCGTGCACGTGACTGCGATCGCGCAGATGAGCAGGAGCATGCCGCCTGCGGAGAGCAGGCATGACGCGATGAGCAACGCGCGTGGCTGGCGCATCGCGCACGCCCTTTGACCTTCGGGGGCCTCGTCTTGGGAAAGCCGGGCGAGACGCTCCATTATGGCCGAGGCGCTTTCCTGCGAAGGTGCAGGTGGAACCACAATGCTCATCTTGACTCCTCGCTATCGCTCTTGCGAGAAGGCAGGGTACCCGCACCGATTATCGCGTTCGTGAAAAACCATTTCCGCAAGCTATGATTTTTCGCAAACCATGGTTTGAATTAGCGTTACATAACTCGCGTCTATTCCACCACGGCACTGATGTCTATGTGGACCTTCAGAAGGCGCACGCCCTTGACGTCGATGAGTACGTCGCGGCATATCCTCTTGAACCCGCTTCTCTCGAGGACGTCGTGCCCGACAAGGTCACCATAGGGCATATCGCTCGCGACAATCTGAGACTCGACGGGCCTGGTCGCATGCCAGCGACCCGACTCCGCGAGGTGCAGCACATCGGCACGCGAGTTGTCATGCTCGATGAGTCTGCTCAGATCGATGCTGACATCGACGCCCGATTTTCCGTAGATGATGTTGTAGATGCCACAGTACATGACGAGAAAGGCGAGAAGAAGGTCGCCCGCCTCGCGATGGGTGCACACGATGATGAGCTTGAGACGCTCGGGGTGGCTTTCCTTCCTGAAGAAGCTCTCGAGCCCCATGGCCATGTCGTCGGCGTCCATGAAATACGCCTCGTCGATGATCGCGAGGCTTCCGCCTGCCGCGATGGTGTTGTGGAGCACGTTTTCGAGTGCTCCTTCGTGATGTGGATTGAAACGTAAGTCGATGTCATCCCCTAGCACCGACGTGAAGTAACCGCTTCTCTCGTGCGTCGTCAGAACAACCGCGCCCTTGGAATCGCATGGAGTCTCCATCTGCCCAATCCCCCCTATGATGATATGTCCCTGCCCGTGCACGCACCTCCTTGCCCTATAATCCCTTCTGGTCATGACTATATGACGGGCCCTAGTAGATGGGAAGGCAGATGACCGGTAAACCGCAGCGGGAAATGCCCAAGGAGACGATTCGGGTCGCCGTCGGCGAAGACGTCTATGCTTCGGTACTGCCGTTGCTTAAGAACGACACGTTGACCTTTGCGAGCGTGAGCCAGCTCGTCGAGACCATCGTCTTTCTGTCCGAGCACATCTATGTCGCGGAAGTCGATGACAGCTTCGTCATCGGACTCGTGAAGCTGCGGGCGAACAGGACCATCGCCCAGATCAGGGACCCGCGGCTTACGGCATCGCGCTACATACACGTCACGCTCGACGTGGGCGCGGTCGAGTTTCTCGACTTGCTCGTGCGCAAGTATCACACGCTCTTCAGAAACCGCAGCGATGTCATGGAGCTCCTGCTCCTCAACATCGGGCAGGAATGCGATACGCCAAGCGGAATTCGCTATTACGCAAATAGGCTCGCCGAGGTGCTCAGCCTGCACCCCACACGCAAGCGATAGGCCCGCGTGTCAGGGGGTCAGGCACCGTGACACGTCTGCGGTCCCTCCCCGACTTATCGAAGTTCCTATTTCTCGCGTTCGAGGCGCTTCTTGTGCGCGGCGACGATTTGCTCGGAGCGCATGCGCAGGGTGCCGGAGGCGTTCTCGGAATCGAACTTCATGCGCTGCGCAAGTGCGGAGCTCGTGGCGAGCGAGATGTTTCCCTCGGCGAAGGCGACGAGCTGCATGAGCATGTCGGTGAATTCGGGATTGCCGTGATAGCACTGGATGGCCTCGTCGATCTGCGTCCAGACCTCCTCGGAGTTGTCCACCGAAGCGCTCCCGTAACCGCAGAAGAAGTGGAACGCGGCCTCGCGCACGAAGCCGTTCGTCTCGTCGTAAAGCGAATCCTCCGCGGCGACGAGCACGTCCTCGTCATAGCGCTGGCCGGCCTTGCCCATCTGGTCGAGCGCGTGCAGGACCTCCCAGCGCGTCTGCGCCTCGGGCTTGGTCAGACCGCTTGCGATGTCATCGGCATAGGGCAGCAACACGCTCGCGTCCTTGCTGGCGATGAGCGCCACGGTCGAGGCGGCCTTCTGGCGACGGATCCTACTCGACCCGGCTATCTCCTGCGCGAGCGCATCGACAATGCCTTCGTCGACAAGCGCCTGCTCGGCCAGGGCCTCGCGCTCCTCCGCCGTGCCAATCTTCAGTTCCTCTGCCATACGAGTACGCCCTTTCGCTTCTCGTTGCCTGTCTTGCCTAGTCGTTGTAGAACGTCTGCACGTGGTCGATCTCCTGAACGACCTCTTCTTGCACCGTCTGCTCGCGCTCGTCCATGGAAACGTAGGAGCGCGTGTTGTTGATTGCCTTGTACGCGGGACGAATGATGCGCTTGCCCTCGACGATCTCCTCGAAGCGATGCGCCGCCCAGCCGGCCATGCGGGCCGTGGCGAACAACGGCGTGTAGAGCTCTTCGGGAATGCCGAGCATCATGTACACGAGCCCGGAGTACATGTCGATGTTGGCGCAGATTGCCTTGCGGGAGCCGCGAGCCTCCTGGAAGAGTTCGGGCGTGAGCCGCTCGATGGTCTCCACGAGCTCGAACTCCTGCTCGTACTGCGTGCCATGGGCGAGCTCGCGCGCGTACTTCTTGCAGATGGTCGCACGCGGATCGCTGAGCGTGTAGACGGCATGGCCCATGCCGTAGATGAGGCCGCTGTTGTCGAAGGCCTCCTTCTTGAGGACGCGGCGCAGGTAGTCGGCCACCTGTCCTTCATCGCCCGGGTCGCCCACCTGTTCCATGAGGTCGCGGCGCTGCTCGACCACCTTGATGTTGGCGCCACCGTGTCGCGGCCCCTTGAGCGAGCATATGCCACCGGCATAGGCCGAATACGCATCGGTGCCGCTCGAGGTGAGGACGCGCGTGGTGAAGGTCGAGTTGTTGCCTCCGCCGTGCTCGGCGTGGAGCATGAGCATGATGTCGAGCATGCGGGCTTCCTCGGCCGTGTACTGCATGTCGTGACGCAGCATGTAGAGGAAGGTCTCGGCAGTCGAGAGGCCCGGCTTGGGCGGGTTGATGTACATGGGGCTGCCGGCGACGGTGCGCTGGCGGCTGGCCAGGTAGGACAGGGCGGCGATGCGCGGCAGGCGGCTCAGGAGCTGGACGGCGACCTCGATTTCATGGCGCTTGTTGATGGCGTCGATCTCGTCGGCACCATCGGCGGCGTAGAGCATGAGCACGCTGCGGGCCATCATGTTCATGACGTTTTCGGACGGGTAGTTCATGATGAGGTTGTTGACGAAGCCGTTCGGCAGGTCGCGAAAGCCGTCGATGGCGGCGTTGAAGCGCTCGAGCTCGGCGCGCTTGGGCAGGTCACCGGCAATCAGGAGGTAGGCAAGTTCCTCGTAGCCGGCACGGCCCTCCGCGGCGGCGGCGTCGACGAGGTCCTCGATGTCGTAGCCGCGCAACGTGAGCCGGCCTTCGTCGGGCACGCGCACTCCCTCATCCGTAAGGTAGCCGTGCACGTTGGATATCGAGGTGATGCCGGCGACGACACCCGTGCCGTCGGCGTTGCGCAGGCCGCGCTTGACGTTGAAGTGGCTGTAATAGCTCTGGTCGTAACCGCTATATGCACCAAAGTGCTGAAAGACCTCGGATTCCTTTGGATCTGACACGTGCTGCTCTTTCGCTTGGCATGCGCTTGGGTGTTGCGCAGGGGTTTGCAATGTAAGCGGCTATTATACTCCAGCATGATGCAGTGCCCGGTAACGGGAACGTGACAGGTGGGCGAATCCGACAGGCGATTGAGGGCTTGCCCTCGCACCCGACCTGCGCCTCGCGCGCTGCCGCTGCGGAACTCGCGCGCATAAATCGCGCGCTCAGACAGTCCTCGCAAAACCGCATCGCGCTCGTCGCATGTCTGCTCGAGATGCCCACAATCGCCTGTTGTATTCGCCGGTTTAAATTTGGAGGGCTCTCGTTCTACAACTCCCGGCGAGATTCGATGGCGCGGCCGAGCGTGACCTCGTCCGCGTACTCGAGTTCGCCACCCACGGGAAGGCCGCTGGCCAGACGCGTCACGCGGATGCCGAGCGGCTTGATGATGCGAGCCAGATAGCTGGCCGTAGTCTCGCCCTCCACATCGGGGTTCGTGGCGACGAGGACTTCCTCGACGGGCTCGGACCCCAGGCGCGCCATGAGATCGGAGATATGCAGATCCTCGGGCATCGACCCCTCCATGGGATTGATGACGCCCCCGAGCACGTGATAGAGGCCCTGGTAGATGCCCGTGCGCTCGATGGCCTCGACGTCGCGGGGCTCGGCGACGACGCAGATGGTCGTGACCTCGCGCTGCGAATCCAGGCAGACGGCGCACAGCTCGGCCTCGGCGAAGTTATGGCAGCGCGGACAGAGGTGAATCGCCTTCTTGACGTCGACGATGGCCTCCGCGATGCCAAGCGCAACCTCATCGTCACTGGTCAGAATCCAGTTGAGTATGCGCTGCGCGGATTTGGGCCCGATACCAGGCATGCGCTCGATTTCCTCGAGCGCATGTTGGATGGACGCTTCCTTCTTCATGGCGTCTAGAAGAGCCCCGGGATGTTCATGCCGCCTGTCACGGCGCCCATGCGCTCCTCGACCATCGCCTGGGCATCGGCGATGCCCTCGTTGACGGCGGCGACGATCATGTCCTGAAGCATCTCGACGTCCTCGGGGTCGAGCGCCTCGGGGTCGATTTCGATGCTCTTGATGCGCAGGTCGCCGTAGACGGTGGCGGTGACCATGCCACCACCGGCCGTCGCCTCGACGGTTTCGCGCGCGGCCTCTTCCTGCACGGCCTGAATCTTGGCCTGCATCTTCTGGGCCTGCTTGAGCATTGCCTGCGGGTTCATTCCTTTGGCCATCGTGGCTCCTTAGTCCTCGTCGTTTAAAAACCAGACAAATACCCTGTGTATTTGTCTCATTCCTCGTCGTTTATCTCGTGTACTTTAACACCCGCTCCGAAGGCGGAGAGGGCATCGGCGAAATCGGCGGGCATTTCGTCGCTGGAAACGGCCGATTGCTCGGCCACCAGGCTCTCGAAGTAGCCATCGTCGACCGGCGCATACCCATCGTCAATGCGCACATCGTCGGCGGCGCTCATCGGAGGCTCGCTCGTCAGCGGCGCCGGTTGGGCGGACAGTCCCGTGAACGAGCCGATGCGACAGTCGAAGTGCGCCTCGTGGCCAAGAACCTCGGCAAACGCCTTGTTGATGATGGCCTTGGCATCGGGTCCGTTGACGATGCGCATCTGGAAGTCAGAGCCCGTGGGAAAGAGCAGGTGGTACTGCCCGTCCTCCTCGGCAAGCGAGACGCCCGAGAGCAGCGCACCGGTCGCCGCGTCCTCGCGCCTGACCACGGAGAGCAGGGCCGCCAGCAGACGCTCGGGAGACATGGCACCCGACGCGATGATATTGTCATTTCGACTGGAATCGCCGCTAGGCGACGGAGTGGAGAAATCTCCGCCGTCGCTGCCTACAAATGGTTCCGGTTGAGATTTCTCGACTGCGCTCACTTCGTTCGCTTCGCTCGAAATGACAGAGGGGGACGCCATGTCATTCGCTTGCAGAGCGGGTTCCAGCATGGGCTCGGGAGCAGGCGCGGCGTCCTCCCACGGTGGGGTATCGTCGACCACGGCCGGTTGCGGCTCGGGCTGCGCCTGCGCTTGCACGGCGGGCTCGAAGGCGGGCTGCGCACCAGCGCCCATCGAGGGCCTAAGCTCGAGGGCCTCGATGCGCTCGGCAAGGGCCTCGAGCGTGAGCTCGCTATCGGGCCTGGTGAGACGCGTCATGGCAATCTCGACGCTCAGACGCGCGTCGGACGAGTTGCGCAGCTCGGACACGAGCGCGCCGCAGATGTCGAGGGCGCGGGCGAGGCGATCGACGCCGCCGAACTCGGCCGCCTGCTGCCGGTAGCGCTCGAGCTGCGCGGCAGTGCACGCCACGATGTCGTTCTCGCCACCGGTGATGGCCGTCACGTACAGGTTGCGCAGATGCGCCGCAAGATCGCGGGCGAACTGCGAGAGGTCGACGCCACAGCCGACGAGGTCGTTGATCCAGACGAAGCACGAGGGCGTATCGCGCCGTGCGATGTAGCCCGCGATCTCGAAGAGCGCCGCGACGTCAATCTGGCCGAACATGCGCGTGGCCTCGTCGAGCGTGATCTTGCCCTCGGTGTAGACGGCGACCTGCTCGAGCGCCGTCGTGGCATCGCGCATGCCGCCGGCGGACTTGGCGGCGATGAACTCGAAGGCCTCGGGCTCGTACTCGAATCCCTCTCCCTTGCTGATGCGCTCGAGATAGCCCATGATCTCCTCGATGGAGAAGCGACGGAAATCGAAGCGCTGGCAGCGGGACTGGATGGTCTCGGGGACCTTGTGGGGGTCGGTCGTGCACAGGACGAAGACGACGTGCTCGGGCGGCTCCTCGAGCGTCTTGAGCAGCGCGTTGAACGCCGCGTTCGACAGCATGTGGACCTCGTCGATGATGTAGACCTTGAAGCGGCCGCGCGTCGGCGCGAAGCCCACGCGCCCGATGATCTCCTCGCGCACATTATCGACACCGGTGCGACTGGCGGCGTCGAGCTCGAAGACATCCGGATGCGTGCTCTGGGCAATCTCGAGGCACTGCGGACAGGTGCCGTCGGGCTGGGTGCCGCCGGACTCGCAGAGCAGCGCCTTGGCAAGCAGGCGCGCCGTGGTGGTCTTGCCCGTTCCACGCGGCCCGCAGAACAGGTACGCATGGGCGACCGAGCCTTCCGAGATGGCGTTGATGAGGGTTTTCTCGACGTGCTCCTGCCCGACGACGTCGGAGAACACCTCGGGACGGTACTTGCGGTACAGCGAAAGGGCCATGAACGCTACTCTCCTTTCTTCTTGCTCGCGCTCATCTTTGCCTTGATGAGGCCGGCAACCGTCGGGATGAACGAGATGACGACGATGCCGATGATGACGAGCTCGAAGTGATCTTGCACGAAGGGCACGCCGCCGAAGAAGTAGCCCAGCAGCGTGAAGAGGCACACCCAGGTGACACCGCCGAGGACGTTGAACAGCGTGAAGCGACCGAAATGCATCTCGCCCATGCCCGCCAGAAACGGCGCGAAGGTGCGGATGATCGGGAAGAAACGCGTGAGGAACACGGCAATCGAACCGTACTTGTCGAGCATGGCCTGCGTCTTCTCGATGCGCTCGGGCGTGAGCGCCTTGACGCGACCGCTGGCAACGATGGCCTGGCCCACCTTGCGGCCAATCCAGTAGTTCGAGGTGTTGCCCAGGATGGCGGCAATGGTCATGAGGATGATGAGCACGAAGATGTTGAGTCCGCCACCGTCGGCGGCGAAGATGCCCGCACAGAAGAGCAGGGAGTCGCCGGGTAGAAACGGCGTAACCACCAGACCCGTCTCGACGAAGATGATGAGGAAGAGCGGCGTGTACACCCAGACGGGACCAAGCTCGATGATCCATTGCGCGATGAAGCCGCGCGGGTCACGCAGCAAGTCGATGAAAAACTGAATTACTTCCATTACCAGCCTATCTTGTGCAACAAGTGCGCCGTATGGACTTGGGCGCCCACCAGAGGCCCCTTATGGCTGCTTCCTCCCGGACCTGACCAGGTTCGGGACATAGTGCCGCCCAAGCCCATGCGACGCACTCGCTCGCATGCATGTATTGTACCGCTCTCCTGTCGCACGACGACATGGCGTCGCCCATGGACCTACTCGCCCTCGACTGCCACGCCGTTTGCCGCCGGTTCGGCGTCACCGTTGTTCGAGACCTTGTCGAACACGGTGGTCTTCGTGCCGCCGGCCCCATCGCTTTCGTCGAGCGTGAGCTGCTGCCCGTTGTTGCCGAAGCTGTACTTCGCGCTGCCCGTCGCGTCACCCGACTTGTAGGTGATGGTCTTGGAACCGGGATCGACCGTGTAGTCGAAGGTATTGCCGACGAGCTTGAACTCGGTGCCCGAGAAGACGACCGTGACGTCCGTGTCCTTGATCTTCCACTCGCCCACGAGGTCATTGGCATCCGATGACCCGCATGCCGCGAACGAGAACAGGCAGGTGCAGGACATGACCGCTGCGATGAGGCATACGATGAGACGCTTTCTTATCATGTCGTGCTCCTTTGCTTGGCTCGTCATGCACGGGTCGGGCTAAGTGTACCCGTAGACTCAGTCTTCGTCCTCTTCGTCGTCAAAGGACAGAAAATCGTCATCTGCCTTCGACTTGGGCTTGTGACGCTCGGGGAAGAGCATCTTGGTCCGGCGCTCGAGGATGATGGCTATCAGCAGGAACAGGAGCAGACCAATGCCGATGATGAGAAGGACACCACCCGTCAGGCCGAAGTATGCGAAGTATTCGTCGAACATGCTCTCTCCCAGCTAAAAGTCACGGGTCGCATGGTACCGCAAAACGCGCCGTGCGAGGTATACTTGCTCGCATCACATTTCGAACGGCGCATCGCGCCCATGCACAGGAGGAACAATGCTCGACATTCGCTTCATTCGCGAAAACCCGGAAGCCGTCGAAGAGGCTTTGAAGAATCGTCACGCGAAGTGGGATTACGACGAGTTCCGTCGTCTCGACGCAGAGCGCCGCGAAATCATCCAGAAAGTCGAGTCCCTCAAGGCCGAGCGCAACACCGTCTCCAAGCAAATCGGCCAGCTGCTCAAGGAGGGCGACGCCGAACAGGCTGAGGCCGCCAAGGCGCGCATGCGTGACGTGGGCGACGAGATCAACAACCTCGACGGCGCCCTCGTGGCCGTCGAGGAGGAGCTTAACGGCCTCACCTACTCCATCCCCAACATCCCCGGCCCCAACACGCCCGTCGGCGATGACGAGGACGACAATCCCGAGGTGCGCCGCTGGGGTACGCCGCGCGCGTTCGATTTCGAGGCCAAGGCCCACTGGGACCTCGGTCCCGAACTCGGCATCATCGACTTCGAGCGTGGCGTGAAGCTCGCCCACGCGCGCTTCTACGCACTGCATGGCGCCGGCGCCCGTCTGGAGCGTTCGCTCATCAACTTCATGCTCAACGAGCACGTCAAGTGGGGCTCGACCGAATGGTGGGTGCCCGCGCTTGCCAACAAGGAGACCCTCACCGGCACGGGCCAGCTGCCCAAGTTCGAGGAAGACCTCTTCAAGACGACCGAGGGACTCTACCTCATCCCCACGGCCGAGGTCATGCTCACCAACCTGCATGCCGGCGAAGTGCTCGACGGCGCCGAGCTGCCCATTCGCTACTGCGCCTACACGCCTTGCTTCCGCGAGGAAGCCGGTAGCGCCGGTCGCGACACGCGTGGCATCATCCGCGTGCACCAGTTCGACAAGGTCGAGATGGTGCGCTTCGCCAACCCCGAGAAATCCGACGAGGAGCTCGAGGACATGACCGCCTGCGCCGAGAAGATCCTGCAGGAGCTGGGGCTTCCCTATCGCGTCATCAGCCTGTGCACGGGCGACCTGGGCTTCTCGGCCCGGCAGACCTACGACCTCGAGGTGTGGCTGCCGAGCTACGGCGCCTACAAGGAGATTTCGAGCTGCAGCAACTGCGGTGACTTCCAGGCGCGTCGCGCCAACATCAAGTACGTCGACGAAAACGGCAAGAAGCACTTCGCGCACACGCTCAACGGCAGTGGCCTGGCCGTGGGCCGCACGATGGCCGCCATCATCGAGAACTACCAGAACGCCGACGGAACCATCACGGTTCCCGAGGTGCTGCGCCCGTACATGGGCTGCGATGTGATCACCGCGCAGTAGACGAGAGGGGCGCGCCATGAACATCATCGTCGTGGGCTGCGGCCGCGTGGGAAGCCACCTGGCGACCCTGCTTTCCGAAGACGGGCACAACGTCTCGGTCATCGACCGCGTCGCCGACGCGTTCAAGAACCTCGGGCGTGACTTCAACGGGCGCATCGTGCGCGGCATCGGCTTTGACGAGAGCGCGCTCATGGAGGCGGGCATCGACGAGGCCGACGTCATCGCCGCCGTCACGAGCAACGACAACGCCAACCTCATGATCGCGGAAGTCGCGCGGCGCATATACGAGGTTCCCCATGTCATCACGAGGCTCTACGAGGCACGCCGCGAGAAGACCTATGCCCAGCTCGGCATTGACTTCGCCTGCGGCACGACGCTCGTGGCCGAGGAGATCTTCTCGAAGATCCAATCGGGGCACGGCCATCACATCGACACCTTCGGCAGCTACGAGCTGGCACGCTTCGCCTTCAACCTCGAAGACGACGTCACCATGTCATGCAGCGAGCTCGAAAGGGACTACGACGCGCGCGTCGTCGCCGTCGAGCACGACGACGAGACCATCCTGCCCTCGCAGGACACGATTCTGCACGACGGCGACGTGGCCATCGTCTGCGTTGCCCGCGAGGACTTCGGACGCCTCTCGCGCTTTATCAGGAGCTGATTCCATGTTCATCGTCATTAGCGGCGGATCGACCACGGCCGAATACCTCATCTCGATGATGCTCGAGCAGAACCATCGCATCACCCTCATCGAGGAGGAGCGCGAGACCATCGACCACCTCGCCGATACGCTTCCCCCCGAAGTCCTCATCATCGAAGGTGACGGCACGGATTCCGCCGTGCAGCTCGACGCCGGCGTCGATGACGCCGACCTGTTCGTCGCGCTCATGGGCCACGATGAGACGAATCTCGTCGCCTGCGAGATCGCCATGACCGCCTTCAACGTCCCGCGCTGCATCGCCAACGTCAACAACCCCAAGAACGGCCGCATCTTCCACGAGGTGGGCATCGAGCCCGTCTCGTCGACCGAACTCATCGCGCGCATGGTCGAGGAGGAGGCCATCGTCGGCGACATGCGCATGGTGTTCTCGCTGCGCGAGGGCGACATCGTGATGGTCGAGACAAAGCTGCCTGCCAAGATGCGCCACAAGGACGGCGTGCGCGTGGCGGACATCCCGTTCTCGCACGACACGCAGCTCATCGCCGTCATTCGCGACGACGAGTTCGTGATGATCACGGGCGACACCGTGCTATATCCGGGCGAGACCATCATCGCCGCCACCAAGAGCGACGCCGAAGAAGAGTTCCGCAACATCATCAGGCATCTGTAAAGGGGCGTCGGATAGACCGCCTCACCTCGATGGGGGCGATGGACACGCCCCTTCGCCTCGATGGTCGCTCCCCGACGGCCCACTTCGCGGATGCGTCGGCCAGACCACCTCACCTCGATGGTCGCTCCCCGACAGCCCGCTTCGCGGGCCTTACGGCTCGCTCCCTTAACCTCGGTTCGGCGGTCTATCCGACGCTGGGTTATTTGGTTATGCGCTCCCTTAACCTCGGCTCTGTGGCCTGTCCATCGCTAGGCGAAATGGCGAAATCTGATTTCGCTCTGAACCTGGTCTGAATTTGCCCCGAATCCAGTCCGAAAACGTACAGGTTGTCGGGGTGGTTTGCTCGGTGCCATCCGTCGCATAGTCACATCTCCAAAACGAAGGTGTTGGAGGTGACATGACGAAGCAACGCAAACAGGCAATCATCGCGGCGGCATGCGGCATCGTGGCCGCGCTCTGCGTGTTCGCCTATACGGCGACGATACAGTCCGAGGCTGCGATGGCACGGGCGTCCGCGATTCGCAGCTACGGTGGCGAGCGCGTCGAAGTGCTCGTGGCAAGCAAGACGATTCCCATCGGCAGCGTCATAGACGAGTCGAACGCAAGCGTGCAGGAATGGCTCGTCGACTTCCTGCCCCAGGGACAGGCGGCACAAAGCTACGACGAGCTCGAGGGGCTTGTCGCGCAAACCGAGATTCGCGTGAACGAGCCGGTGCTGCTCGAGCGCGTGGGCGATGGTTCTTCGCGCATCACCGTGCCCGACGGCCTGGCGGCGGCAAGCGTCGCGTCCGATGACGTGCTCGCGGTAGGCGGCGCCATAAGGGCCGGCTCGGTCGTGGATGTATACGTCGAGGCATCATCGGGCGAGATCACGATGCTCGGCGAGCATATCCTCGTGCTCGAGACGAGCACGCTGGACGACGGCAAGGACGGCCAGATTTCCTGGGTCACGCTCGCGGTCAAGCCCTCGAGCGTCAGTGACCTCATTGCCGCCTCGGCCAAGGGGACCATCCACTTCGTCCTACCCGGCAGCAGCGCGGCGAGTCAGATGGAATAGCATGGACCCCGTCCAGCCCACATGCTCCGCGCAAAGCGCACGGCGCGCACCGCTCATCACGCTGGTGTCCGCAAGCGGGGGCGTCGGCAAGAGCACGATCGCGCTCATTGCCGCTCACCTGACCGCGGCACGGGGCACCAAGACCGCCATCGTCGAGGGTGACCTGCAGTTTGGCGACATGGGATTCTGGCTCGGACTCGACGTCAAGCTCTCGTCGCTTGCCCAGGGAGAGGCCTGCATCCCCGTGCCCATCTCGGCGCAGCTCGACCTCTTCAAGGCACCGATCCTACCCGAGGTCGCCGAGGAGATATCCGAGGCCACGGCCCGTCTCGTGGAGGGGTCCCGCACGAGCTACGACCTCGTCATCGCCGACACCGGACAGTTCTGGTCGGGACTCACGGGCGAGCTTCTGTGCAACTCCGACCTCGTGTTGCTTGTCATGGACCAGCGGCGGTCATCGGTGTACGGGGCCATCAAGGCCCTCGAGCTCTGCCAGCGCCTCGGTATTCCCGGAGCGCGCATCGCCTTCGTGCTCAACCGCGCCTCGGGACTGTCCCGTGGCGAAATCGAGCGCATCGAAGATTCGCTCGGCTGCGAGGAGCTGTTTCGGCTCGCAGATGGCAAGGCGTCGGTCGAGGCGCTCGTCGGCACAGGTCGCATCGAGGAGCTTGTCGAGGAGGGGGCATCGCCCACATCCGATGTCGAATCACTTCTGGCCGCACTCCTCCCCCGCATCGGAATCGAGTTTTCGGCCAGCGAACGCAAGAGAGCGAGGCGCTTCTTCCCATGAAGCTCGGTGACTACATACGTCAGGGCGCGCAAGTTGCGGCAAATGAGGACAACGCCGCCCTCTCCGAGAAGGGGCATGCACGGCTACGCGAGCTGCTCTACCGCGAGATTCCAAGTGAACGTATCGCCCAGCTGCTCGGTCAAGGGCGTGAGCGGGCGCGACGCGAGCTTGCCGTCTGCATCGACCAGATCCTGAGCGCCCACGACTTCGCGCCCATGAACGACATCGAACGCTCGGCCCTCATCGAGCAGACGCTCGACATGGTGCTCGGCCTCGGGCCCATCGAGAAGATGCTCAAGGATGACTCTATCACCGAGATCATGGTGAATGCCCCCGACTCCGTCTTCTTCGAACGCGACGGCGTCATATGCAGCAGCACCGAGCGCTACGACTCCGAGGAGCAACTGCGGCTCGTCATCGACCGCATCGTCTCGCCGCTCGGAAGGCGCGTTGACGAGCAGTGCCCCATCGTGAACGCCCGCCTGCCAGAGGGACATCGCGTCAACGTCGTCATCCCGCCTGTCGCGATCGGCGGAACCGCGCTCACCATACGCAAGTTCCGTGCCCGGTCATTCACGCTTGGCGAGCTCGTCGATATGGATGCGCTCTCGCCCGAGATGGCACAGCTGCTTGCCTGGGCGGTGCGGTCCCGCAGGAACATCGCCGTCTCGGGCGGTACGGGCGGCGGCAAGACGACGTTGCTCAACGCGCTGTCACGCCTCATTCCCCATGAGGAGCGCATCGTCACGATCGAGGACAGCGCCGAGCTCAGGTTCGACCAGCATCCGCACGTCGTGCGACTCGAGGCTCGCCTGGCAAACGCCGAGGGACGCGGGGAGGTATCCATCCGCGAGCTCGTCATCAATGCGCTGCGCATGCGACCAGACCGTATCATCGTGGGCGAATGCCGCGGCGCCGAGGCTCTCGACATGCTGCAGGCCATGAACACGGGGCACGACGGGTCACTGACGACGCTGCACGCGAACTCGCCCTCCGAGGTCATTCCCCGTCTCGTGATGATGGTGCGCTACGGCATGGACCTGCCCACCGAAATCATCGAGGAGCAAATCGCGTCCGCGCTCGACCTCGTCGTACAGCAGGACCGTCTAGCAGGCGGCAAGCGGCGCATCACGCAGATTGCCATGCGCCGCGATGACGACCGTCCGGCACAGGGACGTCAAAGCTTCATGCCGGTCGTGAGCTGGAACAGGCGCATGCGGCGCTACGAGTGGAACGAGCTTCCCCCATGGATCGATGACCTTCCGTTCATGGGCGTGGCAAACAAGGAGGAGGTGGAGCAATGGGTGCAATCAGTGCGTTGCTGCTGCTTGGCAGCATAATCGCGACCTTTTCCTGTGTTCACAAGGCGGTACTCCTGCTCATGCACGGGCGACCGGGCGCGAAGCTCGCACATGTCGACAAACGACTCCTGCTCGAAGACGCGAAGGCCCGCATCGCCTCGACCAAGTTGCTTGCCCCCGTTTTTGGCAAAGCCCGTGAGAGGAGATACGCCGAAGAGCTGGAAAAGGGCATGCCCGAGGTGCTGCGTCTGCTCTGCATCGCGCTCGAATCCGGCTCGTCGCTCATCATGGCGTTGCGCTACGCCGCCGACAACTGCGACGAGCCCCTTGCCGGAGAACTCAAGCGCACGATATGGGACCTGGAGGCCGGACAGGGCTTTGACGAAGCGCTCGAGAAGCTGCGCGCCCGCACGGGCGGTTCCGAATTTGCGTACCTTGCCGTTGCGATGGAGATACAACACCAATCCGGCGGCAGCCTCACGAGCATACTCGAAAGCGTCTCGGCGCTCCTCCAGCAGTCTGCCGAACTCAAGGAAGACCTTCGCACCAAGACCGCACAGGGGCGCCTCTCGAGTCGCATCGTCGCGCTCATGCCCTTCGCGCTGCTCGGCATCCTCTCGATCTTCTCGCCCGGCTATCTCGTGGAGTTTCTAGGCTCGCCACTCGGTGTCTGCCTCTTCGTCCTCGCGATTCTGCTCGAGGTGGCGGGCGTGTTCCTCGTGCGGCGTGCCCTTGCCATCGACTTCACGGTCGACCTCGAGGAGGCGGTGTAGATGCTCGCCTTCCCACTGCGCCTGACCTCATGCGCGCTTGCCTGCGCGTGCGTCTATCTCTGCGCGCGACTGATTTGCACGCGCATTGGTCTCCTGGCACGGCCCCGTCAGTCGTTCAATGTCGAGGACATGCTGCGCGACCCCACTTTGAGCTTCCTCGCGTTTTGCGGCGCTGGCGTCGTCGTATCCTACGCCATCACGCCGTGGCTGCTCGCACCCTGCGTTGTCATGGCCTATGTGCTCTCACGCCGCGCACCCGCGATGCTCGACGCGCGGCACGGGCGTGAGCTGCGCAGCGCATGCGACGAGCAGGTCGACGTGATGGCCGACATCGTGGCCATGGGCGTGCGCTCGGGCCTGTCCTTTGACGCGGCACTCGATCTGTACTGCACCAAATTCGACAACACGCTTGCCCGTCACCTGCGCGAGACGCGACTCGAATGGGAAAGCGGCCTTGCCTCGCGCAAGGAGGCCCTGGCGACACTTTCGGCACGCGTCAACTCCAAGGCAATCAGGCGTTTCTCGGAAACGTCCCTCCAGGCAATCCACCACGGATCGCCCCTCGCCGACATGCTCGGCCGTTTCTCGGCCGACATTCGCCAGCGCAGGCACACCGCCATCGAGCGCCAGATTGCCAAGGCCCCGGTCAAGCTTCTCATCCCAACGGGAACATGCATCTTGCCCGCCATGCTCATCCTGGTCATGGGGCCGGTGCTTCTCCAATTTGTCCAGACGGGTTTCTAAGCAAGAGTAAGGAGAGAAAGTCATGAAAAGAATCAACGATTGGGCGCTCGGTGCCTACGCCAAGACGGTGACGCGGGTTAGGTGTCTGCACGAGAGGGGCCAGGGCACTACCGAATACGCGATTCTCGTCGGTGTGCTCGCGGTCATCGCCATGATTGCCATCGCGGCGTTTCGCGGACGCATAGGCGAGCTCTGGGATGCCATCTCGAGCGGAATCAACGGTTTGTGATGCACATGCGGTTGCGGGAAAAGGGCCAGGCCTCGGTCGAATACCTCGTCGTCGGACTCGCGTTCATCGCGCTCATGGGCGCGCTTGCGGCCCTCTGGCGATTCGTGGCGACAGGTGGCCTGAGTTCGCTCATGGAGGCAAATGCCTCGCATGCGCTGGGAACCATGGGAGGACTTTTCGATGCGCTTCTGTTCTGAATCGGGACAATCCACGGTCGAGGCAGCGGTGCTCCTGCCTGTCCTCCTCATCGTTTTCGGGTTACTCCTGCAACCTAGCGTGCTGCTCTACAACCGATGCATCATGAACGCCGCTGCCACGGAAGGATGTCGCCTCGTTGCCACGAACACGGGCGGTGATGCGACGATACGCGCCTACGTCGAGCGGCGTCTCGAGGCGATACCGAAGATTCCCATCTTCCACATCGGCGAGGATTGGGGCATCAACTGGTCGCGCTCGTCTGACGGCACGGCAAACGTGATCATCGAGAACCATGCCGACCCCCTGCCGCTTTTCGGGATACTCGCCGGGCTCACGAACACCATTGGCGATGATGGCGGCATCGTGCAGCGCGTTGACATCTCCTGCTCGTCCATCCCCGGTTGGGTAGGCGGCCAGGGGTACGACCCATCGCGTTGGATCGGGGCGTGGAAATGAACGAGTCCCTGACCTTCACGCGCTCCGAAGGTGGTTTCACCACGCCCGCTGCCGCCGTCGCCCTCCTCGTCGTGTGCGCTCTCGTCTTCGTGTGCACGAGAGGCGTCAGCGTGGGCTCGCACTCGGGCCAAATCCAATACGTCGCCGATGCGGGGGCTCTGGCGGCAGAAAACGTCGTCGCCGAGTTCGTGACCGCAGGCCAGGCTGTTGACGCCACCGCCCTCTCGTTTTCACTGCTGGGGCTCACCATATACGCCGTCTCCGCCGTTGCCGCGTTCATTCCCGGCGCCCAAGGCGCCGCGACCGAAATCGCGGCTCTCGGCTCGAAGGTGTTGCAAGCTCGCGACACGTTCGTCGATTCGGCCATCAGGGGACTGCAGGCCGCGCAGAAGGCGCTGCCCGCCGTCTGCGCCATACGGGCGGCCCAGGTCGTAGGGGCAAACGCGGACGCGAGCGGCATTCCCTATGCGGGCATCGCCATTGCCTCGCCCTTGCAAGGCGTCGAGATATCGATTCCCGACAACACGAAGGTAGAGGAGACAACCAGGGAAATAGAGGCCAGGGAACCCCAAATCCAAGAGGCGAGCATGCGGCAGAAAGAGGCCCAGGAACGCGAGGACGCCGCGAAGGAGCGAGCCTGGCTGGCAGATTGCGGTAACGAGGGCATGAGCATGTTCGAGCGCGCAGGCAAGCTCTCGACCATATCCGAAGCGCGCAATCCCTATTTCTCGTCATCGGACCGGTGGAGCTTCTCGGTTGCGCTGTCCCGTGCGCAAGCGTACTACGAGGCGCGCTACCGTGCCGAACCGGGGGCCTTTGCGTCCGGGTCTCCGGAGAGGATTGCCGAATCGGTCGCCCGCAAGCAATTCTACGCCTATGCGCGCAGCGAAGTATCCCGTGGCTACATCGAGACGAACGCCTCGGGTGCGGAAATCCCGCATCTCGTGCAGCTCGCGCGCAACACGGAGCAGATCAAGGGCACGTCACTGTACACGAGCGCCATCTATCCCGTGTCGGATAACGGCGACGTACGCTACCTGCATGCCTACGGCGGATGTCCCCAGTGCGTCGCGGGCAGTGCGGCCGGGAGCGCCGCCGTATGCGATATCGATTCGGGAGGCATCCAGCGCTGTCCCGTCTGCAAGTTCAACGCCACCACGCTCGGCCGCGTGCCAAGTGCATCGACCTCAATCGACAACGGGTTCGAATACCACTACCTCGCGGTCGTGGAGGCATCGCGTGACTACGCGCAAGCCGTCAATGACGGCGAGCAAGCCAAGCAGGCGCTGGATGAGGCAAGGGAGTCCATCGGGGGCATGCTCTCCGAAGCGCTCGAGTCCCTGGCAGGCTCGCGCTACGACCCCCAACCACCGGGACGCTATGGCTGCATCTGCGTCGTGATTGCGCCCGGCACGGAGGCGGGCAGCATTCCCTTCGTCGACGATGACGCGCAGGTTCCCGCGCGCATCGCCATCTCGGGTGCCACGCTCGCTCCCGACGAGGCAAGCGATCAGGGTAACGTCATCTCGGGCATCGCCGAAGGGCTCGTGCCACAAGAAAGCCTCGCGTCCGGGCCGGCAAAGACGGCGTTCGGTGCCTGGGGCAGCATGCTCGCCGCGTACTCAAATGGGACGGAAGGTCTCAAGGCCGGCTTTCGCAAGGTACTCGGGACCATCCCCGTCATCGGCACGACGCTTTCTGACGGGGCGGTATCGACATTCGAAAACGCGCTTGGCGCGGCCGGTCTCGAACCCGCGGACCTCGATACCTATAAGCCCGTGCTCGTCAACACGGCCTACATACTCGACCGGGATTCGGGTGGCGCCGCACGGGCCCTCTCGTCGATGAAGCAGGCGGCACACATGTACGGCTCGATCAGCACGGGAGACATGGAGGGGCTCGTCAACAGCATCAAGGCCGTCCCCGAAATTGCCGGATTCCTCGACGAACATGGGCTGGAGATTGCGGAGATTCCCCTCGCCGACATCGGACTCGGCACCGGCAACGGCAAGCTGTACCTGCCCATGCCCAAGGACCTTGACGCCCGCCTCGAAGAGGCCCTCGATGGCTTCCTCGGATCGTTGGGAGGATGACGCCATGAACCCGTCACGCGCAGCTTCGCGTCGAGAAGACGGCCAGATGGCCGTCGAGCTCGCCGTCATCATGCCGGTCATCCTCATCGTGCTCGTCATCGCAGTCGACATGCTCGTCTACGCAGGCGAATGCGCCCGCTTCGACCACATCGCGCCCCAACGCGTGCTCGCGTTGGCCGTGAGTGCGCCGATGGACGGCTATGCCGATGACGTCCGCGTCGCCGCCGTGCAATCGGCACTCGAAGGCGACTTCGCCAAGAACGGCTCGTCGGTGGAGGTGAGCTACGAAGACGCCGGCGCGGCCTTTGCGAGCATGACGGTTTACCGCTGCACGTTGCGCTTCGCGCCCTGGCCCCTTTCCATTGCAGGCGCCCCGGCCACACTCGAACACGGCTGCAGCATCGCCGTGGATCCCTACACGCCAGGAGAACTGCTGTGACGACATGGGAAAACATGCGCTTCGTGCTTGCCCTGGGCTTCGCCGCCCGTGCACGTGGCCTGCTCGGCACCGATGCGAGTTGGGGCGAGGGCAATCGCGTACTCGTACTCGCGCCTTGCAAAAGCGTGCACACCATCGGCATGGGTTATGGGCTCGACATCGCCTTCGTGGATAGGAACAGCGTAGTGTTGCGCTCCGAGCAGGCGGTGCCGCCGGGGCGCGTGCTCGGCTGCCGCAAGGCGGCCTTCGTGCTCGAACGTCCACATCAAGACGACGGAAGGTGGCCGGAAGCCGGCAAGACCATGAACTGCGAAATCGCCTAGCCTCTTACCAGAGCATCGTGAAGGCCGGGAAGCAGAACGAGATAATCAGGAGAACCGAGAGAATGGTGATACCGATGGTCTTCAGGAGCTTCGTGCGACGCTCCTTCTTCTCGCGACGGTACTGGGCGGCCAGTTCCTGTTCGAGCTTCTGCTGCTTGTTCTTCTGGAACGTCTTATTTTTGTTCGACATGATGGCCCTATCTGTTGTAACGGTCGCGCTCGTCCTGCGTCGCATGCTCGATGAGCGACCTGCGCAGGGCCTCGTCGCTGACCTCTTCGCGTATGCGCACGCGCAGGGCACGTGCCCGGTCGATGATCCCATCGCGATCGCACCCCGACACGTGCACGAAGTTGTCGTAGAGAATGCGTCCGGCGACCATGGTCATCTTGACGTTGTCCTGGTTGGCCGTGTAGATGACGGCAGCTTCCGGGTCCGTCGTGGGGTTCTGGTGCGAGTTATGCAGGTCGATGGCGATGATGTCGGCCTGCTTGCCCGCCTCGAGCGAACCCACCTTGTCCTCGATGCCCAGGGCCTGGGCAGAACCGATGGTCGCCATGCGCAGGGCGGTCTTGGCGGATGCCTGCACGAAGCGCTCCGAACTCGTCGCGCGCGTGATCATGAGACCGATGCGCATCTCGTCGATCATGTCGGTCGTGTCAACGGCGGCCGGGGAGTCGGTGCCCAATCCGATGGCAAGACCCGCAGCCCAGAACTTCTCGAGTGGCATCGAACCCATGCCGAGCTTGGCATTGATGCGCGGGCAGTAGCCGATGCGCACCTGCTTGTCGCGGAGGATGCCGATGTCATGATCGTCGACGTGCACGCAGTGAATCGCGAGGATGCCGGGCACATCGAGGATGCCCCAGTTGCTCACGTAGCTCACGGGCGAGGTGCCCGCCGGCAGCCAAGGCGGATAGGCGGCAAGCTTGCCCTGCTCGTGTTCGCTCACGTGAACGCCAAAGGGCGACGAGCCGTACCGAATGAAGTCGGCCTCCTCCTGGCTTCCGGCCAGGTGCATGGCGACGGGAATGTTCTTCTCGATCGCGACGTCTGCAATGGCCTGGAAGACGCTGGGGTGACAGCCGTAGACGGGACCGGGCGCAAGGCCGAAGTCGAGCAGGTCGCTCCCGTACTCTTCCTTCCAGCGCTCGATCTTCTCCACGCCCTCGCGCACGACGTCTGCCGCATGTTCCTTCTGCGTGGTCAAAACCTCGTAATACACGCGGGCGCGCAGCCCCATCTCCTTGGCGGGGACGAGCGTGACACCCGACGCGGAAATGTCCGCGATGGTCGTGATGCCGCTGGCGACGGCCTCGAGCGCGCCGACACGTGCCGAGTCAATCCAGTCCTCCTCGGTGAAGAAGGGCTCGGTATGGAGCACGTGACGCTTCCAATCCGCATAGGGCAGGTCGCCGAACATGCCACGCAGAGCCGTGTAGCCAAGGTGCGTGTGCACGTCGACGAAGCCGGGCATGAGTGCGGAGAGGCCGAAGTCGCGAACCTCCTCCATCGGATACTTGTCCTTGAGGTGGCATGCGGTGCCCAGATCGAGGATCTGGTCATCGCGCACGAGGACGGCACCGTCCTCGATGTAGGGGGACGTGACGGGAATGACGTATTTCGCGGTGAGCAGCATCGCGTCTCCTGTTTACTCGTCGGCCGGGGCGTCTTCGGAAGCCGCCTGCGGCTTCTTCTTGCTCCAGGGCATCTTGCCCTTGCGTTCCGCGCGCCTGGCCTGGTCGCGCTCGATGGATGCGGCAATGGCCTTGTCGAGCTCCTGGCGTTCGGTCTTGGTCAGGTTGCGCGCCTTGGCCTCCTGGGCCTTCTGGATCTTGCGAATCTTGCGCAGGTCGATGTAGAAGGCGACTACCAGGGCGACTATGGCGAAAATGAACCCGATGGTCGAGATCCAGCTCGCCGTCTCCTGGAAATCCTCGCCGAGCACGCCCGAGCTGATGAGCATGTTGGGAAGCCAGGTAAGGACGATGACGACGAAGGCAATGCCCATGGCGACCCACCAGATGCGGCGCCAGAACTTGTACTCGGGCAGGTCACGCATCATCGAGACCATGGCGCGCTCGCGGCGGCGCTGCTGCTCGACGGGGTCGTTCGCCTTTGCCTCGGCCGGCTGGTTCTTCCTCGCCTTGGCCGCTTCCTTGGCCCGCTTGGCCTTTACCTCCTTGGAGGGCGCGTACACCGAGGCGCCGGCCTTGCTCTTGAGCTTTGCCGAACTAGCCGACTTCTTCGACTTGCCCTTGGGACCATCGCCCTGGTTGCGTGCGTTTTGGAAATTACGCTGCGTCATTCGTCAATCGCCTTTCGAATGCCTGTGATGTGTAAATGCCTATGATACAACGGATGGCGCGCGAGCGCGGCCTGCGACCTAGAGATTCGCGGGAACGAAACGCTCGCCCGTGATGAGCTCGTAGGCCTGGATGTACTTGTTCGAGGTCGCCTCGATGATGTCGGCCGGCAGCTGCGGCGGCTCGCCCGTGCGGTCCCAGTTGGCGTCGAGCCAGTCGCGCACGAACTGCTTGTCGAAGCTCGCCTGGCCCTTGCCGGGCTCGTAGGCGTCCTGGGGCCAGAAGCGTGAGGAATCCGGCGTGAGCACCTCGTCTGCCAAGGTGAGTGTGCCGTCGATCATGCCAAACTCGAACTTGGTGTCGGCGATGATGATGCCGTGCTGGGCGGCATAGTCGGCAGCCGTCTTGTAGACGGAGAGCGACGCATCGCGCAGGGCACTCGCATCCTTCTCGCCAAGCATCTCGACCGTGCGCTCGTAGCTCACATTCTCGTCATGGTCGCCGATTTCGGCCTTGGTCGAGGGTGTGTAGATGGGCTCAGGCAGCTTGCTCGCCTCGACGAGCCCCGCGGGCAGCTCGATGCCGCAGACAGTACCCTGGGCGCAATACTCCTTGAGGCCACTACCGGCAAGGTAGCCGCGCACGATGCATTCGACGGGAAACATCTGCGCCTTGCGCACGAGCATGAAGCGGCCGTTGAGCCACTCCGCGTAGGGCTTGAACCTCTCGGGAAGGTCGGCCACGTCCGCGGAGATCAGGTGGTTGGGAACGATGTCCGCGAGCAGGTCGAACCAGAAGAGCGAAAGGCGCGTCAGGACCTCGCCCTTGTAGGGAATCTCGTCTTTGAGGATGTAATCGAACGCCGAAATGCGATCGGTCGCGACGATAAGGAGCTTGTCGCCCAGGTCATAGAGGTCACGAACCTTGCCCTGCGAATCGGGACGCATTGCCATTTCACTCATGGGTACCATCTTCCTTGCTTCTCGAATGTGAATCTTGCTGTCTTGTCGTGGGCAGCGAAACGCGCAGCCCGAAGAGCTTGAGCTCCTGCGTGGCGCTCATGCCGGCGCCCGCCTCACGTGCCTTGCGACGCGCCTTGACCTGCCGTTCCTCGATCTTGCGGGCCTTTTCCTGCTCCTTGCGCGCAGCGCGTTCCTGACGTCGTCGCGAACTGCTCCTCCGTGTGGGAACCATGGGCCTGGCGCGGTCTTCCGGCGCAAGCGGGATGCGCATCACGAAGGTGCTACCCTCGCCCAGCGTGGACGAGACGGAGATTTCGCCAAAGTGCTGGTCGACGACCTCCTTGACGAGCGCCAAGCCGATGCCCAGACCGCCATCGACGCTCTGGCGGGCAACGTCGGCGCGCCAGAAGCGGGAGAAGACCTTCTTCATGTCCTCTTCGGATATGCCGACGCCCGTGTCGCGCACGGAAATCTTGGCATAGCCGTTCTCGCGCGTGAGCTCGATGCTGACCATGCCGTTTTCGGGCGTGTAGCGCACGGCGTTGGAGAGCAGGTTTGCGACGGCCTGCGAGATGAGGTCCTGATCACCGATGATCATCACGTCGGGAGTGATGTCGGTGAAGAACATGATGCCCGAGTTCTCGAGCAGCGCCTCGTGGGTCGTCGAGAGACCGCCGACCACGCTGCTGAGGTTGACGAGGTTGCGCTTGACCTCGGCCGTGCCGTTCTCGAGGCGGTTGAGGTGCAGAAGCGCCTCGACCAGGCGGCCTAGGCGTCGCGTCTCGAACGAGATGGTGTTGAGGTGTTCCTCGTCGGCTTCGAAGACGCCGTCCTGGATGGCCTCGACCGTGGCCTGGATGGCCATGAGCGGCGTGCGCAGCTCATGGGCCACGTCGCCGATGAGCTGGCGCTCGAGGTCGCGGTCGCGCTCGATGGCATCGGCCATCTCGTCAAATCGCTGGCCGAGCTGGCCGAGCTGGTCGTCGCCGCCAAGCCCCGTACGCGCCGAGAGGTTGCCCTCCTTGATGGCCGAGGCGGTGTCGGCGATGCGCCCGACGGGACGTGCGATGCCGAAGGCGAAGTAGAGTCCCAGGATGGTGGAGAGCACGAGGGCTATGGCTCCGGCGGCAAAGACCGCGAAGAAGAGCTCCTCGTCGCTCGGCTCGCCCGCATATCCCACGTTCCAGACGATCGCGATGGCCGCGGCCGTGATGAGCACGGTCATGGCCGACGTGAGCAGAAACGCGCCCATGACGTAAATCGCGAACGAGAGGGGCTTCTTCTCGCGGGTCTTGCGCTTGCTACTCATTGACGTCTAGGCCTCTTGACCAGCCGATTCGCCGTCTCGGGGCACCTCGAAGCGATAGCCGACGCCGTGCACGGTGTAGATCCAGCGGGGATTGCGCGGATCATCGCCGATCTTGGCGCGAAGGTTCTTCACGTGACTGTCGATGGTGCGCTCGTAGCCCTCGAAGTCGTAACCGAGCACCTTCTCGACGAGCTCCATGCGCGAGTACACGCGGCCCGGATAACGCGACAGGGTCGTGAGCAACTTGAACTCGCTGGCGGTGAGGTCGACCTCCTCGTCGTTGACGAGGACCTTGTGGCCGTTGAGGTCGATGGTCAGGCCGCCGAAATCGAGCACTTCGCGCTGCGGCTCGGAGTCGATGTGGGCGCGACGCAGCAGGGCACGGACGCGCGCGACGAGCTCGCGCGGCGAGAAGGGCTTGATGAGGTAGTCGTCAGCGCCGAGCTCGAGACCGACGATGCGATCTTCGACCTCTCCCTTGGCGGTGAGCATGATGATGGGCACGTCGGAGGTATCGCGAATGATGCGGCAGACCTTCTCGCCCGGCAGCTTGGGGAGCATGAGATCGAGGATGACGAGGTCAAACTGATGCAGCGAGAACGCATCGACAGCCTCCTGGCCGTCTGCGGCCGGCGTCACCCAGTAACCGGCACGCTCGAGATAGGCGGCGACGGCATCGCGAATGGTCTTCTCGTCCTCGACGAGCAGGATGCGACGGGCTTCAGAACCGGTGTCCACGATGAGACTCCTTTCGGTTTTCTTCTATCCGTGCAGTGTACCATTGTGCACCGCCCGCGTCAGGCCCGGCAAGCGGAGCTCCTACTCCCCGATTGCATCGATGTCGTAGGGCGTCGTCTGGTACACGTAGTAGTTGAGCCAGTTGGTGTAGAGCAGCTGGGCATGGGAGCGCCATGCCGCAACGGGCTGACGCGTGGGATCGTCATCGGGGTAGTAATGCGCGGGAAGGGCGATGTCCAGGCCGCGGGCCAGATCACGGTCGTATTCGGCCTTGAGGGTCCCCCGGTCGTACTCGGGATGGCCGAACACGAAGAAGTTCGACGAGTCGGTCGACTTCGCGATGTACACGCCGGCCTCCCTCGACACGGCGATGAGCTCCAGGTCAGGGTGGGCCTCGATGTCCTGGGCGCTCACCTCCGTATAGCGGGAATGCGGGGCCCAGAACGTGTCGTCGAAGCCGCGGACGAGCGGCGAGGTGCGCTTCACCACGTCATGCTCGAACACGCCGAACATCTTGTGCGGGAGCTCGTACTTCCCCATGCCGTAGTGGTAGTAGATACCCGCCTGCGCGCCCCAGCAAATGTGCAGGGTCGAATGCACGTTCGTCTTCGACCACTCCATGATGGCGCAGAGCTCATCCCAGTAGTCCACGTCCTCGAAGTCGAGGAGTTCCACGGGCGCGCCCGTGATGATAAGGCCGTCGTAATGACGCTCGCGCACCTCGTCAAAGGTGGTGTAGAACGTCTCCAGGTGCTCGGCGGCGACGTTCTTCGCGTCGTGACTGACGGTCTGCAGGAGCTCCACCTCGATTTGCAGCGGCGTATTCGAGAGCTTGCGCAGAATCTGCGTCTCGGTGGTTATCTTGGTGGGCATGAGGTTCAGGAGCAGCAGCTTCAGGGGACGGATGTCCTGGTGCATGGCCCGGAACTCCGTCATGACGAAGATGTTCTCGCTCTCGAGCGCCGCGGTTGCGGGAAGTTGGTCGGGAATGCGGATGGGCATGACGGTCGTCCTTTCTTCGCACGGGCGCCTTCGTGCATCGCGGGTGCGACACGTGCGCCGTGGGCATACTATAGGGGAAGCGCGCACGGGCGTGCGCTGCTCTTCGGTGTTCGCGTCATAGGATTTCTGAAGAACGAGCCATCGAGAAAACGTATGTCGAACCCCCGCCCGCAAACCTATAATTGGCGAATCATCCCAGACGAAAGAGCGAGGTATCACCATGACCGACATCGCCACCACGTGCGTGCAAGGCGGCTACCATCCGGGCAATGCCGAGCCGCGCCAGATTCCCATCTACCAGAACACCACGTGGAAGTACGACACGAGCGAGGCCATGGGCAAGCTCTTCGACCTGGAGGAATCGGGGTACTTCTACACGCGTCTGGCAAACCCCACCAACGATGCGGTGGCGGCCAAGATCGCCGAGCTCGAGGGTGGCACGGCGGCCATGCTGACCTCGAGCGGACAGGCGGCGAACTTCTTCGCGGTGTTCAACATCTGCGGCGCGGGTGACCACGTGGTGTCGTCGGCGTCCATCTACGGCGGCACCTACAACCTGCTGGCGCACACCATGGGCCGCATGGGGATAGAGTGCACGTTCATCGACCCGAACTGCAGCGACGCCGAGCTCGAGGCGACCTTTCGCCCCAACACCAAGTGCGTGTTCGGCGAGACCATCGCCAACCCGGCGCTCACGGTGCTCGACATCGAGCGTTTCGCCGCGGCCGCCCATGCCCACGGCGTACCGCTCATCGTGGACAACACCTTCCCCACGCCGGTGCTGTGCCGGCCCATCGAATGGGGTGCCGACATCGTGACGCACTCCACCACCAAGTACATGGATGGCCATGGTGCCAGCGTCGGCGGCGCCATCGTGGATTCGGGCAGATTCGACTGGACAGCCCATGGCGAGAGGTTTCCGGGACTCACGCAGCCCGACGAGAGCTACCACGGCGTGGTGTACACCGAGCGCTTCGGACTCGAGGGCGCGTTCATCACGAAGGCGACCGCGCAGCTCATGCGCGACCTGGGCTCGATCCAATCGCCGCAAAACGCGTTCCTGATCAACCTGGGACTCGAGAGCCTGCACCTGCGCATGAGGCAGCATGCGGAAAACGGGCTCGCGGTGGCACGGCATCTGGCGCAACATCCGAAGGTGGCGTGGGTGCGCTACCCCGGTCTGGAGGACGATGCGGAATACGAGCGCGCGCAAAAGTACCTGCCGCAAGGCGCATGCGGCGTGGTGAGCTTTGGCGTCGCGGGCGGTCGTGCGGCGGCCGAGGCGTTCATGGCCCATTTGCAGCTGGCGCAAATCGCCACGCACGTGGCGGACGCGCGCACCTGCGTGCTGCATCCGGCCAACGCCACGCATCGGCAGATGAACGACGTCGAGCTGGAGGCGGCGGGCATATCGCCCGACCTGATTCGTCTGTCGTGCGGCATCGAGGCCGCCGCAGACATCATCGCCGACATCGACCAGGCGCTCGCGGCGGTGTAACACCCCCCCCGTGACAATCGGGGGACAGACCCCCGAGAAGATGGGGACAGACCCTCCGGTCGAAATGACAGAGCGGAGGGTCTGTCCCCTCTTTAGCACCTGCGGGAATGCATGGGGGGGTCTGTCCCCCTATTGCTAGGGGTCTGCCCCCCGATTGTCACCGGCGGCTATCGCTCGGTGGGTTGGGTCGTAGTGGGCTCGGTGCCGGGTTCCGTGGGTTCCCCCGATCCCGGCTGCGGCTCGGGTTCCGGAATGACGGGCTCCGTGCCGGCGGGGATGGGCGTTATCGAGCGCAACATGACCTGTGTCGTTCGCTCGGCTCCCTCGTACTTGTTGACGGTCGCGTAGTTGCAGACGTGCGCGACCTCCCCCACGCATACCGAGTAATCACCGTAATCCGTGCAGCCATCGGGTGCATTGACGACGAAGTACTTCTCTTCCCGCGTGTCGATGAAGACCGTACGCGAACTCGACTTGGCGAACAGCCAACCGTTGCATATGCCCGGCGGCGTGAGCGACTGGCGCGCGAGGCGCAGCCAAGCGTTGCCCGCTATGGGGTAGTACGTGCCGACGTTGGCGATGCCTCCGCCGTAATCGTAGGAAGCGGGAATCGTGAACGCGAAGGCGTTGTTCATGTAGATGGCGTTTGACGGGCGAAAGGAATGCGGCATCACCTGGGACGCGACGATCGACCCCGAACCGGAGGCGATTGCCGTGAGCTCGTAGTACACGCCGCTAGACGCCTTGGCCCTCGGCATCGCCGTGAGCACCTGGCCACTCACGGAGAGACCTCCGTTGAAGCGACCCTCCGAGGTGATCATGTCCGACGAACGCGATCCGCCCGAGGCGACGCGCAGGTACGAGTTCTCCGTCGTGCGCGGTCCGTTTTCGGCGGGCTGGACGATCCAATACGCGGCCGTGCCGATGGCGGCTATCTCGGGAGTGTCATACTCGCCGTTTCCCTCGTCGAGCTTGACGGGCTGACCGGTCAGCTTGCCGCTCGCGATCGTGGCGCAGTACACCATCCAATCCGAGGTGAGGTAGTTGCTCTCGACCCAGACGAGCAGTTCCTTGGACGCACGCACGGCAAAGATGCTGTAGCCCATGTCATGGTTGACCGCACGCTCGAGCGCCGGCGTCATGGCGCCATCCTCGAGATTGACGAGCGAGCAGGTCGACAGGGGCGATGCCGTCTGTCCCGTGAGCAGCGCCGCCGCCGTCACGTCCTCGGACGCGAAGAGCATGGTGCCCTTGGGATACTGGGCGAGGTCCTTTATCTCGTAGTAGCCGGTGGGATCCTCGATCTCGGCAAACGCGTCGAGCGTGACGACGTCGTTGGTCGACACCTCGAGCGTGCTGGGCGTGCCCTTATCCGAGCCACCCGAACAGCCCGTGAGCACCGCGGGGGCGCCGAGCACCGTCGCGCAGGCGAGCGCGCCGCCGCCCAGACGCAGGAAGTCACGACGTGACAGCTGTGACCCGTCGCGGCCCATCTACGCCTGCCGCTGCTCGATGGCCCAGTTGAGCGCGCGGGAAAGCTGGTCGGGGCAGGACGTCGCCTTGCCGCCGCACTGGGTTCCCGCGCAACGCTCGATGACCCAATCCGCCGGCATGCCCTCGATGAGCGAACCGATGCCCTTGAGGTTGCCGTTGCATCCGCCAATGAACTCGACGTTGCGCACCTTCTGCTCGTCGTCGAGATCGAACTTGATGGCGCGCGAGCAGGTGCCATGCGTGCGGTAGAGGAACTCGGGGTCTGTCCCCCTATTCTCAACCTGCGGGTTTTCCTGTTTCTGGTTTTCCATGAAATGCTCCTAGAATTCGAGCTGCTTGAGCTTGTCGAAGATGACGGCCTTATGGCCGAGGAAACTCTCGGGGTCGAAGATGGCATCGAGCTGCGCCTCGGTGAGCGGGCATTCGGGATCGGCCTCGAGGTTCTCGCGGAACGTCGGGCCATCGATGGCCTGCTGGATGTCGTCCCACACCTTCATGGCGTTGCGCTGCACGACGACGTAGGCATCCTCGCGCGTCATGCCCGTGTCGACGAGGGCGAGGATGACCTTCGAGCTGAAGATGAGGCCGCGCGTGCGCCACAGGTTGTGCAGGCTCTTGTTCACATAGACGTTGAGGCCGTCGAGCATCCACTGCATCTTCGAGAACATGTAATCCAGCGCGATGAAGCTGTCGGCCAGGACGACGCGCTCGGCGCCGGAATGGGAGATGTCGCGTTCGTACCACAGCGCCACGTCGTCGAAGGCGACCTGCGCGTTGGCCTTGACCACGCGAGACAGGCCGCAGACGCGCTCGGCGGTGATGGGATTGCGCTTGTGCGGCATGGCACTCGAGCCCTTCTGGCCCTTGGTGAAGGGCTCCTCGGCCTCGATGACGTCGGACTGTTGCAGCAGGCGCACCTGCATGGCGATGGATTCGAGCGTGGAGGCGGTCACGGCGAGCGCCGACATGACCTGCGCGTGGCGATCGCGGGCGATGACCTGCGTGGACAGAGGATCGGGCGTGAGGCCGAGCTTCTCGCAGACGAATTGCTCGACGAAGGGGTCGATGTTGGAGTAGGTGCCCACGGCGCCGCTGATGGCACCGGTGGCGGCGACCTCGCGGGCCTGCAGCAGGCGGTTCTCGGCACGCTTGAGGGCCCAGGCCCAGCTGCCGAACTTCATGCCGAAGGTCATGGGCTCGGCGTGGATGCCGTGGGTGCGGCCCACGCAGATGGCGTCCTCGAATTCGAAGGCGCGGCGCTTGCAGGTCTCGCCCAGGCGCTTCACGTCGGCGATGATGATGTCGAGGGCCTGCGTGACCTGGTAGCTGAGTGCCGTGTCGCCGAGGTCGGAGCTCGTCATGCCGTAGTGCACCCAACGGCTCGGCTTGGGGTCGCCCTCGGGAATGTCGGCGTCAATGTAGCCGGCCATGACGGTCGTGAAGGCGATGACGTCATGATTCGTGACCTTCTCGATCTCGTCGATCTCGTCCACGGTGAAATCGGCATGGGCGCGAATCCACGCGGCTTCGTCGGCGGTGATGCCGCATTGGCCGAGCTCGGCCTGGGCCTCGCAGGCAAGGACCTCGATTTCCTTCCAGACGTCGAACTTGTTCTCGAGAGACCAGATGTGTCCCATTTCGGGCAGCGTGTAGCGCTCGATCATCCCCGGATTCCTTTCAAATGGCTTATTGTTGCGCCCTATTGTAGCGGCTCTTGGGAAAAAGGGGGCAGACCCTCTAACAGCAACAGCTGCTAGAACTCTTCGTCTTTTTCGACTTCTTGCCCTTATGTTTCTTGCCCGATTCGCCACAGCAGCACGGAGACTCGGCCTTATCCGATTCGCCGCAGCAGCAAGAGCCCTTCTTCGCCTTCTTCTCGACGCCCTCGTAGAACTTCTTCAGGTTCTCGGGCAATGCGTAGGGCATGGGCGGATCAGCCGGCCGGCGGTTTTGCAGCACGACCTCCATGATGCCGCGTACGAGCATGTCGGTGGGCGGAACCTCGTAATACGTCCCGTTGTACGGGAAGATGCGGCATGAAACGGCGGCATCACTCATGTCGCTGCAGCAGTCGCAATCGTTCTCCTCGACCGACGGACAAATGTCGACCCCGTTCACGCGCACCGTTGGCGAGCTTTCGAAACGGTAGCGCTTCGCCTTCGTGGCACTATCCACCAGCACGGAATTGAGGACGAGGTTGTATCCACAGGCTCGGAGCACGTCACGACAGCGAGCCACAGCCTCCTCGACGCGCTTGTCGGCGCCCTGGCATCGATCGCAGCACGAAAGATCAAGATAGAGAAAATCGATATCGACCTTCTGGAGCTTGCCTCGATAGCGGTCGTCCTCGCAGCTATACGCCTGCGAGCTCTTGTCCGACCCGCAGCAGCAGGAGCTTTTCTGATTCTTCTTGGAGTCTTTCTTCTTCGACATTGACGGACCCTTCGCTTTGCCTGCCAGCATAGGCCAGCAAGCTCTGTGCTTACGCGGAAAATGATTTCGTACTATACATTACAAGATTATATTCTATAATGGCGTTCGTCTTATAGTATCGTGTCTAATATATGCGTTCTTACAATGTAGCGCATGAAGTGGGCGCGCTGGCATCTCGTAGAGTGTCAGAGACTACCGAAAGGAGCGTGAGCTCGTGTTCAAGAGTGTAAAGTCAAAGGCCGGACGCTTTTGCATGATTCTTGCCACTGGCGTCCTTGCCTGCGCACTCACCGTCGGACTCGCTGCATGCGGAAGCTCGGGTTCGGATTCTTCCGCCAAGAAGCCCGACAAGATCGTCTTTGCCTGGGAGCCCTCCAATTCCGGCTCTGATTACGAGGGCATGCGCGACTCGATGGCCGCCGCCATCACCGAGGCGACCGGCATCCCCTGCGAAATCATGACGACCACGGATTACAACATGACCATCGAGGCCCTTTCTTCGGGCCAGGCCCAGATTGCGTCGCTCGGCGCTGACGAGTACGTCGAGATTCACGAGCGCAACCCGGAGATTGACGTCGCCTTCGTGCTTTCCGACAAGGAAGGCAAGCTCAATCCCGTCTCGTATTACTCGCAGATCATATGCCGCGATGGTGAGCAGTCCAAGTACCTGAAGGCCGACGGCACGTTCGACTACGACAAGCTGAAGGGCGAGAACTACTCTTTCGTGTCCCTGAGCTCCACCTCCGGCTACGTCATCCCGGCCACGATCTTTGCCCAGAAGCTCAACTATGACAACATCGACGTCTTTGCCGAGTCCGGCGAGTTCTTCGACAAGGTCGTCATGGCGTCGAGCCAGCCGCTGAGCGTCTATCAGGTCGCGAGTGGCAACGTCAACCTCGCCTCCTGCGACAACACGAGCGCGAGCGCCGCCTACAACGTCGTTTCCGGCACCAATGGCGAGGTCGGCTGCGTCTACGAGGTCCAGGAGGGCCTTGAGGGCGAGCTCGCAAGCTGGGCAGGCACCAAGTTTGTTTGCGTCGAGTCCTATCCGGTGCCCGCGGTCCCGTTCTGCATCAACACGAGCGCCCTTCCCAAGGAGGTCGTCGACCAGATCATCGATTACATGACCTCCGATGATGTCGCCGCCAACAAGGACATCTTCGTCGACCCCGACAACCCCGCTCACAAGAGCAAGTACAAGCAGAACAAGAACGGCACGGTTCGTTTTGTCGTCGCCGACGATTCGTACTACGACGACTACCGCGAGCTGATCGGCAAGAAGTAAACTGGCATTCGATATGTTTAAATGACGGGCGGCGTTTTGACGAGCGCCGCCCGTTTTTATTCGAAGGAAGATGCCGTGCGCGACAACGAAACGCTTTTGCGTATAGATAACCTCTCCAAAAGCTACGATGGCAAGACCCTTGCCCTCGACAACATCTCGCTCGCGCTTGGCGAGGGCGAGTTCGTATCCGTCATAGGCAGCTCCGGGGCGGGAAAGTCCACCCTCCTGCGCTGCATCAACGGGCTCATCAAGCCCAGCTCCGGCTCAATCGTGTTTGATGGCGTGGAGATGACAAAGCTTCGCGGCAAGAGGCTGCGCACGCAACGCCGACGCATGTCCATGGTCTTCCAGAACTACAACCTCGTGCTGCGCAGCTCGGTGATCCAAAACGTGCTCCAAGGTCGTCTGGGCTACAAGAACGCGGTAGCAGGCGCGCTGGGAATCTTTAGCAAGGAGGACAAGGAGAAGGCCCTCTCCATGCTCGAGCGCGTCGGCATGGCCGACTTCGCCTACGTGCGAGCAGACCAGCTATCCGGCGGCCAGAAGCAGCGTGTCGGCATCGCCCGCGCTCTCGTGCAGGAGCCGGCGCTCATCCTCGCCGATGAGCCCATCGCAAGCCTCGACCCCAAAACCTCGCGCACTGTCATGGACCTGCTGCGCACGGCTACCGATGACCTCGGCATCGCCTGCCTCGTCAGTTTGCACCAAGTGGAGTTCGCGCGCGAGTATTCCGACTTCATCTTCGGCATTGCCAAGGGGCAGGAGTGCTGCAAGGGAACGCCGTGCGATTTCACGAACGATGTCCTGGCCGGCGTCTATGAAGACGAGGATCTTCTCGATGCCTGATCTGCCCAGCGAAAACATGCGGCGATACTTCCTCAAACGAGAGCTGAAGATAGGCGCGATAACCATCGCGATTGCCATCATCGCGATTCTGAGTGACCTGCGCTGCGACTTCAATCCCATCGAAACGCTCATGGACTTGCCGGGCAGCGTCGTCTGGACCTTCCAGCACTTCACCCCCACCCTCTCGTCCTTCGAGAAACTTCCGAAGATTTTACTTGCCCTGTGGAAGACCTTCCTCGGCGCGGCGGCGGCTGCCTTAGTTTCCGCCATACTCGCTTACGTGGTCGCACTCATCGGCTGCAGGCCGGTTGGCTTTGGTGGCGTCGTCCGTCTGTTCGTGCGCGGCGTCGCAACCGTGTCGCGCAACATCCCCAACGTTGCCTGGGCCTTCATGCTCACGTTCTCCTTCGGCCAAAGCGAGTTCACCGGCTTCCTCGTCCTCTTCATGAAGAGCTTCGGCTTCTTGACCAGGATGTTCCTCGAGACCATGGACGAGATTTCCCAAGGCTCCGTCGAGGCCCTGTATTCGGTTGGCGCGACGAAGCTGCAGATCATCACCCACGCAATCGTGCCCCTCACCTCGACGCAGGTCATCAGCTGGCTGCTCTACATGACCGAGACGAATACGCGAGATGCCACGCTCGTCGGCATGCTCACGGGCTCGGGTATCGGTTTCGTGTTCGAGCTCTACTACCGCACCTTCCGCTACGACACAGCCGGCCTCGTCATCCTGTGCGTCGCCCTCATGGCGATGGGCTGCGAGGCGGTGTCGAACTACGTGCGCCGCCGCATCATTCAGGCCGACGATGCGCCCCGTAAGCGTATCGTGGCAGGCGATGGCAAAATCGTCACCCGAGTCTGGACGAAGTCCAAGGTCATCATCGTGAGCACCCTCGGAGTACTCGCCGTGTTGACGGTGTACGGCTTTGCCCAGATGGACTACGGCGAGGTCAACCTTCTCAACGCCACCTTGGGAGCCTTCAACAACTTTGGCGTGATGGTGTTTCATCCGGGAACGGACGGCTACTGGACCATGGGCGAGCTATTCAACGACCTCGTGCTCACAATCTCGCTCGCCGTCCTCACGACACTCATCGGCTCGATTCTCGCGTTGCTCCTTGCCTTGCCCGCTGCGTGCAACCTCTCGAACAAGGTCGTGAGCAACATCATCAAGCTGGTCTTTTCGGTCATCCGCGCCATTCCGACCATCATCTGGGTGCTCATCTTCGTCGTGTCGATCAGCCTGGGGGCGGAGGCATGCATCGTGGGCATGATGTTTCATACGGTGGCGTTTCTCGCGAAGGCATTCTCCGAGTCCTTCGAGGAGCTTGACCAAGGCTCGCTCGATGCCCTGCGCTCCACGGGCGCGAGCTGGTGGGAAATCGTGACCCACTGCGTCATTCCCGAAAAGGCAAACGACATCCTCTCGTGGATCTTCATCCGCTTCGAGAATAATTTCGTGAACACGGTGGTCATCGCCGCGCTCTGCGGCTCGGGTGGCATCGGCTACGAGCTCTTCCTCGCGGCGAACTTCTACTTCAGCATGCATGCGGTGGGCCTCATCACCTACATGTGCTTGGCGGTTTCGGTGATTCTCGAGGTCATCTCCACGCAGCTGCGCAAGCGCCTCATCGTGAACCGCAGCGCATAGAAGCCGCTCGAGGGTCTGTCCCCTCTTTCCAGTAGCCGCAATTCGGGGAGGGTCTGCAATTCGGGGGGTCTGTCCCCTCTTTCTCACCTGCGCCGAGATCGGGGGTCTGTCCCCTATTTCTCGGGAGATAAGTCGGCCCTGATGTCGGAATAGGTCGAAGCGTCGGCCAGATCCGTGGGATAGCTGGGGCACAGGGCGTTGATGCCAAAGCCGCCTTCCGTTGCCGTCAGGGGCATAAGCCCCGGTACGACGAGCACGCCGGCGGGCACTGCCTCGCTGGGCTGCGCCGAGAACGTCACCACGCCCCATTCGTTGGCAAGGCGCACGCTTTGACCAGCCTTCAGCTCCCTTTCCTCGAAGTCCGCACGGTTCATGAGCAACGTCTGCTCGCAACCCTCATCTTCGTAGATGCCCGACGAATTCACGTGCTTGCCAGGCACGGTGACCACCGCAAATTCACCGTGAGTTCGCGGTTGCTGCTCGTACCAGGGAGTACCGAGCTCATCGGCATGGGTGCAAATGCAGGTGAGGTCCACCTTGCCCGAAGGAGTGGCAAAGCTATCGCGCCTGCGCTCCCTCGCGAAACGCTCCCCTACGATGACCACGGGCTTTCCCACATAAAAGTCATGTAGCTCGTCTTCGGTAAACCCGTATGACGACGCGGCGATGGATTCCTCCACAAGCTCGATATCCGAGCGTTCGAGATGTGCTTCGTCCATCCCCATGCGACGTGCGAGCTCTCGAAAGACATCGTTGTTGGAACGAGCTTCCGCATACGGCTCTATGCAAGCACGGCCGAGCTGAATCGTCGGAAACGTCGAGCCCTTGTACGCATCGTCGTGCTCGAACGCCGTCGTTGCCGGAAGGACGAGATCGGCCATTCGGGCGGTGTCGGTCATCACCTGCTCGTGCACAATCACGAACAGGTCGTCGCGAGCAAGCCCCTCGAGCACGCGCGTCTGGTCGGGGGTGACCACAGCCGGGTTCGTGCCGTACACGTAGAGGGACTGAATGGGCGGGTCATGCTCCTCGAGCAGGGCCCTGCCAAGGTCTATCGCGTTTATCATGCGACGCGGGGCACACCCGAGATCGGGGCGCGTGATGGGATCGAGCGGAAGGGCAGCGCCCGCCTGCGAGGTCGCGGCAATACCTCCACCCTCTCGCGCATAGATGCCAGCGACGGCGCCAAGAGCGGCGATGCAAGCGCTCGCCATGCCACCATGTTGCGTGCGAGAGAACCCGCATCCGAGGTAAAGCAGAGCGTTTCGATGTGCCGCCAGGTTATGGGCAAGCTCTTCCATATCACGCATCGGGACACCGCAAAGCTCGCTCGCATGCTCCGCGGGAATACGTGCGAGCACGCTTTCGCGCAGCGCCTCAAGCCCCTCCACGCGCGCTGCGCAGAAGTAGGCATCGTGCAGCCCCTCTCGCAGCAGGATGTCGATGACGCCAAGGGCAAGGTAGGCATCGGTACCGGGCTTCACGCACAGCGTGTGATTGGCCAGTCGGGCCGCCGGGCTCTCGTACACGTCAATGAGCCATACCTGCGCCCCGCGACGACGCGCAGCTTGCAGCACGGGTATCAGATGCGCTCGGGCGTTGGTTACGTCAGCTCCCCAGAGACCGATCAAATCGCTTTTCTCGACATCGGTGAACGCCGTGGCAAGCTCGCCGCCCAGCACGCGGGAAAGCCCGGCGTTACGCGCGGGGTAACACAGGGTCTTTCGCAGGGAACTTGCACCTAGGGCGGCGAAGAACGCATCGCCGTAATTGCGGTTCGCAATGCCCATCGAGCTGGAATACGAATACGGCAGAATGGCTTCGGCGCCATATTCGGCAATGACGCGCTGCCACCGCTCGACAATCATATCGAGGGCACCATCCCAGCCGATGGGCTCGAAACCGGCTGCCGTGCGAACAAGGGGCGTTTTGATGCGGCCGTGCCCCTGGGCGCGTCTGAGGAAGTCGTTGAACTTCCCGCAAAGAAATCCCCGCGTATGGGGATTGGCTTCATCGCCACGCGCTTCCACGATGCGGCCATCTTCGACGCGCACGAGAGCAGAGCACGTATCCGAGCAGTTGGCGGGACACACAACATGGTGCCATGCCCTATCGCTCGCACATCTACCGTTATCGCATGTTGCAGTCATTCGTCCTCCACAAATGCCCCGTGTGATGGGTCCGTATGACCCAACGAAAAGGGCCCCGCGGGTACGATACCGGCGAGGCCCTGCTTGGCAATCGCGAAAAGCTGCGGTGGCTCCTAGCTCTCCAGCATCGCGCTCTGGATTGCCTGCTCTGCCGAATCAGCCACTTCCCAGGTATTGCCCTTCTTGGTGCACTCGATGATGACGGGTGCGGTCTCGACGACGGGAACGTCCTTGAGAGTTTCCATCATGATGGGGCCAAGTTGGGCCAGCAGGTCTTCCTGCGTCATGGAGCTCAGAGCGCTCGGATTGCTCTGGAGATCGAGAACGTACTGGTTGACATCAGCTTCGTAGTCTTCCATGAACTGGCTGTAGCTCTTGATCTTCATGGTGACTTCGGCCTCTGCGGTGTCGCCGTCGACGGTGATATCGCCGATGCTGTAATCGAAGCCATCGAAGTAGGAGCGGAGAAACTCCTTCATGTCGATGCCGTATTGCTGGAACTGGTTGAGGCTGTTTCCGACAAGCTCCTCGAGCGTATCTTCGTTGAGATTCTTTACGCTGTCGAACTCCTCGCTCAGGCCCTGCCTGATTACCTGTTCCGGGTTGCTCGAACCGCAGCCAATCAGTGCGAACAGCGAAAACGCCATAACTGCAGAGATGGCTACCGTCAGCAGTTTCCTCATCTTCATATCGCCTCGTCCTCCCTCTCGCCTCATAGACGGATAGCATCTTCCCTTGGCAGGGCGGGGGTGTCAAGCAATATGTTTGCGAATTAGCGCTTGACCGGGAAGCACGGGCAGTCAAGCTTGCGGCATTCGGCGTTATTGGCCACGGTGCTTTGTCAGCGCGTTTTCCGCAGCCTGGGCGGCGGCTCCCATCAGGGGTCTGTCCCCTTCTTGTCACCAGCTACTTCTTCTTGCGGGGGCCACAGCAGCAGCCGGCGCCGGCGTTCTCGGTGGGATCGGGCATGATGTAGTCAGCCGGGTCGCCCACCTTCCACCACTGCTTGCCATCGACCGGGAAGCGCGGATCAGGATTCTCCGGACGGCAGACGAAGCCAGCCTCCTCGATGAGGGCCTTGGCCTCCTCCACGGTGAAGCCGCGCCACACGTCCTCGTTGAAGGTCGTATCACGCGGGTTGGCACCGCGCTCGACGGTGAAGTTGCTACCACCGGCATAGAGCGCCGCGGGGGTTGCCGGGTGCATGCCGCAGCTGCGCACCTTCGTGCCCACGACGAGGCGCAGCGTGGCCAGCAGGTGCAGCATGCGCTCCTCGCTGATGGCTTCCATGCCCTCGAACGGCGTGCCCGGCACGTTGACGCGGGCCATGACGCTCATGGCATAAGGGCGATGGGCGAGGTTCTCCAGAATGCGATCGGCAATCTCCTCGTTGGTGTGCTCAATGCCCAGCGGCTCGACGCAGGTGAGCCAGCGCAGCGGCGAGTTGCTGATGGCATCGACGGTCTTCCAGCGCAGGTCGACATCGAAGGGCGTGTCGATGCCCTCGCGCATGCGAATGACGTGGTAGGCGCTCGTCGCACCGGCCTGATAAGCCGCCTCGGCCATGGCGGGGCTCATCTCGCCCACGTTGAGGTTGATGAGATAGCTGCCCGGAACAGCCTCGCGGATGTCAGCCAGCCACTCGGACAGGACGTTGAGGTCGTAGAACTCGGTGGAACGCAGCGTGATGGTCGTGACGCCGGCCTCGACGTAGGCGCGCACGAGCTCGATGATCTCTTCCTTGGAGTAGATGATGTCCTCCTCGACGAGACCCCACTCGGTGCCAAACGAACAGAACTTGCAGTTCATGTCGCAACTGCACAGGTCGACGCCGATGGCACCCGAGATGGAGGCGCTATTGCCTGTGGCGATGTGGGCGAGTTCGGCCGCCTTCTGCTTGAGGTACGTGACCTCCTCGGAAGCGCTGTCGAGTTCGAGCAGCCTGATAATGACCTCTCGCGGCTGTGAGGCACCACGCGACCCCTCGTCGAATATCTTGTCAATAAGTTCCTTGACCTCGTTGTTCATCGTAATCCTCTCGTCTTTCGAAATTGTCCCGATAGTATAAACCTGAGATTTCTCGACTTCGCTTCGCTCGAAATGACAGCCAGGGGTCTGTCCCCTTTTTTCACCGGCGACGATGCCAAGGGTCTGTCCCCTTCCTCTCGCGAACGGAGGCCAAAGGGTCTGTCCCCCGATCGCCATCGCCGACACGAAGGGGTCTGTCCCCCGATTGCCATCGTTGGACTAGCGCCAGGTCGTGAAGCGCTTCTGCAGCCAGCCCGACAAGTAGTTGAGCACCGTGACCGTCATACCGCAGGTGATGATGCCCGCATAGATGTTGGCGTAGTTCGCGAACACGTTGGCATTCGAAATCCAGTACCCGATACCCGACTTGGCACCGAAGCTCTCGGCGTACATCAACATGAGGAAGCCCGTGGTAAGCGACACGCGCAGGCCCTTGAGCAGGTCGGGGATGATGTAGGGAATGATCACCTTCATGATCATGGTGGGCGTGTTGACCATGAGCACGCGGGTGTTGTCGACGATGGCCGGCGGCAACGAACCCACACGCAAGATCATGGACAGGAACTGC
Source organism: uncultured Coriobacteriia bacterium (assembly GCA_948466335.1). Taxonomy (GTDB): domain Bacteria; phylum Actinomycetota; class Coriobacteriia; order Coriobacteriales; family QAMH01; genus QAMH01. The sequence goes on along the minus strand of CAOKAE010000001.1, from coordinate 258,549 downwards.
GGCCAGAACACGCCAATGAGGATGACCATGATGGCCGCCCAGCGGTAGGTCGGCATGATGATGACCAGAAACGGAGTGAACACAACCGACGGAATGGGCGCGAAAACGTTGGCGATGGGATAGAAGATCGCGCGCAAGCGCGGCACCCATCCGCAGATGATGCCCAGGATGACGCCAAGGATCGTACCCAGAATGTAGCCCGTGAGCAGCAACTGAAGCGAGGACAAGACGTTCATGAACAGCTCGTCGGCATGCTCGACGAAGACGTTGAAGACGTTTTCGGGCGAAGGAACGAGCACGTTGTGGGCGATGCCCAGTTTAGGCCCTACGAGCTCCCAGGCAATGAATATCAACCACACGATGAGGATGATGTCGGACGAACCCTCCGGCATGGGGTCCTTGCGATGCCCCAGAAACAGGGCAAGCAAGTAGAAGAACTCGATGCAGCAGATGGCGATGATCTCGCCCGTTACGGGAGACACGTTGGTGCGCGTGTTGGGCATGAGGAAGATGATCCCCAGCAGGGCCATAAGCAGCACGTGGGAAATGACCAGATGCGTCTTGATCTTTCGCGGCATCTACATCACCTCTTCGTAAATGCGCTCGCGGTCGGTCTGATCGAGCTTCGTCTCCTCGGCCGCGTAGAACAGTTCCATGAGATAGGCGCGGCGTTCCCTGAACACATCGGTCTCGAAGAACACCTCGGGATCGCGAGGGCGCGGGGCATCGACCGTGAACTCATCGTTGAAGCGACCGCCGCTCATGAAGATGATGCGGTCGGCCAAGAGCAGGGCCTCCTCGACGTCATGGGTGACGAAGATGGCCGTCTTGCGCGACTCGTCGCTCATCCACAGACCCTCCATGAGCCCCTGCAGCTCGCGACGCGTCTTGATGTCGAGCGCGCCGAAGGGCTCGTCGAAGAGCAGGATCTCGGTGTCCATGGCCAGAGCGCGGGCGATGGCCACGCGCTGTTGCATGCCACCGGAGAGCTGGTAGGGATACAGGTCGGCCGCCTTGGTCATGTTGACCTTGGCCAGATACTCGTCGGCAATCTCGGAAATGCGTTCCTTCGTGAGGTCGCGATGGAGCTCCTGCGATGCCTGGCGAATGCCGAACTCGACGTTCTTCTTCGCCTTCATCCACGGGAAGATCGCGTAGTTCTGGAAGACCACCGAGCGATTCATGCCGGGGCCGTCGAGGGGCTCATCGCCGATGCGGACCTCGCCACCCAAGGGCTGCTGCAGTCCCGCGAGAATGCGCAAGGTGGTGGACTTGCCGCATCCCGAATGACCGACCAGACATAGGAACTCGCCATCATCGACGTGCAGGTTCAGGTGCTTGAGCACGAGGTCTTCCTCGGGAATGTCATCGACGGTCACCGTGCGGTGCTTGCGCGTCTTGAACTTGTCCACCTCGTCGGGGTAGGCATAGGACACGTCGATCATGTCAAGCGAGCTCATCGTCACCTCCGTCTTCGTGAATGACTCGCATGCGGTAAAGGACGGCCCCGTGCGAAACAGGGCCGTCCTCGATGCCGATTAGGCGGCTATGGGCGCATGCCCTAGCTGTTGTAGATGGCGAAGTCGGCGGCGAGCTTCTGATAGGTCTGGTTATCGGGATACTGGGCAACCAGACGATCCAGGGCGCGCTTGTAGACCTCGCTCGTGGCGTACTGGTCCATCGCGTTGGGGTCGCCTTCGATCTCGCCGATGGAGAGCATAGCCTTGTAGTAGTCGACGATCTCGTTGGTGTGGGGATCGGGCGAGAGATCCATCATGTTGCGATACTCGTCGGTGCCGTAGAGAGCCGCCTCAACGTAGTCACGCGGCTGGGCGGAGTAGTCGACCATGCGCTGGATGACGTCCTCCTTGTTGTTCAGGTAGTAGTCATAGCCGCGGATGAGGGCCACCTCGAAATCGACGAGCGACTGGAACTTGTTGTGATAGGCATCCTCGGAGCAGTTCTGGCGGCAGCAGGGATAGTCACCCGTGATGTCGGCGGGAACGGCGGGAACCTTGATGTCATCCATAGTGGTGGAGTAGGTGTAGCCCTGCGCGTTGTTGCAGATGAACAGGTCACACTGACCGGAGCGCAGACCCTCGAGGGCGGTAGTGGCGTTGTCGACGTACTCGAACTCGACGTCCTTGCCCAGCTCGAGACCGTTGTCCTGCAGGTACGCCTTCAGGTAAATCTGGCCGCTCTCCTCACGGGAGCAGGCGATCTTGAGGCCGCGGAAGTCCTCGGCTGTCTTGAGTTCGCGATCGAAGCTCGTGGTAAAAATGAACTCCGAGCCATTGAGGATGGTCCCGCCAAAGACGTAGATGGGCACGCCCTGGGACACGTAGGAGCACGCGGGAACGATGCCGAAGAGGTCGATGTCGAGGTTGTTCACCGACATGGATGCCATGGCGTCGGCCAGGGCGACGGTCTGGAATTCGACGTCACAACCCTCCTCCTCGAAATAACCGAGCTGGTCGGCGAGGATGGCCGGAGCGATTTTGATGAGCTTGCCGGTCACGGCGCACACCAGATGCTCGCCATCGCCCTTCTCCATGAAGTCGTTGTTCTGTTGGCTGTTGGAATTGCCACAGCCGACGAGGGCGATTGCAAGCAACACACTCATGGCGAGTGCGGCTACCAGCGCCCCAATCTTCTTGCCTGTTTTCATGCGATCTTCCTCTCATGATATGGTGATTCGGCGTGCGCGACTATAACACGTATTAGATGAATGCAAATAGTGAAATGAAACTTGCACCTATTAGACTGTTGCTAATGGTGGATAGTTGACGGTAATCGGCATATGAAGTAGGGCGGCGCGTGCCGACGCAGAGGTCAGTGGCAGGGATCCGATGGCGAGGGTCGATGACGAGGGTCTGTCCCCTTATTGTCAGCGCTTGACCGGGAAGTACGGGCAGTCGAGCTTACGGCACTCGGCGTTGTTGGCCATGAAGGTGCAGGTCGTGCGCTCGGGAAGGTCCATCGTCACGCCCGTCGTCTCGGCCGTGTAACGCGCCGACTCCTCGATGGCGGTGAAGCCCGTGCGCTTGCAGCAACGCGGGCCGCCCACGTCGGCGAGCTTGCCGATGACCCGCGAGGTGAGGCGCGCCGTCGCTCCCCAGGGGTCCTGGGTCATGGGCGTGGAGCCCGAGATGATGGAGTAGTACTGGCCAGCGCTCGTGGCCGCACCGCAGCAGCCCCAGAAGCCGCAGGTCCCGCCCGGCACATGCATGCTGCGCGCGCACATCTCGTCGAGGGCCGCGTCCAGGTCGATGTCGCCACCGGCGTTCTTGTAGCAGGTGAGCAGCACGGCACCCACGAGCGAGTGATGCTCGGGGCCGTTGGGGTATATCGACTTGTCGCCCATGATGGCTTGGGCAAGCTCGATGGGGTTGGTCGCATCGCTCGCGCGGCAGGTCTCCATGATGAAGTCGACGCCCTTGGCGCGATGGCAGTTGTTGCAAACGTAGTGACCGTCTTCGCAGGTGCAGTGCCCCGTCTCGGTCTTGCCGCAAATCGCGCAAGTCACCTCGTGCGCCTTATCGGCGTACACGATGGGCGCACCACAAATCAGGCAGTTGGCGTTTCCGATGCTCATGTCTAGTACCCCTTCTCTCCTATGTGCATGATGCAATAGGTGCTTCGGCCGCGCAATGAGAAATCCGCTCAGGGCAGGCTTTCGCTCTCATCCCAGCACGAGCTGGCAGATGACGAGCAGTACGACGAAGAACACGCCGTTCACCACGCCGAAGAGGCGCAGGAACGATGCGGTGTTCGGCGCGTCGGGCTCGCGCAAGCGCGGGACCATCGTGCGCGCGATGGCGAAGTGACGAATGGCGATGAGGCTCGCGAGCGATCCCACGAAAGTGCCCGCTCCCCCGATGTTCACGCCGATGAGCAGCGGTTGCCATGCATCGGTGAAGTGCGAGAGTAGCACCGCAGCGGGCACGTTGCTGATCACCTGGCTCGTGAGCGCGGAGGTGAGCAGGCCCCATTGGCTCATGACCGGCATCAGCAGCTCTTCCAGTGCCGGGATGCGCGCCATGTTTCCCGCGAAGACGAAGAAGCAGAGGAAGGTGGCGAGCAGCGGGTAGTCGACCTTGAGCAGCGCATCGCGATCGAGGATGAGAAGCACCACGATGACGATGATGACGGCGATGCCGAAGGGCACCACGCGAAAGACCGCGAGCAACGCCAAGACGAAGAGCGGCACGTAGACCGCGATCCGTCGCCGGTCGAGCATGGCAGCCGAGGTCGTGGGGGCCATAGCACCCTCGCTCGGCATGGCTTGTTGCGGCTGCAGCGCCGGATCATCGCTTTCGGTGACGCCCCTTCTCGTCATGAACCAGGTCGCGAAGACGATGCCCGCGACGGACAGGGCAAACGGCAGGGCCATCGTCCTGAGAAATTCGCCTAGCTCGACGTGATAGTAGGAGTAGAGATAGATGTTCTGGGGATTTCCGAACGGCGTCACCATGCCGCAGAGGTTGGCCGCGAGCGCTTGCAGCGCGAAGACGGCGGACACGAGGCGCGGCTGGCCGAACTCGACGAGTGCCGCGACCGAGAGCGGCAGCATGATGACGAGCGCCACGTCATTGGTGAACGCCATGGAGAACACGGCCGTGACGAGCACGAGGGTCATCGTCAGCGTGCACGGACTTGCAAAACGCGTGATGGCGGCGCGGGCCGCCCAGTCGAAGACGCCGACATTGCGCAGCGCGCTCGCGACGGCCAGCACGCAGAACAGGCAACCGATGGTCTTCCAGTCGAAGTAGCCGAGGTACGCCTCGTCGGGCGGGACGAAGAGCATGGACACGAACGCGACGAGAGCGGCGGCGGCAAGCATCCAGTGCCTGCGCAGCAGCTGCATCAACCGGTATCGCAGACGCATGAAGCCCTCCCCCTTCGGAATTTCCGGGCGCCATTATAGAGCGTGGTGCGAATCGGGGTGAATCGGGGGACAGACCCTCGGCGGAATCGGGGGGGCGGAATCGTGAGCCGGGGGACAGACCCTCAGTTGCCAGAAAGACGAACGAGAGTCCGAACGAGGGTCTGTCCCCTGATTGTCAGACGCGGCCATCCGGGCAGAGAATCATGAGTTGTGGCGCACAGGGGCAGCCACGATGACAAGAAATGACAAGTTGTGACTCGCAGATGTGCCACAACGAGCGGTTTTCTGTGCGCAAGTGACAAGAAACGCCCATTACGGCGCATTTCGCGCGCCGCAAACATCCGCTTCTTGCCATACGACAATTATTCGGCGAAGTCGAACATGGCGGAGCTCAGGTAGCGCTCGCCCGTATCCGGCAGAATCACGACGATGTTCTTGCCAGCGTTCTCCGGACGCCGAGCGAGCTTTGCGGCAGCGGCCACCGCGGCGCCCGACGAGATGCCGACAAGCAGTCCATCGCGCACGGCCAGTTCGCAGCCGGCCTCGAAGGCCTCGTCATTCGTGATGGTGATGACCTCGTCGTACACGCTCGTGTCGAGAATCTCGGGGATGAAACCCGCGCCGATGCCCTGGATGCCATGGGCGCCCGAGCGCCCTTCGGACAACACCGGCGAGTCCGCCGGCTCCACCGCCACGACCTGGACCTGCGGATTCTGCTCCTTCAGATATGCCCCCGTGCCGCTGATGGTGCCACCCGTGCCGACACCAGCGACGAAGATGTCGACCTCGCCATCCGTGTCACGCCAGATCTCGGGACCCGTCGTGCGATAGTGAATCGCGGGGTTAGCCGGATTCGTGAACTGCGAGGGGATGATCGAGTTCTCGATCTCCTCGGCAAGTTGTTCGGCTTTGGCGATGGCGCCCGCCATGCCCTCGACGCCAGGCGTGAGCACGAGCTCGGCCCCATAGGCACGCATGAGCTTGCGACGCTCCACGGACATGGTGTCGGGCATCACGATGATGGCGCGATTGCCGCGCGCGGCGGCGATGGCGGCAAGGCCGATGCCCGTATTGCCACTCGTGGGCTCGATGATGACCGTGTCGGCATCGAGCAGCCCGTTTGCCTCGGCTTCGTCGAGCATCGCCTTGGCAATGCGGTCCTTAATCGAGCCGGCCGGCTCGAAGTACTCCACCTTGCCGATGAGGCGGGCATCGAGATTGTGGGCGGCTTCGTAATTCGTCAGTTCGACGAGCGGCGTGTTGCCGACGAGCTCGAAAACATTCTTATGTACGCGCATGGCGTTCCTCTTTTCCGCGAAGTTGGTATGAGTGCATTCTAGTACCAACCGAGGGTCTGTCCCCCGGTTGTCATTGCCAATGCAAAAGGGTCTGTCCCCCGGTTGTCAGGCGACAATCTCGAAATCGTCGTCTGCGCGGACGCGGCCACCTTCGACGACCCGGCAGAACACGCCCTCACGGGGCATGATGCAGTCGCCCATCTTGTGGTAGATCGCGCAGTGCGCGTGACACTGCTTGCCAATCTGCGTGAGTTCGAGGATGGCATCACCGCACTTGAAACGCGTGCCGATGGGCAGGCTCTTGAGGTCGAAGCCCTCAACGATGATGTTCTCGCCGAAAGAGCCGTTCTCCACCTCGGCGCCAAGGGCCTTGAATGCCTCGATGCGCTCATGGCCAAGCAGACTCACCTGGCGATGCCAGGGACCGGCATGAGCGTCGTCTTCGATGCCCCAATCGGGAATGAGGTCAATGTGCTGCTGTTCGGATTTCTGGATGCCCTTGACGGTGCTGGTGCAGACGGCCTTGATGGTGCCCATGTTGCACGCTCCTTCGCAATGAGGCGATGCATCGTGCGCCACCTCGATGCACCCGGTGCAACAATGGATGTTCCCTGGGCCGCTGCACGACGGCTTTTGGGCAAATCACAGCGTGGGGACAGTGTAACGCATTATTCGGAGTGATGAATAGAGAATTTGTGAACGGAGCGCGGGGATGGAATGGGGGGGGTCTGTCCCCTTATTGTCACCTGCGGTGATGCGGAGGGGTCTGTCCCCCGATTGTCAGATGGTGGCATGATGCTATTTCTGCTTGTCGTGTTTCATCCCAAATTCGTCCAGGCAAATATCTGATTGCACTCCGAAATAATTCGGCGATTCGACCACAAACATTCGGCGTTTTTGTTAGATGTGGGAGCTACGATACTGACGATGATGTGGTTGTGATGTATGTAGGTGATTCCCGGCAGAGCCAGCCTCATGTTGAAACGAAACCAATGAGACGGCCAAGGCGGAACAACAGAGAACAGGGGTTTGATTGCATTTACCTTGCTTGTAGACAAACGAAGAAGGGCGCCGTATTTGCGCGACGCCCTCCCTCGGTACCCAATGAAATACGCGAGCTATGCCAGCGGGTTAGGCTTGGCGGTGGTGGGGATCTTCCAGATCGTACCGCTGCCAAACTCGGTCATGTACATGAAGCCGTCCGGGCCGATGCACAGGTTGCTGACGAGGTCGGTGGCACCTTCGGGAAGCTTCCAGGCGCCGATCTCGAAGCCATTGGGTGAAACCGCGACCATCTCGCCAGCGTTAAGGTGCGCAGCGTAGACGTTGCCGGCCTCATCGGTGAGGACACCGTCAGGACCGTGGCCGCCGTTCAGGCGAGCGAACACGTAGGGAGTGTCCTTCTTGTCCGTGTAGGTCTTGGAGGGCACGAGGACGATGGAGTTGGTGTTGAACTCCGCAACATACAGGAACTTGCCATCGGGGGAGATGGTAATGCCGTTGGGATAGGCAAAGTTGCCCGCATACTTCTCGACCTTGTAGCTGCCGTCACCGTAGTTCACGTAGTAGACGCTACCCTCGGGATTCAGATAGTCGGACTGACCGGGGTCGGTGAAGTAGGCGCCACCCTGACCGTCAAGCACGATGTCGTTCAGGCCGAGGAAGTTCTGGCCGTCAACGCCGGACACCTTCACGGTGTACGCACCCGTAGTCAGGTCATAGGTGCAAAGGCCCAGCGCGCGATCGGTGATGAGGAGCGTGTTGTCATCGATGAACTTGGCACCGTTGGGCATCGCCTTCTTCTCGGGATCCTCGTAGACGGTCTGCACCTCGCCGTTGACGAGCTTGAAGATGCGCGACGTTCCAACGTCGATGAACCACAGCTCGCCATCGTGGAAGTTCATGCCCTCGATGATTGCCGTGTTGGGAACGGTCGCGACCTTTTCCCACTTGGCATCCGCCTTGATGGGTGCGTTGCCAGCGGGCGCGGTGCTGCCTCCACCCGATGATCCACCACAACCGACCAGGCTTGCCCCCAAGGCGAGCGTCAGGCCGACGGCGGCCGCCACAGCGAAAATGTTCTTCTTCATTTTCCCTCCCTTTCTGAGTCTTTCGACCAACAATGGGGCAATCATATGGAATCGGAGATGCATGCGAGAAATTCCTATCATGCATCTGCTGAGCAGGGGATTTCGCGATGGGCGAATGGGAGAATCGCGGCCCCATTCTGTAGCGTCGCGAGCCATTCTTCTTCGGGATATCGCCATGCCGCATTGGTTACTCAAAAGCGCATAGCCCCGAGGGGGGTCTGCCTCTCGTTCCCAGGGGTCTGTCCCCCGATCATCACGGATGACAACCGGGGTCTGTCCCCTTGATCCTTCCTTGCTCTTAGGGGTCTGTCCCCTCATTGCCACCAGCGGTGATGCGGAGGGGTCTGTCCCCTTATTGTCACCTGCGGGTTTACTTGAACTTGCAGACGATGGCCGAAAGGCCGCCCACGAGCCCGAGCGCACAGAGCACAGTGCCGCAGACAAACCAATTGGAGATGTCGGGACCGAGCAGCATACCCGGAACGAGCGAGCCGAGGAACTGGCCGATGCTCTGCACGAGCAGCAAGACACCCATGCCCACGGTCATGAGCTTGGGATCACCCAGCACCTGCGGATACGCCGCGATGACGACGGTGGGCATGCCCATGGACAGCAGTCCCATGACGACGAGCGCGCCCCAGAAGACGGGGCCCGTGACGTTGAGCATGATGGGCGTGCAGATAGCCATGGAGACGATGCCGATAATCACGAGCGGCTTGCAGCGATGCATCGCATCGGATATGGCGCCGAAGGCAAGCGAGGAGATGATGGCCAGCAGCATGGGGATGGTGCTCACCAAGCCGGACAGCGCAGGGTCCATGCCCTGCTGCTGCAGCGCCGTGGGGGCAAACGAGAGCACTGCGAGCAGGAGGATCTGGAAGATAGCGTGCGGCAGGTAGAACAACCAGGTGTTCGGCTTGAAGAAGACGCGGTACTCCGTCCTGAAGCGCTCGCCGAAGGTCTTGTTCGCATTGGCGAGTGCCTCCTGCTCGGCCACGCTCGTATCGACGGGCGGCATCTTGATGACCAGCACGAAGGCAATCAGCGCGATGGCGGTGAAGATGGCGTAGCCAATCCAGAGGCCGGCAAACCCCGTGTTGTAGTACAGAAGCGGCGTGAAGATGCCCCCGAAGGTGGCACCCAGCATGCCGCCGAGCATCCAGATGCCCGTGGCAATGCCCATGCGCGCCGGGTCGACCGTCTGCTGCAACACGACCGGGCCGCAGGCGATGACGCAGACCAGGGCAGCGCCCTCGAGCGCACGCGTCACCAGCAGCAACGCGATGTCGCTCACGAACGCACCCGCCACGCTGGCGATGATGTCCAGTATGAGTGCCGCGATGATCAGGTTCTTGGGGCCGAACTTTCGGGAAAGCATACCCACGGGTAGCGCGAGGACAATGCCCGTGAAGGTGAAGATGGACATGGTCCATGCGGCGGTGTTCGCGTCAATGGCGAACTGCTCCATGATGGGGACCATGATCGTCGGGATCTTATACTGCATGATGGTGACCGCCGTGGCCACCAGGAACAGCACGATCGCGACGACAAAGACGTTCTGATAGGGACCGGCCTTGCGCGCCGACTCCGTGTTCGTGCTCATAATCCGCCTTTCGTCAAACGGTCGTTCACGTGTGTCTGGATAAGGGACGGGGCCGTCCCGCCAACGTCAGGCAAGACGACCCCGTTTCACGAGGGAAGGGTCTGTCCCCCTATTGCGTCCCCCTATTGCCTCGTCGACAGCCGAGGGTCTGTCCCCTCTTTGTCACCGGCGGGGATGCGAAGGGGTCTGTCCCCCGATTCCGGTTCTAGGCCACCGGGACGAACACCGCGCTCTTCGTCTTCTCGGCGGCCAGCGCGGCCATCTCCTCGGCAGGCCCGTAGTGCATGCAGTGGGCCGGGCAGTGGTGCACGCAGGCGGCGTCCTTGCCCTCGGCGATCCTTCCGGCGCACATGTCGCACAGCGACGTGGGCATGGGCAGGAAGTTGTACTCCCAGCGCCCGTCGGGAAGCTCGCGCGGCCCGTCCTGCAGGACGTGGATGCCGTACTGGCCCTCGCCCACCTCGAGGTGCTTCTTGCAGGCGACCTCGCAGGCGTGGCAGCCGGTGCAGAACTCGTAGTCGATCATCAATGCATTAGCGCTCATAGCTCATCCCCACCTTCACGTCGCCGTTGGACTCGTCGATGTCCTTGGAGTAGCCGTCTTCCCTCGTCACGTGATAACCGGGCATGACCTTGCTGTTCTCCTCGGTGCACTTGTAGACCTTGCAGAGCTGGTTCTTGTAGGGAGCACCGTAGCCGGTGACGCCGTTGTCGCACTGCGGGATCAGGTTGTTGATGTTCGAGTCGAACGTTCCGAACAGGTTGGGCTCTGCGCCCTCGGTCTCGGGGAACCACCAGCCGTGCTCGGCGCGCACGACGCGGTCATCGAGCGACGGGTTGATGCGCAGGATCTGGCGGCAGCGGCCATGCTGGTTCTCGAGCCAGCACCACTCGCCGTCTTCCAGACCGAGCTTCTCGGCCGCATTCTTGCTCATCTCGAACTTGGGCATGGGATGCAGCTCACGCGAGGTGGTGTTGGGCTGACGGTTCTCGGAGTGGAAGAACTCGAAGGAGCGGGCGCCCGTGGTGAGCACGAACGGGTACTTCTCGAAGAGCTCCGGCGTACGGTACGGCGAGCTCGTCGGCTCTTCCCAATCGGGCAGCGGATCGTAGCCCCACAGCATCATGGTCGTGTTGTAGAGCTCGACGCGACCGGTCGGGGTGTTGAAGCCCACCTGGCCGTCGTAGCGACCCTCGCCGATCTCGTACTTGCGGTAGTGGAATTCGGGGTACTTCCACACGTCCTTGTTGACGAGCTGGTCGAAATCTCCGCCGTAGGCAGGGGTCTCGTTCTTGAGGATGTTATCGGCCCACTCGATCTCGTTGTCGAACGGGAAGTTCTCGGGATGCAGGCGCTTGCCCAGGTCGATGATGATGTCCTCGTCGGACTTGACGTTGCCGCACTGCGTGACCTTCTTCATGCCGCGCAGCGGGACCCACCACACGCGCTGGCTGTCACGCTCGCAGCTCATGGCACACGGGAGGAACAGGTCGGCGAAGGCGACCGCCGTGGGCGTCATGTACATGTCGACGACGACCACGAAGTCGAGGGACTTGACCGCGCGGTAGATGCGCGGGGCGTCAGAACCCATGTTGGCGATGGGGTTGGTCGACTGCAGCCAGAGCATCCTGATGGGATACGGGTCGCCGGTCTCGATGGCCTTCAGGATGGAGTCGGAATGGGCCGTGGAGCTGAAGCCGGCCTTGGCCATGAGGGGATACTCGGCGCCGATGCGCTTGGCCTGCACCTCGGGGGCGAGGTTGTTGAAGCCGTAGTTGTAGGACACGTTCTGGTCGAACGCGTTGCGGATGATGATGTTGCCGCCGGGGATGTCGACATTGCCCGTGATGGTCCACAGGGCGTTGATGGCCATGGCGGACGGAATGCCCCAAACGGCCTGGTCGATGGGAAGGCCCCACTGAATGGTGGCGGGCTTGGCCTGGGCGTACATGCGCGCGGCCGCGACGATGTCCTCCGCGGGAATCCAGCAGATCTCGGAGACCTTCTCGGGCGTCCAGTCCTTGCAACGCTCGCGCAGCTCGTCGAAGCCGTAGGTCCACTTCTCGACGAACTCGTGATCGTAGAGGTCCTCCTCGATGATCACGTGGAGCATGCCGAGGGCCAGCGCGCCGTCGGTGCCGGGACGCAGGCGCAGCCAGTACTCGGAGCGCGATGCGAGCCAGGTGAGGGACGGGTCGATGGTGATGAGCTTGGAGCCGCGCTGCATGCAGTCGACGACCCAGCCACCGTAGAAGTTATCGGAGTTCGAGCGGACGGGGTTGTTACCCCAGATCACGATGACCTCGGGGGTGCGCCACTCGGTGTTCTCCTCGTCATAGCGCTGCTCGAACTGCTGCGACATGTCGGCGATCAGGAAGTCGCCGTTCATCGAGGCCATCGCAGCGGAACGGGGCTGGAAGCACGACTCGCCGGAGAGGAAGCCGAGGCAGAAGTTGGGGGATCCGAACGCGGAGTAGCAGAGGTAGGGAACCTGCCAGCAGGCGTTGCGGCCGGTGCCCATCATGCAGGAGATGGACTCGGGGGCGTAGTCACGCCAGATCTCGCGGACCTTCTCCTCGACGATGTCGTAGGCCTCGTCGTAGGAGATCTCCTCCCACTTGTTCTCGCCACGCTCGCCCACGCGCTTGAGGGGGGAGGTCACGCGCTGGGGATGGTTGACGAACTCGGGCATCTCGAGGCAGCGCATGCACAGCGTGCCGCCGTTGAACGGGTTGTACGGATCGCCCTCGACCTTCGCGAGCTTTCCGTCCTTGTCGGTGTAGTAGAGGACGCCGCAGCCGTCATGGCAACCAGGGCCCGACCAGGTGGTGGTGCGGGTCACGGTGTAGTCGCCGTCTTGCCACGTGACGTCGTCCTTATGCTCTTCGTAGTATTTGCTTGTCATGAAAGACTCAACCTCTCAATCGTTTTGATAGTCGGCCTTGAGGGTCTGTCCCCCGATTTCGAATCGCGAATCGAGGGTCTGCCCCCCTATTGCCATGCCGGCAGTAGGGGGGGGGTGGCAGTCGGGGGTCTGTCCCCCGACTGCCAGTCGCGCTAGGCGACGGGGACGAACACCGCGCTCTTCGTCTTCTCGGCGGCCAGCGCGGCCATCTCCTCGGCAGGCCCGTAGTGCATGCAGTGGGCCGGGCAGTGGTGCACGCAGGCGGCGTCCTTGCCCTCGGCGATCCTTCCGGCGCACATGTCGCACAGCGACGTGGGCATGGGCAGGAAGTTGTACTCCCAGCGCCCGTCGGGAAGCTCGCGCGGCCCGTCCTGCAGGACGTGGATGCCGTACTGGCCCTCGCCCACCTCGAGGTGCTTCTTGCAGGCGACCTCGCAGGCGTGGCAGCCGGTGCAGAACTCGTAGTCGATCATCAATGCGTTAGCGCTCATATGTTTTACCCACCTTCACGTCGCCGTTTGCCTCGTCGATGTCCTTGGAGTAGCCATCCTCCATGGTCACGTGGTAGCTCGGCATGACCTTGCTGTTTTCCTCGGTGCACTTGTAGATCTTGCACAGCTGGTTCGCATAGGGCGCGCCAAAGCCCGTGTCACCGTTCTCGCACTGCGGCGTGAGGTTGTTGATGTTGGAGTCGAACACGCCAAACAGGTTGGGCTCGGCGCCCTCGGTCTCGGGGAACCACCAGCCGTGCTCGGCGCGCACGACGCGGTCATCAAGCGACGGGTTGAAGCGCAGCTTCTGACGGCAGCGGCCGCGCTGGTTCTCGATCCAGCACCAGTCGCCTTCCTCCAGGCCCAGGTTCTCGGCGGCGGCGGGATTCATCTCGAACATGGGGTTCGGATGCATCTCACGCGACGTCGTACCGGCCTGGCGATGCTCGGAGTGGAAGAACTCGTAGGAGCGGGCGCCGGTCGTGAGCACGAACGGGTACTTCTCGTAGAGCTCGGGGGACTCGTAGGGCGAGCAGCTCGGCTCCTTGAACTCGGGCAACGCGTCATAGCCCCACAGCATCATGTTCGTGTTGTAGAGCTCGATGCGGCCGGTCGGGGTGTTGAAGCCGGGGCCGCCATCGAAGCGCAGCAGGCCCTTCTCGTACTTGCGGTACTCGAAGTCCGGATAGGACCAGACCTGCTTCTTGCCCTCTTCGAGCGTCTTGTACGGGAGCTTGTCGTCGGTCTCGTACTGCAGGATGTGGTCGATCCACTCGACGCCGTCCTCCCAGGGGAAGTTCTCGGGATGTAGGCGCTTGCCGACCATGAGCGCGAGCTCGTCATCGCCCACGCACTCCTCGTGCTGCGTGACCTTGACCATGGTGCGATGAGGCACCCACCAGCAACGCTGGGAGTTGCGCTCGGGACTCATGGCCGCGGGCAGGACGAGGTCGGCGAACGCGACGGCGGTCGGGGTCATGAACAGGTCGTTCACGACGACGAAGTCGACGCTGCGCAGGGCGCGGTACAGACGCGGAGCGTCGGCGCCCATGTTCGCGATGGGGTTGGTGGAGGTCATCCACACCATGCGGATGGGGTACGGATCGGCGGTCTCGATCGTCTTCAGGACGGAGTCCGCATGGGCCGAGGAGCTGTAACCGGCGCGGCTCATGAGCGGGAACTCGGAGCCAAGGCGCTTGGCCTGGACCTCCGGGGTGAGCTCACGGTAGCTGTAGCCGTAGGACAGGTTCTGCTGGTAGGCGTTGCGGATGATGATGTTGCCGCCGGGGACGTCGACGTTGCCCGTGATGGACCACAGGGCGTTGATGGCGTTGGCCGTCGCAGTGGCGTTGGTGGTCTGGTCGACCTTGAGGCCCCACTGGATGGTGGCGGGCTTGGCCTGCGCGTACAGGCGGGCGGCCGCAACGATCTTCTCGGGCTCGACCCAGCAGACCTCGGCGGCCTTCTCGGGCGTCCACTCCTGGCAGCGTTCGACGAGCTCGTCGAAGCCGTAGCACCACTTCTCGACGAAGTCGTGGTCGTAGAGGTCTTCCTCCGCGATGACGTGAATCATCGCCATGGCCAGGGCGGCGTCGGTGCCGGGGCGCACGCGCAGCCAGACCTCGGAGCGCGCCGCGAGCCACGTGAGGGCAGGATCGACGGTGATCATCTTGGCGCCGCGTTGCATGCAGTCGACGATCCAGTGACCGAAGAAGTTGTCCGAATTCGAGACGACGGCGTTGCAGCCCCAGTTCACGATGACCTCGGGGCAACGCCACTCGGTGTTCTCCTCGTCGTAGCGCTTCTCGAACTGCTGCGACATGTCGGCGATGAAGAAGTCGCCGTTCATGGACGCCATGGAGGCGGAACGCGGGCAGAAGCAGGAATCGCCGGCGAGGTAGCCCATGGAGAAGTTGGGCGAGCCAAACGCCGAATAGGTCATGTACGGGATATGATCGTTGTTGTTACGACCGGTGCCGACGTGGGCGACGATGGCCTCGGGGCCGTAGTCTTTCCAGATGGCACGAACCTTCTCCTCGATGATATCGAGGGCCTCGTCCCAGCTGATCTCCTCCCACTTGTTCTCACCACGCTCGCCAACGCGCTTCATCGGATGGCCGAGGCGCGTGGGGTTGTTGACGTACTCGGGCATCTCGAGGCAACGCATGCACAGCGTGCCCTGGTTGAAGGGATTATCGGGATCGCCCTCGACCTTCACGAGCTTCCCGTCCTTGTCGGTGTAGTACAGGACGCCGCAGCCGTCATGGCAACCAGGGCCCGACCACGTCGTGGTACGCGTGACGGTGTAATCGCCGTCTTGCCACTGCCATTCGCCCTTGTGGCTCTCGTAGTAGTTTTCCGACATCGTCACTCCTCTCTCGCTTCACGCGAACTGACATCAATCGACATCGTGGACATGCCGGTTCCCAGCGTGCCGCGTAACGGCGCGCCGGTGCCTGGCTGGCCATGTCTGCGCGTTTTCCTCGACACGTGCGTGCGGAGGGTGGTGGTTTGTCGGCGCGCGGACATGCGAACTCGGGCAGATCCAACTGTCAAACAGGTGGAGTATATGAAGGGGGGTTCGCATATTAAAAATGATGATTTACGTGGGGTTCATTCACGCGCTGCATCGTCGCCATGCCGCGATGGAATTTGCCGCGAAGGTCGGGGGACAGACCCTCGCGTTGCTCCCCGATGGCAATTGGGGGACAGACCCTCATCAGGAGGGGGACAGACCCTCGAGCCAATCGAGGCCCAGGCGGCAATGCGGGGACAGACCCTCGCGCTGAACCCTCGCGCTGCAAACGAAGACCCCCGGGCCCAGAGGCCCGGGGGTCTGTCCCCATGTTTTCACGGGATTGGAACGGCGTAGGTACGCGCGCTCCTTCCACGATGTCGAGAAGGTCCTAGACCTCGGTGTTCGCCTTTGCCTCGGCCTCGATCTCGTAGTTCTCGCCATACTTGTCCATCTTGGTGAAGGCGGCGATGACGAGGTAGATGACGCCGAGCACGACAATCGCGATCGAGCAGGGCAGGACGCAATCGACGGGGTTCTGGCTACCCACAAGCCCGAGGACGAAGACGCCAACCGGGGTGCCGATGAAGCAGCCGAGCTGATGGAACGCGGTGTTCCAGCCCATGGCGCGCGTCGCGGCGCCAATCGGGGTGAGGTTGGTGATCATGTCCGCCGTGGCGGGAATGACGATGGCGAAGCCCCAGTGACCGACGAGGAAGCCGATGAGATAGGGAATCATCTGGAAGTCCGCCGAGAACACGGCGGCGACGCAGTAGAGAATGCCGAGCACGAGGACCGAAACCGGAAGCGTCCACTTGCCGATGGCCTTGTAGACGGGACCGAGCGTGAAGCCGGACACCGCGCCGACAATCGTCATGACGGACAGCGTGATGCCCGCGACGGCGGAGTCAGGAACGATGAAGGAGCAGTACAGGATCGTCGGCATCGCGAAGCCGGTCGTGAGCGTCAGCATGATCATGTAGACGAAGGCCAGCGGCGGAATGTGGGCCTTGCCCGCCGTGGTGCCATGAGCGGCGGCGCGCTCGGCAGCCTGCTGGGCGTCGGTCTCGGGCTCCTTCAGGAAGACGAGCACGAAGATGAACGGAATGATGCCGATGGCGTAGACCCAGAAGCACATCTGCCATCCGACGAGCGCCAGGTAACCGCCGAAGAACTCCATGAGAGCCGAGCCGATGTTCACGAACGCCCAGCCAATGCCAAGCCACTTGGCGCGCTGGTGCTCGTCATCGACGCTCTTGAAGACGAGGGCCTGGGCCAGCGGGTAGCACCAGCCAACCGCCACGCCGAAGATGAAGCGCGACACGAGCAGGCCCGTGAAGCCCATGGATTCGCCCACGAAGACGGGCAGGAGGCCCGAAACCAGATACAGGACGATCGCGACGAGCACGGACGTGCGGTACTTGATGTACCTGCCCGAGACGATGCCCGTCAGCGCACCTGCGGGAATCATGCCAAGAGCAACGATGGAAACGACGTACGCGATGTTCGCGCCAGCCTCCGGAAACGCGGCGCCCATCGTTGCGATACCCGCGTTGATACCACCTTGCGACGCGCCGAGTGCATAGATTGCCATGATGGGAATCATCAGCTTGCCAATATGCTGATTGACCTTATTAGCAGTTGCAGCCGTCATAAGTCACCTCTCCCTAAGTAATGAATAGGACCCTCGGTCGCTATTCCTTTCTCCTCAATCCAAACCACCGAGCTATGTATATCAACGTGACGCTGCATACTAAAAATGCGATGTTTCGATAGACCGAAACGAGGTATGCCAAAAACTGCAAGGAATGATTCATGGTGTAGATTATTTCGAATCGCGTATATGCCCTTTTGCTATTTCGTTTATAGGTTCATTCTGTCCTATCATCTTTCGTATGCCTCGAGATTCTGTCTGGGCAATTCGGGGCATGAATTCGCGCCGAATCGCAATTGAATAGCGCAAGCAAATGACACGTCGGATCACTGCCACTAAGGGGGAAGCATGGATACTGGCATTCTTCAGGAGTTTGCTGAGCTGGCGAAGCGGTTGAATTTCACGGAGACGGCCCGCCTGCTCAACATGTCACAGCCCACTTTGAGCAAGCACATCAGCTCGTTCGAACGCGAGCTTCGCATCGAGCTCTTCGACAGGTCGGGAAGCATGCTGCGCCTCACGAGAGCCGGCACCGAACTGCTCCCACACGCGTACAAGATCATAGAGAGCCAGAAGGACTTCTATGCCGTGGTCAAGGCCCTGCGCAGCGCCCCGCCGCCGCAGCTGAGGGTTGGCGGGTTCGTCGACGAGGAGCTCGTCTCGCAGACGCTCAGCAACATGCTCGTGGCGATGAGCGAGAACCACGGGCGCAACTTCCTCGAAGTGCGCCCGGCAAAGCACCGGCTCCCCTCCGAACTGCTCCTGGAAGGCGACGTCGACATCGTGTTCGATTACGCCTACGAATACGATAACCTTGACGAGGTACTCGATTCCGTCACCATCGGGTCGCTTCGGTGGGTCGCCGTGGTGAGCAAGGAGCACAGGCTCGCCGGACAGGAGACGATTTCCGTCGACGACCTGCGCGACGAAACGCTCATCAAGATAGAGGGCTCGCACATATCCGAGGCGTGGCGCTTCATCGAGAAGTGCTGCAACGCGCACGGGTTCACCCCGAAGATCAGGCGTCACTACTCCATGCGCCTCACCGACCTCATCACCACGGCCGCAAGCCTCACCGACGAGGTCCTCATCCTCGGCGAAAACTTCATCAAGCGCGTTGGCATCGGCATCCTGCCGTTCTGCCAGCAGGTTCCCATATCCGATAATGACGCGACGTTCCCGGTTGCGGCCTTCTTCCTGAAGAACTGCCACAACCCGCTCGTTCCCGAGGCAATCGAGATCATCGAGGAAAACCGTTCCGAGTAGACGAGGCGGAGGAACCCATGCCCTGTTACCAATGCAGCCGATGCAACAAGTGCGGAATGCTCTCGACGCGTATGGAGCTCACCTGCTCGGTATGTGGCGAGCCCATACGACCCGGTGTGAGTCATTGTCCCGATTGCGGCGCGTCGTACGCCAACAACATGCATCGCGGCAAGATGGGACGCCTCGACGAGGCGACGGGAATCGTGCAGGAGTTCGATCCGCTCGCATAGGGCTGCAACAGGAGAAAGGCCGTGGAAACGTGAGAAGGGCACGCCAGATGGCGTGCCCTTCCTCGAGATGCGCTGAAACGGGGCCTACTTCTCGGCGGCCTTGCGCTTCTCCCACTCCTCGAGGGCGATGTTGACGATTTCCTTGTTGGCGCAGACGGTCCACGTGGGCTCGCCCACGACGTCCTGCTGAACGGCCATGCCGTCGACGCCGAGAAGAACCTCGGGGTCGCCGTCCTCCTGGATAACCTTGACCTTGGCCTTCATGTTGCCCGGATTGAAAACGTAGGTGTCGATGCCCGTGGCGGCATCATACTCGTGAGACTCGACAGTAAGCATAATTCTCTCCTCCGTTATATGCGTGACCAACACCGCGAGTATAGGAGGAATGCCGGGCATATAGAAAATGCCATTTCAAAGGGTATTTCATTCTGGACTGGCATAAGGCGCGGTACGAGCGCAAGCGTCCCGGAAGGAACGAGAGGAGGCGCTGCGGCGGGGTGATGGTTGAGTCCGGGCGCCCAAATCAGGGGGGGAGGCGCCCGGACGAAGAGGGAAACGGAGGCAAACCCAAGAGGGAGGGGTCGGAGTAACTCTGGCTGGCAAACATCCTTTTCCCACAAAAGATGGTATCCAAGCGGGATGGAAAAGGTGAAATTGCGATTTTGAAGAGCGCGAATACGCGGTGGGAATATCGGGCATGCGACACCGGCGGGGCTCGTAGTGACAGCCGGGGGACAGACCCCCGGTGCTCGCGGGGTGATAACTGGGGGACAGACCCTCTGGGCACTCTGGGCATTTCGGCCAAAAGGCGCGAAGCGCCTGGAACGAGATTTCTCGACTGCGCTCACTTCATTCGCTTCGCTCGAAATGACAGAGGTGTTCGGGGGTCTGTCCCCTTATTGTCACCGGCGGGTTCTAGAGTTCGACGGCGGCATCGAAGGCGCTCATGTTCGCCGAGAAGATGTTGCCCGTCTGACGCGCGTCACCCACGACCATGACCTGCGGCATCATCTCCACGAACTGCTGCACGAGCTCCTTGTTCGGACGCAGGCCGCATGCCATGACCACCGTGTCGGCCGGAACCTCGAACTCCTCGCCGCCGCGTGCGTAGACGACGCTGTCCGCGCGAATCTCCTTGACCCGCGCCTCATCGACGAGGCGCACGCCGTAGCGGTCGCGCAGTTCGATGAGGCCGCTGCGCAGCTCGTTCATGACCTCGCGCCACAGTTTGTCTTCCGGCAGCGCATCGATGGCGGTGACCTCGTGGCCCTCGTAGGCGAGCTGGATGCCGCACTCGAGCGCCGAGAAACCGCCGCCCACGATCACGACGCGCTTGCCGACGGGCTTGGTGCCCAGGTCGGCATCCGTCACCGAGATGACGTTGTCGCCGTTGGCGCCGGGTATGGGCGGGCAAATATGCTCGCCACCGATGGCGACGATGACCTCGTCGGGATTCTCGGCCATGACGAGTTCGGGCGTGGCCTCGACGCCAAGGCGGATGTCGGCACCGCATTCGAGCGTCGCGCGCCGGTCCCAGGCAAGGTAGCGCTTATGGTAGGGCTCCTTGCAGAAGAGCACCGACGCCTCCTTGAGGCGACCGCCCAGCTCCTCGTCACGCTCGAAGAGCACGACGTCGTGGCCGCGCTTCACGGCCGTCTGCGCCGCCATCATGCCGGCCGGACCGCCGCCGATGACGACGACCTTCTTTCTGACACGCGCCTCGGGAATCTCGCGGTAGTAGAGCTCGCGGCCAAGCTGCGGATTGACCGAGCAACGCACGCCGCCACCCACGGCGGGACGCGACGCGCATTCGATGCAGCGTAGGCAGGGGCGGATGGTGTCCTCCTCGCCGCGATACGCCTTGTTGACGAGGTCCATGTCGGCGAGGATGTTGCGCGCGAAGGCGACGATGTCGGCCTTGCCCTCGGCCAGAATCCGCTCGGCCGTCTGGACGTCGGGAATGTTACCGACGCAAGTGACGGGAATGTCGAGCTGATCGTGCACGATGGCGGTGCGCGGAATGTTGAGGCAGAGCTCCTGCGGGTAGCCAGGCATCATGTACTTGACGTAGACCGGGTCGAAGATCCAGCCGCCCGAGAGGTTCGCATCGTCGATATAGGGTTCGGCGGCCTTGAGAAAAGCGATGACCTCCTCGAGCGAAGTGCCACCTTCGACATATTCGTTCTGGCTGATGCGAAAGTCGATGGCCATCTGATCGCCGACGGCCTCGCGCACGGCCTTTACGAGCTTGAGCGGAAAGTGCATGCGGTTCTCGAAGGAGCCGCCATACTCGTCGGTGCGCTGGTTGGTGAGCGGCGAGAAGAAGGCGCTCACGAAATTGCCGTGCGCCCCGTGGATGAGCACCATGTCGAAGCCGGCATCGCGCAGACGCACGGCCGCCTTGCAGAACAGGTCGATGACCTCGTCCATCTGCTCCTCGGTGACCTCCTCGAAGAGGTCAGGATCCATGTCGGGCGTGAGCCACGGCACCCAGGCCTTGCGACCGGCAAGGGCGTTGGGCTGGGCGATGCGTCCGGCATGCAAGATCTCGCACGAGATGGCCGCGCCGTAGCGGTGCACCTCCTCGGCGAGGCGATGCAAGCCGGGGATGTCCTCGTCCTTGCAAACCGACAGGCTTCCGAAGAAGTCCCGGGCGCGGCCCTGGTCGACCGGCGAGGCGCCGATGGTCACCATCCCGACGCCACTGCGGGCCTGCGCACCCAGGAACTGCACGAGCGCCTCGGTGACCTGGCCGTCGACGACGCCCGCGTGGCCCGAGACAACCGGCGAGAAGACCAGGCGGTTCTTCAACTCGAAGTTGCGAATCCTGATCGGCGTGAAGATGTGGGGAAAATCGTTGAAACTCGGCATGCTCCTACTCCTCAATTCTACGGCGTTAGCAATATGGGGACAGACCCTTCGGCTCCAAACGACACGCGGCTCGATGCGCGGGGGTCTGTCCCCTGCTTGTCATCGACGTGAGCAACGAGGGTCTGTCCCCTCGCTGTCAGAACGTCAGGCCGACGCACATGGTGCCGCCATCGTGGTTGGCGACGACGCCCGTGATCTGGACCGCCGCCGGTGATGACAGGAAGACCGCCAGCGCACCGATCTCGAGCGGCTCGCCGAAGCGGTGCATCGGCATGGTCTCGTCGATGAACTCGGTGATGGACGGCGGCAGGCCCGCATCCAGATCGGAATGCGTGGGGCCGGGCGCGATGGAGTTGACGCGAATGCCGTAGTCGCCCATGACGATGGCTAGATGCCTCGTCAGATGATCGAGCGCCGCCTTCGACGCGTTGTACGAGGGCATGGGATGCGAACGCGGGTCCCCGATGGCCTGGCCACCGATGGACGAGATGTTGATGATCTCTCCCCCGCGCCCCTCGTCCATCATCCACTGGCCGAAGACCTGGATCATTGCCGCGACGCCATCGAGGTTGACGTTCATGACGCGTTTGAACTCCTCCATGCGCTCGTCGTCGAAGACACCCTTCTTGCCGTCGATGCCGGCATTGTTCACGAGCACGTCGATGTGATCGAAGCGCTCGGCGACGGCGTCCTTGGCCGCCAGCACGTCATCGAAATCGCCGACGTCGCACTTGACGGCGAAGCTCTCGACACCGAGCTCGGCAATCTCGGCCGCAGCTTTCTTGCCACTCTCCTCGTTGCGGCACAAGATTGCAACGTTGGCACCACACTCGGCGAACGCCTGGGCGATGCCGCGACCCAGCCCGCGGTTGCCGCCCGTGACGACGACGTTGTATCCCTCGACCGAGAAGGCACCCTTCATGGTCGTGATGGGATCGATTACCAGTTTCTGCATGCTTGCTCCTCTCCTTGCAACCGAGGGTCTGTCCCCCGGTTGTCACCTGCGGCGACGCTACACCTCCATGGCGGCATCGAAGCCGCTGTGGTTCGCCCTCTTGATGGTGCCGATGTCCGCGCAATCGCCCACGACATAGGTCTCGGGAATGAGCTCGCGGAACTGGTCGGGCTCGACGGGCCTGATGCCCATGGCGTTGACCACGTAATCGGCCGGAATCGTCTCGCGGCGCCAGTCCCTGTCCTGCACGTGCACGCCCTCGTCATCGATGGCCTCGACGTTGCGGTCATCGAGGATGCGCACGCCGTACTCTTCGAGCAGCGCCATGAGCATGCCGCGCGTGATGTGGATCATGCCGCCGGCAAACCTGTCGAGCGGCACGCGGTCGACGAGCGTGACCTCGCAGCCCTCCATGGCCAGCGCCAAGGCCGACTCGCAGCCACTCGCGCCACCACCGCAGACGACGACCCTGCCGCTCACCTTCTTGCGACCGGAATCGACATCGCGCACGCCATAGACGTTGTCGCGGTCGAGGCCGGGAACGGGAGGGTTGACCGGCATCGAGCCGAGGGCGACGATGAGCGCGTCGGGGTTCTCGGCCATGACGAGCTCGGGGGTCGCCTCGGTGTTGAGGCGCACGTCGGCGCCGCATTCCATCGTCTGCTTGGCATCCCAATCCGTGTACCTCAGTAAATCGCCCTTGAAAGGCAGCTTGTTGATGTCGTTGAGCGCGCCGCCGAGCGATGCGGACTTCTCGAAGAGCACGACCTCGTGACCGCGCCTGATCGCCGTCTGCGCCGCCATCATGCCAGCGGGGCCGCCGCCGATGATGACGACCTTCTTGCTTTTGGCCGCGGGCAGAATCTCCCAGTAGCGATAGCCACGTCCGAGCTGCGGGTTGATGGCGCAGGACATGTGGTTGCCACCGCCCGCCGCGCACGAATGGCAACGCAGGCACGGACGCACCGTCTCGGGCTCGCCACGATAGGACTTCTTGAGGATCTCGGTATCGGCCAGCAGCGCGCGGGCGATGTAGCACGCGTCGGCCGCACCGCTCGCGATGATGTCCTCGGCCTCGTCGATGTTGGTGATGCAGCCGACGACGGAGACGGGAATCGTGATGTCCTTGCACTCCTTGACCTTGCGCGACAGCTCGCGGTTGAGGCAATGCGGCTGGTAGTAGGGTGGCATCGTGAAGAACTGCGCACGCCAGTCGACGATTAGGCCGGCCGAGATGTTGACCATGTCGAGATATTCCTGCGCAAGCTTGAGGAACTCGATGACCTCTTCCACCCGCATGCCACCGTCGACCATCTCGTCGCCGCTGATGCGCATGTCGAGGATGAAGTCGTCACCGACGGCCTCGCGCACGGACTCGAGCAGCATCAGCGGGAAGCGGCACCGGTTCTCGAAGCTGCCGCCGAAGTTGTCGGTGCGATGGTTGGTGAGCGGAGAGAGGAAGGCCGCGATCAGGTTGCCGTGGGCGGCGTGGATGTTCACGCCGTCGAACTGGGCTTTCTTCAGGCGCACGGCGCAATCGACGTAATCCGCGATGATGTTCTCCATGTCGCGGAATTCCATCTCCTTGAGGTACGGATACTGCCCGGGAATGGGCAGCGGCGTGGGCGCCAGGCCGTACTCGCTCTGGATGAGCTCGGGGTGCACGCCGCGACCGGCGTGGACGAGCTCGACCGATATCTTGGCCCCGTGGCGATGGGCGACCTCGGACAGCAGCACCAGGCCGTTGATGCGCGTGTCCTCGGTGACGTTCAGCTCGGCGGGATAGTCGGGAGCGGTGTCCCAGTTGACCGGGGTCGCGCCCAGCGTGATGAGCGCCGCGCCGGTCCTGGCCTGCTCCTCGACGAAGTCGATGTAGCCTTGCGTGGGCTCGCCGTTGGCGGTCGTGTAGTCCGAGACCATGGGCGAGAAGATGATGCGGTTCTTGAGCACCTGCCTACCCACCTTGAGCGGCGAGAAGACGTACTCGTAGTCGTTGAATGACGCCATGTCCATCCATCCCTTCGGTTGCTCTCCTGTAGAACCCGTCGCGCTAGTCGGGGGTCTGTCCCCTTTTTCTCACCTGCGACGTCTGCCATTTCGACCGAGATTTCTCGACTGCGCTCACTTCGTTCGCTTCGCTCGAAATGACAGGGGGGCAAGGGTCTGTCCCCTCATTGACACCGTAGCCAAGGGTCTGTCCCCCGATTGTCACCTGCGGTGATGCGAGAGGGCCGGGTACGAGACCCGGCCCTTCGCGTAACGCTATTTGCAGATGTACGGTCCGGGGACGAACATCACCTGGTTGGGCTTTTTGTCCATCTCCTTCACGAGCTCGTCGATGGGCCCGTACTTCATGACTGCCGCGAGGCAGTGATGCACACAACTCGGCAGCTTGCCCTTCTCCGTACGCTCGGCGCACAGGTCGCACAACGTCGTGGGCGTGGGAATCTTGTTCCAGTTCATCGTCTTGGCGTCGACTTCCCAGGGGCCCTCGTCAAGCACGCGAATGCCCCAGGTGCCGGCCTCGAAGCCATGCTCCTTCTGGCAAGCGACCTCGCAGGACTGGCAGCCCGTGCAGAACTCGTAGTCAATCAGCAGTCCGTTTCTCATTGGTGTGCCCTCCTATTTATTCAGCTTCTCGACCTTGCAGATGACGCACTTGAATGGTGCGCCGAAGCCGAGCTTGCCGACGAACTTGTGCGGAATGAGTTCGTTGATGTTGCAGCGCCAGACGCCGAACAGATGCGGCTCTTCGCCATCCTCCTCGGGGAACCAGAAGCCGTGCTGGGCGTGGACGACGCCTTCCTTCACGATCGGCGTGACCTTCGCCTTGAGCTGGCACTCGCCGAACTCGTTGGCGACCTTGACCCACTCGCCGTCGATGATGTCGAGCTTCTCGGCGTCCTTCGGATTGATCTCGAGCAGCGGATCGGGATTGACCTCACGCAGCAGCGGAATCTGCTTGCCCTCGGAATGGAAGTACGCGTAAGTGCGAGCACCGGTGGTAAGCACGAACGGGTACTCCTCCATGAGCTCGGGCGTGGAGATCGGAGAGCGCTGCGGCTCCTCGTAATACGGCAGCGGATCCTCGCCGAACTGCTGGTACATCGTCGAGTAGAGCTCGACGCGGCCGGTCGGCGTGTTGAAGCCGGGCTTGCCGTCGGGGCGCAGCTTGCCCGTCTCGTACTTCTTGTAGCTCACGTTGCGCTGGACGACGACCTTCTCGCGCAGCTCCTCATAGGTCATGCCGAGGTTGCCGAGGCGGAACTCGCTGCGGAAGTCCTCGAAATCCTTGAAGCGCGCGTAGGTGCCGGGGTTGAGGCGGCAGCCGAGTTCGTACTGAATCTCGAGGTCGCCCTTGGTCTCGCCCACCTTGACGGCATCGACGACGGCACCGAGCATGTTGGGCGACGCGCCGTAATGCGTGCCGACCATGGACTGGCGCTCGGCATAGGTCGCGAGCGGCAGGATGACGTCGGCGCAGCACTGGATGGTCGGGGTGATCCAGCAATCGGCCGCGAAGACGAAGTCGAGCTTGACCATGGCGTCATGCCAGCGCTTGGGCTGAGCGGCGCAGGTGCCGGCGAGCAGGTTGGTCGAGGCGATGAAACCACCGTGAATCTCGTAGGGCTCGCCCGTCTCCATGGCCTCGAGCGTGAGGTCGGCATGGGAGTTGAGCACGAGGCCGACGTAGGCGGGATACTCGTAGAGGCCGATGATCTTGTTCTGCAGCTCCGGGCCGAGCTCCTTCCAGCCAAAGCCGAGGTCGCCGAGGGAATCGCTCACGTCACCGAGCAGCTGGCCGCCGGGGATGTCGAGGTTACCGGTGATGGCCTCGAGCGCGACGATCGTGTGGCCGGACTGAGTGCCGTTGGCCTTCTGGTCGGTGGCCAGGCCCCACAGAATCGCGGCGTTGTCGGCGCAGGCGTACATACGGGTCGCACCGTAGATGTCGTCGACGTCGAGGTCGCAGATCTCGGCCGCCTTCTCGGGGGTCATCTCCTTCACGCGCTCGGCGAGCTGCTCGAAGCCGTAGCAGTAGCGCTCGACGAAGTCATGATCGTAGAGATCCTCGGAGATGATGATGTTGAGCATCGCCATGCCGAGTGCCGTGTCGGTGCCGGGACGCAGCTGCAGGTGATAGACCGCGCGCGTGGACAGCCAGTTGGAGCGCGGGTCGATGGAGATGAGCTTGCTGCCGCGCTTCATGACGTCGATGACGGCGTGACCGAAGAAGCCGTCGCCGTTGGAGGGAAGCGGTTCCTTGCCCCAGGTGACCAGAACCTCGGGAATCTTGTACATCGGGTCGTCATAGCGACCGGGCAGGCCGCCCGCGTAGTCCATCTCGGGATAGGTCACGCCCGCGACATAGGTGCCAGCGGCAACGCGCGGGATGTAGCAGGCGTAGCCGGACTGGGTGTAGCAGGCGTTGGGGGTGCCGATCATGGCCGCACCGTAGGGACCGCACATGGGACCGCCCTCGCGGCCGGTGCCACCGAAGACGACGATGGACTCGGGGCCGTACTTCTCCTTGAGGCCCTGGATGTTCTCCTCGATGATGTCGTAGGCCTCGTCCCAGGTGATGCGCTCCCACTTGTCCTTGCCGCGGTCTTCTTTGGCGCGCTTCATCGGGTAGATGACGCGGTCGGGGTGATAGGTGAAGTCGGTGAGCGTGAGGCAGCGCATGCACAGGCGACCCTGGGTGATGGGCTGGTTCTCGTCGCCCTCGACCTTCTCGAGGATGCCGTCCTTGTTCACGTAGAGCTTGACGCCGCATCCGACAGGATGACAGCCAGGTGCCGACCAGGCGCAGGCGCGGGTGACGGTGTAGCCGTCCTCCTCGTAACGCCAGGGCTTGCCCAGGTCGTTTCTGAAGTTCTCGATACCGTTATCGATTTTCGGTGTCGTAGTCACGTTTCCTTCCCTTCCTCTCTGTTCGCTTGCTTGCATGCCCGGTGGCGGTGCTGTTGACAATCGAGGGTCTGTCCCCTTTTTCTCACCTGTGGCAATCAAGGGTCTGTCCCCTTTTTCCCACCGGGCGAAATTGCTTCCCCCAGACTCCTCCTCCCCTATTCCGGCACGACGAGCTGGCTATAGCGATTCCAGATAGCCTGCATGTCGGTGTCGTAGCTTTCCTCGATGGGCTCGACCTTGCAGATCAAGCACTTATACGGAGCGCCAAAGCCCAGCTCTCCCACGTAGAAGTGGGGCATGAGCAGGTTGATGTTGGAGCGCCACACGTCGTAGAGATGTGGTTCCTCGCCGTCTTGTTCCGGAAACCAGAAGCCATGCTGGGCCATGACGAGGCCCGGATACACCGTCTGGGTGACCTTGGCCTTGAGCACGCAGGAGCCGAACGGGTTGCTCACGCGCACCCACTGGCCATCCGACACGCCAAGCTTGAGTGCATCCTTCGGATTGATCTCGATGAGCGGGTCGGGATTAATCTCGCGCAGGTACGGAATCTGCTTTCCTTCCGAATGGAAGTAGCAATAGGTGCGCGCGCCCGTAGTGAGAACGAAGGGGTACTCCTCCATCTTCTCGGGCGTGGACACCGGCGAGAGCTGTGGCTCCTCGTAGAAGGGCAGCGGGTCGACCCCGAACTGGCGAAACATCGTCGAGTAGAGCTCGACGCGGCCGGTCGGCGTGTTGAAGCCCGGCATGCCGTCGGGGCGCAGCTTGCCCGTCTCGTACTTGCGATAGGACAGCGTCTCGGTCTTCTGGTGCACCACTTCCTCGCGCAGCTCCTCGAAGGTCGTCTTGCCGTTGAGGCGGTAGTACTCGAGGAACTCGTAGAAGTTCGCGAAGCGACCGAAGTTGATGGGCATGCAGCGGCGGCCGATCTCGTACATGATCTCGGCATCGCCCTTGCCCTCGCCCACGGTGATGGACTTGTTGATGGCGCCCATGGTGATGGGCGACGCGCCGTAGTGGCTGTAGACCACGCTGTCGTGCTCGACGGTCGAGGACAGCGGCAGGAAGAGCTCGCAGGTCGCCTGGATGGTGGGCGTGAGCCACACGTCGATGCCGAAGCACCATTCGAGATTCTGGTAGGCGTCATGCCAGCGCTGCGGCTGCGCGCAATCCGTGCCGGCCAGGCCGTTGCAGTCCTCGAAGCCCGCCATCTTGAACTGGCAGGGCTCGCCCGTCTCGAGCGTGTCGAGCACCATGTCGCAGTGGGCGTTGAGCACGAAGCTCACCATGGCCGGGTAGCGCTTGAGGCCGAGAATCTTACCCTGGAGCTCGGGGCCGAGCTCGTTCCAGCCGAAGCCGAGCTCGAGGCCGTCGTTGACGTCACCCACGAGCTGGCCACCGGGCACGTCGAGGTTGCCGGTGATGGCTTCGAGCGCGAGTATGCAATGACCGGCCTGCATGCCGTTGGATTTCATATCGATGGCCAGGCCCCAGGCAATCTGCGCGGGTTTGGCCGCGGCGTAGACGCGAGCCGCCTCGCGGATGAAGCCGGCATCAACGCCCGTGATTTCCGCGGCCTTCTGAGGCGGCATCTCCTTCACGCGCTCGGCGAGCTGCTCGAAGCCGTAGCACCACTTGTCGACGAAGTCGTGATCGTAGAGGTCCTCGGAGATGATGACGTTGAGCATGGCCATGCCCAGTGCCGCATCCGTTCCCGGACGCAGGCGCAAATGCCAGTCGGCACGGGTGGAGACCCAGTTGACGCGCGGGTCGATGGACATAAGCTTGCTTCCGCGGCGCATCATGTCGATGGCGGCATGGCCGAAGAGACCGTCGCCGTTCGTGGGCAGCGGATCCTTGCCCCAGAAGACGATGAGCTCGGGCAGCGTGAACTCCGGGTCATCGTAGCGACCGGGCAGGCCGCCCGCATAGTCCATCTCGGGATAGGCCACACCGGTGACGTAGGTGGTGCCCGCGACGCGCGGGATGTAGCACGAGTATCCGCTCAGGGGCTGCGAGGCATTGGGCGTGCCGAGCGCCGCCTGGGCATAGGCGGGAAGCATGGGACCACCCTCGCGGCCGGTGCCGCCTTGCATGAGGATGGACTCGGCCCCGTAGTTTTCCTTGTAGTAGGCGACCTTCTCGGCAATCGTGTCGAAGGCCTCGTCCCAGGTGATGCGTTCCCAGCGGTTCTTGCCGCGATCCTCGCGGGCACGTTTCATCGGGTAGAGCACGCGGTCTGGGTTATAGACGTAGTCGCGCATGGTCAGGCAGCGAACGCAGAGGCGACCACCCGTGACAGGATGGTTCTCGTCGCCTTCGATTCTGACCAGCTCGCCTGCGGAGTTGACGTAGGTCTTGATGCCGCAGCCGACGGGGTGACATCCCGGAGGAGACCACGCGCAGCCGCGGGTGACGGTCAGGCCGTCTTCCTCGTAACGCCAGGGTTTACCGAGGTCGGCCGTGCCCTGTCCCTTGAATAGCTTCATGAGGCGGTCCCTTCTTCCGGGTCCTCGTCGGGGTGTGCATCGCGAGGGTCTGTCCCCCGATCGTCATCGCGGGGGTCTGTCCCCTTATTGCCAGCATCACCGGAATCGGTGGAATCAAGGGTCTGTCCCCCTTTTCCCACCTGCGATGATTCGGAAGGGTCTGTCCCCTCCTTGTCGGCGGCGTCGGGGCGCAGGCTGTTGGCGCTCGCCATCATGCCACCCGTGGGCGTGAACGCCTGATCCCCACAGTCATCGCAGATGCCCGTCTGGGGGTCGACGGTGCCACCGCACTTCAGGCAGGGGATGCTCGGCGGGGGCGTGTACAGGGGACTACTCGGATCGAACTTTCCGCAGCGCCCGCAATTGGTGCACGGATAGCACATCACGTTCGCTCCTTACTTGAGGTCGACGAGCTCGACCCAGTACTCGAGCGTCTTGCCCGCGTAGGGATGATTCATGTCGATCTTCACCGTGTCCTCGGTCGCATCCACCACCATGGCGGGACGCTTGGCCAGGCCATCGGCGCTCTCCCACATGATCATCGTGTCCTTCTTGATCTCGTATCCATGGGGGATGATCGAGCGGGGATACCACTTGACCTGCTTGGGATCGGCGTCGCCGTAGCCTTCCTCGGGAGGGATGATGAGCGTCGCGCTCTCGCCGACCTCCATGGTGCGCAAGGCATCATCGATGCCCTTGACCACGCGACCCGCGCCGATGCGCACGGCAAGCGGCTCGTCCAGGTGCTTGTCGACGTGACGCTCGCCCAGGATGCCACCCTCGTAGCGGATGTAGGCCACCCTGCCGACTCGATTGTCTTCCATAGTCTCCCCTTCCAGGCCATCGGGGTCTGTCCCCTCTTTTTCACCTTGGCTTTTGTCATTTCGAGCGGAGCGACCGATAGGCCGTGCGGCGAAAAACCCTCTCCTCCACCGTTTCGGTCGAGATTTCTCGACTCCGCTCACTTCGTTCGCTTCGCTCGAAATGACATGGGCGCCAAGGGTCTGTCCCCCGCTTGTCACAACTACCCCCAAGGGGGCGACCCGGCGATTCGGGCGCCCCCTCGAAAGGCTCTGAGCATGTCGTGTCAGATACCGCCTAGACGGCATCCTCTTCGTACTCGCCGACCTTGGCGTCAGCGCGGTGCGCACCGAAAGTCGAGGCGCCCGTGCCCTTGACGTCCATGGCAGCGGCCTTGTGCAGGTCGGTCGCGTTCTCCTGATGGACGAACTCGCCCTTGGCCACACGCGGCATGTACTGCGGGACGATGAGCATCTGCTTCGGCTTCTCCTCGAGCTTCTTGGAAAGCTCCTCGACCGTGCCGTAGTACAGGATGTTGGCGAGGCAGTGATGCACGCAGATGGGCTCGCGACCACGCTCGGTGCGGTCCTTGCACAGGTCGCACAAATCCGTCGGCAGGGGGAAGTAGTTGAAGTTGATGTTGTCATCGTCGATGTACCACGGGCCGTCGGCATGGACGGCGATGCCCGTCTTGCCTACCGGGTAGCCATGCTCCTCCTTGCAGGAGACCTGGCAGGAACCGCAGTTCGTGCAGTACTCGTAATCGATAAGAAGTCCGTAGGTTGCCATATCTACACCAGCTTTCCGAATTTTTCCCAGATGAGATTCATGTCGGTGTCATACGACTCGCTCACAGGCTCGACGTTGCAG
Organism: uncultured Coriobacteriia bacterium; assembly: GCA_948466335.1. GTDB lineage: Bacteria > Actinomycetota > Coriobacteriia > Coriobacteriales > QAMH01 > QAMH01. The sequence continues at coordinate 226,708 of CAOKAE010000001.1, read as the reverse complement.
ATCAGGCACTTGTTGGGAGCGCCGAATCCGAGCTTGCCCATGTGGCCGTTGGGGCACAGGTTGTTGATCTGCGAACGGAAGGTGCCGTAGAGGTTCGGCTCGCTGCCGTCCTGCTCGGGGAACCACCAGCCGTGCTGACCATGGACGGTCTTCTCGTCCACGGCATCCGTGACCTTGGCCTTCATGAGAGCCTCGCCGAACATGTTCCAGACGCGCACCCACTGGCCATCGGCGATGCCCTTCTCCTGCGCGGTCTTGGGGTTGATCTCGAGCAGCGGATCGGGGTTGAGCTCGCGCGTGTAGGGAATCTGGCGATTCTCGGAGTGGAAGAACGCGGTAACGCGAGCACCGGTCGTGAGGATGAGCGGATACTCGTCGACGAGCTCCGGCTTGGAAACCGGGCTGAACTCGGGCTCGATGTAATACGGCAGCGGATCCTCGCCGAACTGGTTGTAGGCGGTCGACCACAGCTCGACACGGCCCGTCGGGGTGGCGAAGCCAACCTGGCCGTCCTGGCGCAGCAAGCCCTTCTCGTACTTGTAGTACTCGATGGGCACCTGGGCGACGACGCACTTGGAGACCTCATCAAAGGTCTTGCCGCCGTTCTCGACGCCAAGGCGGAAGGCCTCGACGAGCTCGTGCTCGTTGGCCCACTTGGAGAAGCGCTCCGGATGCAGGTACTTGCCCAGACGATAGGCGAGCTCCATGTCGGAAGGCAGACCGCCGCAGTCGACGGCCTTGTGCATGAAGCCAGCCGTGACGGTGCAGGGCGCGTAGTGCGTGAACACGGTGCCCTCGCGCTCGGCGGTGGTCGCGATCGGCAGGAAGATGTCGCAGGTGGCCTGGATGGAGGCGTTCATGAACAGGTCGATGCCGATGCAGAACTCGAGGGACTTGCACAGGGCGTCATGCCAGCGCTTCGGCTCCATGGAGGTGTTCGACAGCGGGTTGGAGGCCATGTAGAAGCCCATGCGGATGGGATAGGGCTTCTCGGTCTCGAGGGCCTCGAGCATGAGGTCGCACTGCGAGTTGAGGATCATGTTGCAGTACGCGGGGTACTGGTCCATGCCGATCATCTTCTGGAAGAGCTCATCGGGGATGCACTCTTTGTAGCCGAAGCCGAGCTCGTTGTGGCCGGCGTCGGCGCCGGGAACGAGCTGGCCGCCCGGACGGTCGAAGTTGCCGGTGATGGCCTGCAGCGCGATGATGCACTGGCTGTTCTGCATGCCGTCGGTCTTCTGGTCAACGGCGAGGCCCCACATGATGGCAGCCGGCTTGGCCTTCGCGTACATGCGAGCCGCGGCGTAGATCTTCTCGACGGGAACCTGGCAGATCTCGGCGGCCTTCTCGGCGGGCATCGTGGCGACGCGCTCGGCAAGCTGCTCGAAGCCGTAGCACCAGTACTCGACGAACTCGTGGTCGTAGAGGTCTTCCTTGATGATGATGTCGAGCATGGCCATCGCGAGAGCGGTGTCCGTGCCGGCACGCAGCTGGATGAAGATGTCGGCGCGAGCGGACAGCCAGTTGACGCGCGGGTCGATCTGGATGAGGCGCGTGCCGCGACGCATGGCGTCGACGACCGCATGGCCGAAGAAGCCGTCGGGGTTGGACTCGAGCGGAGCCTTGCCCCACATGACCAGGACCTCGGTCAGGGTGTAACGCTCGTCATCCCAGCGGTCGGGCAGAGCACCGGCGTAGTCCCACTCGGAATAGGTGGACCCGGTGATGTAGGCGGCCGCCGCGAGACGCGGGGTGTAGCAGGCGTAGCCGGACTGCATGTAGCAGTAGTTGGGCGTGCCGAAGACCATCGTGGGATACAGCGACATGGTGCCGCCCTCACGACCGGTACCGGACATGCCGATGATGGTCTCGGGGCCATACTCGGCGACGATGCGCTCGTAGTTCTCCTTGATGATGGCGAATGCCTCGTCCCAGGAGCACTCCTCCCAGGCGTCGGCGTTGCCGCGCTCGGAACGGTCGCGCTTCATCGGGGTGAGGATGCGGGCGGGGCTGTAGACGTAGTCCTTCAGCGTGATGCACCTCGGGCACAGGCGGCCCTGGGTGACGGGATGGTTCTCATCGCCCTCGACGTGCTCGAGTCTACCGTCCTCGTTGACGTAGAGCTTGAGGCCGCAGCCGACCGGATGGCATCCCGGGGGTGACCACGGGCAGGTGCGGGTGACGGTGTAGTCGCCGTCCTCGTAGCGCCAGGGCTTTCCGATGTCGTTGACGTCGGAAAGGCTGTCCAGCTTCACTACTGGAGCTGGCTTGTAATCACTTAACTCCATTGCTTCACTCTCCTTCTCCTTCTTAACGGCCCGGCCTTTCCTCGTGGCCGCGCCGTACGAACCAAATTGCGAACCGGGGGTCTGTCCCCCACTTGTCACCGGCGGTGGTCGATGGGGGTCTGTCCCCTCTTTGTCACCGACGGCAATCGAGGGTCTGTCCCCCGATTTCCCCCTAGCCGTCGAGCACCTCGTCGTCGATGAGACGAACGCTGAATTCGGCGGTGCCCGAATAGGTGTGGGGATTGATGATCACGTGCCATCGTGCCTCGCGCGGCAGCTTGAACCGGTACGGCGACGAGGTGAGCTGGCCCGAGAAGGCCTTGCAGTCCTCGCCCGCCTTGTAGAGCTCGTAGCTGTCGTGGTCCATGATCTTGACCGCGACGGAACGGGTGATGGTTATGACGATGCTCTGGCCGGGGCCGGCGACGCCGAGGTCATACTCAACCTCGTTCTTGTTCCAGTTGCGCCCGTCCGGGCCGTGGTCGGTCGTCATGATGCATCCTCCCCCTCGCCCGCGCATGCCTCGCGCAGGTATTCCGCGTCCAGTTCGAGCCAACCCTGCGTCATTTCGAGCAGACCGATGTAGAAGTCCGTCTCGGCGAACTGCTCCACCGCCTGCCTGAAGCTCTCCGTCCACGCGAGCATATGGCCCTCCAGGAACTCGAGTTCCTTCTTCTGCGTGCCACGCACGGCCGCAAGCTCGCCATCGCGCAGGGCGACGAGCTCGCTGTTGGCCATGAACTGCATGAACTCGAGCTCGCACGCGATGTGGTCCTCGGCGATGAGGCGGTCGCGGGTGGGCATGAACATGCAGGAGCGGAACACGTCGGAGACCTCGGCGCAGTGGTCGCCGCCGAGAGACTTGGCGCCCGTGCGGTAGATCGACTCGTACGGATAGGCGGCATTCCTGCCGGCCTCGTCCGCCTTCTCGGGGTCGACCCCGTAGCCGAGGAACGCGAGGCAGTAGTCAATCGCAAGCGCCGACTTGGCACGATCGAGATCGTCGACGGCGTCAAGGTACGAACGCAGGCGTGCGTAGCCCGAGTCGAAGAGCGTGTTGCCCGTCGGCTCAGCGGCCGGACTTTCGACGAGATCGGCGATGAGCTCGCGATCGAGCTCGCTTCTGAACAGGCGCGAGAGCATCGCGTAGTTGTCGCACCTGTCTTCGGTTTGCTGCATCAGAGCCTGCTGGTCCATCGAAATTCCGTCCTCGCTCGCTTCGCGGATGACGCGTGGGGGTCTGTCCCCTCTTTCTCACCTGCGGTTGGCGCGAAGGGGTCTGTCCCCCGCCTTCTTACGAAAGGGTCTGTCCCCTTCTTGCCAACCGCGACGTTCGTGATGCGTGAGGGTCTGTCCCCCGCCTATCACCCGCGCGCCTCGGTCGAGACGCCGTCTTCCCGCTAGTACTGGTAGGGCTTGGGCACGAAGAGCACCTGGTTGGGCTTCTCCTCGAGCTCCTTGGCAAGGTCCTCGACCGTGCCCCACTGCATGACGCCGGCCAGGCAGTGATGCACGCAGAAGGGCTGCTGGCCCTTGTCCGTGCGCTCCACGCACAGGTCGCACAGGCGGGTCGGGGTCGGAATCTTGTTCCAGTTGAACTTGCCGTCCGAGCACTCCCAGGGACCATCGTCAAGCACGCGGATGCCCCACTGCCCCACGGGGATGTTGTGAATCTCCTTGCACGCGACCTCGCAAGACTGGCAGCCCGTGCAGAACTCGTAATCGATAAGCAGACCGTAGGCCGTCATCTAGATCACCAACTTTCCGAAGTGGTCCCAAACCTCCATCATGTCGGTGTCGTAGTTCTCCGACACCGGCTTCACGCTGCAGATGAGGCACTTGAACGGCGCGCCGAATCCGAGCTTGCCCACCATGAAGTGAGGGATGAGCTCGTTGATGTTGGAACGCCACACCTCGTACAGGCTGGGCTCCTCGGGATCCTTCTCGGGGAACCAGAAGCCGTGCTGTGCGTGCACGACGCCCGGCTTCACAATCTGGGAGGCCTTGGCCTTCAGGACGCACTTGCCAAAGGGGCTGGCGACCTCGACCCACTGGCCGTCGGCGATGCCGTGCTTGAGGGCGTCCTCGGGATTGATCTCGATCAGCGGATCGGGATTCATCTCGCGCAGGTACGGGATCTGCTTTCCCTCCGAATGGAAGTAGCAGTAGGTGCGGGCACCCGTGGTGAGGACGAAGGGATACTCCTCCATCTTGTCGGGCGTGGAGACCGGCGAGAACTGCGGCTCCTCGTAGTACGGCAGCGGATCCTCGCCGAACTGGCGGAACATCGTCGAGTAGAGCTCGACGCGGCCGGTGGGCGTGTTGAAGCCGGGCATGCCGTCGGGACGCAGGCGGCCGGACTCGTACTTGTAGTAGCCGCACATCTCGGTCTTCTGGTGCACGACCTCCTCGCGCAGCTCCTCGAAGGTCCTCTTGTAGGCGAGGCGATAGTCGGCCAGGAAGTCGTAGTAGTCCTTGTACTTCTCGAAGTTGATGGGCATGCAGCGCAGGCCGAGCTCGTAGAAGATCTCGCAGTCGCCTTTGCAATCGCCCACGGTGATGGACTTGTTGACGGCGCCGGCCATGATCGGAGATGCGCCGTAGTGCGTGTACACGACGGTGTCATGCTCGACGGTCGAGGACAGCGGGAGGAAGATCTCGCAGGTAGCCTGGATCGTCGGGGTCATCCACACGTCGATGCCGAAGCACCACTCGAGGTTCTTGACCATGGCGTCATGCCAGCGCTTGGGCTGGGCGGCGCAGGTGCCAGCCAGGAAGTTCGTGTCCTCGAAGACGCCCATCTTGAACGGGTAGTACTTGGCGTCGTCGCCCGCCTCGAGCGCGTCGAGCACCATGTCGCACTGCGCGTTGAGGACGAGGCCGACGTAGGCCGGGTACTCCTTGATGCCGAGGATCTTGCTCTGGAGCTCCGGGCCGAGGTTGTTCCAGCCAAAGCCGAGCTCAAGACCGTCGTTGACGTCACCGATGAGCTGACCACCGGGCACGTCGATGTTGCCCGTGATGGCCTCGAGGGCCATGATGCAGTGACCGGCCTGGACGCCGTTGGACTTCTGGTCGATGGCCAGACCCCAGGCAATCTGGGCGGGCTTGGCCGCGGCGTAGACGCGGGCGGCCTCGCGGATCTCGCCGGCGTCGAGACCGCAAATCTCGGCGGCCTTCTCGGCGGGCATGGTCTTGACGCGCTCGGCGAGCTGGTCGAAGCCGTAGCACCACTTGTCGACGAAGTCGTGATCGTAGAGGTCCTCCTCGATGATCACGTTGAGCATGGCCATGCCGAGGGCGGCGTCGGTGCCGGGGCGCAGGCGCAGGTGCCAGTCGGCACGGGTCGATACCCAGTTGACGCGCGGGTCGATGGACATGAGCTTGCTTCCGCGGCGCATCATGTCGATGGCGGCATGACCGAACAGGCCGTCACCGTTGGACGGCAGGGGCTCCTTGCCCCAGAACACGATGAGCTCGGGAAGCTTGAACATCGGGTCGTCATAGCGTCCGGGCAGGCCGCCCGCGTAGTCCATCTCGGGATAGGTGGCGCCCATGACGTAGGTGGTACCCGCGACGCGCGGGATGTAGCAGGAGTAGCCAGACTGCGTGTAGCAGGCGTTGGGAGTACCCAGGCATGCATGGGCGTAGGCCGGAAGCATGGGGCCACCCTCGCGACCGGTACCACCCATGACCAGGATGGACTCGGCGCCGTACTTGTCCTTGAAGTACTTGACCTTCTCGGCGATGGTGTCGTAGGCCTCGTCCCAGGTGATGCGCTCCCACTTGTTCTTGCCGCGGTCCTCGCGGGCGCGCTTCATGGGATAGAGCACGCGGTCGGGGTTGTAGACGTAATCGCGAATGGTCAGGCAGCGGACGCAGAGGCGGCCGTTGGTGATGGGATGGTTCTCGTCACCTTCGACGCGCACGAGCTCGCCAGCGGAATTCACATAGGTCTTGATGCCGCATCCGGTGGGATGGCACCCCGGAGGCGACCATGCACAACCACGGGTGACGGTGAGGCCGTCTTCTTCGAAGCGCCATGGCTTGCCAAGATCGGCAGTGCCCTGACCTTTGAAAATCTTCATGCTCTTTCCTTTCCTCTTCTCTCTCAACCTGCATTGCACTTTGCGTTCGTGATCCAGTCGTCTGGCAAGGACACTCCCGCCGGCGCGAACCGGTACCTTGCCTTGGCTTTAGGACGGCTGGCCCGGTGCGGACGGGGCGCCGGGAGCAGCGGGGGCGCCCGGTGCGGCAGGTGCGCCGGGAGCTACAGGTGCGCCGGGAGCGCCAGGGGCTCCAGGTGCGCTCGGTGCTCCGGGAGCAGCGGCGTCCTCGGGATCGCTGGGAACGAAATAGGGGTTGTCACCTTCGGACTCGAAACTTGCGGGTCTAAAACACATACGCGCCTCTCCTTTCAAAAGAGCCGGGGCGCTCTTCCGCGGCGCCATGCCGTTGTGCGAGGAAGACGTCCCATTGAGCCGGATGCTCATGTCAACTCGAGGAATACGAACTCGAGACATTTCGGTGCCGCCGAGGGATTGCGGCACGTACAAACTAGGGCTCAGGTGCGCGAGTTGAGAATCGTACACAGGTGCGGAAATCGTGGACCCCTCGCGAAATATCCTCGTACCTCGCGTCTGACGGCACAGGGAAAAGCGCCTGTGAACTTGGGGTTTACACGACGACTTTCAGGTCCCCTTTCACGTCGCGCAAAGGGCAAAAGAACGCGCGCGAGGATGCGCCGCCATGAAAGACGACGCATCCCCCGTACGCGAAGCGACTAGAGCTTGAGCTTCTTCTGAACGCCGAAGGCGAAGTAGATGATGAGACAGATGATGTACAGCGGCACCATGCCAATGAGCGAACCCATGCTCCAACCCCACATGACGATGGCGTTGCCGATGATGAGGGCGCCGATGGTCATGCCGATGTTCTGGGTGAACGCCATGAAGGCGTTGGCCGCCGGGATATCGGCGTCCTCAACGGTGTTGGGCGTGAACTGCCAGATGATGGACGGAACGGCGCCACCGACGATGCCGGCGAGGATGGACAGCGGGTAGTACAGCATCGGGTTCTGGAGCTGGAAGACCAGGGCGGTGTAGATGACCGCGATAAACAGGCCGACGAGTAGCACCCAGCGGTGGTTGTTCCACTTCTGCGTGATCCAGCCGGAGATGGGCGGCGTCAGGGCACCCATGAGGCCGAACAGCGAGAAGATGGCGTTTGCCAGGACGAGCGACGCATCGAGCTGCGTGGTGAGGTACTGGACGATGAAGCCGTTGATGGCCATGAAGGCGGCCTCGTCGAACAGGAAGATGAGGGCGAGTGCCCAGAGCATCGGGCTCTTGAGGGCGCGCGAGATGCTCGCCTTCTTGGTGCCGGTGGGATCCTCGGCGTTCTCGACGGCGTCGAGGTCGGCCGGGCGACGGTAGAACAGGATGAACAAGACGCCGACGACCAGGTCGTACACGGCGGTGCCCCACCAAATGCCCGCCATGTCAACGCCCATTGACTCGTTGAGCCAGCCAAAGAGAATCGGGCAGACGCACATGCAGACGGCGACCCACATGGACCAGATGGACAACGGGAGCGAGCGCTTCTTGGGCGAGAACCACGGGCCGATGGACGATGCGCCCACGACGCCCATGATGCCGAAGGACGCGCCCTCGACGACGCGGCTGATGACGAAGACCGTGAGGTTGGTGCCGGCCATGGCACCCATGATGGAACCGACGATGCCGCAGCCGACGGCGATGGCGACGGAGCCCTTCATGCCGAGCTTGTTGACGAGGCCCGTGGTGGGGAACGCCATGATGAAGCCCATGATGTAGAAAGACGCGACGATCAGGCCGAACGTGGCCTCGTTGATCTGGAAGTTCATGCAGACGATTGGCGCGAGCGAAATCGCCTTCGCCATGTTGGAACCGGGCACGAAGCCGACCAACATGGTGAACAGCACGACTACCCAGCCGTAGCTTCCGTCTATACACTTGGACTTGTCCAGTGCTTTATCAGACATAACTCCTCCTCTTTCATCGAATATCACATTCCCTCCCCAACCGACGTCCTCTCCAGAGCGTCGGCGGCCCCGGGCCGCACAACCCGGGGATGGGGCGCGTGCGCGCGGGCGCACGTGTCCTTGGGTTTCATTGTCCGGGGATTATTCGGAGTCGAGAATTGGCCGCAAATGTGGAAATTTTGTGAGTGGGTTTCGAATGCCCTGCTCAGAGCATGGAACCTCAGATATGAGGGTCCGCGGGTGGCCGTTTCGGAAGCGCCGGGGCGCGTTCAGCCCCTCTGGTCGTCGCGCTCATCCTGAAACGCGAAGGCTGGGGAGCGGGGGCGGGGGCGGATGACGGGCGAGGGTCTGTCCCCCGGCTGTCAAACGCGGGCATGTCGACACGACGGGACACGACGGGGTCTGTCCCCCGACTGTCAGCATGATGCGTGAGGGTCTGTCCCCTGATTGTCAGCCGGGGGAAATGCGAAGGGAAAAATAAGGGGACAGACCCCCTATTGCGCGGAATCGTCTGGGCGCTCCGCTTCATCGGGCATCTCAAGCTCCATGAACTCGATGTCCTCGACGAAGTCGAGAAGCTCCTGGCGCGAATGGATGCCGAACTTGCGGTAGATGTTATATATGTGCGTCTTGGCCGTGGATTGCGAGATGTAGAAGGTGTCCATGATGTACTTGGCGTCGCGGCCCCTCAGCAGGATGGGCAATATCTCGCGTTCGCGAGGTGACAGGCGATATTGCTCGCAGGCGGCATCAATCTTCTGATGCCAGAGGTCCTTGCGACGACCGTTGCGCTCGATGCGCGCGGTCACCTCCTCGTCAACCTCCTCCTCGATGATGGGCTCATAGGGGTAGACCTGGTAGTTGACCTTTATCTGCAGCCACGCGCAAAACGCGGCCACCACGATGCACAGGATGAGCATGGCGTATTCGGGACCTAGCACGCGGGCGATCCAGGGAAACAGCGCAAATATCGCTCCACCCGCAGCTATGCCGCCAAAGAATACCGAGCATTCCTTACCGATGAGCCACATGGCCGCGATGAGGTTGAAGCGGACGGTCTCGACGATCGCGTCGAGTATGGTCAGCGTCTCGAGAACGACATAGCAGCTATAGCACGCGAGCAGCACGAGCTGTATCTCGCCGGGAACGAGCATGAGCGGCAGGAGCAAGACGAGGGAGGCGAGTCCCGTGGTCTTGCGCATCGCATCTTTCGTGCCGCGTTCGTTGATCTGGCGCATGAGCAGCGATCCGATACCCGCAAGCGCAAAGGCCAGGCCCAGCGCGGTGTTCGATATTTCCAGGGTAAACGGCAGCGAGTTGAAGAGCAGAAACGCACTGATCATGAAGCCGACGAGGAAGAGCGTATGGACATTGCCTTTGGCCTTGATGCTGCGCGCCTTCGAATCGGCGGCACTGATGAGTTCTCCGAAGTCGTAGTTTCGCCGGATGAAGAGAAGGGCGACGACGATCGTGACGAGCACCATGGCCGAGAGAATGACCGTGTCATAGGGCCACGGCACGTTGACTATGACCATCAGCATGATGCCAGGGTACAGAAAGGCCGCATCCACGACGAGCATGAGGGCCTTGCGGGCGAGTGCCGCGAGAAATCGCCCGTAGAGGATGAGGGTGTCAGCCAGGCCAAGCGCCGCGGCCACGGCGATAAGGTACTGGAGCCCCAGGTACATGCCGACGATGGCGACGAGGAAGCACACCGCATGACCGCATACGAAGGCGACACGCGGAAGGCGCCGGGAGATTGCATCGGTCTTGAGCTGGACGATCTTGAAGAAGGCCGCGGACACAAGAGCGGCGATAACGGTGATGACCGCGGAGTCGAAGAAGGAGCCGGCATGCGTCACCGCCCCGACCAGCAATAGGATGGCGTTGCCGAGAGAAAGGCTGAAGCCGAGTATGCCGTCGATGAGGACGGCCTCGAAATCTGCCTCGTTGCCGCCGATTGGCTTGCGCTCCGCGGTTTGTTCGGCTTCCCGCTCTGGTACTACTTCCCCCATGACACGCCCCCTTGACTCGCACAGCGCACTGCATGCACTGCGAGTGCACCCCCCCCCGGAGAGTGGCGTTTTTGATGAAGGGCGTGGCCCGCGTGACGGCATTGCGACTCCCCGCGACCACGAGAGACACAGCGCACATGATGCATCGACACAACCCCCTACTTGCGGTTTCAATATATCGTCTGAGGGAAGGTGAAACCATCGTATAAAAAGTATGACGCATGTGATATGTGCGGCAAACGCGCAGGTGAAAAGATGGTGAGAAGCGTCCAAATGCAAGCGGGGCGATCGAGGGGCGATCCGAGGGTCTGTCCCCTCATTGTCAGTCCGGACAGCCAGGGGTCTGTCCCCGCATTGTCACCGTAGCTTGCACAGGGCGATGAGCGCCGTGCCGACGAAGCCGAGAAGCATGAGCACCATGCCGGCAAACCACCATTCGGTCAGCTGCGGCCCCAGAAGCATCTGCACGAAAAACGTGCCGAGGAACTGACCGACGCCCTGAAACGTGACGAGCACTCCCATGCCCACCGACGCGAGGTCGGGACTCGGCAGCAGCTTCGTGAATCCCGAGAGATACTGGCCGATGCCGCCCATGCCGAGCAGTCCCATCGCGAAGACGCCCACCCAGAGCAACGGCCCGGTCTGCGTGTAGAGCAAAAACGTGCAGGGACCCATGACGAGCATGGCGATGATCAGCAGCGGCTTGTTGCGGCCGATCTTGTCGGAGACGACTCCGAAGAGCGGCGACGATATGATCGAGAGCAACATGGGCGCCGTGCTGATGATGCCCGAGAGCGTCGGGTCGAAGCCCTGCATCTGCAGAATCGTGGGGACGAACGCCAGAATCGCGAGCATGCAGATGTTGTAGACAACGAAGGCCCCGAAGAACAGGAACATGTCTTTGGAGAACATGTCGCGATAGCGAGGCTTCTCGACAATCGTTGCCTCACCTGACATTGCGGGGACAGACCCCTGAGACGACCCCTGGGGCGCATGGCGATCGGGGGACAGACCCTCGGGCGCTGCAGGGGCGGACGGAGGCTTGCGGATAAAGACCAGGACGAGGACAGCCGCAACGCCGCTGACCACGGCAAACGCGATCCAGAGGCCGTCAAATCCCCACATGCCGAAAACGGTCGGCGTGAGAACGGCCGCGACGGTGGACCCGAGACATCCCCAGATGCCCCAGATGCCCATCGAGGTGCCGACCTTCTCGGGACTCACGTTCTGCTGAACGATAATCGGCCCGCATGTCGTGAGGATGGTAAGCGCGGCGCCTTCGATCGCCCGCGAAACGATGAGCATCGGGCTCGTTTCGGAGACAAGGCCGACAAGCGAACCGAGGATGACGATGCCACATGCGACAACGAGCATCCGCCTGGCGCCAAAACGCTGTGCAAGGGCGCCCGCGGGCAACGCGACGAAGATGCTCACGAGCGTGAAGACCGACATGAGCCACGAGGCTGTCGCCGCATCCATCGAGAAGATGCCCATGAGATTCGTCATGATGGTGGGGACCTTGTACTGGATCATCGCCACCGATATTCCGGATACGAGCAAGACGATGCCCACGAGCACCGGATTCTGGTACCTCCGCGCACCTTCGCTTGCGCCGGAATCACCATCGACGTTTCGAATCACGATTTCCTCCTGAATGTCTCTCTGGGAAGAAGGGGGACAGACCCTTCGTCACGACCTTCGCCATGGGATGATGTTGATAATCCGGGGACAGACCCTCCGCTATCCATCATCGATGCACACCCTATCGTCTCGGTGAGCAGCAAGTCATCGAGCGAGGAGTTTGATAGTTCGCGACCAATCTCATACCTTTCATACGATATGCAGGCGCTGAGCTGGGAACTACCATCTGATGGACGCCGGAATTTCATACGGGTCGCTCTCGCATAGGTGATGAGGGCGCGCTCGCCAGAGTCTGGCGACCCTGCATCCGATGAAGAGGAGAGGAAACCATGGCTGACGAGAAGATTACCGAAGAGACAGAGGTCGAAGAGATCGAAGCCCCCGTGAGCGCAATCTGCAACAACGCCGAGGAGCTCGCCGCCGATCTCGTCGACGATGACAGCGAGATCAAGCCCGTCGAGGGATTCTTCCTCACCTCGCAGCGCTGGCACTAGACAACCATCCTCGAACGAGCAGAGGCGTCTTTCGCGACGCTGCCTGCGCAACGAAAGGACCGGCATGGCAGACAAAGGACAGACCGCATGCTTTCTGTATCGCGGCAGCTTTCCCGACGGCGAGGTTTTCGATGACTGCGGAGGCGCGCCCCACGAGATCGTCCTCGGCAGACGTCAGGTCATGAAGGCCCTCGAGGACGCCTTGCTCGACATGGAGCCGGGCGAGGAGCGCACCGTCGAGCTCGCCGCAGCCGACGCCTACGGCGAATACGATGAGAGCGCCGTGCAGCATTTCCCCACCTACAAGGTTCCCAATGGTGAAAACCTGCCTGTTGGCGAGTACATCGGATGGACCTCCCCGCGCAATATCGAGCCGATTCCGGCAAAGGTGGTGAGCGTTGAGAACCAGGTGGCCACCATCGATTTCAACCACCCTCTCGCAGGCAAGGACATCGTGTACTGGGTCAAGCTCCTCGAAGTGAGGGACTGATACCCACCATCCCCCTTTAAGTCCTCTGCCGAGAAAGGCACCGAAAAAGACCTCTCCTGCCCAATGGTCTCTTCGGTGCCTTTTTGCATGCGGCGACATGCGGAGTTCATGGGGTCGTTCCATGGGGGGTCTGTCCCCCGATTTGCGGGGTCGGCTCATGGAATCGGTTCGCGGGGTCTGTCCCCTAGCTGTCACGAATGGGACCCCGGAGTCGGAGTTAGGGGTCTGTCCCCCGGTTTTCGCCTGCGATGGTATGGAAGGGTCTGTCCCCCGGCTGCCATCAAAAAGAAGGCGCCGAAGGAGGCGGACCCCCTTCGGCGCGGATTTCCTCGCGCTATGTTGGCGTCGACTAGGCCTGCGGCTGCTTCTGGATGGTGACTTTCGCCTGGTCAGCGGCCCACTTGTTCGCCTTGAGACGCTCCGCGGACTCGCGGAGCACGAAGTTCTTGCCCTCGTTCTCGATCTGCTGGCGAACCTGCTTGGGATTGACCTGGGGCGCCATCATGTGGCATGCCTCGTCGATATCATCCTCGGAAAGACCGAGGTTCTCGTGGCGGAAGATCGCGTCGAGCGCGTATCCCTGCACGACCATCTCGCGCGTCTGCAGCATGAGCATCATGTTCATCTGCTGTTCGCCGCCGTTTTGCTGCACGTAGTCTTCCCAGCTCATGCCCTGCTGCTGAAGGCCCATGCGAATGTTCTTCATGAGGTTGTCCCGCGCGTTCTCGTACACTTCGTCGGCGATCTTGCCCTCGAAGCGCTCGCCGAGCGCGCTTGCGACCATCTGGCGCTTGTACGCCTCGTATTGCTCGGAATCGCGATGCTCGATGCTCCTGCGAATCTCGCTGCGCAGGTCCTCGAGGTTCTTGTACATGGGAAGGTTCGTCGCAAGCCATTCGTCATCGATGGTGGGAGTGACGGGTTTCTGGATCTCCTTCAGCGTGACCTCGCAGTCGAACTTCTGCGTGAACTCGTTGTAATTCTCGTCGACGCTCGGGCCCTCGAAAACGAACTTGCGCGTCTCGCCCGGTTCCATGTCGAAGATGTGCGCGTCGAAGTCGGCGGGCATGTACCCCTCGCCCGCAACGTAGGTGCGTCCCTCGGTGGTGAGGCCGGTGAGCTCCTTGCCATCCTCGTAGCACTTGATGGATAGGAGGCACGCGTCCCCCTTCGCAAGCGGCTTGGGGTCGGCGGCGACGTAGGTGGTGTTGCGCTCGGCAAGCTGTTGGATCTGCGCGTCGACCTCGGCCTCGTTGATGGTGAATTCGGGAAGGGTGATTTCGACGGGATCGTACGAGGTGAGCTCGTAATCCGGCTTGGGGGTCACCTCCATGGTGAAGGCGAATTCCTGATTGCGTTTGAGCGCCGTGCTGGGCGTGGGATGCGGAGGGAACGCCGGGGCGATACCGCTCTGGTCGACCGCGAAGGGCGCGAGCGCCTCGACAGCGTTGGCCTCGATGATGGAGTCGAGGTTCTTGATGCCCATCTTCTCCTCGGCGACCTGCTCGATGGTCTTCCCGGGTTCGGGGTTGATGCCCATCGAGTTGGCAAAGTCGAATTCTGCGAGGGTGAATGCCCTGTTGACGTCATCAGCGCTGGCAGTCACCTCGAGGATGATCTTGCCGTCGGCCTTCTTGATCTTGCTGGTCTTCATAAGGTGAACCCACTTCCGCTCTCTCCCGCGTTGTCATGACGCAGGGCTGGTGGCCATTGTGTGGCGTACGTGCACACTATATGACGAACTGAATAAAGTGTGCGGGGAATGCGGGGTCTGTCCCCATATTGTTACGCAGGGAGAACCGCAACGCGCGATTGCTCGGCCCCAAGTCGAGCAGGCGCTTGGAGGTGCGCGGGATGGGGGGCCAGCACGAAGAGGGGGTCTGTCCCCCTCTTGTCACCCACCCATCATCTTGCGGAATGAAGCTAGGCGTCCTTTTTGGAAACGAGGAGCAGTATGCCGCCTATGAGGCTCACGAAAATCAGCGTACACACGCCAAATGCGACGGTGTTCGGCTTTTTTCCTTTGTAAATTCCCCAAGCATGTACGGACATCGGAATCATCCACGCCAAAGGAATGAGCATCCATCCCGCCGTCACAGTGGAAATGAGGCAGAAAACGAAAGCGATGAGGCGCAGCGTCGAGTCCTGCGAGGTCATGCCGTATGAAACCTGCGCGCTATCGACAGCCTGCACCTGGCATAGGGCCTCTTCGGATGCCGGCGTATCCTGCGCATTCGAGGGGCTATCCGCATAGTCATCGGTCCACTGGCTTCCGTCCCAGTATCGAAGCTTCGACGGATTACCCGAAGGATCCGGATACCAACCTGCGCGTGATTCGCTCATGAGCTCTCCTTGTGCAAACGATAGATAGATTGATTGCAAGTATAGGACATCGGTCACAGGCTTGCGCGGTCGAGCGCGATTGAGAACGACGGGGAGCGAAGCCGGCACACCGGCCAAAGGTGGGAGGGTGGGCTCCCGGGTAATTGGAACCCGCTTAATGGGGGCTCAACTGGAGATTTCAGTTGGGAATCTCAGTTGAGGGTCTGTCCCCCAATTGTCATGTTCATGCTGCCTGTCTGGTAGCCTCCAAGGTCAAGCGTCACATACTTGAATCCAAGCGCCCTGATGTTTCGGATAACATCCTCTCGAACATCCGAATCGACAAGATGCGCGAAATCATCCGGCTGCACCTCGATACGCGCGATTGCCCCATGAAAGCGCACGCGAACTTGTCGAATTCCCCTTTCGAGAAGAATCTGCTCCGCTGCGTCGATCATGCCAAGGCGCTCCTCGCTAATGACCTCACCGAACGCAAAGCGCGAGGCAAGACACGCAAATGACTGTTTGCTCCAGGTGGGAAGACCCTTCTCTCGCGACAAATCACGTATCTCGCGCTTTGAAAGACCAGCGTCCTTGAGCGGGCTCATCACCCCCTGCTCGAGTATTGCCTGCGCACCTGGACGATAGTCGCTCTCGTCGTCAGTGTTAGACCCTTCGACGATATGGTCGACCCCGCGCCCGTTCGCGACGTCGATAACGGCGCGCAGTAGCCCCGTTTTACAGATATAGCAACGATTGGGCGGATTTTGCCGGAACATCTCGTCTTCGAGCTCGTGCGTGTTGACGATGACGTGCGGAATGTCGCGGTCATTGCAAAACGCAACGGCTTCGTCGAGTTCGCGTTGCGGAAAAGGCGCGATCGCGCCGTAATCGCAACCGTCCTATCGCCAAGCGCCTCGTGCGCGGCGTGCAGTAACAACGTGGAGTCAACGCCGCCCGAAAAGGCGACCGCCACGTTTTTGAGGGAACGAAGGCGAATGACCAAGGCGTCGTACTTCTCATCTGGAGTTTGGGCGGACATCGGTCTCCTCGAAACGGTTTTGTCGAGGCAATTATACCCAGCGCGACAATGCGGAGGAGACGGCCATCCCATGAGCTCGAGAGGGCTTGAGGGCGGGGATTCGGGGGTCGAATTCGGGGGTCTGTCCCCTTATTGTCGGTATCCTCCTATTGTCGGGGGTCTGTCCCCGAATTATTACGTACGGCACAAGAGGGTCTGTCCCCATGCTGCCATCGGGGCAAAAAGAAACCGCCTCGCGAAGGAGGCGGTTTCCACTATCAACGTATCGCTGGGCCTAGATAACAACGCCCTCGTCAATATCCAAGTGGAGGCACTTGACCGGCGTTCCAGCTTCGAACGTGCCAGTGCCTTGCGGAAGCTCGATGAGCACGGTGCTACGATTCATCTCTGACAGCAGGGCGGACGACTGCTTTTCCTCCTGGCATGCGAGCAGCTGACCATCCTCCCCCACCTCGAGATGTCCCCTCTGATAGAAGGCGCGGGGCTCCTTCTTACGCGTCGGCTGCGCAAGAACGGCGTCGCTGACCGGACGGTCAAGCTCCACGAATCCCTGCATGGCGCGTAGCGCAGGACGGCCGAAAAGCTGGAAGCCCACCGCCGCGGCAGCGGGATTGCCTGAAAGGACCTCGACGAGCGTGTCGCCCACGCAACCGAACGCCTGGGCCTTGCCCGGCCTCAGGCTCACGCAGTCAAAGACGACCTCGCCCAACTCGCGTACGGTCTCGATGGCGTAATCAAAATCGCCGTTGCTCGCCCCGCCGCTCGAAACGACGAAGTCACACTCGTCAATCGCCCGCTCGAATAGGGCACGAATGGCCGTCTCGTCATCTTCGACAATCGGGTATAGGTTCACTTCGCATCCGAGATCAAGCGCATAGGCGCCCAACACGTACGCATTCGCATCACGAATCTTTCCCGGTTCGGGCTTTGCCGGAGGCGCGACGAGCTCGGTGCCGATGCTGATGACGCCGACTTTGGGACGGGCATACACGGGGATGGTCGTGTTTCCGGTGCTTGCGAGCAATCCGACGGTCGCGGCGCGAATCACCTCGCCCTTGCGAACGATGACATCACCCGCTTTGGCCTCTTCGCCCGCCTTGCGCACGTTCGTCTTGGTCACGGGAGCGCATATGCGGACACGCTCGCCCACACCACCGTCTCCGGTGAAGGTCGTATCCTCTATCTTGACAACGGCATCGGCTCCTTCCGGCATGATACCGCCCGTCATGATGCGAATCGCCTCGCCGGGCTTGAGGACAACCTGGCTGACGACCCCCGCACCGACCCAATCGACGATATCCAGCTCGACCGGGCTGTCCTCACTGGCACCCTCGAGAGTGGACGCGACCACGGCAAAACCGTCCATTGCCGTATTGTCGAATGGAGCGACGTCGATATCGCTCGAAAGGTCGGCTGCAGCAACATGTCCGACAGCGGCGAATAGGTCAGCCTTCTCGACCGGCGTCCTGAAACGAGCTTCGCTCGCGAGGGCGATCGTTCTTTGACGTGCTTCATCGACGCTTATCATGTCCTGGGGCATTTTATTATCCTCTCGAAAGGTTAATTGGTTTGTTATTCGACAGAGTACCAAATCTTTCGAGGGACGGGGCGGTCAATCCCGATTGTTTGCCTGATTACGGACTACTCGACGCTTCGAGAGTGCATGCCCTCGGAACCTGCCGACCCCATTTACGCAATGCACGATACATACCAGTTGCGGCGATGTTCAGGATTCTGGCAATCTGCGCCACGGTCATCCCCGCATCCAAGCACATAGCAAGTGCAGGAGGGCATTCTGGTTTCTCAAGAGCATCCCTCGGCACATCGCCAAACTGTCGACATTCCTCACGGACCAGTTTCCGAGCGAAACTGTCCGACAGTCGCAGAGGGAAGGGCTCGAGATGACGGCCGTCCGTCTCCTGCAACGCAAAGGCCCGCCACTCATCGGCACTCATGAAGCTGCAAAGGAGCTCGTCGTCGATCAAGCCACCCGATTTGCCCAGGCAATTGTAGCTACTCCACGGATAGGCGGCCAGGTAGGAACAGAGGTGGGCCTTGACGGGATTGCGCCATACATAGCGAATCGCAGAGAGAAGGTGCCTGTCCGTCTCGATGGCCTCGCTGCGAAAACGACCCTGGAATATTTGCCCAGAGCATTTGTGCCTCTTATGGTAATAGGCCGAGAATCGTGCTCCTATGCTCTGGAAAAGGGGTGTTGGAACGGCGCCCTCACACTTGATGACGATGTGGAAATGCGTGGTCATTATGCAATATGCGAGAACCCTGAAGTGACAGACCCGCTGCGCAAGTCGCAGGCAATCTATGAAAAACGAGTGGTCGTTGCCGTCGCTAAAGACGCGCGCTTTGCCAACGCCGCGATTCGTGATGTGGTAATACCCGGTTGACGATTGTCTGCGTGGCTGGCGCGGCACACTGCACCTCCTTTCCGTCAGGTCTTCTGCGGAAACAGACTACATCGGAAACATCCGAGCAAACCACCCCGGGAATCTGAGCAATCTCGGACATCAATCGAAGTGGAAACGGAGCGGTTTCCGAGTAAATGCAGATACGGCCATGCCTCCACTGCCCCGATGCTAATGAGGGGACAGACCCCCGATCAAGGCTTCGGCTGGCAGGTGGCAATAGGGGGACAGACCCCCATTTGAGACCCCCATTTGAGACTCCTGGTTGATGGCACGAAAAAAGAGCCCCAGGAAGGGGCTCTTGTGCGACGTATGCCTGCCTTATGGCTTTGGGTATTGAGAGTGGAAGTGACCGCGCCTGCTTTGTTCGTAGCGGCTCACGAAAAGCGCGATGATCACGACGAGCGCAACGACGAGAAACGCGATCACGAAGAGTGCGTTTTTCGTATACAGGCCGGTAATCGCCGCGCAGACGATGCACAGAATGACGATGACGACGGGAACGGCCATCTTCGTTTTGTCGCGCGCGATGTTGGCTCGTAATATCGCATCTTGGCGGCGCGATTCGTCATCACGACGGGCGCGGATATCACGGTCGGTCCACTCCATGATCTTGCGCTGCACCTCGGGAGGATACGAGTTGAAGACGTCGGGGTGGGGCAAGCTGACGCATCCGTCCTCGAATTCGAACGGCTCGCTGGTAAGCGGTTCGTCACAAGCATCGAAGGCGTCGTCTTCGACGTCGTGCCTGAGAAACTCCGGATAGCTTCCAAGCGTCCTGTCGACACCGACTACCGGGCCCTGGGCAAAACCACTCGTGACGTCTTCGCCCGGCTCCTCGACATCGAAGTCGAAATCGGGAAGATCGTCCGCCTTGACGCGATCGCCCTTGCGTTTGTTCCTGGGTTTTGACGACTGATTGTCCACCTGCTCGCGGTTCTTGATGAACGCGTTGTACATTGGCTCGTTATTCATGCGTTTGGTGCCTTTCGAAGGTCAGTCTGCTCGGGCAATTATAGCATCGCTTCGTGATGACACGGGCTTGGGCGAACCATGGGGGCAGAAGCGGAGATTCGAAGCCGGGGCCGAAGCGGGGGTCTGTCCCCATTCTTTCACCGGCGGATACGGAAGCTGCAATTGGAGGGTCTGTCCCCATTCTTTCGCCGGCGGATGAAGCGGAGGGTCTGTCCCCCGCCTATCGTCCCCGGCTTGTCATTCGCTTGGCGTCCCTTGCCTGCGACGGCGGATGAGCAGAACCAGGATGAGAAGCGCCAGCAGCCCGACCGTGGCCTCGTGACCCATCGTGCCCATGGCGTCATCGCCAGTCCTGGGCGTTCCGTACGCAGCGAGCTGCGCGAGGTAACGCGCCCTCTCCTCGGCCTCCTCCTCGGCATAATTGCCAAAGACCGGGGCGAAAATCACGTCGCTGTCCATCGTCACCGAGAAGATCGCGTCGGCGCCCTCGATATAGGTGGTCACGCCATCGCGAATCACGTTCCAGCCCTTGATGTAGTAGTCCGGGTTGAGCTCGATCAGGACGTCATCGGGCGAGAGCGTGAAGCCCGGCTCGACGCCATCCGAGTCAATCGTGATCTTGCCTCCCGGATACTCGCCTTCGGTGACGAAGTGGCCGAAGTCGTCGACATCGGGTTCGAAGCCCTCGAGACCCGCGACATGGCGCTCGACGTCCCAGATCGCATACAGCTTGATGGCGTTGCCGCCATTGCCGGCCACGGCCGCGAGCAGGTACATGGCCGTCGCGGGATCGTCGATGCCATCGCCCCTCACGAGGCCGAGCACGCCGCTCTCGAGCAGGGCCGACATCAGCTGACCGACGGTGAAGTCGGGCTTGGCCGCATCGGGCGAGAACGCCCATCCGAGGAGCGTTCCGTTGCGGCGCTCGAAATCGACGTCGTCGAGGCGCGTTCCCGCCGAGCCGTACTCGTAACGCTGCTCGGGCGCGGTGCCGGTCGCCACGTCATCGTTCTTGTCGAAGGTGATGGTGTAGATGATGGGAGCCCACAGGGCCATGAGCCTGATGCTGGAACTGGGCATCGTGAAGATGTAGCCGGGTGCGTACTGCCTGCCGTTGCCGTCGACGAAGCCGATGAGAACGTAGCCGTTGCGCAGGAGCTGGTCGGCGGTCGGGAGCATGATCTGGGCGTCGGTGCCGTACTTGAGCGTGATGGGCAGGCGACGCGGATCGTCGAGGGCGATGTTGCCGCCGGCGGCATAGAGCGCCTTGGTGGCGGCGGCGATCTGCTCGGCGATGAGCTGCTCGAGCGTCTTGCGCGGCGCGTCGGGGTCTGTCCCCAGGCTGCCAGCCGACCATGCGGGGTCTGTCCCCTCCTTGCCATCGGTGTTGGTCCAGAGGCCGTTGGCGGGGTCGAGGACGAGGGTCGACTCGTCGAAGACGTAGTAGAGGACCAGGACCGTCGAACCGTCGCCGGCGATCATCGCACGGGCCTGGGTCGTGAAGGTACGTCCCCCGATTGTCACGCTCTGGCCGTGCGGGAGGTAGGTGTAGCCCAGGACCGGGATGTTATCGAGGTGACGGTAGGTCACGCTCGCGTCGATGCCGTCCGCCCACGCCATCTCGCCGGTGAAGCCGACGTAGACGAGGCGCTGGCCCTCGGCCCACTTCGCGTCGTGGACGAGCAGGTTGCCGTTCGCGTCATGGGGAACGGTGCCGTCGGCCTTGAGCGGCACGAGCGTGCCGTCACCGGTGATGACCCAGCGCTCGACGTAGTACCTCGTGTTGTTGTTGGCGATGTAGTAGAAGCGCAGGTGCGTGCTGCCGTCGCCATTGAGGTTGTCGAACTCAATGCCGCGGGCGAGCAGCGTGCCGAACGCGTCGATGGCCGGCTGGTAGGCGTACTTGAAGATGGGCAGGCCATCGGCGTTGAACAGCGGGTTGCCGTACTCGTCGGTCTCCTGGACGGCGTTTCCGTTCTTGTCGCGCACGAGCACGATCGCGCCCTGGTATTCCTTCACGTACGTGTAGCCGGCGACGGCCTCGTGGTTGTCGTCGAGCTTGGAGCCGTACACGTTCTCGTCGGTCATGCCCTCGAGGTTGAGCCTGCTGTCCTCGATCTCGTGCGCCACGCCGTACTGGTCGACCCACCAATGGCTGACCGTGTACTTCGTGTCGGTGCGGGCGCGCCAGATCGCGTGGAGCCTGATGGTCTTGGTCGGGACGAGGAACTTGCCGTCGGGCGCGATGTAGAGATGGTCGAGGAACTTGTAGGTCGGGTTGTCGCCGTCGACCTCGATCGCCCTGTTCTCGGCATCCTCCATGCGCTGCGAGAGCAGGCTCATGATGAGGGCGCGCAGCACGTCGGTGTACTGGCCCGTCTCGGGATCGACGCTCATCAGGTGGTCGGACGTGATCACGGAGTAGTTGCCCTTCGCATCCGCACCGTCGGGCATGTCGGACCATCCGACGAACTCGTAGCCGGGACGGTAGAGCTGGTCGGCGCCCGGAAGCGTGATCGTGGTCTCGGCGGCGAAGGTGTCGTGCGAGCTGTTCGAGGTGCCGGGGATCATCGACGGCGTGGACTCGCCGGTGTTCACCCAGATGCCCATTCCGGGATTGAGCTCGAGGTGGATGCCCTTGTCGCCCTCGTCGTAGATGGCCTTGTAGTAGCGATACAGGATGAGGCCGTCGTAGACGTTACCGGCAATATGCGAGTAGTAGGTGACGCCGTTGATGACGATGGAGTCGACGTACTCGTAGCCGAGGAAGCGGCTGTCGTCGAGGCCGTTGTAATCAAGGTTGTCGACGGTGACGTAGGAGTTGTTCTTCTTCATGAACTCCTGCTTGACGAGGTTCTTGACCGTACCGTCACCGGTGACGCGCACGTGGTAGACGGAGTAGGTGATGTTGTCCTTGGCGTTGTAGTAGAGCATGAGCACCATGCTGCCATCGGCCTTGATGACCGCACGGGCCATCGTGTTGAGGTTGCCGCCGATCGAGTCGAACGCGGGATCGTCGGTCGGGAGGTACCTATAGCCGTTCACCTCGATGTTGTCGGCGTTGCGGTAGGAGACGCCGTCGACGTTCGCATCGGCCCAGGCGATCTCGTCGGTGATGCCGTAATGGACGACGTAGTTGGCCTTGATCCACGCGGGATCGTCATGGATCACGATCTGGTCGCCGTTCATGTCGACCGTGCCGTCCTGCTTGAACGGGAAGGCGACGCCGTCGCCGTTGATGCCCCAACGCGACACGTAGTACGGCGTGTTGTCGTTGGCGCGCCACACGGCACGCAGCATGACCTTGGCGTTCGTGGGCATGACGTAGATGACGTCATCGGCACCGATGAAGGTGTAGGTGAAGGTCGACGCATCGTAGCCGGAGATCACGGCGATCCACTCGGCGCCGCCATCGGCGATGTAGCCGGTCTTGCCGGCGGCGAGCGTGAGGTAGGACTGCTGCGACGCCGCGCCCTTGGCGGTGTCCTTTCCGGCGGCCATGAGGCCGTTCTTGTCGATGGCCCAGCCCACGAGCGTGTAGCCCGGACGCTTGACGTCGGCGTTGGTGGGCAGCGTGAAGCTCGACTCGGTGGCGTGCTTGTTGCCGCTGTACTGGGATTCCTTGCCGGGCTCCCAGGTGCCGTCGCCGACGTCGAGGTCGAGGACGCGGTCCGCCAGCGGGAAGTAGTAGACGACGAGGTGCAGGCTGCCGTCACCGGCGATGACGCCGGCGCTGATGGTGGTCATGACGACGTAGCCGCTGCCGTCCTTGAGCATGACGCGGTCACTCGTGCCGTTGGCGATCGTGTAGTAGCCGGCCAGGGCGCCGTAGGCGGCGGTGTTCCAGGGCTTCGGGCCGCTCTTGGCGCCGGCGGTGGCGGTCTCGTCGGTGACGCCGGTGAAGCGCAGCGAGACGAGGGCCGCGAGGTCCTTGCCGTTCGCGTCGATGGGCACGACCACGCCGTCACCGGTGACCTTGTAGCGGTCGACGTAGAAGACGGTGTCGGACTTGGCGCGCCAGGTGGCATAGAGCGTGATGCTCGCGTCGGTCGGCATGATGTAGAGGGTCTGTCCCCCGATCGTCACGGCGGTGAAGGCGGCGCCCTTGTCGGAGGTGCGCTTGGTGTTGGCCTTGGCCGCATCAGCGGCGGCCTGGGAAGCCAGGCCCTTGGAGGTGCCGACGTTGACGGTCGCGGCCGTGGCGGCACCGTCGACCTTCACGCTGTAGGTCGGGACGTTGGACCAGCCGACCAGGTCGTAGCCCGTGCGCTCGGCATCGGCGGACAGCTCGACGGTCTGGTCGGTGTAGACCTGCATCGTCGCGGGCGCGCCGGTGCTCGTGCCGCTGCCGAAGTTGAAGGTGATGGTGTTGAGCTTGGGCTTGTAGTACAGCACGAGGACCATCTTGCCGTCGCCGGTGATGACCTTGCGGGCGATGGTGGTGAAGGCGGTCGCGCCGTCCTTGGCGATGACCGTCTCGCCGTTGGCCGCGAAGGCGTAGCCGGCGAAGGTGAGCGCGGAATCGTCGTTGCGGTAGCTCGTTCCGGCCACGTTCGCGTCGGCCCAGGCCTCCTCATCGGTGATGCCCACGTGCTTGACGACGTGGTTCGCATCGGCAGCCGAGCTGGTCACGAGCTTGCCGTTGGCATCGCGGACGAGCTTGCCATCGGAGGTGACCGCATAGCGGGTGCCGTCGCCGGAGACGACCCAGCGCTCGACAAGGTACTGCGTGTCGTCGTTGGCGCGCCAGGTGGCGTAGAGCGTCACGTTGCCCGTCGGCATGATGTAGAGGGTCTGTCCCCCGCTTGTCACGGCGGTGAAGACCTTGCCGGTCACAGCATCGCGGCCCGTGCTGGCGCTCACGGCCGTGTAGGCGTTCTGGGACTTGATGCCCTTGAGGTCGGAGATGATCGTGGCCGCATCGACAGTGCTCGCGTACTGGCTGTTCGTCCAGCCCTTGAGCGTGTAGCCGCTACGCGTGACCGTCGAGGTGGGCAGCGTGTAGGTCTGGTCGGCATAGAGCGTGGCCCGTGCCGGCGTGGCGCTCAGGTTGGGCGTGCTCGTCGCGCCGATGTAGAAGTCGAGCGTGAACTGCAGCGGCTTGAAGTAGAGCACGAGGGTCATCTTGCCGTCGCCGGTAATGGTCGCGCGGGCGTCGGTCTTGAGGGTCTGTCCCCCGATCGTCACGACGCCGTCCTTGGCGACGATCGTCTCGCCATCGGCGGCGTAGGCGTAGCCAGTGATGGTGAGCAGGGTGTCGTTCGTGCGGTAGACGATGGAGCCATCGATGGCGTCGGCCCACGCCTCCTCGTCGGTGGTGCCCACGTAGCTCAGCGAATGGGCGCTGTCGGCCTTGTCGCTGGTCACGAGCAGGCCGTTGGCATCGCGCTCGAGCGTGCCGTCGGCCTTGAGGGCGTAGCGGACGCCGTCACCGGAGACGACCCAACGCTCGACCGCGTACTTCGTGTCGTTGTTGGCGTACCAGACGGCGTACAGGGTCTGTCCCCTCGTTGGCATCTTGTAGCCCGGCGTGACGAAGACGTAGGTCTTGCCGTCGGAGGTCGTGGCGACCGTGATCCAGTTGGCGCCGCCGTTGGCGGTGTCGTTGCCGGTGATCGCCGCGAGCTGGCCGGCCTTGACCTGCGAGGCGAGGCCCTTGATGTTGCCGGTCAGGCCATCGTCGGGATTGGTGGTCGACCAGCCCACGAGCGTGTAGCCCGGGCGCTTGATGTCGGCGTTGGTCGGCAGGTTGAAGCTCGACTCGGTCAGGTGCTCGGGATTCCAGGTCGTCGACCAGGTGCCGCCGGTGGACTCGAGCGTGAGGTTGAGCTTCTGGGCGAAGTAGTTGAGCGTGATGCGCATGGTGCCGTCGCCGGTGACCGCCTTCGTGGCCGTGCTGGGCTTGGGATCCGTGCCGTTGTAGCCGTAGCCGGTGAAGCTGGTGTTGTAGCGCGGATCGGCGAGCATGGTGTTGAACGGGGCGGCCGTGTAGTTCTTGTCGGTCATGCCGCGGAACTCTTCGGTGATGGTGGTCTTGGCGGTGCTGTTGCCCTCCCAGCGGACGTGGTCGACGTAGTAGACCGTGTCGTCGTTGGCGCGCCACACGGCGTAGAACTTCACGCCCGCGAGGCCCATCGTGTACATGTACTTGATGTTTTCGTAGCTGTTGGCGATGTAGGCGTAGGTGTAGCCGGTTAGCGACGTGCCCGTGGCGTCGGACTTCAGGACCGTGGTGACGCGCACCCAGTCCGCGCCGACGGCCGAGGCGGCGAGCTCGAGCCACTTGGCCTGCGACGCCTCTCCCTTGAGCGCGCTGAAGTCGCTGGACGACCAGCCAACGAGCGTGTAGCCCGGACGGCTCGCGGAGAGGTAGCCGAGCATCTCGTGGACGGACTCCGCGTCATACTCGACGGTCTTCAGCGTGCCGGTGTTGGTGCCCGTCGTGGTGTCGTTCCAGGTGCCCAGGGTGCCGAGCTCGAGCTCGAGCTTGAAGGTCTTCGGCAGGTACCAGAGCGTGAACTTCGCCGTGCCGTTGGGAAGGACGTTGCCGTAGGCGTCGGTCCTGAACGACTGGGTCAGCTTGTTGGTGCCGGTGTAGATCTCGCTCGTGCCCGCGGCCAGGAAGCGATAGCCCGTGGGCACGTCGACCTTGAGGTAGGTGATGCCGTCCTTGTACTCGGTCTTGGCGGCGTCGAAGCGGACCTCGGTATCGGCGTAGCCCTTGTAGGTGACGGAGTCGAGCTCGACCTTGTCGCCGTTACCGGTGACCTTCCAGCGGTTGATCGTGTAGTCGACGAGCTGCGGCGTCCACACGGCGCGCAGGGTGATGTCGCCGGTCGGCGTGAGGTAGGTGAAGTTCGTGCCCGACTTGAAGAACAGCTTGAGGTACGTCCCCTTGCCCGCGTTCTGGGCCTCGAGCCAGGTGACGATCTGCTGGGCGGTGTAGCCCATCGCGTCGTTGATGGGGTCTGTCCCCTTCTTGTCGGCGATGGTCCAGCCGAGGAAGTCGTAGCCGGGACGCGTCGGGGTGGGAACGTCTGCCAGGTCGAAGCTGTCGTCGGTGTAGTGCTTCTGCGTGATGAAGTTGACGTTCTCGGTCGCGTCGAGCGTGCCGCCGTCAATGGTGCCGAGCGAGCCGACCTCGAAGCGGATCGTGTTCTCGTTGGCACGGTAGAACAGGTAGAAGACCGTCTTGCCGTCGGCGCTGATCGTCTTCACGGCGTAGGTGGTGCCCGTCGCGCCCGCGATGGTGAAGCTCGCGTTGTTGAGCAGGTAGGTGTAGCCGGCGACCGTGCGGACGTAGCCGCCGATGGCGTCGAGGTCGAAGACGACGTCGGACTTGCCGTTGTTGTAGGTGACGCGGTAGGCCGCGTTGGTGGTGTCGGAGGCATCGGCGCTCGTGTTGGGCGTGCCGGTGACGAGCGCGCCGTTGGCGTCGCGAATGACGTTGCCGTTCTTGTCCAGCGGCGAGAAGGTGCCATCGCCGGTGATGAGCCAGTGCTCGACGGTGTAGACGATGTCGGAGCGCGGCGTCCAGACCGCGTACAGGGTCTCGTTGGCGGTGGGCATGAGGAAGGTCGCGCCGTTGAGGTAGTAGTACGGACGGCCCTGGGGGTCTGTCCCCAGCTTCTCGAGCCAGGCGATGACGGCCTCGGCCTCGGCGCCCTTGGCGTCGGCGATGAGCTTGACGATAGCGCCGGCGGTATCGGCCGAGACGATGCTGCCATCAGCGGCGACGCCGTAGCTCATGAGCGTCGTCCAACCCTTGAGCACGTAGCCCGGACGGCTCACGGTGAGCTTCTCGTCGGTGGCCGCGGGCAGCTTGAAGGTGTGGTCGGCGCGATGCGTGACATCGACGGGGCCTGTCCCCTGATTGCCACCGGCGGTGATGGAGCCGTTGGCGCCCGGATCGTAGGTGAGCGTCAGGTTCTTGGCGACGTAGTAGAGCTTGA
This sequence comes from uncultured Coriobacteriia bacterium, assembly GCA_948466335.1. Lineage (GTDB taxonomy): Bacteria > Actinomycetota > Coriobacteriia > Coriobacteriales > QAMH01 > QAMH01. The sequence goes on along the minus strand of CAOKAE010000001.1, from coordinate 199,044 downwards.
GGACGAGCGTGCCGTCGGGTGCGACGTAGATGCCGCTCGTCAGCATGCCGTCGGTCCACGGGCCTTTGCCGTTGATGCTCGCGATGGCGCCGAGCACGTACTCGTAACCGGCGATGCTCCAGGGGCTGTAGGTCGTGTAGGTGCCCGCGACCGCATCAGCGGGGACAGACCCCAGGACGTAGATGTGGGCGTCGGAGTAGCCCTCGTGCTCGCCACGCACGGCGTTGGGGCTCGCCACGAGGTTGCCGTTGGCGTCGCGCAGGAGGTTACCGTCCGCATCGATGGCGTAGAGCGTGCCGTCGCCGGAGATGGCCCAGTGCTCGACCATGTACTTCACGACGAGCGGCTTGTAGTAGATGTAGACCGCGGTCTTGCCCTTGTTGACGCCGTCGAAGGCACCGCCCCACTCGATGAGCACGTTGGCGGCCGTCGTGACCGTGTGGCTGACGCCGTCGGCGCCGATGTAGGTGTAGCTCACGAGGTCGGCGATGGCCTCGTAGCCGGCGTAGCTGTTGGCGGTCACCTGTGCGGTCAGGCCGGTGGTGCCGCGGACGATCTCGCCGGTACCGGCGGCCACCTTGTTGGAGCCGATGTAGTACTCGAGCGTGCCATCGCCGCGCACCTTGACGTGGTAGACCATGTAGGCCGTCTCGAGGCCGGTCCAGATCGGCCTGAGCATGACCTCGCCCACCGGCATAGTGTAGGTGATGACCGGGCCGAGCACGTCGAAGCGCATCGCGTTCTCGACGTCGTTGCCGACCATCCAGCCCGCGAGCACGTAACCCTCGCGCGTGAGCTCGCTGGCCGTGGGAAGCGTGATGGTGGTGCTGGCGCCGTAGTGGCGATACCAGATGCTCGTCGTGGTCTCGAGCGTGCCCTCCTGGGTCTGGGCCGCGTCGAAGAGGTCCGTCCCCCACGTGCCGGCGCCGGGATCCAGCGCGAAGGTGAAGTTGCCGGGCAGGTAGAAGAGCTTGAGGACGAGGCTGCCGTCACCGGCGATGACGCCCGTGGACAGGTTGCCGGCGTAGGTCGCGTCATAGGTGAAGGCCGCGATGAGGCTGCCGTCGAGGGCGGTGACCATGCCGACATTGTCGAGGTTGTCGATGAAGTAGTACCAGCCGCCCTTGAAGCCACTGGCGTCGGTGCCGGCCATGTCATCGGCCGTGGCGGTCACGTTGACGTTGGCGTCGGTGAGGCCCTTGTGCGTGAAGCGCTTGGCGGTGGCATCGTCGGTGATGTCATTGCCGTCGACATCGACCTCGATGATGTTGCCGTCACCGTCGACGCGGTAGCGCTTGACCTGGAACTCGACCTCGATGGCCCTGAAGATGAAGATGAGCTTGGTGGTGCCGTTAGCGTTGACGATGGCGTGGGCGATGGTGTTGGCCGGCATGCCGGCGTCGATGGTCTGGCCATCCTCGGTGGAGGCGACCCAGCGATAGCCGGCCAGGCCAAACTCGGTGTCGAGCGACTTGTCGTAGACGTCCGCGCTGCTCTGGGCGGGCAGCTTGGCCAGCGTGTTGGTGTCCTCGTCGGCAACGCCGTTGGTGTAGGTCTTGGTGCCGACGAGCTCCATCGTGCCGTCGCCCTTGATCTTGTAGATGTCGGCCGTGTACTCGGTGGTGCCCGTGGGCGTCCAGACCGCGTACAGGTTCATCGACAGCACGCCGATCTTGAAGGACGAGCCCTGGGCGTAGTAGGTCTTGCCCATCTGGGCGGCCAGGTCGGGCGTGAGGGTCTGTCCCCAATGCGTTGCGAAGTCGGGGTCTGTCCCCAGCGTTGCGAGCCAGACGGCGAGGCGCTGGGCCTCGTAGCCGGTGGCGGCGCTGATGGACTTGGCGCCGGCGGCGTTGGCGGCGGCCAGCGCAAACGGGCTCTCGGCCGTGCCCGACCCGGTGTAGTGGCTCGCGACGGTCCAGCCCACCAGCGTGTATCCGGCGCGGTCAACGACCGGACCCTCGGTGGTCTCGAGGGGCAGCTTGAAGGTCGACTCCGACGTGTGGTTCTTCTGGAAGGTGACCGTCGTGGAGGCGCTGCCGGTGTTGTAGGTGACCGAGAGCGTCTCGGGCACGTAGAACAGCTTCAGCACCAGGCTGCCATCGGCGAGGATGACGCCCTGGGCGACCGTCTTGTACGTGACGCCACCGATGACCTGCTCGAAGGTCTCGTCATAGGTGTAGCCGATGAAGTTGGCGTTCTCGGCAGCCGAGAGGTTGAGGTGCGCGTAGGTGAATCCGGCCGAGGCGCTGATGCCGGCGGGACGGTCGACCGACAGCGTCGAGGAGGTCTTGCCCCAGCCCTTGATCACGTTGGTGGCCGCACCGGTGGAGGTGCCGGCGATGAAGACGGGGACAGACCCTCCGGCGATGAACTCGGCGTAGTTCTTGCCGGCGCTCGCCTCGAAGCCGTTGAAGGGCAGGACCTTGCCGTCGCCGGTGTAGCGGTAGAACTCGACGGTGTAGAGCACGTCGATGGGCACGTAGAACTGGATGATCCTCGTGGTGCCGTCACCGGCGATGATGGCGGTCGGAATGGCCGCGTTGGGCCAGGCGCCCGTACCCGAGATCGTGGAGGGCACGAAGCTGTTGTCGAGGGTGTAGCCCAGCGGATTGGTGGAGCCGGGCGTGACGGAGGTGTCAGTGGTGCCCGTCAGGACCTTTTCGTCGACCTTGGTGAGCTGCTTGCCATCGGCGCTCGCGATCCAGCGCTCGACCGTGTACTTCGTATTGGTGTTGGCCTTGTAGTAGAGCTTGAGCACGAGGCTGCCGTTACCGGCGATGGTGCCCTGGGCGAAGGTCACGTAGGCCTGGCCGGGGTAGGCCGTCTGCCCGTTGGCCACGAAGGTGTAGCCGGCGTAGGTCTGGGCGATGCCCGTGACCTGCTCGTCGGTGATGCCGGTGAGGCTCTCGGTGAGCACGATCGTGTCGACGACGTTGCCGGCGGCATCCATCACGAGCTTATGGTGCTCGACGGTGTAGGTCGTGTTGGTGTTGGCCTGCCACACGGCGATGAGCGTCGCACCACCGGCCGGCAGCACGAAGGAGGTGCCGCAGGCGAAGTACTGGCGTCCGGCGTTGGGGTCTGTCCCCCCCGTGATGGGATTGGCGGCGAGCGCGGCGTTGAGACTCTCGAGCCACGCGACCACGTCGCGTGCGGTCTGGCCGGTCGCGTCGGCGATGTTGTAACGCGAGCCGGCGGTGATCTTGCCGCCCACGATGTCGTAGGTGGTAATCGTCGTCCATCCGACGAGCGTGTAGCCCGGACGCGAAGCGGAATCGCGGCTCGGAACGGTGAGCGTCGTCTCGGTCTTGACGGTGTTGTCGACACCCTGCGTCTTGTCCGCGTTCCAAGTGGCGTTGTAGAAGTTCTCACTGCCGTTCCACGCGCCCGCGCCGGTGTTGAGCGTGATGGACTGGTCGATGGCCTCGTAGTAGAGCTTGAGCACGAGGGAGCCGTCGGCGAGGATCGTGCCCGCAGCGATTTCGGCGAGGGTCTGTCCCCCAATCACCTTGCTGAAGCCGGGGGCGTAGGCGTAGCCCTGGAACGCGGCGACGTTACCCGCCGTGTTGCCCGTGCCCGCCACGTAGTCGTAGTGCTCGGCGCTGACGTTGATGGGATCGTCGGTGATGCCCGTGTAGGTATCGGTGATGACCGGCTTGAGCGTGCCGTCGCCGGTGACGCGGTAGTGCTGCACGGTGTAGACGCTGTCATTGCGCGCCTTCCACACCGCATAGAGCGTGACGTTGACGGCGCCGAGCGTGTAGTTGCCGTCGCCACTCGCGAGAATGAGGGTGATGCCGGACCCGCCATAGGCGAACACGATGTTGCCGTTGGCGTCGAGCGTCGTCGTGCCGGCGGCGATGGCGTCGTTGAGCGCCTTGACCATGGCATCGGCCAGCGTGATCGAAGCGCTGCCCTTCGTATCCTTGCCGTCGGCGATGGAAGCCCAGCCGATGAAGTCGTAACCGGGACGCTCGACGAGCGTGGAGAGCTTGACCGTACGGTCGGCCTTGTACTTGTCGGCGTCGTGCTCCTGGCCCGACCAGGCGCCGAAGCTGCCGAGGTCGAGGAAGAGCGTGACGTCCTGGGCCTCGTAGAAGATCTTGAGGATGGTGGACCCGTCGGAGGCGATGTCGGCGGAGAGAAGCTCGCGCTGGCCCCTGAGCGAGAAGCCGGGATAGTACTTGTAGCCGTCGAAGGCGACCTTGAGGTCGGCGTCGGTGACCGACACGGGGCCGTCGACCAGGCCGCGGCGCGTCTCGGTCTTGGCCTCGACGAAGGCCTCGTTACCGGTGAACTTGTACCAGATGACGGTGTAGTCGATTTCCTGGGCCTCGTAGATGACCTTGAGGACGGTGGAGCCGTCGGCGGCGATGTTGAAGCTGAGAAGCGCCATCCAGACCTTGCCGTTCTTGTCGGTCACCGTGAGGACGGGATTGCCGTCCTTGTCGACGAGCTTGTAGAACGCCGTGCCGTAGCGGTTCACGTCGTCGACCGCGACGCCGTCAATCATGCCCGTGGAGACGAGGCCGGCCTTGGCGAGCGTATCGGTCATGCCCGTGTACTGGACGGTGGCATCGAGCACGACGGTGTCATCGCCGCGATGCTTGTAGTACTCGACGGTGTAGACGGTGTCGTTGCGCGGCAGCCACACCGGATACAGCGTGGTCGCACCGCGCGGCATCGTGAAGGTGGTGGTGAAGTACTGGCCACCGAGCGTCGCGAGCCAGGCCTGCAGGTCGATGGCCGTCTGGCCCATGGCGACGCCCACGAGGCTGTCGCCGTCGGAGCCGATCGAGAAGCGGGGGTCTGTCCCCATGTTCTCGACGAAGTTCTTGATGGTGGTCCAACCGGCGAGCGTGTAGCCGGGACGGCGCAGGTTGGTGCCGGTGGGCAGCGTCACGACCTCGTTGGGCATGTACTCGGCCGAAAGGTCCTCGCCATTGAACCAGCTACCCACGGTGGTGCCATCGGCGCCGGTGCCCGGGTCGAAGGTGAGCATGGAGCGCACCGCGTAGTAGTAGAGCGTGAGCACGAGGCTGCCGTCGGCGGCGATGGAGCCCTGGGCCACGGTCGTGACCTTGGTCTCGGCGGCATCGCCCAGACGCGTCGTGGAACCGTGCGCCAGGAACTCGAAGCCCTGGATAGCGACGTTGTCGTGAGCGTTGACGTTGGGATTGGCCGCGACCTCATCGGTCGTCGCGGCGGCATTGGCCATGGCGTCGGCCTTGCCGTTGGCGTGCACGATGAGGTACGGCGTGGCAAACGCAGGCAGGTGGTAGGTGACGCCGTCGAGCGTGGAGGTGATGCACCCATTGCCATCGAGGAATTTCGCGCCGAAGGTCGCGTCGACGATGCCGGCCACGTCCAGCGGGACAACGGAGCCGTTGGGCAGAAGCGACCAATAACGGTACTGGACGTTGTAGACGGTAACGTCCTCGTAGACGTCCTCGTAGACGACGTTTCCGCTCTCGTCCTTGACGGGATTGCCGTCCTCGCCGATCACGGGCTGTCGGACGGGATTGCCGTCGGCATCAAACACCTGGCGATGCTCGGTGGACGTGATGACGTACTGCGTGCCGTCGGCGTTGAGCCAGGCAACGGGATTGCCCTTGGCGTCGAGCTGCACGAGCCTGCCGTCGGCCGTGGGCTCGAGGGCGATGTCGAAGTTGAGGTTGCCGTTGGCGTCGACGGCCACGAGCTTGCCGTCACCGGTGGCAGCCCAGCGCACGACGCGGTACTCGGTGCTGTTGGTGGGCTCGTAGTAGAGCTTAAGGTGCAGCGCGCCCGAGGTGTCGCCCGCCCTGTTGCCCGACCAGCCGGTAACGACGCCCGAAAGGACCTCGCCGCTATGGCCGGCGGCGTAGGCGTAACCCTCGGGAATGCGGTAGTTCTTCTGCTCGTCGGTGACGGTCACGGTCCGCTCCGTGATTCCCGTCAGGATCACGGAATCATAGAGCTCGACGGTACCATCGCCGCGCACCTTGTAGTAGTCGATGAAGTAGTCGGCGTTGCCCGGCGTCCACACGGCATAGAGCGTCTGGGCGGTGTTGCCGGTGACGAAGCTCGCGCCGGCCGCATAGGTGTCGCCCGAACCGTCGGCCATGGTGTTCCAGCCGCCGAAGACGTAGCCGAAGCGATACAGCGTCGTGGCGTCGGGCAAGGTGACGGTGGTTCCGGTGCGCGGGGCGGGCTTGGGCGACTGGTCGGAGATGACCCAGCCGGCGTTGCCCTTGGCCGCATCCTCGGCGGCATTCACGTCGTAGATGAGGTCGTTTTGTTGCGCGGCGAAGACGAGCGTAAGCTTGAGGGCGCCGCCGGCGCCGATGATGCCCGTGGCCGTCGTGGTGTAGGTCTTGCCGTCGATGACGGTGGAGAAGGTGGCATCGTAGGCGTAGCCGGTGATGGCAGCCGCCGCAATCTTGGCCAGGCAGTTGTTGTAGTAGATGAGCTGCGTGTCGGTGCCGTTCTGGTCAACGTAGATACGCGTGTTGGCGTAGCCCCTGAACAGCAGCATGTTGGTGTCGGCGCCGGACGGATTGGCCGTGGCGGTCTCGTCGTAGACGGCCGCGCCACCCGCGCTCGTCGCGTTGGCCTTGAAGGCGTTGATGGGCTCGATGAGGCCGGTGCCCGTGTAGCGCAGGAACTCGACCGTGTACTCGGTGTCGGCGGTGACGTCGAAGTACAGCTTGATCATGGCCAGGCCATCGGGCGTGATGAGCACCGAGTCGATGCTGGACGGCTCCGCGCCACCCGGGACGCGGTAGAACTGTCCGACGATCTCCTTGTCGGCATCGGTGGCCGCAGCCGTGGTGTGAGTGGGAGCGGTGCGCGTCACCGAGTCGATGAGGGTGACCGAGCCATCCTTGGCCACGCTGTAGCGGTTCACGTAGTAGTTGGTGAGCGTGGGCGTCCACACCGCGTAGAGGCTCATGTCGTTGGCCGGCATCTTGAAGGTGTCGCCCGCGGCGTAGTAGGTGCCGGCCGCCAGGGTGGCGAGCCAGGTGGCGACGTCGATGGCCTCCTGGCCACGGGCGTTCACGATTTCCTTGACGTCGAGGCCGTCGGTACCGGCGGCGACGATGGTGCCATCGGCGCGCACGCTGTAGGTGGCGACGGTGGTCCAACCCAGAAGCTCGTAGCCCGTGCGGGTGACCACGGCCAGCGTGCCGTTGGCGGGCACGTTGAGCTCGTAGCCGAACTGCGTGGCCGGCGAGGAGTCGCCCGCGCCGACCCACTTGCCCGCATCCGGATCGGTGGGATCGCCGGTGACGTAGGTGAGCTCGTAGGTGTTGGGCTCGAAGTAGATGACGAGCTCGAGGGTCTGGTCGCCGATCACGCCCGAGGCGATGGTGAGGTAGGTCCTGCCGTTGACAACGAAGCTCACGGCATCGCCCAGGTAGCTGTAGCCACGGGGCGGGTTGGAAGCATAGGCGTGGTAGATGAAACCGGGGGTGTCGGTGGCACTCGCGGAGTCGACGATGACGTTGGAGCCGACGGCACCGGCATGCTTGTAGCCCTCGAGCAGCACGTCGCCCGCGGCCAGCTCGTTGCCGTCCACGTCGACCTGGATGGCGTTGCCCATGCCATCGACCTTGAAGATCTTCACGACGTAGTTGCCCGCCACGGGGATGAACACGTGCACGAGCTTGAGCTTGCCGTCGCCGGTGATGACGCCGGTGAGAATCTCGTCGATGCGGTAGACCGGGTTGCCGTCCCACAGGCCGGTGATGTAGTCGGTGGTGGGAACCTGGTAGCCATCAGGAGCGACCGGCACGGTGGTGACCGACTCGCCCGTGGTGCCCGTACCCGTCAGGTTGGGCAGCTTGGTGATGGTGCCGTCGGCGTTGAGCTGGTAGCGCTCGATGGTGTAGGGCGTATCGGTGTTGGCCTCCCACACGGCGTAGAGCGTGATGTCGGCCGTGCCGATGGCGATGGTCGCGCCGGGAGCGTGGACGACGGCCCCGCCGTTCTCGGTGGCCCAACCCTTGAAGGTGTAGCCGGGATTGCGCAGGTGCGTGGTGGTGGGCAGCGTGGTCTCGGTCTCGCTGCGCAGCAGCGTCGAGCCGAAGGCCGAGTAACCGGGTGCCCAGGTGCCCGCGCCGGCGCCCGTGTTGGGAACGAGGGTGAGCGTGTGGTAGTCGGCCTCGAAGTAGAGGTTGAGGACGAGCGTGCCGTCGCCGAGCACCACGCCGGTGTCGACGCTGGGATACATCTCGCGATGGGCGCTGGGCAGCACGTAGGTGTAGCCGGGGATGGAGGGCGGCACGGCCGTGACCCTCACGCCCGTGTAGTCGTAGAAGGTCTGGCTCGGCGCGGCCGGTGCCTTGAAGGACAGCGGGTCGCCCTGGGTGAGGGCCGAGCCCGGAATCTTCCAGTAGTTGACGACGTACTGGACCTTGACGGCCTCGAAGACGTGGATGAGGACGAGCTTGCCGTCGCCGGTGATCATGCCGGAGAGCTTGGTGGCGAGCTGCGTCGGGATGCCGGCCAGGATGCCGGAGGCGTAGGTGCCGTCGGCGACGAGCTGGTAGCCGACCGGCACGTTGGGCGTCGTGGTGACGGTGTCGTCGGTGTAGCCGGTGTAGCTCTCGCTGGGTAGTTGCGTGAACACGCCGTTGCCATCGAGCTGGTAGCGGTACACGATGTAGGGCGTGTCGGAGTTGGCGGTGTAGTAGAGCTTGAGGACGAGCGTCGGGTTGACCATGACGACGCCGACGGAGACCTCGCCGGAATGGCCGGGCGCGTAGGTGTAGCCGGCCCACAGCCCGTCGGCGGTGGTGTCGATGGGCGTGGCGGTGACGGTGGTGCCGGCGTAGGCCTGGTCGGTGTCGGTCCTGATGAGCGTCACGTTGCCATAGCGGTCGACCTTGTAGTGCTGCACCGTGTAGTCGACGGGCAGGGCGACGAAGATGGCCGTGTAGGTGGTCGCGACGAAGACGCCATCGGCGTTGCGCGGCGGCACGAGGTGCGCCGGGGCCTTGTTGGTGGCGTCGTACATGACGACGTTGCCGAACTCGTCCTCCCAGTGGTCAAACGCGTAGCCGGGGTTGGCCGTGGCAAGTGAGCCGGCGGGCGTGCCCGTGGCGGGCCTCACGCTCTCGCTTCCGAGCGAGACGCTACCGCCGGTGCCCGCGACATAGTTGATGGTGATGGACGGGAGCTCGATGAAGATGGCCGTGTAGGCGTACACGGTCTTCTCGAGCCAGCCGCCATCGGGCGTGGGCGGGGTGAAGAGCGAGGAGATGCCGATGTTCAGCTGCATGTCGGGGTCGTCGCCCACCTGCCAGTGGCTGAACTGGTAGCCGGGAGCCGCGACGGGCGTGGAGCCGATGGGCGACGGGATGGGCGTCACGGTGATGTCGATCTGCTCGCTGCCAAGCGTGACCGAACCGCCCGTGCCGGCGTTGTAGATGATGGTCGGGTTGGTGAGCGTGTTGTTGGTGTAGTAGAGCTTGAGCGCCAGGCTGCCGTCGGCGGCGATGGCGCCGGTGAGCGTGGAAGCCGAGGCGCTGAAGCTGTGGCCGGCGAAGCTCAGGATGAGGTTGCCGGCGGGCAGCGTGATGACGCCATCGGCGGGCACGCCGGAGATGGTGCCGTCGGCGTTGATGGTGAGCACGAGGTCGGTGGAGCCGGTGCCCTTGACGGTGGAGGCGGCATCCTTGACGAAGGCGCCCGTGGTGTCCTGCAGCCAGTACTCGATGACGAACGGCGTGTCGGTCTTGGGGATGACGCGCACGACGTAGGAACCGGCGACGTACATGCCGTCGGCGCCGCGGCTCGGCGTGAAGCTGTCGCCGCTGCCGACCTTGTTGCCCGCGGCGTCGTACCAACCCTCGATCACGTAGCCGGCCGAGACATGGGCGACATTGGTGCGCGGGGTACCGGAGACGGGGGGCACGGCCTCGGTCGCGAAGTCGACCCACACGACGTTGCTGTCGGAGACGGTGTAGTCGATGGTGACGCTCTCGAGCTCGGCGAAGATCGCGTAGTAGGTGTGCGCCTTGTAGCGGCCGGTGAGGGTATCGCGCGTGACGAGCAGCGAGGGGTTGGTCGAGACCTCGTTGCCATCCTCGTCGACCCAGCGCACGAAGCGGTAGCCCTCGAAGGCGTTGGCGGTGAGGGTGAACGGACCGGCGTAGAGCATGTTGGAGAGGTTGGACGGGTCGAGCGCGTCGCCGGAGACGGCGGACAGCGACTGGGTGCCCTTGATGTTGACGAGCTTGTTGTAGGAGGGATCGGCGTAGGCCGGCACGTAGGTGCCGCGGGGGTCGGAGACCGTCTGCTCGACCCACACGATGCCGTTGCCGGCGCCTGCCGGGCCGGTGATGTGACCGTAGTAGTTGGAGCCGTCGGCCTTGACCTCGTAGGAGACCTCGACGTAGTCCTGCTTCCAATGCGCGAACAGCGTGGTGGGAGCCGTGGGCATCTTGATGGTCTCGCCCGGCGCGTAGAGGATCGCACCGCCGGCCGCGAGCGACCAGCCGTCGAGAATCCAGCCGGTGAGCACGACGTCGGCGGTACCGGGCAGGGTGACGTCGGTCTTGGCGATGGCCGTGATGGTGTCGGCGGTGCCGTTGGCGAACGCGCCGCCGTTGGCGTTGAGCGTGAGGGTCTGGTCCTTGGCCACCCACAGGGCCGTGAAGGTCATGCCGCCGGCGGTGACCAGCACGTCGGCGGGAATGACGTAATCGGCGTAGACCTTGCCGTCGCTTCCGCGCCAGCCGTTGAACAGCCAGTTGGAGTCGTCATCGGCGCCGGGCAGCTTGCCCAGACCGGGAACGTCGACGAGCAGGGCGCCATTGCCGGTGCCGAAGGTCGGGACGGCCGTGCCGATGCGAATGTCGTCGAAGAAGGTGCCGGTGGAGCCCGTGGTGGCCGTGCCGGTCCAGTTGCCGTGGTCGCCGGGCAGGTAGCTCACGCTGGAGAGCTGCTCGAAGACCGCGTAGGCGGTGACGGTGCCGAGCACCGTGAGCTTGCCGAGGCCGAAGTTGGCATCGCCGTCGTCCACGGTAACGGTGCCGGTGACCGTGGTGCCATCGTCCTTGACGGCGCTCCACTCCCAGCCAGCCAGGCGATAGCCCTTGTTGACGACCAGGTTGATGGCCGATTCCACGCCCACGCCGTAGGTCTCGGTGGCGACGTAGACCACGTGGCTCGCCGTGCCCAGGGTGATGGTCTGGGCGATGAAGTCCTTGACGCCGCTCGTGCCGGCGGAAAGGGTGCCGGGAGCGCCGTCGCGCAGGTCGACGGTGACGTCATAGGTCTTTGCCGTCCACTGGGCAAAGAGCTTGAGGGTCTTCTCGGGATCGGTGCTGAACCAGTCGGAGAAGCTCTCGAGGATGCCGGTCACCGCGCCGTCGGCATAGGACGTGCCCGTACCGTCGGCCTTAGTGTTCCAACCGGCAAAGGTGTAGCCGCTGACCACGTAGGCGTTGTTGGTGAGCGCGATCTTCGAGTCGAAGAGGAAGCCCTGCTTGGGAGGCATGATGCCCGTATGGGCATCGGCACCCTCGGGCTCATTGGCGTCGAAGATGACGTAGTAGTCAGCCGGTGCCCACAGGGCAATGACGTCGATGTCGTAGACGCGCTCGTCATCCTCGGCCTTGCCGGGGAACACGACGGTGAGGTCGGCAACCTGGGAGAGATCGACCTGGAAGATGCTCACGGCATCGCCCACGTAGCCCTCCTGGCCACGCAGCTTCCAATGGATCTCCCAACCGGCGAAGTACCAGCTCGCGCCGTCGGCATCCACAGCACCCTCGGGCAGCGCGCCGATGCTGTTGGCGTAGGCGGGGAACTTACCCAGCGGGGCCACGTGGGTGAAGATCGTCTCGTTCTCGACAGCCGGATCGGGGAAGGCGCCGTCGGCGGCGTGGTCGCCCGGCAGGTAGTTGACGATGATGGCTTCCTTCCAGCGCGCGAGGAAGGTGGTGGGACCGAGGATTTGGAAGGTGGCCGGCGCGTTGACGTCGAGACCGGTCTGGGTGTTGACCGAACCGTCACCGGTGACGTAGGTGACGTCCCAGCCCACGAGGTACCAGCCGCGGCCGGGAGCCGTGATGACCTTGTCGTACGCGGGGTACTTGCCGTACCACACGGCCTGGCTGTCCTCGCCATCGACCGTGCCGCGCGTGCCGTTCTCGCTGGCGAAGACGACGTTGACGCGCTCCGCCTCCCACAGGGCGTAGAAGTGAACGACCGCGCCCTCGAGGGTGGCGAGATTGGAGATGTAGCCCTGGGAGCTCGTCTGGGTGAAGAGGCTCGTGCCCTCGACGGTCCAGCCGATCCAGTGGTTGCCGGCGCGGGTGAAGCGGTTGGCCAGCGAGACCTGCTCGCCGTACCTGACGGTCACGGTCTGCGGCAGGTCATCGCCGCCGGTGAAGTAGGCATCCCAGACGTTACCGTGGAACGAGACGGTGTAGGTGATGGGCGTCCAGTGCGCGTAGAGGGTGAAGTCGCGCGGATCCTCGTCGCCACACAGCATCTCGAGGGTGACCGACGCGCCGAAGGCGTACTGGGCCGTGGCGTCATCGCGATGGGCGGCGTCGCACCAGCCGTCGAAGACGTAGCCAAGGCGCCACATCTCGACGGTGTCGGCCGCCGTGGCGAGCGTGAAGGGCTCGTCGACCTTGTGCAGCGCCCCGTTGGGAGGCGAGGTGACCGAGCCGCGCACGTCGTTATTGCGATCGTAGTTGATGGTGTAGCCCACGACGCGCCACTGCGCGTAGAGCCTGACGACGGCATCCTGGACGGTGGCGAGGTTCACGACGGTGGCGCCGTCGGCGTAGGCCGTGCCCGTGCCGTCGGCGGCGGTGTTCCAACCGTCGAAGACGTAGGCTTCCTTCGTGAACTTCACGCCGACCATGGCGAGCGCCGAGGGAACCTCGTAGGAGGCCGTCATGTCCTGCATGCCCGGCGAAGTGGCATCGGCACCGTTGCCGTCGAAGACGATGGTGTAGGTGATGGGTGCGAAGCGTGCGTACCACGTGGTACCCGTGAACCAGACGTCGTCGGCGTCCTTGGTGGGCGCGAAGGTGGCGTTGCGGCCATGGGGGGCGAGGTTGCCACGGGCATCGTACCAGCCCTCGAAGACGTAACCGGGAGCGGCCACGGCCGTCGAACCCATGGGCTTGCCATCGCCGGCGTTGACAACCTCGAAGTCACGGCTCACCGAACCGTTGCCGGCGCCCACCGCATAGTGCAGCTCGGCGCGCTCGGGGGTGAACCAGGCGTACAGCGTCACGCGGGCGATGGAGTCATCGGCACCGAGGAGCCTAGCAATGGCCGCGAAGGCAAGACCGCGGCCAAGCTGGTCCTCGCGCCAGTTCTCCTCGTCGATGGTGGCATCGGTGTGCCAGCCGAGGAAGACGTAGCCCACGCGCGTTGCCGGCGCGGGAACGACGTCGGTGGAATCCCAGGTCACGTCCGTGCGCGTGCGGATGTAGGTGCCGTCTCCGGTCTCGTAGGCGACGGTGTAGAGGCGTGCGGTCCAATGCGCGTAGAGCGTCATGTTGATGCTGGGGGCCGTGATGGTGGCGCCGGGTGCGTAGAGCACCGTGCCACCGGCGGAAAGCGACCAGCCGTCGAAGCGCCAGCCCGCGCGGGTGACGTCAGACAGGCCCGGCAGCCTGATGGACTCGACGTCCTCGAGCGGCGAGGTGTTCGTGGTGACCGTGTAGCTCGTGGTGGGCGTGGAGCTCGTCCACAGGCCGCCCTCGAGCTGGAAGTTGACGGTGGACGTGCGCTTCCAGTGAGCCGTGAACGAGAACGGACCGGTGATGATCACGGGGCGGTTGCTCTCGTAGCTCACGATCATGTCGGCGACGATCTTGTACCTGTTGCCGTCACCGCCGATCCAGTAGGCGAATTCCCAGGTGACGCCATCGGCGGCCGTCTCGCCCAGCGGGCTGCCGTTGGCCGCGAACAGCGACGGGATCTTGTTGCCGCCCACGGCCGCGGTGAAGCCGAAGTGCGGTGCCTGGTCACCGTGGTTGAGGCCCTCGTAGAGGGTGCCCTGCGCACCGTAGTTCCAGGAGCCATGCTCGCCGGGCAGGTAGGAGACGGCGATGATGCTGGCCCACTGGGCGGTGAAGACCGTGGTGCCCAGGATGGCGATCTGCGCCGGGTCGGGCGTCTCGCCGGTGATGAAGGTCGTGTCATCGAAGGTCATGACGTAGGTCCACACGCGCAGCTGCCAGCCACCGGCCGTGTTGGGCTTCGTGTGCACGAGGGTCATATCCACGTGACCGCCCGTGGCGACCTGACGCGGCGTGTAGGTGACGGTGCCGCGGTTGGGCTCGGAGGAGACGAAGCTGACCGCGTAGACGCGGGGCGTCCAGGTGGCGTAGAGGACGAAGTCGCTTCCCGCTTGACTGGAGAGGTTCACGATGGTGGCCATGTCGGCGTACTTGTTGCCGGCGGCGTCGCGCCAGCCGTCGAAGACGTAGCCGTTGAGCGAGAAGGTGTTCTTGGGAAGCGCGCGCGGCACGTCGTAGGTGAAGACGGACGCGGGCATGGAACCCGTCGCGTCCGAAACGCCCGGTGCGAAGCTCACCGTGTAGGTGATGGGCGTCCAGTGCGCGTAGAGGACGGTATCGCCCGTGGGCATCGTGAAGGTGGCCGACGGATTCCAGCGCACCGTGCCCCCGGCCGTCTCCGCCCAACCGTCGAGCACGTAGCCGGGACGCACGAAGGCGTTGGCGGCGGCCAGGTGCTGGGTCGAGTTGGCGAAGAGGCTGTAGATGATGGTGTTGCCATCGTAGGTGTAGGTGCCCTCCGGCACGGTGCCGTTGGGCGTGCCGCCGTTGGCCGAGAGCGTGAGCTTGAAGGCGTGGACGGTCCAGTAGGCGTAGAGCGTGACGACGCCACCTTCGGCTCCCGCGAGGTTCTTGACCGTGGCGCCATCGGCGATGAGCTGGCCGGAGCCATCGGCGCCGGTGGTCCAACCGGCGAAGTCGTAACCCACGCGCGTGATGCCGCCCTGCTCGGCAGTGGGCAGGGTACGCGAGGTGTCGTAGGTGAAGATCATGTCGTCGAGCGAGCCCGTGCCGCCGTTGACGTCGAAGCGCACGGTGAAGTCCTGGGCGGTGAACACCGCGTAGTACCTGGTGGGATTCTCCCAGATGGCGTAGACGCCCTTGGTGGGATCGTAGATGCCCTTGGTGGGCACGAAGTTCGCGTCCCAGCTCACGGTGTTGCCCGACTCGTCAATCCAGCGCACGAAGGTGTAGCCGGTGAGCACGTAGGCGGACGAACCGCCGGGGATGCCGCTCACGGCGGGTAGCGTCTCCTCGCGTACGCTCACGTAACCACCCTTGGTGGGCGTGCGCTCGCCGGTGGTGGCGTCCACGGTGACGGCCGTGTAGGTGATCGTGCCGGGCACTTCCTCCCAGCGCGCGTAGATGGTGCCAACGCTGCCGGCAGCAGACGAGCTCACGAGCGAGGCGAAGATGGTGTTCTCGTCGATTTCGGTGTTGGCCTCTCCGGTGCCGTTGTACCAGCCGCGGAAGCGATAGCCGGGCTTGGTCGGAGTCTCGACGCCCGCGAGCAGGTTGGTGTCGGTGAAGTGCACGCCGGTGAGCGAGGGCACCGCGGAGCCGCCCTGGGTGTCAAAGGCCAGCGTGTAGGTGTTGGCCTCCCAGATGGCGTACAGGGTGGTGTTCTCGATGAACATCTGGATGGTCTGGCCCGGCGCGTAGATGGCGGCGCCGTCCTTGGTCATGCCCCAGCCGGTGAACACGTAGCCATCGCGCACGACCGCGTTGGCCTCGGGCAGCTTGGCGGGAGCACCGGTGAGGTAGCGCGTGGCGCTCATGGACTCGGCACCCTCGGCCGTGACGGTACCGCCGTTGGCATCGAAGGAGAGCACCTGGCCGGAGAGCCTGAAGATGGCGCGCAGGCTCATGGTGCAGGTCACCGTGGCGGGAAGCTCGTTCTTGCCGTCCACGGTCGTGTAAGTGACGCCGTCGATGACCCACTCCCAACCCACGAACTTCCAGCCGGGGCTCGTCTTGGGCAGGCCGAAGTTACGGGCGTTGGAGTTGATGTCGTCGAGGAGGTCGGGATCGACCTCGGCCCCGTTGGCGAACAGCGGGAAGGCGGAGCCGGCGGCCACGCCAATCCAGTAGGTCTTGCCGTCGATGTCGGGGAAGACGCCGTGATCGCCCTGGTAGTAGCGAATGTTGAAGACCTGGTCATTCTTCCACTGGGCCGTGAAGGTGGTGATGCCGCGGATGATGACCTCGGTGGGGCTCTTGGCGATACCGGTGATGGTGCCGCCACCCGCAAGCTGCATCACGTAGGTCCAGTGCGAGAACTCGTAGGGAGCCGTGGGCGTGACACCGGGAATCTGGTCTGCGGTCAGGTGCTGGCCGTAGTAGACCTGGGCGGTGCTGCCGGAGGCGACGTTGCCATGGGAGGCGTCGGCCGTGTTGAAGCTCACGTTGTAGAGGCGGGCGGCCCACACGGCGAACAGCGTGAAGGTGTGGCCATCATCGACGAGGTTGAAGACCGGCGCACCATCGGCGTACTCCACCGTCGGGGAATTGGGGATGGTCGCCCAACCCTTGAAGTCGTAGCCGGGACGGGTCAGGGTGTTGGTCGGCAGCTTGCTCGAGACGCCATAGGTGAGCTGCAGATCGTCCATGGAGCCCGTGGCGTCATCGGCGCCGGGGCGGAAGCTCACGAGGTACTTGAGTGGCTCCCACTGGGCGAAGAGCGTCACCGTGGCGTCCTGGATGGTGGCAATGCCATCGACGAGCTTGTTGATGGCGCTGCCCGCCAGCAGCTCGGCATCACCGAACATGTCACCGGAGCCGTCGGCCGCCGTGTTCCAGCCCACGAACTTGTAGCCCGGACGCGTCATGGCGGGAGTGCCCGTCTGCGAGTTGCCGGCCGTGGTGGGCAGGCGCAGCGAGGTGCCGTAGGTGGCCGTGATGTCGGCGGGGGCGTTCTTGCCCGTATCGGCGTTGACGTCAAAGGCGATGTTGAACGTGTTGGGCCTGAAGGTGGCGATGAAGGAGAGCGTGGCAGGCCAGGTGGTGACGCCGTCCGCACGCATCGGGGTGAAGCGGGCGTCGGTGGAGACGACCTTGCCCGTCGCAGCATCGATCCACTCGACGAACTGGTAGCCGCGCAGTGCCGCGGCGGCTGCGGTGGCCGCGCCGCTCACGCGCATGATGGAGAGCGTCCAGCCGAGCTCGGTCTTCGTCCAGCTCGCATGGACCTTGCCGTTGTCGTCCACGAGCTCGATGAGGCTGTCGGTGGCCGGGTTTCCACGCCAGCTCACGCCGGTCATGCCCTCGGGGATGGTATCGGTGACGGGCTGGACGCCGCCGGCCACGGGCGCGGCGGTGAAGACGATGGTCGTCTGGAGCTCGGCCCACTGGGCATAGAGCGTGATGATCTCGCCGTTGCGGCCGGCAAAGTCGTTGACGCGGGCACCGGGCTCGTAGGCGGTACCGGAACCGTCGGCCGCGGTGTTCCAACCGATGAAGCGGTAGCCGTCGCGGAAGATGCCGTCCAGCGTGCCGCCCACGGCGAGCTGCAGGTAGACGCCGTAGGTGGCGCGGTCATCGGCCAGCGAGCCGAAGCCACCATTCTCGTAGTACTTGATCGTGTAGGTGTTGGGGGCGAAGTGCGCCGTGAAGGTGACGGGATGGAAGGTGCCGTCATCGTTGATGACACCGAAGATGGTATCGGCGTCGAGCGTGTCGCGGCGACCGAGCGAGCTGTCGATGGAGTTGGTCCAGCGGTCGAAGTGATAACCGGTGGCGGGGCTGGCGAAGGCACCCTTGATGTCGAGGCGGCCGGTGGCGTCGATGTCGAGGTCGACGATCTCGGAGGCAGTCCTGCCGTCATCAGAGTTGATGACGGACGAGACGGTGCCGTTGCCGTCTGCCTCGTACTTGATCTCGATCTTGCCGGGCTTCCACATGGCGTAGAGCGTGGGCACGACCGTGTTGTCGTCGACGTCGCGGGCGATGGTGTGGAACGGCGTCTCGGCCGTGGCCTGGGCGCGGTCGCCGGCGTCGTTGAAGATGTAGAACCACCCGAGGAATTCGTAGCCGTCACGGACGGAATCCTGCTCGGGAATGAGGTTCGTGTCGACCCAGAGGATGTCGGTCCTATCCTCGATGGCGGGCGATCCGCCACCCAGATCGTAGTTCAGGACGAAGCCGCCATGGGGCTCCCAGATGGCGTAGAGCGTCTGGAAGGCACGGTAGGTGACGTTGCCCAGGTCGTCGACGACTTCCCTGATCTCGACGTCGATGCCCATGTCGGCGACGCTCTCCCAACGCAGGCGGTAGACGTCGCCCGTGTTGTAGCGCGTGCCGGCCTCGGAAAGCGAGGGCTTAGTGTACCAACCGGCGATGTCGTAACCGAGCATGTAGTAGTGGTCGGTATCGTTTTGGCCCTCGTTGTAGTCGGGGATGATGACATCGTCACCGGCATCGCCGTTGATGTCGGCGGCACCGCCATGGGCGTCGTTGGCCACGAACTGCAGCGTCGAGTAGCGAATGGGCGCCCACTGGGCGTAGAGGTCGGTGTACTCGCGGCCGAAGACCGGATGGCTGGCCGTGGGCATAATCTTCTCGCCGGCCTTGAACTCGGTGCCTCGGGAGGTGACGGTGGGCTGGGACACGGTGTTCCACCACAGCAGGCGGTATTCCTCGATCTGGAAGCCGTCGGAAACGCTGCCATCGCCGCTTTGGTCGGACGGATTGGGAATGGTGTAGGCGAAGTCGTAGGGCACGAAGGCGTCGGCCATGCTTCCCGTGATGGTGACATCACTGGGCAGCGACTCCTTGTTGCTGTGGAAGCGCACGATAGTGCCCGGGTACCAATGCCACTTGATGACGCCCCAGGTGTTGGAGTTGCCGGCAAAGGCGTTGTTGCTCTTGCCGTAGAGCGTGACGATACCGGGATCCTTGTCGGTACCCAGGGTCACGTAGTAGTCGCTCACCTTGAAGTCGCGGTAGGCGGCATGGCCATCGACTTCCTCGACACGCCAACGGGCGGCGACGTTGTCGGGGTCGGTGGAGTTCATGCGCTTCTTGACGATTTCCTCGATGCCGGTGCCGGTGAGGATGTTGCCCATGCCCAAGGTGAGCTCCACGAGGCTGTTGGCCTCGCCGAACATGTTGGCGCGCGGCGCCGACTGGCTCATCTGCCAGGGCGAGGCGGTCTCCACGTTGGCGACAGAGCCACCGGAGATGTTCACGGACTGGACCGGGGACTTGTAGAAGAGCTTCTCGAAGCTCGCGGTCTGGGCATCGACCTTCAGGTTGCTCAGGTCGGCATCGACGAGGCCGGTGTAGTAATCATTCGTGTTTTCGAACCACGAGGCCATGGAGGTGGGATGCAGGCGCGTGCCCGTCTGCAGCGAGGTCATGATGTGAGTGATGGAACCCTTGGGCAGAACCTCCATCCAGGGCATCGTGGGCCCGGTCTCGGTCACGTCGGTGCTCTTGGTGGTGGAGGTCTCGACGTTGTCGACGCCCAGCAGCAGCGTACCGGCCGGGTAGGTCGTGCCCTTGTACTCGGTCTCGTCGACGAAGTAGCGCCACCAGGCGGCGTCGTTGCTCGGGAAGCGACCGCCCACGTGCTCGGTCTGCCAGACGTAGGTCTGCTTGCCGATGTTGTTGGCCGGGTCGTTGCCCACGCCGCCGAAGCCCGCCGGGTAGCGGTTCACGAGGTTGGAGGTGGTGCCCCACCAGTCGGGATCATCGGCGGTGACGTTGATCCAGGCACCGAGGTTGCCCTGATGGGCCTTAAGGCCGGAGTCGGTGAGGTAGTTGTACTGGTCGAGGGTGATCTTCTCGAGGGTCTCGTTGCGACCGAGTATGTTCTGGACGCTTGTGGTGTCGGAGAAGTCGAAGCCCGTGGCATCGAATTCCTTGAGGCTCTGGAAGTTGCCGGAGATAAGCTCCATGGACCAGGCATAGGCGTTGGACTCGCCATTCGAGATGTAGCTCGTGGTCTCGCTATCGGTGTACCAACCCCAGAGGTCCTGACGGTTGTTGCGATGCCACTGGGTAAGGCCGGTGGACGTGTTGCCATAAGAAAGGTCGAGGGCCAGCCCCTGGTCGTTATAGGGAATGACGATGGTGCGGTTGTAGCCGGAGCGCGAGAAGTTGCGCAGGAAGAAGTAGCGGGCGTTATTGCCGCTTCCGTAGCTCATGTAGGCGCCGGTGCCGAGGTTCTTGAGCGTGTAGTAGGTACCACGGCCCGTGGAACCGGCAGCCTTGATCTCCCACTGCGCATTGGCTGCAGCCTGGTTGGTGGTGATGTTACCGTTGCCGATACCCGTCAAGTAATAACCATTGCTGTGGTTGAAGTAATGGATGAGATAGGTGCCGTCGATAAGCTCGTAGGCGTAGGGATCGGCCGCGAACCAGCCTACGGTGGAGGTGGGAGCCAGCTCGCCGCAGCTTATGACCGTCTCAACCTTGGTGGTATCCACGATACCCTTCCACGGCAGGTTATTGGCCGCACAGGTCACCACCTGCTTGCCGTTGACGGAGCCCAGATAGAGCGTGTTGGCCTCGGAATCGTAGGCCCACCAGGCATCGGCGTTGCCCACGAAATGGCCGCCCTTGCCCGGCACCCAGACGAACTCGACGCGCGTGCCGTAGCTGCTGCCGTTGCCCGCCGTGTCGAAGCGCGTGGCCAAGCCGGAGCTCGTCTCGAACCAGGTATGGTCGAACAGCGTGCCATCACCGGCATCGGTGCGCCACATGCCGAAGGTCTCGTTGCGGCCGTCGATGGCGTTGAAGCCCGTTGCCTGGAGCGCGGCGTTGCCGCCCACCACGATCTTCCTGAGGGCGGTGCAGCCCTCGAACATGTTGGCGTAGCCGGTGAGGATGGGGATGTCGTTGCCCTCGTCGTCGGTGCCGGCAGAGCCGAAGTTGTTCGTGCGCATGTCCCAACCGGCGATGTCGACTTCCTCGAGCTTGGAGTCGCCCGCGAAGAGGCTCTCGAAGCTCAGGGTGTTCTTGGTGTCCATGCCCGCACCGTCGAAGGTGACGAGGCTCGTGTAGCCGGCAAACCAGCTCGCGAGGTTGATGGGGTTGATCTTGGTGCCGGTTGCATCGTGGGCCACGGTCACCACGTGGAGCACCGCGCTGCGGGCGACGGAAGGCAACCAGGGCAGCCAGGGCTCGGCGCCCGGCGTGATGGAGACGCGGTTGTCGATCTTACCGTCGTTGTTGAGGTCGGCAACGCCCATGATGAGCGTACCGGGCGCATAGGTCACGCCGTTGAAGACGGTCTCCTCGGCGAAGTAGCGCCACCAGAAGTCGGGGTTGCGGTCGGCGCTGTTATGGAGTTCCCAGGTGTAGGTGATGGTGCCGGCGGGCTTGGAGCCGTTCTTGGGATACTTGGCGAGCAGGTCGGCGTTGGTGCCGCGGAAGCTACCGTCAGCGGAGCTCAGCCACTGGCCGGCGAAGTCAACATGAGATGCGATGGTCTCGAAGCCCGTGCCCTGAAGGACGGAGGTGGGTCCCAGGATGAGCTCGTTGAGCGCGATGTCGCCGCGCTCCCAGCCCGTGGTATCAATGGGGTTGACGTCCAGGAGGTCGGTGATGTTGAGACCCGGCTTGGTGAGATCCCACTTGGAGAGATTGAGCGAGGAAAGCTTGTAGTCGCCCTGGAACATGCCGGAGATGTCGGTGGCTCCGGAGATGTCGAACTGTTCGGCCTCGATGCTGGTCAGGGCCACGTAGTTCCTGAACCACTGCGAGGGGTTCATGATGCGAATGGTGGTGTCGTCACCGTCGACGTACACCTTCTCGATCATGGAGGTGATGTCTTTACCCTTGGGCATGTCGGGTGGCGCGAGGCTGCCCCACGGGAGCTGGTTGTAGAGCTCCTGCACCTCGTTGGACTCGTTGGGTTTCTCGAGGCCCAGCGTGAGGGAGTGCTCGTTCATGTCATAGCGCCACCAGACGTTGTTGTTGCTGTCGAAGCGGCCCTGGATGATGGCGTAGAAGTAGTAGTCGTCGTTGGGGTGCATGTTGCCGCTGGCCGGGTAGTGCGCGGCGAGGATGGCCGAGCCGTCGTACCAGCTGCGGTCCGTGTTGAACCAGGTACCCTTCTCCTGGCCATGGTCGACGAGGTTGGCAAGGCCGGTGCCCTCCAGAACGGTGGTGGGGCCCGTCTTGATGTGATAGAGCGCACGGCACCCGGAAAGCATGTCGGCCACATTCTTGCCGACCATCTGCCAGGTGGACAGGTCGATGTCCTTGAGCGAGGAGCAATTGCGGAACATCTCGGCGAAGGAGGTGACGGAGCTCGTGTCCCACTTCCCTATGGGCGACTGGTCGGTGATGGACGAGGCGCCCTTGAACATGGCCGTAAGATCGGTGACCTTGGAGATATCCCAGTTTGCCAAGGGCGCGAGGTCGGCAATGGTCGCGCAGCCCTCGAACATGGACGCCATGGTAGTGGCCTGCGAGACGTCCCAGGCGGCCAGGCGGTCGAGGCTGTCCTGGTTAAGGGCGGCGTTACCCTGGAAGACACCGGAGAAATCGGTGACGTTGCCGGTATGCCAGGTATCGGTGCCCACGAGGTTCGCCAGCGCCTTGTCGCCCTTGAACATATCCTTGAGCGACGTGGCGTTGTTGACGTCCATGTTGGTGGCATCGAAGTCCCTGAGGTTCACGTAGTCCTCGAACCAGCCCTGCGGGAACATGATGTTGAGGCCACCGTTAGTGGAAGCCGTCACCGTGTTGACGGTGGTGAGCTCGTTCTTGACCGTGGGACGGGCCGCGAGCCACGGCAGGTCGGCCGCGACGAAGTGCACCGAGTTGGAGCGCTCGGTACCCATCGTGAGCGTCTCGAAGGTGCCGTTCTCGTCCTCGTCGGTGAGCTTCCACCAGCTCACGTCGTTGGGCTCGAAGCGACCACCCAGGACCTTGCCGTTCCAGAGGTAGGTGAGCGTATCCTCGAACACCTCGTCGGAAGCGGAGCGCGGATAGAGCGGGTAGCGCATGGACAGGCGCTCGGAGCAGTCGAACCAGGTACCATCGGCAAGCTCCCACATGCCCTGGGTGCGCGCGCGGCTCGCGAGCGTGTCATCCAGGCCGCTGCCCACGAGCACGACGTCACCGGCCACGGTGAGCGAGGCGATGGAGCTGCAGCCCGAGAACATGTGCGCGACGGCATCGGTGCTGTTGGCCGAGAACATGTGCCAGCCGGAGATGTCGAGAGCGGTGAGCTTGGCGCAGTTCTCGAACATGCTCGCGAAGTTGCTCACGTAAACAACGGACCACTTCTGCATGCCATTGACGGTGGTGAGGTTGGTGCAGTCCTTGAACATCTTGCTCGTGTCGTGTGCCGAACCCACGTCCATGCCGCTCACCTCGATGTCGCGCAGGGCCGTGTAGCCCTGGAACCAGGCACTCGGGCTCTCGGCGACGAGCGGAATGTTCACGTCGAAGGTCCAGGTCTTGAGCGTGGTGATGGTGGACTTGGCCGCGGCCGCGGAGGCAACCGGATCGGAGTTGTAGACGAACAGCCACGGGAGGTTGGCGGCCAGGGTGCTGACGTTGGGATTGGTCAGGGACTCCTCGGCATCGTTGATGCCGATGGTCAGCGTTTCGAAGCTGCCGTTGCCGTCCTCGTCGGTGAGCCTCCACCACTTGGAGCAGTCCGGCTCGAAGCGGCCGCCACGCACCGTGCTGTTCCAGCGATAGGTGATCTTGTCGGTGAAGTTGCTGCGACGCGGATACCTACCGGCAAGACGGTCGGAACAGTCATACCAGGAGCCATCGGGGATCTCCCAGACGCCATCCCAACGGGCACGACCGGGAAGGGTGTCACCCAGACCGCTGCCCATGAGCACGGAGGAGCCCGAGGCGATGATGGTGTTGAGGGCCGTGCAACCGGCGATCATATCCTTCATGCCCACGTACTCGCCATCGGAGAGGGTCGCGAGCTGCATGTTCCAGCCCGAGACGTCCAGGGTGGTGAGTGCCGTGTCGCCCTTGAACATCGAGGTGAAGTCAGTGACGTGGCTGGTGTTCCAGCTCGTGAGCGCGTTGTTGTCCTGGAGCGCCGTGCAGCCTTCGAACATACTGGTGAGGAAGTGGGCGCCGCTCATGTTCCAAGTGGAGATGCGCGAGAGGTTGGACAGGCTCTTGCATCCCTTGAACATGTAGGCGAAGTTCTCCACCTTGGCAGTGTTCCAGGCGGCCGTGCCCTGCACCGTGGCAAGCCTGACGTCGTCCTCGAAGAAGCCCTCGAGGCTCGTGGTGTTGGAGGGATCGAGGCCCGTGCCGTCGAAGGAGGTGACGAGCATGTAGGCCGGGTTCTTGCAGACGAAGAGGTCGTCGATGGTGAACGTCGCGGTGCTGCCATCCGAGATGGGGTCGATGTTGAAGTTCAGATAATAGGTACCAGAGTTCGCTATCGTGAAGGTAAAGATGTGCTCGAGGGTGGTGTTCGTCGTGTTGAGCACGGCGTAGGCACCGGGAGCGGCGAGCTGACCGTAGTGGATATCATGCGTATTGGGCAGGCCGGACATGGTCGTGAGGACTTCCAGGTTGATATGGAAGCCCGTCAGCCTATGCTTGATCGCGACGTAGTAGGTGCCTGCCTCGAGGGACATGGGCGTCCACATCTCGGCCCAGCCGCTTTCGCCGGTGATGGTGATGGCGTTGCCATTGACGGACCACCCGACGGAGTGATGACCCCAGTCGTTGTAGGACGCGGGAAGCGTGATCCAACCGCGGTCCTCGATCTTGGAGGTCGCGAACCAGTAGGAGGCGTCCTCGGGCAGCACCAGGTGGCCATGGGACGTGATGGTCGTGGTGAAGCCGATGGTCTCGATGTCGAGCCAGGGAAGCTGGTCGTAGCGCTCGGTCACAGCCTGGGCCTCGATGCCATCGGTACCAAGGTCGAGGGTGCGCGTCGCCTTGATGTACTTCCACCAGGCCTTCTCGTTGCTCGGGAAGCGGCCACCGAGGAAGGTGCCGTCCCAGGTATAGATGCGATCGGCACCGCGGGTGTTGCCGCCAAACGCATAGAGCGCGGAAAGGTTCGAGGAGCGATCGAACCACAGGCCATCGGCGCGCACCCAGGTGCCGTCGTACTTGGTACGGCCCTTCAGGGTGTCATCCAGACCCGCGCCCTCGAGCACGCTCGTGTTGCCGAGCATGAGCTGGCTGATGGCCGTGCAGCCGGAGAGCATGCCGGCAACGGTGGTGGCGTTGGTCATGTCCCACCCAGCCAGGTTAAGCGAGGCAAGGGCCGTATCGCCCGCGAACATGGACGAGAAGTCGGTGACGGAACTCGTGTTCCAGTAGGCGATGGCGTCGTTGTTGGGGAGGCTCGTGCAACCTGCGAACATATTCGCAAACGTGGTGGCAGCCGAGGTGTCCCACTCGTCCACGCCGGTGATGGTGGTGAGGGCGCGATCGTTTTGGAACATGCCGGAAAGATCGGTGGCACCGGTCACGTTCATGTCCGTGCCATCGAAGCTCACGAGGCCCGTATGGTTGGCAAACCAGTTGGCGGGGTTCTGGATGATCGTGGAGCCGTTGGTGTTGACGGAAAGCACGTTGGCCAAACCGGGAATGTCCTTCCAGGGAAGCTGGTCGTAGGTCTCGGTGATGGTCTTGTTGGAGCCACCGTCAGAGCCGATGGTAAGCAGCTTGGAGGCCTTGGTGTAGGTCCACCAGGTGTTCTGGTTGGCAAAGCGACCGCCCAGCGTCGTGCCGTCCCAGGTGTAAACGAGCACGTTGCCCAGGGTATTGCCGGCGGTGCTGTAGCGAGCCTTCATGTCGGTGCAATCGCCGAACCAGGTGAAGTTGGGCAGGTACCAGCGGCCGTCTTGGTCGCGGCGGGTGGTGATGTTGTCGAGGCCGGCGCCCTCGAGCACCGAACGCGGGCCGAGCGTCATCTTGGAGAGCGAAACGGCAC
Source organism: uncultured Coriobacteriia bacterium (assembly GCA_948466335.1). Taxonomy (GTDB): domain Bacteria; phylum Actinomycetota; class Coriobacteriia; order Coriobacteriales; family QAMH01; genus QAMH01. Next base: position 173,118 of record CAOKAE010000001.1, on the reverse strand, counting down.
CGGCGAGCATGTTGGTCAGGTTGGGTGCACCGGTGACAACGTCCCATCCGGAAAAGTCGACGGTGGTGAGCTGATGGTCGTTCTGGAACATGGAGGCCAGCGTCTTTGCCGAGGCGAAGTTCCAGTTCTTGATGGCCGAAGCGTCAACGAGGCCCGTACCCACGACCTGGCCCTTGTCGTTGAGGGCCTGGGCGAACATGAGGGAGAAGTCCTCGACGTTGGAGACGTTCCAGCGAGCGATGCCCGCGAGCGTGGCGAGCGAGTCGCAGTCGTAGAACATCTGCGAGAGGTTGGTCGCGCTCGCGAGGTTCCAGTTGGTGATGCCCACGAGGTCGGTAAGCGCCGTGCAGCCGGCGAACATCTTCGAGAAGTCGGTAGCAAGGCCGGGGTTCATGGAGCCGCCCTCGAAGCGCTGGATGAAGTTGTAGTTCTCGAACCACGAAGCGGGGTTGAGCGGCGCGGCGTCGTTGCGGAAGACCACGGCCTTCATGTTGTCATGGAACTTCTGGTACTGGTACAGGCGCCAGGGCAGCTCGGTGGCCAGCTCGGGGATGGTGAGATCGGTGGCGCCGGCGTCGATGCCGATGGTGAGCGTGCCCGTGGGCTTGTCGAAGGTCCACCAGGCGCTCGGGTTCTTGATGAAGTGACCGCCGGGGCTATCCTCCTGCCAATCGTAGGTGAGGGTGCCCGTAAGCTGGCTTCCCAGGGTGTAGCGCTCGGCCAGGCGCTGCGTGCCGTCATACCACACGCCGCCGCGCAGCTGCCAACGTCCGTCGTAGGCGTTGCGGTCGGTGAGGCTGTCGTCGAAGCCGGTGTAAGTGGTGGTCGTGCCGTCGGTCACAGCCAGGACGTTATGCTCGCCGAAGACGACCGTGACGAGGCTCTTGCAGCCCGTGAACATGTTGGCCAGGTTGGTGGCAGCCTCCATGTTCCAGGTGGAGATGTTGAGAGTGGCCATGTCGGCGCAGTTGCGGAACATGCCCGAGAAGTTGGTGACATTGTTGACGTTCCAGGGCGTGAGCTCCACGTCCACGAGCTTGGTGTTGGCGAACATGCCCGAGAGATTGACGGCGCTCGAGGTGTCCCACACGCGGATGTCGTTGAGGGACGCGAGGCCGATGGCACCGTTGAACATGTTGGAGAAGTCGGTGACGTTGGAGACGTTCCAATTGCGCAGGAACGAGAGCTCGGTGAGCGATGAGGTGTCCCAGAAGGCACCGGACATGTCGGTGATGCCGGTGGTGTTGAGCCAGTACTCGATACCCGAGAGCTCCTGAAGCCTGACGTCACCGCGGAAGAGGTCCTTGATGGAATGCAGGGTGTCGCCCCAGGCGTCGATGCCGGTGACCCTCTCGAGGGAGGTGCATCCCATGAGGAAGCCCTCGACGGAGTGCGTCTTGGCGCCCGTCGCGTCGACGGCAAGGTTAGTGGCCATGGAAAGGTCGAGGCCGGCGCCGTCGAAGTCGAGAAGCGCCGTGTAGTTCTTGAACCAGAAGGCGGGGTTGATGAGCTTGATGCCACCGGTGATGACGACGCTCTGGATGTCCTCGCCGGTAAAGATCGTGGCCCACGGAAGCTCATCCCAGGCATCCTCGATCTCGTAGTTATAGGTGCCATCGGGCGAGGCCTCGATATCGGAGGTGCCGATGAGCAGCGTCTGGGAGCTCTTGTCGTAGCGCCACCAGGCGTTCTCGATGCCCTGGCCCTTGGCAAAGCGGCCACCGGGCATGTTGTCCCAGGTGTAGAGGTAAACCTGCTGGTACTTGGGGCCGGTGGTCGGGTAGATGGCGGCGAGGTTGGTCGAGCTGTCGTACCAGCGTCCGTCCTCGCGCAGCCACTTGCCGTCGGCCACGCCGTGATCGGCAAGCTCGTTGGTAATGCCCGTACCGGTGAGCACGGATTTGAGGCCGAGGCGCAGTTTAATGATGCCCTTGTTGTTGGTGAACATGCCCGTGATGGAGGGCGCACTCATCATGTCCCAACCCGAGACGTCGACGGAGGCCAGGGCCGTGTCTCCGCTGAACATGCTTTCGAGGGATGCGTTGGCTACGACCCAGGTGGCAATGCCCTCGGCATTGAGCAGTTCGACGCATGCTCCGAACATCCAGGAGAAGTCCGTCACCTTGGAAACGTTCCAGCAGTCGCGCTCCACATCGTTAATGGTGGCCGTATGGGGCTTGAGTCGGTCAAGGGAAACGATGTCGGTGGCATAGAACATACGCGCCATGGTGGTGGCGGCCGAGGTGTCCCAATCCATGACCTGCGTAAGGGCGGTCAGGGCATGGTTGTTGGCAAAGACACCGGAGAAGTCGGTGACATTGGCGGTGTTCCAGGCAGAGATACCGGAAAGCGGTAGCGCGGTGTTGCCTGCGAACATCGAGGCCATGGTCGTGATGCTCGATATATCCCAGTTTTCGAGACCGGTGAGTGTGGTGAGCTTGGCGCTTGTCGTGGTCTTGAAGAACATCTTCTCGAGGCTCGTGGCTGTAGACGAGATGCGCATGGCGCTCACGTCGATGGTGGCCAACGCGAGGTAGTCGGCAAACCAGTTCGCGGGGTTCTGGAGCGTAATGTTGTCGCTCGTCGTGACCTCGGTGGCAATGCCCTTGATGTTGAGGTTGGGCCAGGTGACCCACGGCTGCTCGGCCGCGGTCTCGGTCACGATCTTGTCGCGGTAATTGTCGGTAGGACCGTGCAGGTCAAGCACCTTGGTGTCGCGGTGGTACTCCCACCAGGCCTTGAGATTGGAATCGAAGCGGCCGCCGACCTCGCCGAGCTTCCACTGGTAGGTGCCCGCCATCGCATCCGGCCCGATACCGGGATCGGTGCGCTCGCGGTTCGAATCGTTGAGTTCGTCCCAGCTGCCGATCCAGTAGGGATTAGGCGCTGAGTTCTTCCACACGCCCGTGTTGAAGAGGGTGATTTCGGCATGGAAGCCCTTGGAGCTCGCATAGGAGCTGTTCGAGAGGGTGATGTAGAGGTACTGGGCCGTGGTCTCGATGGTCCAGTCGGAACCACGCGAGCTGTTGTAGGCGTTCAGCCACTCCTTGCCGTTCGAGTCAGTGACGCGCAGCGTTCCGTGGTAGTACCACCAGCCCGTGGTGTCCCAGCCGCCCTTGAACGTGAGCTTGATCTTGCTCGTGTAGCCGTTGCCGAAGGTCCAGGTCCTGGAGGTGCCACTCGACGAACCGGGCCTGTTGGTGTTGTTGGGGCACTCCTCCACCTCGTGCATGGTGCCGTTGGAGTAGAGATGCTTGGTGATGGTGCGGGTAGGCTCGATGATGCCCTTGCCGTCATTGCACATCGCGTCGTACTTGGCGCCAAGGGAGACCTCGTCGAGCTTCTCGGCGTTGGTGAACATGTTCGTGACGATGTCATCGGCGGCGATGGTCCAGTTCTCAAGGTCGATCTTGAGAAGGTTTCGCGTGTTCATGAACATGTTCTCGAACGTGTCGGCGTAGCTCGTGTCCCAGCTACCCGTGCCGGTAACATACTGCAGGTGATTGCAGTTGTAGAACATGTTCTTGAAGGTGGTGACCTTCGAGACAGACCAGCTCGCGAGGGTCTGAAGCGAGGTAAGGCGCAGGCAGTTCTCGAACATCGACTCGAGCGTGATGAGCAAGGGGGTGTTCCAGGCGGTGATGCCACGCACGGTCGTGAGGGTGGTGCATCCGCGGAACGTGAAGGCCATGCTCGTAACGTAGCGCACGTCGAGACCGGCGCCGTCGAAGGTCGTGAGGCCCGTGTGGCCGTCGAACCAGCTTTCGAGTGAGGTGGGTGCGAGACCGCCCTTGGTCTGCACGGAGGTGATGGAGGTGGTGTAGTTGGCAACGATGGGGGTGCCATCAGCCGCAGGTTGCCTCCAGGGCAGGTTTGCCGCAGTCGAGTCCGTCTCGTCGATGGACTTGTCTACGTCCGCGCCGCCGTCTGCTCCCAGGTGCAGTGCCTTCGTGGCCTTGACGTAGTACCACCAGGCGTTTTGGTTGCTCAGGAAACGGCCGCCCAGGCGCGTGGAATCCCAGATATACGTGATCGTGCCCGCGGGTGGTGCGCGACCCTGATCGTTCCCTGAATAGCGATCGGAGAGTCGCGTGGTGCAATCGAACCAGATTTCGTCGCCCTCGTCATTGGTGTAGACCCACATGCCATCGTTGGCATCGAGGTCGGGCAGGGCGTTGTTGAAGCCGGCAGCGTCGCCCAGGCGCACGCCCTGGCCCAGGGTGAGCTTGCGCAGGCCCTTGCAGTCCTGGAGCATGTTGGCGTTGGTGCCGTTCTCCATGACCCAGCTGTGGATGTCGAGCTCGGTGATCTTGCCGAGGCCGGCGAAGGCGTTATCGAAGCAGGTGACGTTGGAGGTGTCCCAGTTGCCCATGCCGGTGAGCGTGGTCACGTTGATGGCGCCATTGAGGAGGTTCTTGAGCGAGGTGAGCGCTCCGGTGGTGTTGGAGTTTGCGGGCCAGATGACCTTGGTCAGGGACGTGCAGCCATCGAGTACGCTTTCCATGGAAGTAACCTTGGAGAGATCGAGGCCGTTGCCGTTGAAGCTCAGGAGGTGCACGTAACCCTTGAACCAGCGTTCGAGGGTGAGCGGCGAGATGGTACCGAGCTCGGGCGAGGACACGAACGAGGTGACGCGGGTGTCGGGGTCGTTGTTGGGATCCACGATAAGTGAACGCCAGGGCATGGTCACGGAGCCGTCAGCGGCCTCGAACTCGGTGACTTCGACGGACAAGGTGGGATCGTCGACGCCCACGGAGAGCTGGCCCTTATTGTACTCCCACCACACGTTGGTGTTCTCGAAGCGACCGCGCATGTAGCCCTCGAGGAACTTGTAGGTGACCGTGTAGTAATTGTTGTGATCTGCCGGATAGCGCGCGGCAAGGTCGGCGGTGTTGCCGATGAGCGAGCTGCTGATGGGATTATGCTCGGTCACGTCATCGTCGAGCTCGGCCCAGGTACCGTTCTTGGGAAGGTGCCTGTCGAGCGTGTTGTCGAAGCCGGAGTCCTTGGCGGGACCGTTGAGGATGACGCCGTTGGAGACCTTGAGGTAGATGAGGTCACGCAGGCCACTGAACATGTTGGTGAAGATGGCGTCCGACGGCATGTACCAGTGCGAATCGTCGACGGCGAGGTGCAGGCGCTCGAGGCTGACGTCGTTGGCGAACGTGCCCTCGAAGGTGCGAGCCGCGGTGACGGTCCAACCGGCGATCTCGGTGAGGGTCTTGAGCGAGGAAAGGCCGGAGAACGAGTACGCGAAGTCCGTGACGTTGCTCACACCCCAATCGGCAATGTTCGTGATGGTGGTGAGCGCTCTGTCGCCAAAGAAGAGACGATGGAGACTCGTGGCCCTAGCAGGGTTGATGCCGGTGCCGTCAAAGCGCGTGAGAGCCGTGAGGCCCGCGAACCACCCGGTCATGTTGAGCGGCGCGATGCTGTTCTGGGTGACCACGGAGGTGATCTTGGTCTTGCCGTTGATGGGGGCAAGCCACGGCAGCGTGAGGTTGGTCGTGGGGGCGAGCGTCTTGTCCGCCTTCATGTACTGCATGGTGCCGTCGTATTCGGCGACGGTCTTGTCCGGCGCGTTTTGCTCGACCCCGATGGTGAGCACGCCGCCCGAGAAGGTCCACCAGGCGTAGAGGTTACTCGGGAAGCGACCGCGCACGCCCGATGCCCAGGTATAGGTGTGCGTGGTGGTGACGATCTGAGCAAGCGTGCGAGTCGTGCCCGAAGCCGCGCCGAAGTTGAAGGTGGCGGACTTATCGGCGCCGTAGCGGGCGATAAGCTGCTCGGTGCAGTCGAACCACGGCGTATCGGCGCTGTTGGAGTCCATGGTCCAGTGACCGGCGGTGGTCACGCGCGAGGACAACGGTGTGGTGCCGTCGGCTCCGCAGCCAAAGCCCGTCCCGGCAAGCACGGCAACCCTGTCGAGGGTGATCGAAGTAATGGCGGGCAGGTTGGCGAGCATGAGGCCATGCGGCGTGGAGGCGGTCCAGTTCCAGCCGGTGAGATTGAGGGAAGCAAGCGCCGTGTCGCCGGCAAAGGTGCTAGAGAGCGTGCCGTTGGGCGAAGCGAGGAGCTGGGAGATGTCCATGCCCGACGCATCGATGCTGGTCACGTCGGTGTAGCCGGCAAACCAGAAGGCGAGGTTCATGGGGGCAAGACGTCCGGTCACCACGATGGAGGTGATGTAGCGGCCGGTCCAGGTGTTGTTGGCACCGGTGGTATGGGCGCGGATGAGACCCGCCTTGTGCCAGGGCAGCACGCGCGAGGTAGCGGAAGTCTCGAACTCGGTGACCATCTTGTTGGAGCCTGCGTCGGTACCCAGGGTGAGCGTATGGGTGCTTGTGTTGTAGCTCCACCAGGCGTTGTCGTTGCTCACGAAGCGGCCACGCAGCGCAGTCGACCAGGTGTAGGTGATGTCATCGGTGAAGCCATTGCCGACGCCGTCCTTGGCCGCGGGATAACGGCGGGCGACATCGCCCGTCGAGCCGAACCAGGGGTTGCCGGCGGCGGTGTAGGCCCAAGATCCGTTGGTGGGCAGATGGGCGGCGAGCGTGTCATCGAAGCCCGTGCCCTCGAAGATAACCCGCGGGCCAACCGTGATCGAGGTGAGGGCGTTGAGGCCGATGAGCATCTCGTCGCGCACGGCAGAGCCCTTCATGTTCCAGCCCGAAATGTCGAGCGAGGTGAGGGCGCTGTTGTTCTTGAATGCGGTCGAGTAGATGTTAATGTTCGCGGTATCCCACCCGTCGATACCCGTGATGGTCGCGAGTTTGGTGTCGCCCTCGAAGAGGCCGGCGATGCTCGAAGTATTGGTCGTGACAAAGCCAATGCCGTTGAAGTTCACGAGGTTGGGATAGTTGGCGAACCAGAAGTTGAGGTTGAGCGGCGCGACCTTCTTGTCGGCAACCGTCACGACGCGTGTGACCACGTCCTTGGAGCCGATGGCCGCAAGCCAGGGCATGAGCTTGGAGGCGGCGCCGGACTCGGTCTCGGTGATGGTCACGTCGTGGTTGATTCCCTGGTAGTCGCTACCGATGGTGAGCACGCCGTCGGCGAAGGTCCACCACGTGTTGTCGTTGTCGAAACGGCCCGCCATGACCCCGGCCTTCCAGATGTAGGCCATCTTGCCGGCCATAAAGCCCTCGGCGTCCTTGGAGGCGGGATAACGCGTGGCGAGGTTCGAGGTGGAGCCAAACCACGTAGAGCTGGAGGCACCGTCAGGAGTTCCCTCCCAGGAACCCTGGGTGACCTTCAGGCCCTGCAGGTCGCTGTTAAAGCTCGTGCCCTCCAGGATAACGCCTGGTCCTACGGTGAAGACACCCTGACCAAAGGCGGCAATGGTGCCGAGCTTGCCACAGGAAGCGAACATGGCCGTGCGGTTGGAAGCGGCGTTCATGTTCCAGCCCGAGATGTCGAGCGTCACGAGGTTGACACACCCGTCGAACATGTTGGCGAAGTTGGTGACGCCCGTGACGTTCCATGCGGCACCATCGACGAACATGAGCAGCGAGCTCGCGTTCCTGAACATCGCACTAGTATTAGTGAGGGAGGCGGTGTTCCAACCGGAAACACCGGAGAGCTGCGTGAGGCTCGCCGCACCCTCGAACATGGAGGCGAAGCTCTGGATGCGCGAGACATCCCAGTTCTCGAGGCCCGTCACGGTGCTCAGGCGCTCGTCGCCGGAGAAGAGCTCGGCGAGCGAGGTGTTGCCGGCAAGGTCAAGACCGGCGCCATCGAAGCTCGTCAGGCGGTGGTAGTTCTTGAACCACGCCGCGAAGTTGACGGGGTTGAAGTTCTTGCCGGGGTTGCCGTCGGCCTCGATGGTGACCATGTTGATGAGGACGGCGTAGTTCTCGCCGATGGCCTTGAGCCAGGGAACGTTCGTCGCGCCTTCGGTCACGGTGCGGTTGACGAGCGACGGATTGGGGTTGGGACCCGTCCCCTTGTACTCGTCGGTGCCGAGCGTGAGCGCGCCGGCCGTGCGGTCGAACTTCCACCAGGCGTTGTCATTGCTGTCAAAGCGACCGCGCAGATTGTTGCTCGACCACGTGTAGACGAGCGCGCCGGGGACGATGGAGTTACCGGCATAGCGATTCTTGAGGTTCTCGGTCGTGCCGAACCAGATGCCATCGGAGCAATCCCAGCTACCGGCGGAGGCGACGCGCGTCTTCACGAGCTCCGGGTCGTCGATGCCCGTGCCCTCGAGGATGACGGTCTGGCAGATCTTGAGGGTCGCGATGGCCTCGAGATAGGCGAACATGTTGGTGCGGATTGCCGAAGCCGGCATGTTCCAGCCGGAGATGTCGAGCGTGACGACGAAGTTGCAGCCCTCGAACATGCCCTCGAAGGTCTGCGCCGCGGTGACGTTCCACCTAGCCAGCGCATCGATGGTGACGAGGTCCTTGGTGTTGCGGAACATGTGGGCGAAGTTGGTGACGTGCGAGGTGTCCCAGTCGCCGATGGTGGGCTGGACGGTCATGAGGTTACAGCCGTCGAAAAGACCCTCGAGCGAGGTAATGCTGCTGGTGTTCCAACTGGCAACACCCGAAAGAGAGTTGAGGGCGCTGCAACCACGGAAGAGGTTGGCGAGAGAGTGGGTCAGGGAAAGGTCGATGCCCGTTCCGTTGAAGCTAACCAGCGAAGTGTACTCCGCGAACCAGCCGTCGGTGACAGTGCCGTTGCCGCCGAGGTTCACCGGCTTGACGCGCGTGGGGTTGCTCGCATCGCCCGTGGCGCGGAAGACAACGTAATTGACCTGATCCTTGCGAATGACTCCGTTCCACGGAAGGTTCGAAGCATCCTGCGTCACTATAGTATTGGTGGAGCCAGCGTCGGCACCAATAGTGATGGTACCGTTCGTATAAATCCAGTAGACGGAATCGTTGCCATCAAAACGACCGGAACGCATCGAAGGATCCCAGACGTATGTGAAGGACCCTGTAGCATCTCCCTCTATGGAAGAGGAGACGGGATAGCGAGCCGCAAGGTTCTCACTCGATCCAAACCAGGCACTGTCCTCAGTTGCCCAAGAACCGTTTGCGGTGCCATGCTCGGCAAGGGTTTCTATTCCGGTACCAGTAAGAATTACGTCACCACTCAGGAGGAGACGGCGGAGCGACGAGTTGTTGGAGAACATGTTGTCGCGCGGGGCGCTCGGCTGCATGACCCAACCCGTGAGATTCATGGTCGTGACGCCAGCATCCGCAAAGAGGAACGCGAAGCTCGTCGCGTACTCGACGTTCATTCCCGTTCCGTCGAAGGTGAGCATCGAGACGTAGCCCTTGAACCAGTTCTCGAAGTTGACGGGGGCGACTCCGTTGCGCGTCACGACGGAACGGACTGCAAACGATCCGGTGGGGATGGCCCCCGTGGTGATCCAGGGAACCATTGCCGCCGCCTCGGTCACCTTCTTGTCGGCAGCGCCAATTGCGGTGCCACGCGAGTTGACGGAATCCGCTCCGATGGTGAGCAGACCATCGGCGAAAGTCCACCAGGTATTGTCGTTTTCGAAGCGGCCGCCGATCTGATTCGGATGCCACGTATATATTAGTGCGCCCGCCGCGTTCGAGGGACGCTGCGCGGCGGTCTTGGAAGCAGAATAACGAGTGGCGAGATTGCCCGTCGTGCCAAACCAGACACCATCGGAGCAGTCCCAGGTTCCCGCTCGCGGCTCGCGCTTCGAGAACGAGTCGCTCAGGCCGGTGCCTGTAAGAATGACGGTCTCGCTTACGGTGAGCGTCGTGAGGGTGGTGCAATTCGCGAACATGTTGTCGCGGGGCGCACCCGCAACCGCATCCATGTTCCAACCCGAGATGTCGATAGCGGAGAGGAAGGTGTCGCCACGGAAGAGAGACTCGAACGAAGTGCAATGCGAGACGTCGATGCCCCTGCCGTCAAAACTGATGAGGTTCGCATAGTTCGCGAACCAAGATGCCAGAGTATTTGGTGCGATTGCTCCGAGAGTCGTGATCGCCTTAATGGCTGCCGCGCCAACCGAGGGGAGCCACGGAAGCTGATCGGCAGTCTCGCTGACAGATTTGGTAGAGGCACCTGTTGCATCGATGGTCAAAGTGCTCGAGGTCTTGTCGAAGGACCAATGGACATTTGCGTTGGAGGCAAAGCCGGACTCGTAGAAGAAGTCGTAGGTTTGGATGCCAGAGGGTGCTCCGGATCCGGAGTAGCGACTCACAAGATTCGCGGTGGTTCCGGACCATGCTCCCGACTTCCACGTACCCGCGTTGTCGCCACGACTCGCCGTGTTACCCAAACCGGTACCGTTAATGTTCACGTTGGAGTTGAGCGTCATCCTCTCGATTGCTCCCATGTTCGAGAGCATGTTGGTCTTGTTGACCGAACCGGTAACAGTCCAGTTGGTAAAATCGAGTTCCTTCAGATTTGAGCAACCAGTAAACATACCTACGAAGCTCGTTGCTTTGGAAGTGTTCCACGATCCTATGCCCTGAACAGTTTCAAGATTTGTGCAACCGTTGAACATATTTGAGAAGTTGCTCACATTTGACGTATCCAGAGAATCAGCTTGGAACGAGACGAGGGATGTGTATCCACCAAACCAATTCGAGAGGTTTGTGGGCGCAATAGCCCCCGAGATAATCACCGCGAAGATGTCCGTTGTCGTAAATGAGCTCTTCCATGGAAGCGATGAGCCGTATTCGACGACAGTCATCGGTCCGTCTGCTCGCACGGGAAGGATGTTGAGCGTCATGGTGCGCGTGTCGACGCTCCAGGAGATGTTGGAGTTGCTGGCGAAGAATCCGCTGTTGTCAGCTTGGGGGCTTATAGACGAACTCGCCGCCATAAGCGGTGAGTCAAGGGAGGCGTCCTGCATGACCTGATCGATGGCATCCGTTGAATCGGGAATGCCATCGGTGGCTGAGGGTTCCTTCGGTTTGAACCGCTCGAGAACCGGCCCGTAGACTTCGGCGGGCGCCTCGGTTGCGGTCACGGAATCTGACGGGTTCCCGTCAGTCTTGGGTGCCTCCACGCTGGAGGCGGATTCGGACTGCACGGCCACGGCTGCGCGAGCAGGCGCCGGCGCCGCGGTAGGGGCATCCAGTTCGGCGGAGACAGGAGCCGCAGCGGGAATGGGAACCGAAAGGGCCGCCGCACGCGGAGCTCCAGCAGAACTCGAGTCTGCGGAGGCGGGAGCCGCCTGCTGGGGAGCCGCAGCGGGCGCCATGACGACGACGCCGTTATTGCCGGCACCAGCCGAAGCGACGGTCTCGGAATTGTAGGCAGAGTCATCGGCGAATGCCGGAGCGGTGAACGACGTAAGTACTAATATCGCGCACGCGAAAAAAACGAGACAAAGCATGACGAGGGCGCAAGAGGCCTTGCGCTGCATGGCGCCGCGTGGCTGGTCCATGTATGTCCGCTTTGTGCTCAATACAACTCCTGAACGGGGGTTATGAAAAACACATCGAGGGTGGTGCTAGGGATAGAACGGCCAAAAGAAAGGGCGGGAAATGAAGGGAAATTGGGGAAACGCGGTAGTCGTGGCTTTTTGGGATTCGAATTGTACTTCGCTCGACCCCAAGATACCCGCATAACCAGCCGCTTTGCCTATTATCACTTGCGAACGGTAGGTTATTTCGGGCAGGCGACAATGTAATTGCCCAACGCGTCCGTTTTTCTCGCCGTTTCTTCACAATCTCGAACGTTTTGGAACCGCAAGCCCCTCTCCTGTCGGCAAAACAGCGCGTTGTTACATGCACTCATCCAATATTCTCCGTAGAGATATATGAGTGATCGTTTGTTTTATCGTCTCGCACGCAGACTCCACGAATCACGAATCATGGAAAATATTCTGTGTTACATATAAATCTTTATCTTTAATCGTGATTATGTTTTAGAAGTTCTCCACCTGTGGAAAACTCTTGGTTTCCACACCAAATATTTATCTCGATTTTGGATTAATTTTTATCTACTTTTAAGATATAAAACACCTTTGCCAAACAAGGGGCTGGCGGCATTATTTTTATACATCAGACAGATAAACATTCGAATGGAATTTTGCGCGATTGATATACGCAAAAAACCTTAGATTTTGATCCGTTTGGATTCGCAGAATCGGAAATCGCCCCCTCCCCCACGCACCCTTTGCGCATCCCAAGATTAATCACTCCGCGCGATAAACCCGCGCCGACCCCCGCGCCTGCTGAAACAGTCGCGGAGACCCGTCCTCGAGTTGCCGGTTTCGCCCACCCGAATGGCAGCCGCAGGGTCTGTCCCCCGACTGTTAAACCAGCCTCGCCAACTGCCGCAGATCCAGGATCTGTCCCCTCGCCATCATACCTTCATGAATATTGAAATCACCTTGTTTAACTGGTCATATGCACGAACGCTCATATATGTTTCCGGTATTCTTGCTATGAACGCTCATGCATCCGCACGTCTTTTCCCTCCTCCTTCCCAGCGAACGCATCGAGGGTATGCAGGGGGCCTGTCCCCGTTATCTGCCCTGGCAATACGGGGGCCGGCCCGGGGCATCCCCTCCCCTTTCCAAAGTGCTCGCATCACGTCATCTAACCTCCGCGCCATAGGGCGCGGGGCTCGGCGCGGCTCCTATCGCGGCTCGACCAAATTCACGTTGTTCCGCACCTCTTCCGCGCTTCCGAAACGACCTCAAACGACCCCTCTTCCGCGCCTTGGTTTTGCATCGCGAGAGACCCCCTCTCGCGTTCTCTGGTCACTCCTTGGAATTTGAGGATGTTAGCTTCGAATCGAAGCTCGAAATCGACCTCGCGGAGCAAGAAATTGATTCCATTCCGCCTCATGGAATCATCCATTTGCCGGTACCGGTTTATTACCGAAAACGAGGTTGTCCGGGCATTGCAAAATCACAGTTTTCCACATCCCGATTTGGGCCGTGTTTTATCCCCAGAAACCAGACGAAACTCCTTCCGATTTCCGTCCGTTTTTGCTCTCCGAATCGCGCCGAAACATCATCGGACTCGTGCACATGATGTCCAAGGTGCCCGTTTCGGCAACGGCTTGCCCCGCAACTTCACGCAGCGGGTATCATGGAAATCGCACGGATTGGATTACCCCGCGCATGCAAATGCCCTACGAAGAAACTGCAGGTGAACCCCATGACGCAGGTCAGCGAAGCAGAGCGTATCGTCAAGCTCATGCTCCTCGTACGCGAAAACGGCCCGATAGACCTTGCCGGCATACGTCGCGCACTTCCCTACGAATATGACAAAGACGCAGGTAGCGAAGACTCCACCCGTCGTCGCTTTGAGCGCGACAAGAAGACGCTGCTCGATTGCGGCGTCTTTCTCACCGTCGATGACCGGCAGCGTTACGCGCTCGATGCCACACGAACGCTGGCTGCGCCTCTCAACCTCACGAAACCCCAGGTCAGCCTCCTGCGCCTTCTCTGCGGCGCGCTGCTCGAAGACAGGGACTACCCCTTCAAGGAAGAGCTGCGCATGGTGCTCGTCAAGCTCGGCGACGAGCTCGAGATTCCCGACATGCTTCCCCAGCTCGCGGATGACATGGGCACAATCCGCGCCGACACACGCGAGCTACGGGGATTTTCCAAGGTCAAGAAGGCCATCACGACACGCAAGCGCCTGGGATTTTCGTACGTCAACACCGCGGGAAGACAATCCCAGCGCATGGTCGAGCCCTTTGGCTGCTTCTTCCTGAAGGGCACATGCTATGTCGCCGCGTTTGACCCCGAGGCGGGCGATGACCGGCTTTTTCGCCTCGATCGCATGGGGAAGCTGCGTGTGAACGGCACCAACCCGAAGACCCCCGATTTCGAGGAGCGGCCCTTTGACGCCGCGGATTTCTACGGTCTCCCCTTCCAGTTTGGCGACGAAACCCTCACGGCGCGGCTCGTTTTCGACAAAGACGCCGCTCAGGGTGCCGAGCAGATTACCATGGGGCGCGGCGACCTCACCTGGGAGGATGACCGCCTCGTCTGGACCGTGGATTGCCGGGATTCCCGTGCGCTCGCGCGCTGGTGCATCGAGAATGGGCCGGGAATTCGCATTGTAGAACCGGAATCCGCAGCTCAGGCCTATGTTGATGGCCTTGAGTCTTACCTGGAAACAGCGTCGGAGGAGGTGCATCATGAAGGATAGGCAGCTTCTCCTCGCGATCATGGCCCAGCTCGAACGCGAGAAGACCGTCTCAATCCCCCAGCTCTCGACGCTGCTCGGCGTCGACGAACAGCTCGTCTATGACGCCCTCGAAATACTCGTCTTCGCCTACGACGCGGCCTCGGTGCGCCTTGACCTGCACGATTCCTACGCAACGCTCCAAACCCACGGCACGGACCGCCTCCTGCGCCTCACCGCCCCGGAGGCCGATGCGCTCCTGGATGCCCTCACGACGGCGGGATTCTCGGCCAATGACGAACTCATAGGCACCCTTCTTCGCACCAAGACCATGCTGGGAGGCGCTGAGAGCGCTCCTAAGCCCCGTTTGATGATCGTGACGGAGTCTGCATCGTCCGATGTCGCCCAGGCGCTTGCAGCGGCCTGTGAGGACGTCGAACACCCCGTGCTCGAAATCGCATATCACGGGACGGACGATGACACCCCGCAGACCAGGAGGATTGAGCCCCTGCGCATCTTCTCGGAGGACGGCCATCGCTACCTGCAGGCCTATTGCCGCATGTCGAAGGACTGGCGTTCGTTCAGAATCGACCGCGTCACGAGCGTTCGGGTGCTTGACGAGCGCTTTTCGCCCCGGACAGGTGCCCCTCGCCCTTCCATCGCCCTTGGTTCCGGCACCCAGGCCCGCATACGCCTGAATGCGGGATGTCCGCTTCCCTCCTGGCGTGACCTGCGTGTTTCGAGCACTGCCGATGACGGCTCTCGTATCGTGAGCGTGCCGTGGACGGGAAGCTCCTGGCTACCCAAGCACGTCGTATCGCTGATAGGAGAGGCGCTGCCCCTCGAACCGCAAGCACTCGTCGATGCGTGCGAGGCATATGCAAAGTCGCTCATTGACCAGTAGTTATGCAAGATTGTGCAGATAAGATTTCGGGGGTTGGGTGTGTCAGGGGGTCAGGCACCGCGGCTCGTTTCGATCCCAAAACGTGCCGCGGTGCCTGACCCCCTGACACACCCCGCCACGCTCATGCGCGATTATTTGACGGGCACTCCCGCACCAAAGAGAAGTTCGCGCTCGTCACCTGGCAGGCAGGAGCGCGCATCGTCGCGCACGCCGTTCACGCCGATGAAGAACTGCCTCATCATCGCCACCATCATGTAGCGCCCCTTGGGGGTAAGCGTGATCTGCTCGGCATCGTCGACGTCGATTGCCCCGCTCGCCTTGAAGAACGCGTACTCTGCGGGCAAGCCGGCCGCGACCGTGCAGCCAAAGTCCCGCTCCCACTCTCCCTTGTCAAGACGCAGGCCAAAGAGCTGCATCATGAAGCGATACCGCATGTGGTCGCGCTTGCTGAACTTCGTCATACGCGAGACGGACAGCTTGTCCTCCCTGATGCGCTCGTCATATTCCCTGATGCTGAAGGTGTTCACGAAGAGCTTACTGTCGAGGAAGCTCATGCCGCCGCTTCCCAGAGCGGGGTATTCCTCGTAATCGATGATGTACTCGTCAATCATGGAGCTTCCGGCATCGTTGAAGGTCCAGGCATCTCCGAAGGTGAAGGCGGGATCATCGCCCCCGGTCAGACCGTCGCAGATGATTTCGTAAAACGCCTGCTCGCGTGCGTAGTCGACCTTTCCCACGGTTGCGGCGAGCGACTTCTCGACCGCCGGCGAAGCCATGAGAGGGTAGAACGTGGCCTGATTTGTATGTGATTCGAGGATGGCCGCGATGTCGTTGATGAGCATTTCCTCGTTCTGGGCCGGAAAATTGAAGATCATGTCGACGTTCAGCGATTTGAACACATTTGCATCCGCGACATCGATGATCCTGTTGAGGATTTGCTCGGCACTTCCGTACTTGTCATATCTGTCCATTTGTTTAAGTAAACCATCGTCAAAACTTTGGACTCCCACGGACAGCCTCTGCACTACCCCATTGAGCTTTTCGATGTACTCGGGAAGCAAATGATTGGGATTCGTCTCGCTCGACACGTCGGTAATCGAGAACATCCCACGCGCCTTGTTGATCGTGGCGACCAACTCGTCAATGAGAATCGTCGGGGTACCTCCGCCCACATACAACGAGTCGAAGTCATAGCCAAGACGGGCGACCATATCCATTTCGGTGCGAAGGTTCTCGAAGTACCTGCGCGCCTTCTCCTCTTCAAACGGGAACCTGTTAAAAGAGCAGTAGGGACACAGTCGCTCGCAAAACGGGATGTGCATGTAGAGCATGTAGCGCTTGCCGGGCTTGGGAGCCGGCAGCGTCAGGTTGTTCTCGTCAAGCGCCTTGAGATTCAGGTAGTGGCCGTTCATCGTGCGCACGGCCTGTGAGAGTACGCGTTCGGTAAGCACAGGACACCTCGTCTAACGTAGGAAGATGAAACTGACGATCGAAAAGATGATGAGGAAGACAACGACGAAGAGGCCAACGTAACAGCCCTTGTTGCCCTCGGCGGCGGCGTAGGCCATGTTCTCGGTCATCGTGCGCTTGGTCTTGTAGTACGCCGTTCCCTTGTCGAGCTTGGGAAGCTTCCGTGTCTTGACGTCGGCCCACTGGCCACCGGTCTCGATGACGTGGTCGACCTCCTTGGGAGAAAGGGAAACGACGGGATGATCGCCCTTGGCCATGCGCCCCATCAGGCTTGCGACAAAGGGTTCGAAAGCCGCAGCGTCCTTCTCGCGATAGCAGATGACCGCAACCTCGACACGATAGATGTCGTGAATCTTGTCGAAGATAACAGCGGACGCAAACGCCCGGCATGTCCACCCGTCATCAAGCAGCCTATCCACCTGCTTGAACACCTTGTCAGGCAAAAAGCCCATGGCAATGTCACCGCGGCTCAGGACGATGCAGGGCACTTCCTTGCCCCTATCGGTCACCTGGACCTGCTTGGTCAACGTGAGCTCGGAACCGACGACAACCGCGTTGCCGTTGACGATGACGCAGTTGTCTCCGCTCGCCTCGTCGAGACGACAGTACGTTGCGTAGTAGATTTCGGATTCAGACATGCCCGCCCTCCAGTCGACTGCTGGCAAGTATACCGATTTGACCGTGTGTTTTGTCACCTCAACATGATAGGCTTTGAACATGGTTGTTTCACGTGAAATACGTCTTGACGAATTCCTCATCCCCGGAACGGATGAGGATGTTTTCAACATGTACCGTCAGCTTCCTCAACGCGCCCGGGAGTTGCAGTTCGGCCTCGTCGAGGATGACGTCGTCGTGCTCGACACCGAGACCACGGGGCTCAACCCGGCAAGCTGCTCGCTGCTCGAAATCGCCGCCATCCGCATGCGCGGGGGCGAGACCATCGGCGAGTTTCAGACCTTCGTCGATCCCGGCCATGCCATTCCGCCCGAAATCACCGAGCTCACGGGCATAACGCAGGCTGATGTTGCCGGAGCCCCGAGCCCGCGCGAAGCAGTCGCGGCGCTGGCGAAGTTTGCGGGAGACTGCAATCTCGTGGCGCACAACGCCTCCTTTGACCAGGGGTTCGTCATGCGGCAAGCGCAACCCGGCGAGCTTCCGGGGCAATGGGTGGATACGGTAACACTCTCGCAAATCGTCCTCCCGCGTCTCAAATCCCATCGTCTCGTCGACCTTGCGGCCGCGTTCGGCCTGCATGCGCCATCCCATCGCGCCATGGACGACACCGTTTGCCTCGGAGCGCTCTGGCGCATCCTCCTTGCGGGCGTACAGGCGATGACACCGGGACTTGCCGGGCGCATTGCAGAGCTTTCGCCGCAGACCGACTGGCCCCTGCGTCCCTACTTCGCGCAGGCCGCACTCGAGCATCCGGGCGTTGACTTCTCGCTGCGCCGCAACCGCACCGAGCGTACGCAGGCCAGCGCCCTGCCACCGCGCCCCGATGCCGACGAGATTCCCCTTTCGTTCTGCGACGAGCAGCGCATCGACAGCTCCTTCTCCCCCACCGGCATCCTCGGCCAGATGTATCCGGGCTACGAGGAGCGCCCCGAACAACTCGCCATGGCCCATGAGGTTGCCGCATGCCTGCGCGAAGGAGACATTCGCGTCATCGAAGCGGGTACCGGTGTTGGTAAGTCAATGGCCTACCTGGTACCTGTCGCTTATGGTGCGCGGGAGAACAAAGTGACCATGGGCGTAGCGACAAAGACCAACGCCCTCATGGACCAGCTCGTGTACCACGAATTGCCCCGCCTACGTGACGCACTCGGAGGCGAGCTCTCCTATGTTGCCCTCAAGGGCTATGACCACTACCTGTGCCTGCGCAAGCTCGAGCATATGGCGCGCAGCCACCAGGAGGACAACTGTGACGTCATCGCCATGGTCGCCACGCTGCTGAGCTTCACGGCGCAGACCAGCCACGGTGACCTCGATGCGCTCAACATCAGCTGGTCGCGCCTTCCCCGCTTCGACATTCAGGCCAACGCCAACGACTGCCTCAAGAAACGCTGCCCTTACTTCCCCCGACGCTGCTTTCTGCATGGTGCCCGTCGCAACGCCACCAGCGCAGACATCGTCATCACCAACCATGCGCTGCTGTTTCGCGACATGCAGGTGGACAACGGCATCTTGCCCCCCATCAGGCACTGGGTCATCGACGAGGCCCATGGCGTCGAGGGGGAGGCACGCCGGCAACTTTCGAGCTCGATCACGGCGCGGGGCTCGACCTCACGCTCGGACGCATCGCCAACCCCAAGAGCGGAACAACAGCCCGCGTGCGCAAGCGAGCCGACAAGCTCGAGGGCGGAGACGTCCTCTATGGCGTCACGGCAGACATCGAGAACCGCATCGGCCAGATTCAACTGGTATCTGCTGAATTCTTCACGGCCTTGGCAAAGCTTCCCGCACCCAACGCGCGGGACAAGGGCAGCTACAACATCGTGACCATCTGGATAAGCGCGGACCTACGCGCGGGTCATGCCTGGCGCGACCTATGCGCACCGGGCAACAAGCTCGCGGAGCTGCTTTGGGGGCTCAACGGTCGCCTTGCCGACCTCATCTCCATGCTCGAGCAGTTCGAGGGCGAGTTCGCCAACCAACTTGCCGAACTCGCGGCCATCACGACCGGCATCAAGGACGCGGTCGATGCCCTCCATCTCATCCTCGACGGCACCGACGACCGCTACGTCACGTCCCTGCAGCTCGACCGCAACCCCCGTCACCCCAACCAGGCACTCGAGGCCATGCGCCTCGACATCGGGGAATCGCTCGCCGTCGACCTCTACCCCCAGACCCGCAGCCTCGTGTTCACCTCGGCTACGCTGGCAACCGCCGAACGCGAGCCATTCGCCCACTTCCTCCGTGCGACCGGCCTCGACCGCGTGGAGGACAAGCCCGTGATCACGAGCATATTCGCGTCCGGTTACGACTACGAGCACAACATGACCGTCCTGTTGCCAAGCGACATGCCCGAGCCCAACGCCTTGAACTATCACGACGCCTTCGCGCGCCTGCTCTACGAGACGCACGTCGCGATGGGTGGCTCGGTGCTCACCCTCTTCACCAACCGTCGCGAGATGGAGGCCTTCTATCGCGAACTCAAACCGCAGCTAGCGAACGAGGGCATCGAACTTGTCGCGCAGACGCGCGGCACGAGCACGAAGTCACTTCGTGACAGGTTCCTATCAGACAGGAACCTGTCCATGTTTGCCCTCAAATCGTTCTGGGAGGGGTTCGACGCTCCGGGGGACACGTTGCGTTGCGTCATCATCGCACGCCTGCCCTTCAGTCGCCCCGACGATCCCATCTCGCGCGAACGCGAGGCGCGCGACGGCCGCGCGGCCTGGGGCCGCTACTCGCTTCCCGAAGCCGTCATGGACCTCAAGCAGGCGGCGGGTCGCCTTATCCGCAACTCGACCGACAGCGGTTGGCTCGTGCTCGCGGACGCGCGCCTGCAGACGAAGAACTACGCGAAGTCCTTCCTGCGCGCCATGCCGACGCCGGACATTCGAACCCTTACTATTAGTGAGATTGCGCGTCTCATGGAGACGCAGGAGCCAGGCGGCATCTAGAAACGCCGGCGCAAAACGAGGCGCTAGTCCTTGCCGCCGTTGTGCGTGACAAAGTCCTCGGGCTTGATGTGCTCGATGAACTTGTCGAATTCCTCCAGCTCGATCTTCTCGTCCTGACCGGGCGTAAGCGCGCGCGGACATGCGGCGGACTGCATCACGTCCTCCTCGACGAAGAGTGGCGCATTGGCGCGTGCCGCCAGAGCGATGGCGTCGCTCGGGCGTGCATCGACGCGTGTGAACATGCCGTTCGCGCAGCGCAAGTAGATGGTGGCGTAGAAGGTCGTGCCCTCGACGCGGTCGATGACGACACGACTGACGGTGCCACCGAGCGAGGAGACCAGATCGATGGCGAGGGCGTGCGTGATGGGGCGTTCGGTTGCGTTGCCCTCGAGCGCGGCGGCAATGGCCGTCGCCTCCATGGTGCCAATCCAGATGGGAAGCACAAGGTCCTCGGCGATATCTTCGCGATGTTCTGCGACACGCAGCGTGATGACGGAGGGCATGGGAAGGAGGCCGATGACCAGCGATTCGACGTTTACCAGTACCATTGCGCACCTCCCTTCGAAAGGCATAACCTCATTATAGACAACTTACCGCAGTAACCATAACCGTTCGCCCGAGCCTCCACAAGAAACTTGGACGGCGCGTAGCCATCCCGTTCCCGAATCGAGACAAACGATGGTCGCTCCCCTACTCCGCGACGTAGGCAAGCAGAAGCTCCTCGAGCTTGTGAGTGGCCTGACGGGCGGCGATGTACACGTCATCGATGCTCAGCGGCTCGTCGAACACGCCGGCCGCGGGATTCGAGATCATCGAGATTCCCAGCACCTCCATGCCCATCGCCCGCGCGGCAGTTACCTCGAACACCGTCGACATGCCCACCGCATCGGCGCCCAACGTGCGAAACGCCCGTATCTCGGCCGGTGTCTCGAACGATGGCCCCAACGTCGCGATGTAGACGCCCTCTCGCAACTCGATGCCACAAGATGCCGCGGCTTCGCGCGCACGCGTGCGCAAGGCCGGGGAATAGGCCTGGGTCATGTCGAAGAAGCGGGGGAAGAGCTCCGGTTCGTCCGGTGCGGCAAGGGGGTTTGCCCCCAGCAGGTTGATGTGGTCCTCGATGAGCATGAGGTCACCAACGCCAAACGCGACGTTGATGCCGCCAGCCGCGTTCGTCACCACGAGCTCCGTTGCCCCCAGTGCGCCCATGAGACAGATGGGAAACGCGATCTGCTGGGGGGAATTGCCCTCGTAGGCGTGCAGACGCCCCTGCATGCATATGACCTGGCGTCCGGCAATCGTGCCGATGACGAAGCGACCCGCGTGGTCCGGAGCCGTCGACGGCACCATGTGCGGGACGTCAGCATAGTCGATGCAGACCCCGTCCTCGATAGCCGCGGCCAAACCACCCAGGCCGCTGCCCAGCACGAGGGCGAGAGCGCCCTCCTCGACAGACGCGCGCGTGCGCACGTACGCGGCGGCCTCGTCGACGTGGGTCTTCGTGATGACATGTTCCATGATGACGCGCTCCTCACGACGAAAACAAAAAGGGCCCGCTCAACACCATGGCGGACCCGTACGTTTGATGGCGCCCCCAGCGGGATTCGAACCCGCGATCTTCGGCTTGAAGGGCCGACGTCCTAACCGCTAGACGATGGGGACAGAACAGTTCGGTCATTATGCCATAAAACCGCCGATTGGCAAACGGATGTGTCAGGGGGTCAGGCACCGTGGTCCATCGACGCCTACTTATCCCAGGCAATGAACGCCCAGGGGGTCACGCGCTGGTGATCGTACTCCCAGTACACTTCACCGGCATCGTCATGCTTTTCATGCAGGTGCCGTTCCGAATACGCCACGAGGAGCGCCCGCTCCTCGGATGTCACGCTCATGAGCGCGGCGTTCTTTTCGATGGCCGCGGCGAAGCTCGGGAAGCGGCTCTCGCGCGAGCTGTCGATATAGGAGAGCTCCGGGCGCTCGCCCAGGCCCCACAGCATGTTGAAGGCGAACATGCAATCGGGATATCGCGGCTGCTCGCGGCCAATGGCCTCGAGCAAGACGGGGTCGACACGTGGCGAGAGGCCCGTCGTCAGGGTAATGCACACGCGACGGCGCGCGTGGGCGTCGAGCTTGACCAGCGCGGCCTCCATGTCTGCCGTGGCGATGGAGCGCGAGGCAAGCGCGGCATCGCACAGGGGAACCCCCGCTCGCTCCCAATCGTCATCCCAAGCCAGCAGCATGGGATGGATGTGCTCGGCAACGCCCAGACGAAACGCCTGGTCCATGAGCACGTCGAGCATGCCCTGCGCGAAGTCGCAGGCATAGACCTCGTGGCCAGCCTGCGCAAGTGGCAACGAGAGGGCGCCCGAGCCGCAGCCCATGTCGAGGATCGTGTCACCCTCCTCGATACCGGCGCGCTCGATAAACGTCTTCGCATAGGGACTCGTGCCCGCGACCTTGGCGTAGCCCCGAGCCCGCTCGTTCCATTGCCGCGCATCATCGGGATGGTTCCTGCGCCGCTGCTCTTCCTTCCAGGCGGCGGCCCAGTCGATATCGATTGTCATTGCCGCTCCTGGCCTGCGTCGTCATCGGGAGCGGCATCGCCATCCGGCGTCGCATCCTCGATGCGTTCGGTTACCTCGGCCTGCGTCGTGGCCTGCTGCTCGGCATTTTCCGCATCCCCTGCCGGAGCCTCGGGCTTCGCGTGCTTCTTCTTGGCCGCCTTCGCAGCCGCCTTGGCCTCGCGCCTGGCCTCCTTCTCGGCGGCCATCTCGACCTCGAAGGGCATGGGTGCGGAAGGAGAACGCCAGGTATCGGGCCTGAACTGCTCCATCCAATAACCGAGGGAGCGCATGTAGAGCGCCGAGATGAACGCGCTCACGAGCGCGCCGGCAACCCACACGATGAGCGCCACCACGATCGTGATCACGCCCAGCAGCGCCAGGGGTACGAGATCAGTTCCCAGCACCGCTGTCGTGGCCACCGAAGCGATGACGTTGATGAAGGGAATCGTCGGCAACAGCACGATGAACAAGGCGGCGGCAAGCAGCGGAATCACCAGCAGGATGACGCAGAACGCCTGGCCGAATCCTCCCGGATCCCGTCGAAACATCATGAAGACGCGCTTCACTTGCAGACCGGGAAGCACGCGCTCGTAGATGACGCTGCGAAACGCTCCGGCTGCGGCGAGCGCAGCGACAAAGACCGCGAAGAGCTCCACGAGAAAGCGCAGGATGGACCCGACCACCGGAACGAGGCCCAACAGGAGCCCGATGATCACGACGGGGGCAACCCAGATGAGCATGACCCAAAGCGCGAGAAAGCCATAGCGAGCGCAACGGCCAAGATCGCCCAACTTGCGCGACAGCGGCGTATGCATGCCCCAGGCAGCTTCCTTCGCCCAGTCAAACAGGTACCCGAACATGATGATCTGCCCGATGATGGGCACGCAATTCATGAGGCCGAGGACGAGGGTCGCCTTCCACCAGTCGTCGTCGGTGGCCAGGTCGTTCCACGCGCGGTCCATGTATGTGTTGAGCGTCTTCATCGCGCACCTGCCACCTCTCGTGACGGCTACTCCTTGGAGCCGTCACCGGCCAGCAGGCTCTGGATGCGCTGCTGGATCTCTTCCATCTCGTTGCCCTCCTTGGCAAGCACCTCGGCGCGCGCCTTGGCGGCACGGACGGCAGCGAGGTCATAGAAGGTGTCGATGTCATCCACGTAGGCGGGCGTCTCCTCGAACACGAGGGCATCCCCCTCCTGTCGGTACAGGCGAGCGATGACGTAGGCCTTGTCCATCTCGGTCGTGGCGCATTCGACGATGATCGCGTCGAGCTGGCCGTCATCGGTCATGAGAAAGCCGTCGTAGCAGAAGGCGTAGTGTGACGAGAACGCGCTCGACGACTTGACGTTGGATTCCGCGGCATGGCGGCAGCTCGTCACGTCATCCCCGGGAAAGTTCTCCTCGAACATCTGGTCACCATCCACGATGACCGTGAACGGGGTGAGCTCCTCGCCCTCCTCGAGCTTTGCCTGGGCGGTGTCGAGGCTGTAGAACGTGATGCGCTCGAGGATGTCGTCCATCTCGAGGTTTTCCTGGTCTGTCATTGCATCTCCTTGCGTGAACGCCATGATGCGGCGTCTCGATCGTTTCCATTCAACGAGAGTATACGTTTTGGCGCGATGCGAGCCAACCTCGCAATTTCCGGGCAGGCGGGGATGTCTTGCGCTATAATCACCCCCGCACCCACACGGGGCCGAATGCGGAGGGGTGGCAGAGTGGTTGAATGCGGCGGTCTCGAAAACCGTTTACCCGGTAACCCCGGGTACGAGGGTTCGAATCCCTCCTCCTCCGCCAGGTTCTCTCGCAGATAGAAGTCGCCATGAACAACCCGATGGACACCGAACCCAATGAGACCGTCGAGGCAAAGTGGCGTCTGCGCGCATTCAAGGCGTGGGCCATCGTCGGAATCTGCATCATCATCGGCATCCTGCTCTACATCGCCGGAATCATCTGGCAGGCGGTCGCCGTCGTCATCGTGACCGCGCTGCTCGTCTTCCTGCTGCACGGCTTCGTCAACAAGCTACAGAGACACGGCATCCCGCGCTGGGGTGGCACGACCATCGCCTTCCTGCTCATCATCGCCGTCATAATCGGTTGCATCATGGCGGTCATCCCCGCCCTCGTTTCGCAGCTTACGTCGTTCTCCCAGCAACTTCCCACATACCTCTCCGAAATCCAGGTGTTCATCACCAGCACGTCTGCTTCCTCCACCCTCGTCGACGGCGAGAGCATCAACCAGCTCGTGCGCCAGGTGGGCTCCTTCATCCGCGACCAGGCCGGTTCGTTGGCCAGCGGCCTGGCAAACGGCGTCATGGGCGGCATCGTGAGCGCGGGCAACGTCATCCTCATCACCTTCATCTCGTTCATCTGCTCGTTCTGGATTCTTCTCGACCTCCCGGTCCTCTCCCGAGAGGTGCGAGGCCTCGTCCCCGACAAATACCATGACGACATCGACGTCGTCACCAACGCCTTTGGCACCGCGGTCTACGGATGGGCAAAGTCAACCATCCTTTGTGCCCTCATCACGGGCGTGGCGAGCTGGCTTGCCTTCCTCATCCTCGGCATCCCCTACTCCGTGGTCCTGGGCTTCCTCTGCGGCATCCTGTACTTCGTGCCCTACATCGGCCCCATGGTCTCCTGCGCCGTGGTCGCGATCATCGCGCTCTTCGTCTCGCCGCTCGTCTGCATCATCTCGATCGTGGTCAACATGGTCATCAACAACGTCATCGGTAACATCATCTCGCCCAAGCTCATGAAGAGCTCCGTCAACGTCTACCCCGCGCTCATCCTCGTGGCGATTCTCGTGGGCAGCGCCCTGGGCGGCATCCCGGGCATGCTCCTCTCGATTCCCATCGTCGGCGCGCTGCAGGGCATCTTCATCGCCTACTACGAACTCATCACGGGCAAGAAGATCGCGACCGCAGACGGCGTGCTGTTCCAGCTGCCCAAGCCCAAGAAGGGCCACACGATGCCCAAGCTCATCAAGGACATCGAGGGCGACCTGCATCACGAGAAGGACAAGAAAACGTCCGAGGACAATGTCCCTAGCGGCGGAGATGATGATTCCGCGAAGCAGGACACAGGGGACAATAACCCGCAGTAGAATGTTTGTAGAGGTGAGCGTGCGGCTCCCTCCCACACATCTCGCGCAAGGAGGTTTCCCATGGCACTCCAGGCAGCGTTCGTCGTCCCACACCCTCCGCTCATCATCCCGGCCGTCGGTCGCGGCAAAGAGGAGCTCATCCGGGCAACTATCGATTCCTATGACGAGGTGGCGCGCCAGATTGCCGCGCTCGAGCCCCAGACCATCATCGTGACTTCGCCCCATGCCACGGCATACCGCGACTCCTTCCATATCTCTCCGGGAACGTCCGCCCACGGTGACATGCGTCGCTTCGACGCACCGGACACGGACCTCACGTGCACTTACGACACCGAGCTCGCCAATCGCATCTCGACGCTTGCCGCGGCGGAAGACTTCCCCGCCGGTACCGAGGGCGAGCGTGACCCGTCCATTGACCATGGGACCTACATCCCGCTCTACTTCGTCGACAAGTTCTACCGCGATTACGAAGTGGTGCGTATCGGCCTGTCGGGCTACGGTCCCCTCGAGCATTACCATCTCGGCCAAATCATCGCCCAGGCGGTCGAGGAAATTGACCGTCGCGCCGTGCTCGTCGCGAGCGGGGACCTCTCCCACAAGCTCACCCATGACGGCCCCTACGGCTTCGCGGCCGAAGGTCCCGTCTTCGACGGGCAGATCACCGAGGCGATGGCCCAGGGCGACTTTCTGCGTATCCTGGGCTTCGACGAGGGCTTCTGCGATAAGGCTGCCGAATGCGGCCTACGTTCGTTCCAGATCATGGCGGGGGCCTTGGACGGCAAGAGCGTCGACGCGCGTCTCCTGTCGTACGAGGGCCCCTTTGGCGTGGGTTATGCCGTCGCCTCGTTCATCGTGACGGGTGACGACGACGCGCGACGTTTTGGCGCGCGCTACGAAGACGAGCAGCGCGCCCGCGTACAGGCCGCGCGGGCGGACGAGGACGCATACGTCACGTTGGCCCGCGCAAGCGTCGAGCACTTCGTGCGCGAGCATACGCCCCTCCCCCGTCCCGACGGCCTGCCCGACGACATGCTCACGCAGCGCGCCGGTGTCTTCGTATCGCTGCACGAGCACGGCCGCCTGCGTGGCTGCATCGGCACCATCGGCCCCGTGACCCCCTGCATCGCCGACGAGATCATCCGCAACGGCATCTCCGCCTGCAGCGAGGACCCGCGCTTCGACCCCGTGCGCCCCGACGAACTCGACCAGCTCGAGACTAGCGTCGACGTGCTGGGTGAGGCGGAGGACATCGACTCGACCGACGAGCTCGACCCCCAGCGCTACGGCGTCATCGTGAGCAACGGGGGGCGGCGCGGGCTGCTCCTGCCCATGCTCGACGGCGTCGACACAGTCGAGGAGCAGGTCGAGATCGCCTGCCGCAAGGCGGGCATCTCCCCGCACGAACCCGGCACCACGCTCCAGCGCTTCGAAGTCGTCCGTCACGAGTGAGGTGTGGGAGGGGGGGGGGGGCCCCGGGGCGCAGGGAAAAGGGGGCCGGGGGGGAGCCCCCCCCCCCACCCACACAACACCGCGCGGCCCAGGAAAGGCACCCGGCGCCTGCGCTTCTATGTGGTCCTACACGTGGTGGGTGTTTCTGGGGGTCTGCCCCGGTGCCCCTTGTCCCATGTGCCACGGTGCCTGACCCCCTGACACACCCATCATCGAAGGAGGCGCCATGAAAGTCACGTCGCTCGGTTTTGACCCCATCGAGAAGAAGCCGCTCGCGCGCTACAAGCCCGGCTCGATGATTCTGTCGGTTGGCAGCCTGGGATGCACGATGCACTGCCCCTGGTGCCAGAACCACTCCATCGCCCAGCCAGAGGACCCGCAGGCCGTCCCCGTGCGCGACATGAGCGCCAGGGAGCTCGTGGACCAGGCGCAGGCCCTCGTGAGCGAGGGCAACATCGGTTTGGCCTACACCTACAACGAGCCGCTCATGCGCTGGCGCGACGTGCTCGAGTGCGCACAGGTCATCCATGAGGCCGGCCTCGACAACGTCGTGGTCACAAACGGCCTCATAGCACCCGACAAGCTCGCGCAACTCCTCCCCTTCATCGACGCCCTCAACATCGACCTCAAGGGCTTCTCGCAAGACGTCTACGACATCACCGGCGGCACGCTCGAAACCGTCAAGAACACGATTACACGGGCACACGAGAATGCCCACGTAGAGGTGACGACATTGCTCGTCCCCGGCGTGAACGACGATATGGAATTGCTGGACGAAGAGGCTGCGTGGCTGGCGGGTATCGACCCGGACATCCCGCTGCACCTCACCCGCTTCTTCCCGCAATACCACTATGCCGACCGCCCAGCAACACCCCTCCCCACCCTCCTAGAAGCCCAATCCATCGCCCAGCACCATCTCAATGATGTTTTACTGGGAAACATTTGATAAGGCACGTTGGGAGCGGGGAGCGCTCCGGACGAAGCCCCGATTGCAGAAGCGAAGAAAACGTGAAGCGGTCTTGCGAGGACTGTCTGAGCGCGCTGCCCTTGCGCGCGAGTTCCGCAGCGGCTGAGCGTTTTCGAGCTTCGGGTGCAATCGACTGGCGAGTCTAGCGCGCTCCACGCACCCAACAGATGCAAAAAGGGGCCGCCATTGCGACCCCTTCAAGTTCATGCTGGCGGAGGGATAGGGATTTGAACCCTAGGTACCGCTCTAAACGGCACACACGATTTCCAATCGTGCTCCTTAAGCCACTCGGACATCCCTCCGCATGGATTCAGACGCGCCCAGGCGGCGCGGGTTGCTAGTATAGCAAACTCACGCGTGCTCTTCGAGAGCAAGTTCGACGAGCATGCGGCACAGCGCGCCGAAGGAGATTCCCACCGTTCCCGCGGTGTCGGGCAGAAGCGAGGTCGACGTCATGCCCGGCAAGGTGTTGGTCTCGATGGCCCAGCACTCGCCTTCCTCGTCGACGAAGATGTCCGTACGCGAGACACCACGGCACCCCAGGGCCCTATGGGCACGCAGCGCCATCTCCTGGCACGCTGCCGTGACGCGATCGTCAAGGCGTGCGGGAATGATGTGCTTCGAACCACCGGCGGCATACTTGGCCGTGAAGTCGTAGGTGGTGCTGTCCCCCTGCGGAACGATCTCGATGACGGGAAGCGCCTCGGTTTCGTCGTTGCCGAGCACGGCAACGGTGGTCTCGGTCCCCTGGATGTACTTCTCGACGATGACCGTGTCGTCAAAGGTAAACGCGTCTGTGATGGCCATCTCGAGCTCCGTGGCGCCCTCGACGATGAAGACACCCAGAGACGAACCCTGGTGCACCGCCTTCACGACGACCTTCTCCCCCAGCTCCTCGATGATGGAAGCGGCATCGCGCTTGTCTTCGGGGTGCAGCACAACCCACGGCGCGGTCTTGAGACCCGCCGCCTGGTACATGACCTTGGCACGCTCCTTGTCCATGGCGAGGGCGCTCGCGAGGACGCCAGAACCCGTGTAGGGAAGCTCGAGAAGCTCGCAGAGGCCCTGAACGCACCCGTCCTCACCATACTTGCCATGAAGGGCGAGGAAGACGACCGTGGGCTGTGCGGCGACGATCTGCTGCAGTGCGTCGTCTGCGGCAAGGTCAATCTCGACGACGTCAAATCCCTCCTCGCGCAGGGCATCGGCACATGCGGCACCCGACTTCAACGAAATCTCGCGTTCGCCGCTCTTGCCTCCCTTGAGCAAGACGACCTTGGTGACTGCGGGTTCGCACGGCTTGGTGGTAATCATGGTTGGCCTCTCATGGAGCAACAGGGCGAATTGACAGGCAAAATGGTATCGTACTGGCTGTCACTGCGTCTAGACGGGGTTTTCATGGAAGCAAAGCGCGATATCAAGTCACTGAACCACCATGAGCTCGAACTGCTCATGAAGGACCTTGGACAGCCTCGCTTTCGCGTGAAGCAGCTCGAGGAGTGGCTATACCTTCGCGATTGCGAAATTATCTCTGAAATGGATAATCTACCCAAGAGCCTCCGTGACCAGCTCGACCGTGACTTCTTCATCGGAACCCTCAAACTCGTCACGCGCCAGGTCTCCCAGGATGGAACGAGAAAGTACCTTTTCGAGATTCCCAACGGAGCACGCGTGGAAACCGTGGGAATACCCTCCCCCGACGGCGACCGGTTGACGGTCTGCTTCTCCTCGCAGGCCGGCTGCCCCATGGGATGTAGTTTCTGCGCAACGGGACGCGCCGGCTTCGTCTGCAACCTCACGAGTGGCGAGATGTACGATCAGGTCAGGTACGTTGCCAGGGACTTTGAGATGCGCGTAACCAACGTGGTGTGCATGGGCCAAGGAGAGCCCTTTCTCAACTACGATGCCGTCATCACGGCGCTGCGGCGTATGAATTCGAAGACGGGAATGGGTATTGGGGCGCGACACATCACCGTATCCACCTGCGGTCTTCTTGAGGGGATACGCCGCTTCTCCCAAGAGCCAGAGCAGTTCACCCTCGCCGTCTCGCTACATGCGGCGATACAGAAAACCCGCAACGCCCTCATGCCCGGCGTCTCGAACGTCTCCCTTGAAGAGCTACGTCATGCGCTGAAGGATTATGGTGAGACCACCAAACGGCGGCCATCCCTCGAATACGCCCCCATCAAGGGAGTGAACGATGATGACGAACACATCGATGCTCTCGTCTCCTTTTGCAAGGGCATGCTCTGTCACGTCAACCTGATTCCCCTGAATCCCATAACGTCGGGTCAGGAGGATGAAGGCATGATGGTTCCGTCTGATAGGGTCGCGCACATCTCACGCGAGTTGGAAGCCCGTGGAATAGAGAATTCCATCAGAAACTCCCGTGGAAAAGACATTGACGGAGCCTGTGGTCAGCTCCGTCAACGTGTTGAAGACTAATATGTCGTTCGCACTTATCGGATCAGGTTGAAGATCCTCTGCAGGTCGTCCTCGTCCTTGAACTCAATCTCAATCTTGTTCTTGCCCCGCGAGGACTTGATGCGCACCTGCGTATCCAGCTCGCGACGCAGCTCCTTGGCCACCACCTTGTAGGTTCGCGGCATCGGGGCACGTTTTGCGCGCTCACCCGAACCAGAAGCGACGAGACGTGCGATGTTTTCGGCATCTCGCACCGTCAGATGCTCCGCGATGATCTTATCCGCAAGGTTCGTACGCTTCTCCTCCTCGGGAATCGA
The DNA here is from genome assembly GCA_948466335.1 of uncultured Coriobacteriia bacterium. Classification (GTDB taxonomy): domain Bacteria; phylum Actinomycetota; class Coriobacteriia; order Coriobacteriales; family QAMH01; genus QAMH01. The sequence goes on along the minus strand of CAOKAE010000001.1, from coordinate 142,205 downwards.
GAGAATCGCACGGGCATGACCTGCCGTGAGGGCCCCGTCATATACGTAATCCTGTATTTGCTGGGGAAGGTCAAGCAACCTGAGCGAGTTTGCGACGGCGGACCGCGATTTTGATACGGCAGCGGCAAGCTCGGCCTGCGTGAGGTCTCCTCGTGCCATCAAATCCTTGTATCCACGCGCCTCTTCTATGGCATTCAAGTCAGATCTCTGCAAGTTCTCGACGAGGGCGATTCTAAGCGCCTGTTCGTCATCCATCTCGATGATGCGTACGGGGACGGACTCCAGTCCCGCAATCTTGCTTGCCTGCCAACGCCTCTCACCGGCTACAATCTGATACATGCCGTCTTTAGGACGCACGATAATCGCCTGAAGAAGACCTTCCTTGCGAATAGAATCGGCGAGATTTGCGAGCTCTTCTTCGTCAAAAACCTTTCGCGGCTGATCAGGATTTGGTTGAATCTGCGTTATCAGAAGCTCTTCCTGCGAAGAACCGCTCCCGGATTCCATCGAAGCATCCGCAATAAGTGCGCTTAGGCCCTTTCCAAGCCCGCCTTTTTTCGTAGCCATGAGCGTCCTCCGTCTCAGCTAAGTTTCTTGTAACGTTTAATGACTTCCTTTGCCAAATCCCTATATGCTTCAGCGCCCTTCCCACTGGAATCATATTCGGTAATCGGCTCACCGTAGCTTGGTGCCTCAGAAATGCGTACCGTGCGAGGAATACGCGTTTTGAAGACCTTGTCTCCAAACACGTTTTCGACCTCGTTTGCAACATCCTTGGAAAGCGTCGTTCTCTTGTCATACATCGTGATGACAACACCAAATACGTCAAGTTTCGGATTAATGCGTTTTTTGACCATATTCATCGAATCGATGATTTTTGACAAACCTTCGAGTGCATAGAACTCGCATTGAATTGGAATGATCAATTGGTTTGCTGCTGCAAGAGCGTTTACCGTCAACAGGCCAAGTGACGGCGGGCAGTCAACCAAGATGAAGTCAAAGTCATCCTTAACTTCCTTTAATGCGTCGTTCAGGCGAAACTCGCGGGCAATCTCATCAACGAGCTTCGTCTCTGCACCGGCAAGATCAATCGTCGCAGGAAGAAGCCACATGTTTTTGGTATCGATATCGCTTACAACCTCTGAAACGTTTATATCATCGTCAACCAGACAGTTATAGGTGCTGAGCTCGCATTGGGTCTTATCATAGCCAACACCAGTCGTCGCGTTGCCTTGCGCATCCAAATCGACAAGGAGGACCTTGTAACCTTTCTCCCCCAGGGCTGCACCAAGGTTCACGGCTGTGGTGGATTTACCAACGCCGCCCTTTTGGTTGATAACCGCAAGGACAAGTGTTTCCTTGGATGCATCTTTGCGTTTTGCTTCTTTGAATTTCACGTCGTTCCTTTCTATGGATCTTCAATCAATGTTTGAAGGAAACTGACCTTGCCCACAATATACACTACTTTCGTTCTGTGTTTCACGTGAAACAAGGTGAATCACAGCTCGTCCATGTTTCACGTGAAACACAAACAGGTGGTAAATCAGGAAAGAGGTCGTTTCTGCGCCATTCCGTTTCTTCGTGGAAGTTTAATCGTTGGTTGAGACACCTTTTTGAAGACATAGATAGTTCGTTCGTAAATCTCACTAATATATATGTGCTTCTTCGAAATCAATCTAAGGCCAAGTTTTTCGCTCACGCTCTCAATGAGAGTCTCATCAACCTCGTCTTCCTTTCCACGAAGAGCTATAAGCTCTCCTTCGGGAGTCAAAAGCGGTGTGGCCAACTCCATGACAACAGGTAAAGAAGAGACCGCTCTTGCAACAACAGTTGAAAATCTCTCACCAACGTCGAGGGCAAGTTCCTCGCTTCTTACCCCCAATGCCTGTATTTGATTATCCAATCCAAGTTCTTCAATCATCTCTTGGACGGCACGGGCCTTCTTTTGGACCGAATCTATAAGAACGCCTGTTCGTCCTGATGCGATGGCAAGAGGGACACCGGGGAAACCCCCTCCCGTTCCAATATCGAGGAATTCTCCTTCCTGGCGTTCGAACTCATCAAGACAAGAAAGGGAATCTTCTATATGGAGAAGCATTCCCTTTTCTTCGGTATCAATCCTCGTCAGATTGATTTCTTTATTCTTTTCTATGACTAATTCGAGATACGCCCGTATCTTCTCTTGCTTCGTGCTGTCTAACGAATCGAAGATCATGCCGGGGCGACTACGACGTGCCTGTTGGGTTCTTCTCCGACGGAATACGTCTCAACACGCTCGTCATCGCGAAGCGCCATGTGCACAAGACGGCGCTCATACGGGTTCATGGGGCGCAGGCTCACTTCTCTATCCTGACGATCAGCGCGAGAAGCCGCGGAATAGGCCAAGGACTCTATCTTCTGGCGCTGCCTATGCTTGTAGCTCTCGATATCGACGGTGATGGGATACCTGTATCCGAGCTTGCGGTTGGTTATGTTCGACACGAGTGTCTGGATGGCTTCGAGCGTGTGACCTCTTCTACCAATCAGGATGGCAAGGTCACCGCCAACAACATCGAGGATAATCTCCTGCTCGTCACCCTCGTACTCGTTGATTTCGGCGCCCTCAGCGTTGAAATGAGCGAGAATCGTGCGTAGAACCTCGATAGCGGTGTCTGCCACCTCATCAAGATCCTCTTCGTTTCTCTCCTCGTTTTCCTCGTCAGTCTCCTCGGCGTCAATATCCTCTTCAATATCGATATCGACATCCTCTTCGACTTCGAATTCTTCTTCGTTCTCGAATTCCTCGCTCATGATGATTCCTCTGCTTTAGTGTTTCTTCGTCGGGCGCTTCTTCTTCTCACGACGCTCGACGTTAACCTTGACGGGTTTTGCGGAAACCGTCTCTTCCTTCTCGGCAGCTTCCTTCTTCAGAACGCGCTGGGTGATGAGCTGCTGCACAAGGGCGAAACCGGAGGAAAGGGCCCAGTACAACATAACGCCAGCGGGGGAGATGAAGGCCATCCAGGTGAACATGATACCCATGATGCCGAGCATCATGGTCATCTGGCTCCTGTTTTGGGGGTTCTGCTTGAGCTGCAGAATCATGGGCGTGACCGACAGGCCAATGAACAGCACCATGAAGATGATGTAGGGAATAGCATAGACAATGTCCTGATTAAAAGCATCAGGTACCGTTTGGGTTAGGTTAGGAAGAATGTTGTAGAAGCTGACCGAAAGCTCTCCGCCGGCATACTGGCCGATTTTGTCGCGAAGAACCTGGAAAAGGATGATGAAGATCGGCATCTGAATGAGCAGGGGTAAGCAACCGGCAAGGGGATTGAATCCCGTTTCCTGGTAGAGTTTCTGCGTCTCCTGCTGAATCTTCATCTGGTCGCCAGCATACAGCCTCTGAATCTCCTGCATTCTTGGCTGTACCTGTTGCATCTCGAAACTCGATTTGAGCTGTTTTCTCTGAACAGGAAACAGAATGAGACGAATGATGAGCGTAACAATGATGATGGCAAGACCCCAGTCACCCACGAGCTTTGCGAGCTCGTAGAGGGCTGCTGCACAGCCGTTAAGAATTCCATCCCACATAAATACTAACCTCTCGACGGATAGCAATCACATATTACGGTACCGGGTCATAACCGCCCGGGTGCCAAGGGTGACAACGGCAGATTCTCTTGATTGCCATCCATGATCCCTTGATAAAACCATAGCGCTGAAGTGCAATCATAGCGTATTCGGAGCAGGTAGGCACGTAACGGCAGGAAGGAGGAAACATCGGGGAGATATATTTCCGGTAAAACCCGACCAATGAAACTGCCAAACGGCGGGGAACCGAACTCATGTGATGTAGGAGATTACCCGCAGTCATCTATGATCCCCATCTTGGCAAGACACTTCCTCGCCTGCCTTGTCACCTCTTCGTGATCCTCGTACGCCACGGACTTTCGTGCGAGAAACACGACGTCGTAGCCATTCCAAGGAGCCCCGAGACTTCTCGCCACTTCGCGCATGACACGCTTGCAGCGGCTCCTAAAGGGAGCAGGTCCCAGCTTTTTGCCGGCTATGAAGGCACATCTGCAAAGGTTTGGTGACTCACTTTTGCCAACGATAATTGACATGGAAGACGAAGTAGAGCGCCTCCCCTGTGAGAAGAGACGCTCCACATCCTCTTTGCTCTTGATCGTGCCCTTCATAGGCGGTCAGTCCTAGAAAACAAAACTGACAAGGTACGGTTCTAGACCGTCAGGCACTTACGTCCCTTTGCACGACGTGCCTTGAGTACGTTACGACCACCACGCGTGGCCATGCGGGAACGAAAACCGTGGCACTTCGCGCGCTTGCACTTGTTAGGTTGATAGGTGCGTTTCATTACGTTTCCTCCTGAGGGAAATTTCCCCGTTACTTACTGATAAGCTTCAGAATTGTAATATGTGGTAGAAAAGAGAGTCAAGATTTTTCTTGTATGTCAATTCAATTACCATGAATCACCGTGAGCGGGGAGTTTGAGTTATCCCCAAGTTGTTCACAATCCCTATGCGTGCCTTTGTTAATACTGTGGATAACTAAGCGACTTCTACACATATATAGAGCGTTTTCCCCAGCTTTTCACTCTTTTCCTTCTATTTTCTGTTCTTGGTGAAATGGTTTTTCACATCATCCCCTTTCTTTCCTCATTCGTGTAAAGGTTTTCCACATCAAGGAACATATGTACGTGTAAAACTATCCAATTCTTTTTCGTTGTCCTGCGTTTTTCTACTTGACATCATTTTCCCAGTTGTTTTTCGCCCTTATCTTTTCCAGTTTTCCCTGATTTATCAACATAGGTGGAAAATAATGTGGATAACTATGAAAACACCTGATAAACTACGTAATGTGTTTTTCACTTCTGGTGATAAAAAATTGTTTTAGCGGGGTTATTTGCTACTCTTGCTGCTTGTCAACAGTGTTTTGAATTGTGGATAACTGACGGTTTCCATCACAAATGAAAAGGAACAGCTACACATGGGAAACCTCGAATCGAACATTCCGGAGCTCACGCCTACGCGCATCGCCGTATACGACGACCTTCTCTCGGCTCCTCGTGTCATCGACATCGAGCCAACGGACATCGCCCAGTACATAGAGGAAATCGCAGCGAAGACCTACGAGTTCGCACAGCAGAAGGGAAGCTCCATTCCCTACACCGTCATAAAGGAAGTGTGCGAGAACTTCATCCACGCCCAGTTCAAAGATCCGTGCATATCGATTCTCGATAACGGAAACACGATCAAATTCACCGATCAGGGGCCGGGCATAACGGACAAGCAGCGCGCCCAGCTGCCGGGGTTCACCTCGGCAACCACGGAGATGCGCAAGTACATACGCGGTGTCGGGTCGGGCCTTCCCACCGTCAAGGATTACCTGCGCTTCTCAAACGGCCGCCTCATCATCGAGGACAACATACGCGAGGGTACGGTTGTCACCATCCAAATCGATCAGAGTGCGCCCCAGGCCACACCCGTCGTCTACCGCGAGACCCCACGCCAGGAGAGGGACGCGGAACAGGAGCTTTCGGAACGCGAGTACAACATCCTCGTCCTTGCGCAGGAAATGGGACTCGTGGGACCGACGGAGGTCGAGCAAAACCTCCATATCAGCCTGTCGACGGGACATCGCGCACTCAACAAGCTCGAGGACATGGGTCTTCTCCAGAAGACAGAGGGCGGAAAGAAGAGAATGCTGACCGACCGGGGTCTGGCATTCCTGAACAGATAGGTTTTTGCCATGGACAAAGATGAGATCTGGAACAAGACGCTTTCCCTCCTCCTCGAGGACATCGACGAGGAGGACCCGAAGACCGTCTTCCTCAACCTCCTGACCCCCGTTGGCGTCTTCGGGGACCAGTTCGTCCTGCTTGCCGAGAGCACTCCCGTGGAGTCGTGGGTGCGCAAAAACTACCTCGGCGAAATACAGGAAAAGCTGCTCCAGGTCACGGGAACTCCCATCACCGTCGGGCTGGGAGTCAACACGCCCAAGGAGACTCCCGCGCAACCGACATCGAACACCCAAGTGCCGGCCACGGTGCCGGTCGAGACACAACCGCAAACAGAGCCCGACTGGATGAACCAGTTCGTCGACCCATCCAGCCTCTCGAACCAGGTCTCCTCCCCGAACATGGCGGCGGCCGAGGAGGCGGAACGCATGGGCGGGGAATACGCCTCATCTCCCACGAGCGGTGACGAGGCGCTGTTCTCGAAGTGCACCTTCGACACCTTCGTCGTGGGAAAGTCAAACGAATTCGCACGCGGTGCAGCCCTCGCGGTCGCAGAACAGCCGGGCATCGCCTACAACCCGCTTTTCATCTACGGAAACTCGGGCCTGGGAAAGACGCACCTGCTCGTCGCTATCGCGAACTATGCCATGCAGAACTTCCCGCGCATGGCGACGCGTTACGTCTCGGCGAACAAGTTCCTCAACGACTACGTCGAGGCCACGCAACACAACCAATGGGGAACCTTCAACAGCAAATACCACCAGGTAGACATTCTCCTCGTCGATGACGTCCAGTACCTCGAAGGCAAGGACGAGACCATCAACCAACTGTTCAACATCTTCAACGAGATGACCAACAGGAACAAGCAAATCGTCCTCTCCGCCGATCGCGCGCCGAAGGATATCGACATGGATGACCGCATGCGCTCGCGCTTCATCTCGGGACTGCTCGCGGACATCAAACCCCCCGATTACGAGACGCGCCTGGCGATTCTGAAGAACTACCTCTCCCGCGTGAACCAGCACACGAGCTTCTACGGAAACATCCCGGATGACGTGCTGTCCTACCTCGCGGAGGTCGCGACATCCAACATCAGGGAAATGGAAGGTGCCATCACGCGCCTGGTGAGCAATATGACGCTGCTCAAGAAGAACGACATCAGCATCGAGGAAGCGCAGGAGCTGCTCCAGGACTTCTTCCCGACCATTCAGGACAAGCAGGTCGACATTGCCCTCATCCAAAGCGAGGTCGAGCGCTTCTTCAACATCACCCACGAGGACATGATCTCCTCGAAGCGGTCGAAGGGCATCACGACCCCCCGCCACATCGCGATCTACCTCTCCCGCTACATGACGGAGGAATCGCTCGAGTCAATCGGAAAGAAGTTCGGCGGTCGCGACCATACGACGGTCATGCACAGCGTCAACAAGATAGAGCGTGACCAGAAGGACAACCGGATGTTGTTCGACCAAATCGAACAACTCACCTTGCTCATCAAGGAACGGTGCTAAGGTGGATAACCCCGTAGAAAACCAGTGAATAGAAGGTTGAGGGCTTCTTGATAAGTTTTACCCGCTAAAATACCTGTTGATAACGGAATCGGTTTTCGACAAGGAACGTCAACCAAAAAAGAGGGCGTGAACTGGTAGAAGAGAAGTTTTCCACTAATTCACCTGTCTTATTAAGATTATTAGATATATATAAATAAGAACTAGTAATAATAGGGGAGCGACAACGTGAAATTCAGAATCTCAAAAGACGGCCTTCTGAGCGCCATCAACACCGTATCCAAGGGCATGTCGTCACGATCGACCCTTCCCATCCTCTCGGGCATTCTCCTCGAGACCACCGACCAGGGAAAGCTCGTGTTCCAGACGACGGACCTCGAGATATCCATCAAACACGCCACCAACGCGAACATCGACGAGCCCGGCCGTTGCGTCATCCCCGGCAAGCTTCTCGCTGATATCGTGAAGAGCCTGCCCGACGCCTCCATCGAGATCAGCACCGCAGACGAGCAGGCGCACATCACCTGCCTCGACTCGTCGTTTACCCTCTCCGCCCTCAACCCCGCGGACTTCCCCTACTTCCCGCAGGTTGACCCCTCGACGACCATCGTGCTTCCCCCGGCCGAACTCGCCGACGCCGTGCGCTGCGTGGGCAAGGCCGTGTCGCGCGACGAGTCGCGCATCATCCTGACCGGCATCTTTTTTGCCGTCAAAGACGGTGTCGTGACACTGGCCGCAACGGATTCCTACCGCCTCGCCGTAGCCGAGATTCCCGTCCCGAACTCCGACGTCAACGACTTCTCCGCAATCATCCCCGGCAAGACCTTCGACGAGGTCTGCCGCCTCGCCCTCTCGAGCGAGTCGGTCTCGGTCGGGTTCTCCGAGAACCAAGTCCTCATCACCTTCGGCGAGACCATCTTCGTGAGCCGCAAGATCGAGGGAACCTACCCCAACTACAAGCAGCTCATTCCCGCCGACCACGAGGTATCCATCCAGATGGACACCCAAGCCCTCATCACCTCCATCAAGCGCGTCGCGATTCTCGCGCAATCGCACACGCCCATCAGGTTCCAGTTCTCCGCCGAAAGCCAGAACGTCACCATCTCCGCCAACACCGCCGATGTCGGCGGTGCATCCGAGGTCGTCTCCGCCGAAGTCGACGGCCCCAGCATGGAGATAGCGTTCAACCACCAGTACATCCTCGACGGACTCAACATGATCAAGGGAGACGTGCTCATCGAGCTGCAGTCCTCCCTCAAGCCCGGAATCCTGAAGAACGTCGACAAGGATGATTTCCTCTACCTTGCCATGCCCGTCCGCCTCAACTAGCGGCCGCTATACCTTCATGCGATGACCCTCAAGATCAAAAGCGTCATCCTCGACAACTTTAGGGGATACGATCGCCTCTCCCTCGACGACCTCGGCAATCTCGTCATCGTCGTGGGACCAAACGCCGTCGGAAAGACCAACATCGTCGAGGCCATACAGCTCCTGACCGCGGGAAGCTCGTTTCGCAAGCCATCGTGGACGGAGGTCATCTCCTGGGGGCAGGAACGGGGACATGCCCTCATCAGGCTCGAGGAGGACAAGCGCCGTATAGAGCAACGCATCGTGTTGGCGGGAAACGAGCGCTCCTACGAGGTCAACGGCAAGAAGAAGTCACCGTCCTCCATCCGCGGCGTCCTTCCCTGCGTGCTGTTCACCCCCGATGATCTTCAACTCATCAAGGCGTCCTCCACGCGCAGACGCGATGCCATCGACGCCCTCGCCGTGCAGCTCTCGAAGAACTACTCGTCGCTCAAGAGCGAATACCAGCAGGCGCTCAAGCAGCGAAACCTCCTCATCAAGGAGGGCATCCACGAGGGAGCGCTCTTCGAATCCTGGGATGAATCCCTCGCCGTACACGGCGCGCGCCTTTGCCTTGCCCGGTGGAGGCTCTTCGACCGGCTCCTTTCCCACATGACTTCCATCTATAGTGATATCGTCCCCGGCGAACACCTCCATGCCCGCTACATTCCCTCCTGGGACCGCCATGACCCCGATGGCCGCCAGAGGGGGGACGTACCCTCAATCGAGGAGCCTCTTCAAAACGGGGATGCAAATCCCCCGTCATCCGAGCTGACGCTCGAAGAGATACAGGACAGGCTCATCGGGAAGTCACGTGAGCTGGCCAACGTGGAACTACGCCGCGGCGTATCCCTCATAGGCCCCCACAAAGACGAAATCGCTTTCTTCATCAACGGAAGAAACGCGCGGCTCTTCGCCTCCCAGGGACAACAGCGCACCATCGTGCTCGTGATGAAGCTCGCCTCCGTCGAGCTCGTGAACGAGATAGTCGGGACGGAACCCGTCCTCCTTCTCGACGACGTCATGTCCGAACTCGACGAGAGGCACCGCGACGCCCTCACGGCGTTCATCGAGAAGAACGCCCAGACCTTCATCACCACGACCAACCTCGACTACTTCTCCGCCGAGACCATCGACCGCGCCACCGTCGTGCGCGTGCCTATCGAGGGCACGCGCTACGACTACAGCTGTCCGATTTAACAAAGAACGCGGAAAAGCAACAAAGGGACGGTCCTAACGTCGCGCTTTTTGCGCGACGTTAGGACCGTCCCTTTGTTGCGCTGACACAACGCTGCGCTGCTGGCAGAACATGACGTGGTATTATGCGTAAAGCACCTGAATGAAAACTCAATGCTGCATGGGGGTGTGTGATGACAGGGTACGACGTGGGATCAGAGATTCAGGGAGTCGTACGTTCGCTCCAGCGTGATAATCCGGACCTTTCCGCAAGCGCTCGTGTGAAGAGGGCCTGGAACCTGTCCGTGGACAAGCGCATCGCGGAACATGTCACTGCCGTGTTCGTCGTTCCCAACACCGCCGCGAGCGAGGTCATCGTATACGTCGACAGCTCGATCTGGGCGACCGAGCTGAGCATGCAATCCGAGCTCCTGCGCCTCAACCTCAACATAGAGCTCAACAATGACGAAGCCGGCGCTCCCGGTGCCGTGAGAAAGGCCGAACAGGTCGAGAAGCTTACCTTCAAGGTTTCGAAGGACCAGTATGTCGCCCGCGACCGTCGCCTTACCACGCTGCAGCTCCTCGAAGCCGAGGAAGAGGAGTACCGCAAGGTCCAGCCCATCGCTCTCAGCGAGGACGAGCTCTCCGGTCTCGAGGAGGCCTTTGCCCACATAGAGAACGATCAGCTCCGCGACATCGCCTACGCCGCCGCCAAGGCGAACCTCGAACTCCAGAAGGGAATCGAGAAAATCGGCGCGTGATGTCGAAGGACATTATTTCGCGAATAAATAGGCGATTTAAGCCCTTGTAAGCCCTTCAGTGGTAGTCACCCCCACACATGGAGCCAAAAGTCCCTCAAAACACAAAATATTGTGTTTTAGAGTAAAATCGCCTGATAAATGCACTAGAATGTGCCAGGCAATCGCAACAATGGTGGAAGCGTACCGTATGGTGCGCTTCCTGTAGTGTTAGGAGAATGATGGCTGAGCAGGAAAGCAGCTACGGCGCACAGGACATCCAGATCCTCGAGGGTCTGGAACACGTCCGCAAGCGTCCCGGCATGTACATTGGTTCGACGGGCCCCAAAGGTCTTCACCACCTCGTCTACGAGGTCGTCGACAACTCTGTTGACGAGGCTCTCGCCGGCTTTTGCAACCAAATCGACGTGACCCTCAACAAGGATGGCTCGTGCACCGTCGTCGACGACGGCCGCGGCATTCCCGTCGAGGAGCATCCCAAGCGCAAGAACATGTCGACCCTCGAGGTCGTCCTCACCATCCTCAACGCCGGCGGCAAGTTCGGCGGCAGCGGCTACAAGGTGTCCGGCGGCCTGCATGGCGTGGGAGTCTCCGTCGTCAATGCCCTGTCATCCAAGGTCGTCGCCCAGGTTAAGCGCGATGGCGCCATCTGGGAGATGGAATTCTCCCGCGGCAAGACCGTCCAGAAGATCACCGAGGTGGGCAAGACCGAGAAGACGGGAACGATCATCACCTTCTGGCCCGATTCGCAGATTTTCCAGACCGTGGAGTTCGACTACGAGACCCTGCGCATCCACTTCCGCCAGACCGCATTCCTCAACAAGGGCCTCAAGATCGTCTTCTGCGACGACCGCGGTGACGAGCCCCAGACCGAGGTCTTCCAGTACAAGGGCGGCATCATCGACTTCGTTGGTTATATGAACGAGGGCAAGGCCATCATCAACGAGAAGCCCGTGTACTTCGAGGCCGAGAGCGAGGCCGGCGAGGTCGAGATTTCCATGCAGTGGACCGAGACCTATTCCGAGAACGTACGCTCGTTTGCCAACAACATCGACACCACCGATGGTGGCACGCATCTCGAGGGCTTTCGCACGGCGCTCACCAAGACCATCAACGAATACGCGCGCAAGAAGAACCTCCTCAAGGAGAAGGACGAGAACCTTTCCGGCGAGGATTGCCGCGAAGGCCTTTCCGCCGTCATTTCCGTGCGCCTGCACGAGCCGCAGTTCGAGGGCCAGACCAAGGCGAAGCTCGGCAATCCCGAGGTTCGCGGTCTCGTCATCGGTGCCGTCAACAAGGGTCTCGCCGAATATCTCGACGAGAACCCCAAGCCGGCGAAGATGATTGTCCAGAAGGCCATCCAGGCCGGCAAGGCCCGCGCCGCCGCTCGCAAGGCCCGCGATCTCACGCGCCGCAAGGGCGCGCTCGAAGGTGCCGGCCTCCCCGGCAAGCTCGCCGATTGCTCTGTGCGCGACCCAGCGCTCACCGAACTCTACATCGTCGAGGGCGATTCCGCAGGTGGCTCGGCCAAGCAGGCGCGTGAGCGCAGCTACCAGGCCATCTTGCCCCTGCGCGGCAAGATCCTCAACGTTGAGCGCGTCCAGGAGCATCGCGCCCTGTCCTCGGACACCATCAACTCGCTCATCACGGCCATCGGCACGGGTTATGGCGAGGGATTCGATGCCGACAAGGCGCGCTATCATCGCATCATCATCATGACCGACGCCGACGTCGACGGCGCGCATATCGCCATCCTGCTGCTCACGTTCTTCTTCCGCTTCATGCCCGAGCTCATCAAGCGCGGCTACATCTACATCGCCTGCCCGCCGCTCTACGGCCTCAAGAAGAAGAACTCGCGTACGGGCAAGGTCATCCAGTACCTCTACAACGACGAGGCGCTCAAGGAGTGTATGAGCAACCTCGACAATCCCGAGAAGTACGACGTCCAGCGCTACAAGGGTCTGGGCGAGATGGACCCCGAGCAGCTGTGGGAGACCACGATGGACCCCGAGCAGCGTACCTTGCGCCAGGTCGAGATATCCGACATGACCGAGGTCGACCGCGTCGTCAACGAACTCATGGGCAACGACGTCGAGTGCCGCCGCAACTTCATCACCGAACATGCGGCCGACATCGACGAGCGTTTCCTCGACATCTAGGGAGGGATGAAATCACATGGTAGACGATCTGTTTGGCAATAACGACGCCGACAACAACCAGGAATCCCTCATGGGAGAAGACGAGTTCACCGAGGTCGTGGAGGCCACCGTCGAGGAGGTCGACGAGAACGGCGATGTGGTCGAGGAAAGCCTCGAAGCCAAGATCAACCACGGCATCGGCACCCTCGACATCAACGTCGGCAAGGTGTCCGAGACCGATTTCGCGCGGGAGATGCGCACGTCGTTCCTCGAGTACTCGATGTCCGTCATCGTCGCCCGCGCCCTTCCGGACGTGCGCGACGGCCTCAAACCCGTCCATCGCCGCATCCTCTACGCCATGAGCGAGAGTGGCATCACCCCCAACAAGCCGCACGTCAAGTCCGCGCGACCCGTCGGCGACTGCATGGGTAAGTATCATCCGCACGGTGACGCCGCCATCTACGACACCCTCGTCCGCCTCGCGCAGGATTTCTCCATGCGCGTCCCGCTCATCGACGGTCATGGCAACTTCGGCTCCGTCGATGGCGACTCCGCGGCCGCCATGCGTTACACCGAGGCCCGCCTGAACAAGCCGGCCATGGAGCTTCTGGCCGACCTCGAGAAGGAGACCGTCGACTGGCAGCCCAACTACGACGAGTCGATGCAGGAGCCCAAGGTGCTCCCGGCCCGCTTCCCCAACCTGCTCGTCAACGGCTCGGCCGGCATCGCCGTTGGCATGGCGACGAACATCCCGCCGCACAACCTCGGCGAGGCCATCGACGCCACCGTCGCCGTCATGGAGAACCCGGACATCTCGCTCGACGAGCTGCTGCAGATCATGCCCGGTCCTGACTTCCCGACCGGTGCGACCATCATGGGACGCAGCGGCATTCGCGATGCCTACGAGACGGGCCGCGGCTCCATCACCATCCGCGCCAAGGCCCATGTCGAGAAGAGCTCGTCGGGCCGCAACCGCATCGTCGTGACCGAAATCCCGTACCAGGTCAACAAGGCCAAGCTCATCGAGAAGATCGCCGACCTGGTCAAGCAGAAGACGGTCACGGAGATTTCCGGCCTCAACGACGAGTCCGACCGTAAGGGCATGCGCATCGTCATCGACCTCAAGCGTGGCGAGGAGCCGCAGGTCGTGCTCAACAAGCTCTACAAGCACACGCAGCTCCAGACGGGCTTTGGCATCAACAACCTCGCGCTCGTCAACGGCGTGCCGCACGTCCTGAGCCTCAAGGACATGCTCTTCAACTACATCGATCACCAGATCGACGTCATCCAGCGCCGCACGCGCTACGAGCTGCGCAAGGCCGAGGAACGCGCCCACATCCTCGAAGGTCTCGTCATCGCCCTCGACAACATCGACGAGGTCATCTCCATCATCCGCTCCTCGCGCGACGATGCCGAGGCACGCAGCAGGTTAATCGAGCGCTTTGGGCTCTCCGAGGTGCAGTCCAACCACATACTCGAGATGCGCCTGCGCCGCCTGACCGGTCTGGAGCGCGAGAAGATTGAGACCGAACTCGCCGAGCTGCGTGAGAAGATCGCCTACTACAAGCGCGTCCTGGGCGACGAGAATCTGGTCAAGGAGATCATCCGCGACGAAATGCTCGAGATCAAGCGCCGCTACGGTGACAAGCGTCGCACCGAAATCGCCGACGAGGCACGCGACCTCGACATCGAGGACCTTATCGCCGACGAGGACATGGTCGTGACCATCACGCGCAGCGGCTACATCAAGCGCCTGCCCGTGGCCACGTATCGCCAGCAGAAGCGCGGCGGTAAGGGCATGAGCGGCGTGAAGCTCAAGGAAAACGACTTCGTCGAGCAGCTTTTCATCGCCTCGACCCATGACTACATGCTCTTCTTCACGAGCAAGGGCAAGGTGTACCGCCAGAAGGTGCACCAGATTCCGCTCGGCAGCCGCCAGGCCAAGGGCACGCCCGTCGTCAACCTGCTTCCCATCGAGGACGACGAGAAGGTCGCGACCGTCATCAACACGCGCGACTTTCCGGCTGACGAGTACCTGCTGTTCGCCACGGCCCACGGCATGATCAAGAAGACGGCCTTCGACGCGTACAAGAACGTGCGCTCCAACGGCCTCATCGCCATCAACCTGCGCGATGCCGACGAGCTCATCGCCGTGCGCCGCGTGAGTCCCGGCATGAAGGTCATGATGGTGAGCAGCGCCGGCAAGGCCATTCGCTTCGACGAGTCCGAGGCCAGGCCCATGGGTCGCGACACCACGGGCGTTCACGGCATCCGCATCGACGTCAAGGGCGGCGACCGCGTACTCGGCATGGAAATCGCACCCGACGACAGCGACCTGTTCGTCATCACCGAGCGTGGTTACGGCAAGCGCACCAAGGTCACCGAATACACCGAGCACCACCGTGGCGGTGGCGGCATGTCGACGATCAAGATGACCGATAAGAAGGGCAAGATCGCCGCCATGAAGATCATCAACGAGAAGCACGAGATGATGATCGTGTCCGAGGAGGGCGTCGTTATTCGCGTAAAGGCCGGCGACATCTCCGAGCTCTCGCGCGCGACCCAGGGCGTCAAGGTCATGAACGTCGACGAGTCCGACCGCGTCGTCGCCGTGGCACGCGTGGCTGCCGGCAAGAAAAAGAAGAAGGAGATCATCGAGGGCCAGACCGAACTTCTCACCGAGGAGATATCCGGCCAGATGAAGAGCGAGGTCCCCGTCGATGCCGAGGATGACATCGAGGAAGACGAGATCGACACCACCGACTAGAGGGACGAACACGAAGGATGAGACAGCTTGATCAGGCACCTCTGTCTCATCCTTCACAGGCACCAGAAGAAAATGAGACAGAGGTGCCTGACCAAACTGTCTCATTTTCAGCTCCGCTGGCACACATGCCAAAGCACGCTTGCGGATGAAACCCGAACTTTCTGGGGATTTTGCTTCACACGGAACTATGATTGTGGCAGTATACATGCTCGCGTATTTGCGCGGGCCTTTAGCTCAGTTGGCTAGAGCGCACGACTGATAATCGTGAGGTCACAAGTTCGAATCTTGTAAGGCCCACCATCTTTGGTAATAAACGCCCCGGCGTGGGCCGAGTCGCCGCCGGGGCGTTTATTGATACCAGGGGGTAAATCCGCACAGCGCATCAGACGGGGGTATAGCTCAGCTGGGAGAGCGCGGGCTTTGCAAGCCTGAGGCCAGGGGTTCGAGCCCCCTTACCTCCACCACAAGCACCGGGGCCATCAGGGCCCCGTTTTTTATGCGCTCGTGCCTCATACAGGACTAAGACCAATAAAAGAGGCACCCTTGCGCAAGAGCAACATCATCGTCCTCGTGATTCTCGTGCTGCTTTCCCTCGAGTTTCTCTGGCTTTGGAACCACTTCGGCTTTTCCCTGACCGACCCGGCCGACCTTGCCATCACCATCGTCTGGTGGCTCGTCATCATCGGGGTGGCCGTCGCGATCGTGCTGGTCGAAAAGCGCCGTCGCGAGCGCATCAGGTCCGTTTTCGTTGCGGACGGCGTGCTCTACAACTGCGAGACGGGTCTCATTCGCCTTGGTGACGAACGCGATGCCAAGGATTACGTCAAGATGATCCGCCATGCGCTCAACGGTCTTGATTACGGGGCCGAGGCAAAGCTCAGCAAAAATCAACCTCGCCTGCACTTCAGGTACATCGTGCGTTCGAAGAAGTTCTCGGATGGCGGCCGCGTGTGGACGGGCGAGCTTGTCAACGTGAGAAATCCGCAGGACAACAAGCCCTTCGCGAGCGTCAACGAGCTCATGCAGATTTTCGACGCAGGTGTCTTGTAGGCCGGAAACCTATCCGAGCAATCTCCAATATCCTGCCTTGTTCGACCCGACGCGGTCGATAAGTCCCAGTTCACGCAGCTTTCTGAAGGAACGCCGCACGGTGCTTTCGCTCACGCCGAACAGCTCGGCGATGCCGGGTGCCGTCGCACGGCCGTTCGCGCGCAACGCCCGCAACACGAATTCATCGGTCGAGGTGAGGTCAAGGTCGTTGGCCGCCGCTATGGAACGCTGCGAGAAGGGAGCGCTGCGCAGGTCCTCTCCGGTGGCGAGACCTTCGAAGACCGAGATACCAGTTCTTACGGGTGCCGGCATAACATCGCCCTCTTCGTCTGCCGAGGAATCCTCGACCGTTTTCTCGATGAGCGGCGCCGGCAGTACGGCATGACGAAGGTCAATGACCTCCTCCGGTCGTACGGAACGGTTTTCACCTCTCGCACCATCGTAGTACCAGTACCTGCCCTGGTATTCGACGGGAAAGGCCGGGTCGACAGCGGGAACAATGACCTCGAGGCAGAAATTCGCACCGTCAAGCACGGGTTCGGTAACGCAGGCGATGCCAAGCTCCTTGCGGGTGATGCGGGGTATCTGCTCGAAGGGCTTTCGCATGCGCGTCAAGCCGCGCGTGTAGTTCTTGCCGGCAGAGTCGACGAGCAACACCCCTCCACCCGCATTGGCAATGCCGCATATGAGCGTGAGATGTCCCTGCTCCCATGAGTCTCGTTGCACGCGTAACTTGCCGGCGGAATCGGGCACGTGCCCCCCCCCTTGCTCGAAAACGGCAAAAACAATGCGGCCGTTCGTTTCTGATCAGGCACCGTTCAATGGCATTTGACGGTCATTATCATGTCAATATCCTATCAATGCCCTGTCAGAATGCAAGTTGAAATCGAGGGCATCTATATAGTCATGGGCATCAAATGTCGCCTCCTACGGGGAGAAATCCCACGACAGAGGCTCAATGCGCGGCAGCGTACGCAAGCTGTCGTGGTGGGAACGGACAAGGGGTACACATGAACCATCTGGAGAACATGGTCGACGTGAAGCGGAGCACGCTGGCGAAGCTCATCGCCGCACTCACGTCCATCGCGCTCGTGCTCACGATGTGCAATGTCTCGCTCTTCGCGAGCTATGCATGGGCAACCGACGAGGAACCGGTCGCTGAGGAGATGCAGGATCAGGTCGAGCCTGCCGACGTGCAGCCCGCTTTCGAGGAAGAGGCCCCTGTCGCTGTCGATGAAGACGCCGAGGACGAGGAAGAGCCTGCGGTCGAGGAAGACGAGGAGGAGTCCGCCACCGACGACGAGACCCCGGCTGTCGAGGAGGATAACGGCGTTTCGGTGCTCACGGTTGCCGAAGAGGTCGTCATGAGCGAGGCGTACGCTATCGCGCCGATGGGGGTGATGGATGTTGATGACATCAAGCCCAATGCAACGAAACAATGGGATCAAACCGTTAGGTGTGGTGAACAGAGCACCCTGATTTGTCATACGGACGCCGGTGATCTTATCAATCATGTTGACGGCACATACAGCACATGGAAGTCGTCTAATCCGAATGTGATCATCAGCAACGAAAAGATGAGTCTGTGGGAGGCCAGCGCTTCAATTAACGTGAGGAATGTTGACACCGCAACCGTTGTTCATGAGGTTATTGGGAACCTTGAATATACCAAGCGCCACACAGTGACCTACAACATCACCATCGAGCATAATTGGGTCGATGTCGAGGCCAAGGATCCCACCTGCACCGAGCCCGGCAACACCGCCGGCCAGAAGTGTACGACCTGCGACAGGACGACCGTGGAGGTCATCCCCGCCACCGGTCATGCCATCGTCATCGACGAGGCCATTGCCCCCACCTGCGAGACCACGGGCCTCACCGAGGGCTCCCACTGCAGCGTTTGTGGCACCGTGCTCGTTGCCCAGGAGGTTGTGCCCGTTCTTGGCCACGACTGGGACAAGGGCGTCGTGACCACCGATCCCACCTGCACCGATGAGGGCGTCAAGACCTTCACCTGCATGCGTGAGGGTTGCAATGCGACCATGACCGAGGATGTCGCGGCTCTTGGCCATGACATGGTAGGAGTTGCTGCTATCGCTCCGGATTGTACGAATCCCGGCATCGAGGCGGGCAGTCGCTGCTCGCGTTGTGATCATTCCGAGGGATTCAAGGTTATTCCTTCCTTGGGCCATGACTGGACCGAGTGGTATGTGACCCAAGCCCCCACCTGCACCGAGAAGGGTAAGGAAGAGCAGAAATGCTTGAGGTGCGGGGGCGCCCAGCGCAAGGACATTGAGCCCCTTGGTCATACCGAGGAGATAATCCCCGGCAAGGCGGCCACCTGCTATTATCCCGGCCTGACCGACGGCAAGAAGTGCTCTGTCTGCGGCGAGATCCTCGTTGCCCAGGAGGAAATCCCGCAATTCGACCATAGCTGGGGCGAGTGGGTCGTGACCATTGCTCCCACTTGCACCGAACCCGGCAAGGAGACCAAGAGCTGTTCCATGTGCCCCACCGAGCAGCGTAGGGACGTCCCCGCTACCGGCCATACCGAGGTTGTCGATGCTGCCGTCGCTCCCACCTGCACCGAAACGGGTCTCACCGAGGGATCCCACTGCGCCACCTGCGGCACCGTCCTCGTCGCCCAGGAAGTCGTCGAGGCCACTGGCCACGACTACGTCGCCACGGTGATCACCGAGGCCACTTGCGAGGCCGACGGCGTAAGGACCTTCACCTGCTCGCACGACGCGACTCACACCTACACCGAGGTCATCCCCGCCATCGGCCACGCCTATGGCGAGTGGACCGTCGTGACCCCCGCCACGATCGACGGCGAAGGTCTCGAGCAGCGCGTCTGCGCTAATGACGTGAACCATGTCGAGGAAAGGGCCATTGCCGCGATTCCCGCCACCACCATCACCTGGTATGACGAGGATGGCATCACCGAGCTCGCCTCCATGCGCTATATCCAGGGCACTGTCGAGCCGAGCTTCGCAGGCGAGGTTCCCACCAAGGCCGAGGATGCCGACAACACCTACGCCTTCAGCGGCTGGGAGAACATGACCCGCACCGATGACATCATCGCCTACAGGGCAACCTACACCGCGACGGCCAAGCCCGTCGACCCCACTCCCGCCGACCCCACCCCGGTTGATCCTACTCCGGTGGATCCGACCCCGGTCGATCCTACGCCCACGCCGGATGATCCCACTCCCGTCGATCCGACTCCGGGCCCGGTTCCCGGCGACGAGGGCACCGGTACCGGAACTGGAACCGGTACGGGCACCGATGCGGGTACCGTGACGGCTCCCGCCGGCGAAACCATCGTCGATGACGCGACGCCGCTTGCCGCCGCTCCCGCGCCTGGCGCAGCTGCAGCTCCCGCAGCCGCCGCAACCGAGACCATCACCGATGACGGCAACCCGTTGGCCGCCTTCCCCGGTGAAGAGACCATCGATGACGACGGCAATCCGCTTGCCTCGTTCGAGCTGGCTCCGCGGTGCTGGGTGCACTGGCTCATGCTCATCGGCATCGTGATTACCCTCTTCTACGGTATCGGCGTCGTCGTCAACCGCAGGAAGGACATACAGACCGTCGACGAGCTCGAGGCCGAGGTCATGGGTAGGCGTCCTATGCGCCGCAGCACGGCCCATCGTTCGCAGGAAGCCTAAGGCGGACGGACGACGATGATGAGATGACGAGGGGCGGCCAACGAGGCCGCCCCTTTGCTACGTGGTTGGAACAACGGCCTCAGAGGGCCATCCCCGTTACTTCTTCAGGGCGCCGAAGATGCCGCGGATGATCTGACGTGATGCCTCGCGGCCAATCTGTCCGAGCACGCTGCCCACCTGCTTCACCGCCTCCTGCTGCGCCTTCTGCGCGCGCTTCTCCTCGGCGGCTGCGGCCTTGGCGGCTTCCTTGGCCTTCTGCTTCTCGGCCTCGGCTGCCTCGATGTCGGCCTGCGCCTGCTCGGCAGCCTGTTTGGCCTCCTCGCTGAGTGCGGAGGCCTGCTGGTTGATAATCTCGTAGGCCGACTCGCGGTCGATGGCATCGCCGTACTTGTCCATGAGCGATACCTGCGCGGCAAGCATCTGCTCGACGACCTCGGGGTCTGCTGCGGCCATGCGACACTGCGGCGGCAGTATCTTCGCGTACTCGACGACGCACGGCTTGCCGTCGGCATCGAGGAACGAGACGAGCGCCTCGCCCGTGCCAAGTTCGAGAATCTTTTCCTTCGCGTCGAACGCGGGGTTCTCGCGGAACGACTGCGCCGCGGCCTTCACGGCCTTCTGCTCGGCCGGTGTGTAGGCGCGCAAGCCGTGTTGGATGCGGTTCGAGAGCTGCGCAAGCACCTCGTCGGGGATGTCGGATGGCGATTGCGTGATGAAGTAGACGCCCACCCCCTTGGAGCGGATGAGCTTCACGACCTGCACGATCTTGTCGAGCAGTTCCTTCGGCATGCCGTTGAACAGCAGGTGCGCCTCGTCGAAGAAGAAGATGAACTTCGGTTTGTCGGCATCGCCCACCTCGGGCAGCGTCTCGAACAGCTCGCTCATCATCCACAGCAGGAACATCGCGTAGATTTGCGGGCTGTTGATGAGGCGGGCGGCGTTGAGCACATTGACGTAGCCCTGGCCCTTGTCGTCGACGGCAAACCAGTCGTCAAGGTCGAGGTTGGGCTCGCCGAAGAAGATGTCGCCGCCCTGGTCCTCGATGGCGATGAGGGCGCGTAGAATCGCGCCGACCGACTGCGACGAGACCTTGCCGTAGGTCGTCTCGATTTCCTTGGAGTGCTCCGAGACGTAATTGAGCATCGCGCGCAGGTCCTTGAGGTCGATGAGCAGCATCTGCTGGTCATCGGCGACGCGAAAGACGATGTTGAGCACGCCCTCCTGCACCTCGGTGAGTTCGAGCAGGCGCGAGAGCATGATGGGGCCCATGTCGGACACGGTGATGCGCACGGGAATGCCCTGGTAGCCGAGCATGTCCCACAAGCGCGTGGGGCAACCTTCGAGAGACCAGCCCTCGATGCCAAACTTCTCGACGCGCTTGGCGATGTTCTCGGTATCGTCACCCGCCTGCGCGATGCCGGTCACGTCGCCCTTCACGTCGGCCATGAAGACGGGCACACCGGCCTTCGAGAAGCCCTCGGCGAGCACCTTGAGGGTGACGGTCTTGCCCGTGCCGGATGCGCCGGCGATGAGACCATGGCGATTTGCCTGGTTGAGTAGCAGGTTACAGGGAGTCTCGCCCTGTCCAACCCAGATGTGATCCTGTTCAAACATGGCATCTCCTCGAAAACGATTCGTAGCAAAGAATAATACATGCTCATTCTACCACCGCTTGCCGCACAAGGGTCTGTCCCCTTCTTCTCACCTGCAACTTTGAGGGTCCGTCCCCACCGTCTCGCAAAGATGCCTATAATATGCGCGATTGTCACGCTGACATGCATTGGGGAGATCATGGAGTTTGTCGGAACCTTCTGGGCGCTCGTGCCGCCCATCGTCGCCATCGTCCTGGCGCTCATCACCAAGGAAACCTACACGTCGCTGTTCGTCGGCATCGTCGTGGGCGCGTTGCTGCTCGCGGGCTTCGACCCTATTAACACCGTCAACTTCATCATCTCCGGCGAGGTCGGGACCGGCGAGGACGCCATGCCCGTCGGGTTCATCAACGCCATCAGCGACTCGGCTAATGCCGGCATCTTCATATTCCTCGTGATGCTCGGCATCATGGTCGCCCTTATCAACAAGTCCGGCGCCTCGGCCGCCTTTGGCGCCTGGGCAGCCAAGCACATCAAGACCCGCGTGGGGGCGCAGCTCGCGACCTTCGCGCTCGGTGTGCTCATCTTCATCGACGACTACTTCAACTGCCTCACCGTGGGCGCGGTCATGCGTCCCGTGACCGACGAGCAGAAGATCTCGCGCGCCAAGCTGTCCTACATCATCGACGCGACGGCGGCGCCCATCTGCATGATTGCCCCCATCTCGTCCTGGGCGGCGGCCGTCTCGGCCACGGCCAGCGACCTGGACTCGGGCATCACGGGCATCCAGCTCTTCATCCAGGCAATCCCCTACAACTTCTACTCGCTGCTCACCATCGTGTTCATCATCGCCATCGTCGTCATGGGCTTCGATTACGGCCCCATGGCCCGCGCCGAAATCGAGGCCTATCGTGACGGCGTGCTCGGTTCCCTGGGTGACGAGGAGAAGCTCGACAATCCCCGCGCCCGCCTCGTCGACATGCTCGTTCCCGTCATCATCCTCATCGTCTGCTGCGTCATCGGCATGATGTACGTCGGCGGCTTCTGGGATCCGGAAGCCGAGGGCTTCGGCGACTTGGCCCTGGCCTTCGGTAACACGAGCGCCTCGGTGGGCTTGCCCTGGGGCTCGATCATCGCCCTGGTCATCACCTTCATCTACCTGCTGTGCCGCCGCGTCGTGAGCTTCGGTGACGCCGCGGTCTGCATCGTCGACGGCTTCAAGGCCATGGTGCCGGCCATGCTCATCCTCACCTTCGCGCTCACCCTCAAGCTCGCGACGAGCGCGCTCGGCGCCGATGTCTTCGTCGCCGGCCTCATGGAGGGTGCGGCTGCCGGCCTGTATAGCATGCTCCCCGCGATCATCTTCCTCGTCGCCCTGGGCCTCGCGTTTGCCACGGGCACGAGCTGGGGCACCTTTGGCATCCTCATCCCCATCGTGCTGCCCATCTTCGCCGGTCAGCCCGAACTGCTCACCATTGGCATCTCGGCTTGCCTGGCCGGCGCCGTCTGCGGCGACCATTGCTCGCCTATCTCGGATACGACGATCATGGCCTCGGCCGGTGCGAACGTGAACCACATTGTGCACGTCTCGACCCAGCTGCCCTACGTGCTCACGGTCGCGGTGATCTCGTTCATCTGCTTCATCGTCGCCGGTTTCGTGCAGAACTGGCTGATTTCCCTCGCCATCGGCATCGTTCTCGTGGTCCTGGCGCTCATCATCCTGCGCAAGACCGTCGGCAAGAGGGTCGTGCAGAAGCAATGAGACACCTGTCAGCAAATGAGGCAAAAACCCGTCTGACGAGAAAGCGTCTCTCATGACTAACGTACTCGAGTGGCTCGAAGCGCGGGCGCGGGAGTTGCCGGATAAGGTCGCGTTCGCGGACGAGAACGGCGAAATTGGGTTTCTCGACCTCATGCGCCGCGCCCACTCCGTCGGTTCCTACCTCGCCGGCATCGTCGACGAGCGCAGCCCCATCGCCTGCTACATGGAGAAGAGCACCCTCGCCCTCACGGCCATGTTCGGCGCCGTCTACGCACGCTGCTGCTATTCGATCATCGACGTGCGCCAGCCCGCGTCGCGCGCCCGCGCCATCGTCGACAAGCTCGCCGCTCCGCTCGTGATAGCCGACGCCAAGAACTTCGACGCCGCATGGGAGGCCTTCGACGGCTATCTGGTTATATGCCTCGAGGATATCGTCGATACGCGTTCTGATAGCGGCCTGCTTGCTCGCCGCCGCGCCGCCGCGCTCGACACAGACCCGCTATACATCAACTTCACCTCGGGCTCCACGGGCGTCCCCAAGGGCGTTGCCGTGAGCCATCGCTCCGTCATCGACTTCATCGGCTCGTTCGTTTCGATCTTCGACATCACGAAAGAGGACGTGCTCGCCAACCAGGCTCCGTTCGACTTCGACGTGTCGGTCAAGGATATCTACGGCGGTCTTGCCACCGGCGCGACCGTGCAGATGATTCCGCGCGAGTACTTCAGCGTCCCCGTGAACCTCATGGACTTCCTCGTGGAGCGCGAGGTCACGGTCTGCACCTGGGCCGTGAGCGCCATGTGCTTCGTCTCGATGATGGGCGGCTTCGACTATCGCGTGCCCACGACCATTCGCGCGGTCATCTTCAGCGGCGAGGTCATGCCGCCCAAGCAGCTCGCCGTCTGGCGCGCGGCCCTGCCCGATGCCATGTTCGTCAACGTGTATGGTCCCACCGAGGTCACGTGCAACTGCACCTATCACATCATCGTGCGCGATTACGACAAGGACGAGACCATACCCATGGGCCGTCCCTTCCCGAACGAGCGCGTCTTCCTGCTCGACGAAGACGACCAGCTCGTCGACATGCCCGGTGACGAGGGTGAAATCTGTGTGGTCGGCACCTGTCTGGCCCTCGGCTACTACAACGACGCCGAGAAGACTGCCGAGTCCTTCGTGCAAAACCCGCTCACGACGGCGTTTCCCGAGACGATGTATCGCACGGGTGACATGGCCACGTTCGACGAGGCGGGACGTCTCGTGTATCGTGGGCGCAAGGACCACCAGATCAAGCACCTGGGGCAACGCATCGAGCTCGGCGAGGTCGACGCGGCGGCTCATGGCGTCGACGGCGTGAAGCGCGCCTGCACGGTCTACGACGCGCGCAAGAAGCGCATCCTCCTGTTCTACGTGGGCCCCTGCGAGAAGGACGCGCTGGCCGACGCGCTCAAGGAGATTCTGCCGCAGTACATGGTCCCCAACAAGATTCGCAAGCTCGACGCCATGCCGCTCAACAAGAACGGCAAGATCGACCGCCAGGCCCTCCTCGACATGTAGAATGAGACAATCTGGTCAGACACATTTGTCTCATTTTGTGGAGGTACCAGCATGAATCAGGGTGAGCTGCTCGAAATAGCCAAGGAGTATGGCACTCCCGCCTTCGTCCTCGATGTGGAGGCGTTCTGGCGGCGTCTCGACAAGATTGCCGACATCTTCGGCGAGGACGTGCGCCTGTGCTTCGCGATGAAGGCCAACCCCTTTCTCGCGGCCGCAGCGGCCGACCACGGCACTCGCCTTGAGGTGTGCAGCCCCGGCGAGCTCGCCATCTGCGAGGACGTGGGCATCTCCGCGCACCAGATCGTGTATTCGGGCGTGAACAAGCAGGTCGAGGACGTGAGCCGTGCCATTGCCTATCGCGTTGGCGTGCTCACAGCCGAGAGCGTGCGCCACGTCGAGATTATCGAGCAGTGCGCCGCACGGGCGAACACGAAGGTCGAGGTGCTGCTACGCCTGAACGCCGGCAGCCAGTTTGGCATGTCGAAAGATGATCTCCTCGCCATCATCGACCGCCGCACGAAGTACCCGCACCTCGACATCGTAGGCCTGCACTATTTCGTGGGCACGCAGCGCAAGAAGCTCAAGCATCAGGCACGCGAGCTCGAGAAGCTCCGCGCCCTCATTGCCGACATCGAGCTCGAGCATGGCTTCGAGGTGCAGCGTCTCGAGTACGGTCCCGGCTTGGCCGTGCCGTACTTCGCCGACGACGACTTCACGGACGACCTCGCCCCGGCCCGCGAGTTGGCTCCGCACCTTCGCGAGCTTGCGAAGGAGGTGGAGCTCACGGTCGAGATGGGCCGCTTCTTTGCCGCGTCCTGCGGCACCTACCTCACCCGCGTCGCCGACCTCAAGGAGAACGAGGGCACGAGCTACTGCATCCTCGACGGTGGCATCAACCACCTCACCTATGCGGGGCAGATCATGGGCCTCAAGGTGCCTGCGCTTGTCAATCTCTCGGCGCTTGCCGACCAGATGCGCGAGCAAGACGCGCGTGCCTGGACGCTTTGCGGCAGCCTCTGCACCGTCAACGACGTGCTCGTGCGCGAGGTCGAGCTCGACAGCTTGCAGCTCGATGACGTGCTCGCGTTTGCCAACGCCGGCGCGTATTCCGTGACCGAAGGCGTGCACCTGTTCCTGAGCCGCACGATGCCACGCGTGGTCTTGCGCTATGATGGCGGCAGCGAGCTTGCCCGCGACTTCATCGAGACGAGCACGCTCAACACACCACGAAAATGAGACAAGTTTGTCTGACCAAATTGTCTCATTTACAACTGGTACCGGTATAAGAACTGGCGAGAGGAAGCACCATGGACGACATCACGCTCGAGGCCATCATCGACCTGCTCAAGGACGTTGAGGAAAACGTCGACTACGAGAACTGCACCGCGTTGGTGGACGAGCGCTTCCTCGATTCCTTCGACATCCTTGCGATCATCAACGCCATCGATGACGAATTTGACATCGCCGTGCCCGCCAAGGAAGTCGTCCCGGCCAACTTCAACAGCGCCCAGGGGATTTACGAGATGGTGCTGCGCCTGGCCGAGGAGGAGTAGGGGCGTTAGCGTTTGCCTCGCGCCTCATCGCACGGAACGGTGAAATGGACTATAATAAGTCCGTAATTACGGTCTTTATTAGTACCTTCATTAGGAGCGACCATGCCGGCGATATACCCTTCTACGGCCTTGAAGAATCAGCAACGTGAAATCAAGGCAATTGCGGACAACGAGGTCGTCTACATTACCGAGAACGGGCGCGGCAAGTACGCCTTCATGTCACAGGACGTCCTCCAACGTCAAATCGAAGAGGCAGTTGAGCAGGCGCTCTACGAGCAGCGCATGAGGGAAGCCCTCGATGAGTCACGGCGCGATTTTGAAGAGGGCCGCTATTATTCCTCGCGCGAGGAACTGCTCGCGGCGGTGGAACAGAAGCGCAGCGTTCATGCCTAGGCTGGAGTTCTCCAATCGTTTTGCAGACGATTTGGCCGCAATCGAAACCAAGAAGCTAGAACAGCGCATTCTCAACATCGTGGATAGCATTGAGCTTTTTGGCGGTTTCGGCTCGTCACAGGTTCCCACGTCAATCACAGAAGAGTTCGGTGACGGCGTGCGCTTCGTGGCGGTGAACCCTTTCGATCTTATATACACGTGGTATCCCGAAAAAGATCTGGTGCACATCGAAGCACTATCCACCAGCGCTCGGCGAGATAGCCCCCTCCTCACCGCTTGCCGCCGCAAAATTTGTTGCGCAACAGAATAATGAAAAACGCCTGTAGGGTGAGCATATCGACTCGCATTGCACGTACGGCAATGCATCACCTCATGGAAAGGAGCCGATTATGCGGAAACTCTCGTTAGTGTCCCTGTCATTGGCGCTTGCCCTCGGCATGATGCCCATCACGGCGTTTGCGGCTGCAGGGGATTCTTCAGATTCAAGCAGCGAAACAGAAGCAATGACAAACACGTCGCATGTCTTGGATGATATTACATATCAATATTCACCCGATAGCTTGTCGTTTACGCCTGATGATAATTCCATTAGCGCATTTGCGATTGAGGCACGCTCAACCGTGAAAGATATCACCCTAAAGGACGGGGAAACCGCAGGCCCTTATAACCTGTCTCAAGGACAAGAGGTGAAGGTAAACTTTAGCGTCCAGGGAACGTCCTTCTCGGGTCTTGTGTTCCAGCAGACAAATTCTCTAAGTAGCGGCAATTCTTTCCACGCGATTTTGGAGGATGGTGCCGGCAAGGTAATTGCAGATTGGGATATTGCCCATAACACCGCTACGGCATCATTTGGTCCGTTTATCCTCGGCACGGGAAAGTATAGTTTCAGGCTACAAGCCCAATGTGAGGCCACTTTGCGTGCGGGTATCTCGTGTCCATCTGCAGACCTGGACGCAGAAATTGAGATAGAGCCCAATGACACCATGAGCACCGCCACGCCCGTTAAGCTAGGGCAGGTCTACACGGGAATGGCATACGATCCCGATGGCGAAGTCTTCCTGAATGGCAAACCGATGGGTCTGTCCGATATCGACATCTACTCTTTTCATATTGATTCGCCAAGTTTGGTAAATGTTGATTTGCTTACTCGCGGAAAGATGCATTACGAGGTGACAAAGAGCACGTCTCAGGTGGCATTCAAGCAGGGAAACACACTTTCAGGTGAGAATAGGACCACTGTAAACTGCGGTCGTCTTGAAGCCGGAACCTATTACTTTGTTATGCAGTCTGGGAGCGTCTGGCGAGATCACTACATCTTTACAGTCTCAGCCACCCCAACTGAAATCACTCGAGTAGAGCTGAGCCAGACAGAGTACGAGTACTCCGGTTCACGATGCGAGCCGACCGTTTCCGTTTATGCAGGAAATACTCTCATCGAGAAGGACCTCTCATTAACTGGCTCGTCAAGATACGTGACAATCAGCGGTGATAAATATAAGAAGGATGCAGGGACGTATACGATAACCGTTCAAGGAAAGGGCGATTTGTCGGGCACCGTGCAGGCAACGTATACAATCAAGCCCAAGGCCCTGACTCGCATTGAGCTTAGTCAAGATTCGTTTGAGATGTGGTCTCACCAGGCGGCGCGGTACCCAACAGTTTACGTATATTCTGGAGCAGAGAAAATTGGAACATATTACAGTTTCAGCGCGGGTGACGAAGACATAAGCGTTGTTTTTCCTGCAAATGCCGGTCCTGCCGGAACCTATGAAATTACTGCGCAGGGCAGAGGCAACTACACCGGAACGCTAAAGGCGACATATAGGATTTACGACCCCGACGCCCCCAGCAACCCTTCCAATCCTTCGCAGCCGAGCAACCCCTCGAATCCGAGCACGCCATCGCAACCGTCGAATCCGGATCCCACCCCCACCGACCCGCAACCCGTGGGCACCGAGACCATGTATCGCCTCTACAACCCCAACTCCGGCGAGCACTTCTACACCTCGAGTCCCGTCGAGCGAGACGCCGTGATCGCGGCCGGTTGGAACGACGAGGGCGTGGGCTGGACGGCGCCGACCGAGGGCATCAAGGTCTACCGCCTCTACAACTCGTTTGCCGGAGAGCACCACTACACCTCCAGCGAGGCCGAGCGCGACATGCTCGTGGGCGTGGGCTGGACCTGGGAGGAGGGAGGCTGGTACTCCGACCCCAACGAGGCCGTGCCCCTGTACCGCGCCTACAACCCCAACGCGTTCGCCAACAACCACCACTACACGCTCGACTGGGGCGAGTTCCAGACGCTGCTATCCATAGGCTGGAAGGACGAGGGCGTCGGCTGGCATGGCGTGAAGTAGCACCCGCCTTCTGACCTGCGGAATGAGACAAATTGGTCAGACACATTTGTCTCATTTGCTGCCGGCACATGTCGATAATGTGACAGCAGCAGTAGACCGCCGGTGTCCATTTTGATGGCCGCTCGCATCATTCGCGGGCGGCCTCGCTTTTTCACTTTACACCGGCAATCACCACGTACCGCGTGCTTTTCCCGAACACGAGCTCGTCGCCGGGTTGCAAGGCCACGGGTGCGCCCGTCCACCCGGTGCGCTCGTCTGCCGGCGGCTCCACGACAGCTTCGCTCTTGTCCACGCCGCTTACCAGCACCGTACCGTTCTTCGAGCCCAACCCCTCGACGTACCAGATATCACTCTCGTCATGCCAGATGCGTGCATGGTGTCCGGATACGTCAGGCGCGACGTCGCTGATAGCTCCCGCTCCCGTCGCGAAGGCGCCCACCTCGATGCCATCGGGGTTCGTTGCGTCGAGCCAGAACGGCGAGCCCATCACGTAACCGTCTACGATGCGCAAGAGTCCCAGGTTCACGCGCTCGTCAATGTCAGCGGGCGTGTCGCCGGGTGCCCCTTCCGATTGGGGCGTCACGAGGGGTGTACGCACTGACGCACCGTGAATCTCGTCGGTGAATTCGAGAGCTCGAGCAGTTGCACGTGCAACATTTCCACTCAGAGCCGCCGTCACGAGGAGCACCATGGCAATCTCGACGCGTTCCTCGATCTTGAACGCGTCTTCTCCTGCTAGCCGCGATAGCATGTTGCGATAGGGAGCGGTGTCCTGGCCGCAATTTGCCAGCGCCCCCACTATCACCACGCCCGGCTGCCCCGCGATCATGTCGAGTATTTCCTGGTTGCCCATGCGCTTCTTGAGCCGCGAGATGATGCGCATGGCGGCCTTCTCATGGCTCACGAAGTAGTCTTCCTTGACGGATTCGACAGGCGCGTGAACGAGATAGCGCGAAATCCACGTGCGATCATTCACACGGCTTGCGGGACTCACGCCACCGGCTAGCGGCTTTTCCGAGAGGATGCACGTTGCAAGGTCCTTGTAGCTGATCTTCCCGTATCTCTTCATGATGAAGAACAATGCGCCAAGCGGAGCCGAGGCCGTTCTCGCCATCTCGTCGCTTCCTTCCGTTTTCGTCATCTCAGGCATCGACCTGCGCCTCTTCGCTCGGTTTCGCGAACGTTATTCCTAGGGCAACATCGAACGACAGCGCACACCAGGGAAGCGTTGCGGAAACGGCTAAGGCGGCGAGCGCCAACACGAGGCTTTGCGCCGAGAAGAAGATCGTGCAGGCCATTATTCCCAGCAGCACGAGCGCTCCGGCACCCACCGCGGCGATTGTCCAGGCCAAGACGTGGGGATTGCGTCGTGCGACGAAGCGCGTGGCGTAGCCGAGAATTGCGGGCAGCCATAGAAGCACTCCCACAACCCATCCGCTCAGGGCGCCACCCCAGCGCATGGGTCCAAGCGCGAGCTTGGCCAACTCTCCGTCCAGCAGGAACCCCGTCGCACACGAGCCCGCAAAAAGCAGGACAGCGCATGCTATCACCACGCCCATTCCCAGATGGCGCGCCCGTCGCCTCCGAACGTTTGCCGCCCTGCGCTCGAAGGCATCGCCGGCACACTGGCTCAAGGGGCGCTCGGCCAAGCCGTTCGCGATGTTGTCCTCGTAAGAGTCAACGAATTCCGCAAGCGTGTCCTGCACCTCGCTTGCGAGGGGACGATGCTCCTGAACGGGATCCAGGCAGGCGAAGATGACGTCGTCGAGTTGGGAATCAACGGCCGTCAAAACACCAGCCAGCTTCTCCGACGATGGCCTGCCGTCGCTTTCCGAGGCCGCCTTCTCGACGAAGGCGGCGGTGTGCGGCTCTCGCGTGAGCGTTATGTCGATATCGGTCGTCGCCGCATGGGCGCCGGCCAGGGCGCGGGGCAACTGCTCAGTCTTCTGCAGGTAGTACGAGCGATTGTCACCCTTCTCGAGCAGGAACGGCGTGTGTCCGGCTAGCAGCAGGTACAGCACGCTTGCCGCGGCGTAGACGTCCACTGCCGGGTTCTTGCGCATGGTCGCAGCACCCTTGATGTCCTCGGATAGCATTTCGGGCGGGGCGAAATCCGGCGTGGCGCCACGCGGCGTTCCGTACTTCTGCGTGAGCGAGGAGGAACGACCGGGAAGCATCGCCGAGCCAAAGTCCACGAGTTTCAGGTCGAAGCTTCCCGCTGCAACCTGGTCGTCAAGCGAACGGATTGACGTGTCGACCATGATGTTCGAAGTCGAGATATCCCGATGCACGATGCAGTTCTCGAGAATCTCCATGCGGGCGAGCAAGGCGAAGAGGTCACGTCCCATCTGCGCCGCGGTCAGGGGAGAGAGCCTTCCCTCGTCATCGATGGAGAGGTGGCGAATCGCCATTGCAAGCGTCTCGCCTTCGACCCATTCCATGAGGATGGCATCGCAGCCGTCGAGCTTGCCGGCGCCGTACAGGCGCGGAAACCCCTTGATGCCCGATAACGTGCGCATGGTCTCGTACTCGCGCCTGAACGCTTCACGGGCAAAGGCTTGCGAGGGAGAGTCATCTTGCTCCTCGTTGTGGACCTCGCCCACGAGCTTCACGGCAAGAGGTTCGCCCCACGTGTCCTCGCCATAGAGGACCTGCCCGAGGCCACCTTTCCTGCGACGCCTCTCGTCAATGAAGAGGGTGGAGAAGCGCCGTGCGTTTCTTTCCTGCTCGTCTGCGGGCAAGGTACGCGGAGCGGTGAAGCTGGTGAGGTTGACAACGCGCATGTTCGCCTTGTCGTGCGCGTGGGGTGTGTCGATACGTTGAGTGGTTTCCATGATGTGTCACGTGATTTTCTGCTGAGGACTTCTAGAGGCTGGACATGTTTTGGCGGGCGTTTTCGAGATAATCGAGGGTATAGACGGTGTCATAGCCCGATTTGACCGCAACGATGTGCGGCCGAACGAGAGACATGAAGCAATCCGAATGAGTCGATGGGTCGGGGCACGCTTGCATCGTGCCGAGAAAGCGCGAGAACAGATTTGCCGCGCTGGATATGTTCGACCACATCTGTCGAACCGTCTGGCATTCGCGTGCGAGCTCCGGGTACTCTGCGGCGAGCAGATTCAGTTCGTGGTCTTGTTGGCTGGCGGCGCGCTGGGCATCGGAACAGACGGCGTATGCCTTTTGCAGGTCAACCCAATTCTCTGCATTTTGATTACCGAATCTCGGGTCGTATTCCCAGAAGATGGGGGAGCCGGCTACGAGATTTGAGAGCTCGGCATAGTAGTTCTGGGCATTGTTGTAGCAGCTGTCTTGTATCTTTATCCTGGCTGCGTTAATCTCCTCATCCGTTTTACCCGGGGTAACGGATGGTGTGGATGTCGAACCTTGCTCGCCGGGCGCTTGCGGAGTCGATGGCTCTGTTTGACCAGGAGAGGAAGGGTCCGTACCCGCGAATACCGACGAGGGCCCTGCGCTGTCGGTGGCGTCCGTCACGTTGGGGCTTCCACCGCCATTCGCTCCGCCAAAGCTGCTTGCGCCAATGGGAGCAAGAGAGCCCGACAAGATGCTGAACCCTCCGGAGACATCGTCCGCATCCTCAACAAAGGCGGTGCTGGCTTCCTCAGTAACGGGGGTTATTCCCTCGGCAGAACCAATGGCTTGGCTGCTTAACATGGGAGGAATTGCGAAGGCGAAGAACGCGAGGGAACAGGCGGCCAAGAGCGCAGTCGCGCCCATCGTGATGCTGTGGGCCTTGGGGAGGCGCTTCAGAATGGCGACTATTCCCGAAGACGATCTCGAAGCCAAGTTCCCTCCCTCGATGGTGCATCGTGCGAATACGCCGCGGTTGTGATGCGCGTAAGCTGCGTCAAACGAAAAGTTGCGCAAGTATTATATTTCGCCGTTCTCTCTTTTTGTTGCGCAACAAATGCGGGCGTAACGGACGTTCCACTCCCGCTCGCGAAAAAATTCCAACCCTCTTTCTTGACAATAAGTTAGCAATGTCTAATATGCAGTTAAACAAAGCTAACTTTGGAGGAAGACATGACTCTTTCGGACGTCAAACCAGGCAAGAGCTATACGGTTCTCAAGCTGCGCGACTCGGGTGCCACGCGCCGCCGCATCATGGATATGGGCATCACCAAGGGCGCCCAGATTACGGTCGACAAAGTCGCCCCGCTGGGCGACCCCGTCGATCTCACGGTGCGCGGCTATCATCTGTCCCTGCGTAAGGAAGACCTCGGCAAGATCGAGGTCGCGGCGATATAAACACGCGGTAAGGCGAATGGGCCGGCTGTTTCCATACCCGGCTCATTCTTTTGACCTTCTGTTAGCAGACGCTAACAAATGAGACAAATTTGAGACAAATTGGTCAGACAAAACTGTCTCATGAGCAACAGGTACCAACAAGGAGAGGAACGAAGCACGATATGGAAACGACCATCGCGCTGGTGGGCAACCCCAATTCAGGAAAGACGACGCTGTTCAACCAGCTCACGGGCAATCATCAGTACGTCGGCAATTGGCCCGGCGTCACCGTCGAGCGCAAGACGGGGCATCTGAAGAACGACAAGAGCATCAAGTTCGTCGACCTTCCGGGCATCTATTCGCTGTCGCCCTATTCGAGCGAGGAGGTCATCTCCCGCAACTACCTGACCGACGGCCACCCCGACGTCATCATCAACATCGTGGACGCGTCCAATCTGGAGCGCAATCTCTACCTGACCACGCAGCTCATGGAGTTCGGCATTCCTGTCGTGGTCGCGCTCAACCTCATGGATATCGTGAAGAAGCGCGGCTACACCATCAAGTCCAAGGAGCTCTCCGAGCAGCTGCAGGTTCCCGTCGTCGAGATATCGGCGCTCAGGGGTGACGGCCTCGAAGACCTCGTGGCCACCACGGTCAAGGCGACCCGCGATGGCATCATGCCGCAACCGGTCCAGTTTGCCTCCGAGCTCGAAGCTGCCCTTGCCAAGATCGAGGACAAGCTTCCGAGCGTCATGCCGGCAGAGATGCGCCGCTACTACGCCATCAAGCTCTTCGAGCGCGATCAGGACGCCATCGCCGAGCTGGGAACCAAGGTCAACTGCGACGACCTCATCCTCGAGACCGAGAGCCTTTTCGACGACTCCTCCGACGCCATTATCACCAACGAACGCTACCGCTATATCGAGAGCTTCATCAAGCGCGTGCACAAGCGGGCCATCTCGGGCGCGACCGTTTCCGAGAAGGTCGACAGCGTCCTCACCAACCGCATCCTGGCACTGCCCATCTTCGTCGTGATCATCACGCTCATCTACTACATCTCCATTTCCACGGTCGGCACCTACGCAACCGACTGGGCCAACGACGGCGTCTTCGGTGATGGATGGTGGCTTGGTGCCGAGGAAAGCGGTCTGTGGATTCCCGGTATCCCCGCCATCATCGGGGCCGCGCTCGAGGCCGTGGGTTGCGTCGACTGGCTCTACGACCTCATCATGGACGGTATCGTTGCCGGCGTGGGTGCCGTGCTCGGTTTCGTGCCGCAGATCATGATCCTCTTCTTCTTGCTCGCCATCCTCGAGTCGTGCGGTTACATGGCGCGCGTCACCTTCATCCTCGACCGTCTCTTCCGGCGCTTCGGGCTGTCCGGCAAGACCTTCGTGCCCATGATCGTGGGCACGGGATGCGGCGTGCCGGGCATCATGGCATCGCGCACTATCGAATCCGAGAGCGCCCGCCGCCTCACGGTCATGACCACGACCTTCATGCCCTGCTCCGCCAAGCTTCCCATCATCGCGCTCATCGCGACGGCGGTCTTTGGCGGCGTGTGGTGGGTCGCCCCGCTCGCGTACTTCATGGGCATCGCGGCCATCATCGTATCGGGCGTCATCCTGCACAAGACCAGGCCCTTCATGGGCAAAGTCACGCCCTATGTCATGGAGCTCCCCGAGTACCGTCTTCCGCGTTTCGTCGACCTGCTGCGCAGCATGTGGGATCGCGCCTGGGCGTTCATCAAGAAGGCCGGCACCATCATCCTGCTCGCCACCATCGTCGTGTGGTTCCTCTCGGGCTACGGCATCTACGAAGGCCAATTCATGTGGGTGGGCGAGGAGCTCATGGACCATTCGTTCCTCGCGTACTTCGGCAACGCCTTCGCGTGGGTCTTCGCGCCGCTCGGCTTCGGCAATTGGGAGTGCGCTTCCACCGTCGTGACTGGCCTCATCGCGAAGGAGAACGTCATCTCCACGCTGGCCATCGTCTATGGTGGCGACGCAGGCGTGGCCTGGGAAAGCGCCTATCTGGCGTCGCTTGCGGCGAGTGCCGGCTCGGCCGCGCTCATTCCCGTCGCGGCTTTCGCCTTCATGACCTTCCAGCTGCTCTGCGCGCCGTGCTTCGCGGCCATGGGCGCCATCAAGGGCGAGATGGGCGGCTTCAACAAGTGGTTCTGGGCCGCCATCGGCTGGGAATGCGGATTCGCCTACGTTGTCGCGCTCATCATCTTCCAAATTGGCGCATGGGTAGTGACCGGCGCGTTCACGCTCGGCACCATCGTCGCCGTCGTCTTTTTGGCAGCCCTGTTCTGGATGCTCTTTCGCCCGGCAAGCAAGCCTGCCGCGCCCGAGCAAGTGCGCAAGGCGGTGAAGGCCGCCGCATGAGACACTGTCTCATCAAACAGACCTCCCTCTCTCCGGGAAGCGCCCCTTCGGGGGCGTTTCCTGCGTTCGGGGGGGGGTTGATCGTGAGTCGCGGGGTTTTGAGTGATGCGTCCCTACATCGCCCTGCTCGTGGGCGTCGCCGAGACAGGGCCGTAGTTCTTCTCGTACCACGCGATCCATTTGGCCATCGTGTCTTCGCTGATGGTGTGCTCCATCATGCATGCCTCCTGGTTCGCCGCCTCCTCGTCCACGCCAAGCGCGTCGATGAGGAAGGCGCGTAGCATGCGGTGGCGGGTGAGGATGTGCTCGCCGTACTCCCGGCCAGCTTGCGTGAGCGTGATCTCTCCGTAGCGCTCCTGCTCGATGTAACCCATCTCGCGCAGGTTCTTGGTCGCGCGCGCGACGCTGGCCTTGGAGAAGCCCAAGGCGTCGGCAACGTCGGTGGATCGCACCGAGCCGCTGCCGTGCAGGGCGAGGTCGTAGATTGCCTCTATGTAGTCCTCGTAAGATGGGGTGAGATCGCCAATTGCCACGATGAGCTCCGCTCGGTCGATGAATGGGATGCCCCTATTCTACTACGTTCAGATAATCATGGCGTGTTCTTTATCTGAATTTGCAGATAATGAGACAGAACGCTTGCTTTTCCTGTCATTTCGACCGAAGCGCGAAGCGCCGAAGTAGAAAAACCCGGTCTTTTGCCGCAGCTTGACGCGGGGCGTCCTCATTGGATCTTATCGCAGCCGATGTCGAGAAACGCCAGCACATCGTCATCGAGACCGGCGGGGTTGAAGAGGTCGTCCGCATCTCGTACGGCGCGCAGCTCCCCGCCCAGCACGATGCCGACCCTGTCGGCCAACACGTGCGCCTCGTGGAAGTCGTGGGTGACGAACACGATGGTGCAGTCGAAACGTTCGTGTACCTCGCGCATGACCGCGTACATCTTGCGTTTGGTCGCCGGGTCGAGCGCCGAAAACGGCTCGTCGAGGAGCAGTATCTCCGGCTCGAGCACGAGCGCCCGTGCCAGTGCGGTGCGTTGCGCCTCCCCGCCGCTGATGACGCCGGGATACCGGTCGGCGATATCGGCAATCCCGAAGCGCTCGAGCAGATCGTCCGTCCGCCGGCGTATCACGCCGGGAGGTGCCTTGCGCACCTTGAGGCCGTAGCCGATGTTCTCGCGCACGGTCATGTGAGGAAACAGCGCGTAGTCCTGGTAGAGGATGCCCAGGTGGCGTTGTTGGACGGGAAGGCTGTCGGCGCGTTTGCCGTCAAGCAGGATCGTGCCGGATTTCCATGGACACGCACCGGCGACGGCTTCCATGAGCACGGTCTTTCCCGACCCCGTCGAGCCGAGGATGGCGAAGATTTCACGTGGTCGCACGTCGAGAGACGACACGTGCAGGGTGAACGACCCCCGCTCGACCTCGAGCTCGCGCACTTCGATGCTACCGGCCATAGGATTCCTCTTCGAAGGGGGTCGTGGCCAGGTCATCGAGGCTATTGGCGGGTCTGTCGCATTGCTTGGCCCCGCAGCGCCCGAAACGTCCGTGCGGAGTTGCACCGCTCACCCTCGTCGCCCCTACCGGGCGGTTCAAGACGCCTGCCAGCACGAGCGTCAGAGCCGAGACGATAAGCATGATCATGGCCGTTGCCATGGCGACGTCGTTATTTCCCGTCGAGATGCTGAGGTAGATGCTTCCCGGCAGGGTTTCGGTCTTCATGCGCGTGACGCCCACGAGCATGAGCGTGGCGCCGAACTCCCCCATGGCGCGCGCCCAGGTGAGCACCGCGCACGAGATGATGGAGTTGCGCGCCTGCGGCAAGATGATACTGCGAAACACCTGCCACGAGCTCGCCCCGAGCGTCTTGGCGACGAATTCCATGCGGGGATTAATCTCCTCGAGAGCCGTGCGCGTCATGCGTATGGCAAAGGGCAAATTGACGATGAGCTGCGCGAACACGATGCCCGCCGGTTGAAAGACGACGGCAAGCCCCATGTCCTTGAGCGCCTTGCCAAAGGGTGACGAGAAGATGAGCAGCAGCGCGAAGCCAAGCAAGATGTAGGGCAGCGACAGCGTGAGCTCCATGAGAATGCTCGCGATGCGCTTGCACGGCATGTTCGTGTGCGAGAGCGCGTAGGCGGTGGGCAGTGCGAGCACGAGGCAGATGGCAGTCGAGATGACGGACGTGACCACGCTCATGCGCAGCGAGAACAGCACTTCGGCCGAGGTGATGGCCTCGTGGAAGTGCGTCAGGCCACCCGTCACGATGGCGGCGATGGCGCTCCCGATGAACAGGAGCGCCACAGTCGCGATGATGATGGTGAGCGTCGGGAAAAGCTCCCGGATGCGTCCGCTGTGCTTGCGCGGCTCGTCTGCGCGATGCGCGATGCTAGGCACGCTCGTAGCCGTAGGAAGCCCAGATGTCCCACACGGCGTCGCTCTGCAGGAACTCCTTGAAGGCGTTGACCGCGGCGACGTCCTGCGCACTGGTGAGCTGCGCTGCGGGAATCACCTTGACGAGGCCGTCGAGGTCGGTCGTGTCGACGATGGTGACGTTGTTGCCCTTCACGTTCTCCTTCCAGACGATGCCGGCATCGCCCTCGCCGTTGGCCAGGGCCGTGGTGATTTGCGGAGCGGTCGTCGTGGTGGTGATGGCGCCCTCGGTCATGAGCGCATCCCATAGGCCAGCGTCGGAAAGCGCCTTTTTCGCGATCTTGCCGATGGGGGTTGCGTCCGGGTCGCCCACGAGCACGCGCTGGGCGCCGGCGAGACTGGCGATGCCCGTGATGTTGGCGGGGTTCGAGGCCGGTACGGCGAGCACGGGGATGTGCTTCACGAGGTCCTCACTCGAGGAGACGGCTGCCTCGATGGGCTTGAGCTCCTCCTTCGAGCCGGCGATGAAGAAGTCGCCCTCACCGGTCGTGTTGATTTGCGTCTGAATCTGAGCCGCGTTGGCATAGGTCACGTTCATCACACAACCGGTTTCTTCGGTGAAGAGATCGGCGATCTCCTGGAACGGGTCGGTCATGCCCGCACCACAATAGATATCGAGCTGGTGTCCCTCGAGATTGGCTGCTTGGGACTGCGATTCCGTGGTTGACGAACCGCAGCCTGTCAGCAAAATGCCGGCAAACGCGACCATGACGGCGACAAGCGCGATTCCCAGACTTCCCCAGACTCTCTTCTTGGCACACTCCATTGGATCCTCCTCCTTCGCGAAGCGAATTTGACAAGTGAAATATACCAACAAAAGAATATTTTACAAGAAGAATAATTATGACGTAGAATAATATAGCCGCAAACGGCTATGCTGAACGGCGCTCTCTTCTCTCTCGTGCAGACGCGACCGATATTCCCGTCGGTCGCGTCTGCATAATGAGACAAATACACAGGGTATTTGTCTCATTCCGCAGGTCAGAGAGATTACTTCTGTTCGTGGGATTCTCGGATGGTGGGCGTGGGGATGTCGTGCTTGCCTGCAGCGCTCGCGCAGCCGGCGCAGCTGCCCTTGCTGCAGCCCATGCAGGCGCTCGGAAGCTTGCGCTCCTCGTCACTTGGCAGCATGGCACCATGGCAGGAGCGCTTCTTGCCAAAGCCACCGAAGAACGCGACCTTGATGGCGATGATGGCCCACAGGGCCACGATGATGAGTATGATCCAACTCGCAAGATTCATGGCTCGATGTTAACAGTTGCTAACAAATGAGACAATCTTGTCAGACAAATCTGTCTCATTTGTCATGCTATCGTCAATTTTGCCGCGTGGTAGTATGTGCCACAGCTATTTACCGAGGAGGAAGCCATGAGCTACGACATCACCGACATCAACCTTGCCGACGAGGGCCGCGCGCGTATCCTGTGGGCAGACCGCGATATGCCCGTGCTCGCGAAGATTCGCGAGCGTTTCGCCAAGGAGCGTCCCTTCGAGGGCGTGCGTGTCGGTGCGTGTCTGCACGTCACCACCGAGACCGCCAACCTCGTGCGCACCATGATCGAGGGTGGTGCCCAGGTGGCCCTGTGCGCGAGCAACCCGCTGTCCACCCAGGACGACACGGCGGCCGCGCTCGTGAAGTACTACGGCGCCGAGGTCTTCGCCCGCTGCGGCGAGGACACCGAGACCTACTACAAGCACCTTGATGCCGTCATCGACACCAAGCCCCAGATCACGATGGACGACGGCGCGGACCTTTGCGACCGCATTCACGGCGATCGCCAGGATGCGCTCCAGTACGTGATCGGCGGTACCGAGGAGACCACCACCGGTGTCATTCGCCTGGCCGCCATGGCCGCCGCCGGTGCGCTCAAGTACCCCTCCTTCAACGTCAATGACGCCAACACCAAGCACTTCTTCGACAACCGCTACGGCACGGGCCAGTCCACGCTCGACGGCATCGTGCGTGCGACCAACCGCCTGCTCGCGGGCCGTACGCTCGTCGTGAGCGGCTACGGTTTCTGCGGCCGTGGTCTGGCGCAGCGCGCCGCTGGTATGGGCATGTCCGTCATCATCTGCGAGGTCGACCCGCTCAAGGCCCTCGAGGCGCACATGGAGGGCTACCGCGTGATGCCGTGCGCCGAGGCCGCGAAGTTCGCCGACGTGTGGGTTACCGTCACCGGCGACCTCAACGTCATCGATGCGCCGGCGTTCGAGAACATGAAAGATGGCGCCATCATCTGCAACTCCGGCCACTTCAACAGCGAGATCAACATCCCGTGGCTCGAGGAGCATGCGGTGAGCAAGGAGACGCTCAAGCCGCTCGTCGACGAGTACACGCTGCCCGATGGCCGCACGATCATCCTGCTAGCCGACGGCCGTCTCGTGAACCTGTCTGCTGCCGAGGGGCATCCCGCCGAGGTCATGGATATGAGCTTCGCCAACCAGGTGTTGGCCGCCGAGTACGTGCTCAAGCATCGCGACGAGCTGCTACCGCAGTGCTACAACATTCCGGCAGAGATCGACGACGAAATCGCCCGTGTCAAGCTCGGCACGCTCGGCATCGAAATCGACACGCTCACGCCCGAGCAGGAGGCCTACCTCAACTCCTGGACCCTCGGCACGGTGTAATGAGACAAACGTGTCAGACCAAATTGTCTCATTATCAACTGGTACCATGAAAAAATGAGACAAACTGGTCAGACCAATTTGTCTCATTTCTCGATTTGCTCGGAGAGCCAGTTGGCCCACTCGTCGACGCCGTCGCCCTTGGTGGCGGCGATGGGGAAGCTCGGAGCGCTGGGATTGAGCCGCGCGATATGCTCATCGAAGAGCGCCTTGTCGAAGGTGAAGGCCGGCATCACGTCAACCTTGTTGAGGATGATGGCGTCGGCCACCTGGAACATGCCCGGGTACTTGAGCGGCTTGTCGTCGCCCTCAGGCACCGAAAGAATCATCATCTTGATGTTCTCGCCCAGGTAGAAGTCGGCGGGGCACACGAGGTTGCCCACGTTCTCGATGAAGATGAGGTCGATATCGTCCAGATCGAGCACGTCGAGCGCGCGGCGCAGCATATCGCTTTCGAGGTGACAGGCGCCGGCCGTGTTGATCTGGACGGCGGGAATGCCCATGGCCTTGATGGTCTGCGAATCGACATCGCTCGCGATGTCACCCTCGATGACGGCGATGTTGTACTTGTCGCGCAGGGCATTGATGGTCGCCACGATGGTCGAGGTCTTGCCCGAGCCGGGACTGGCCAGCACGTTGACCATGTAAACGCCCTTCTCGTCGAGCAGGGCGCGATTCGCCGCAGCACCCTCGTCGTTCTTGTTCAGGATCTTCGTTTCCAGGTCGATATGTGCCATCTCGGACCTCCTTTTGTGAAGTGAGACAAGTTGGTCAGACACGTTTGTCTCATTATTTACCAGTACCCGTAATTAATTAGACAAACGTGTCTGACCAACATTTCTCAATAGTCGTAATAGGGCGGGTCGCTTTACAATGACGCGACCACCAGCTCGCGGACCCCTATGAGCATGGTCGCCGCCGAGTCGCAGGCGGGGCAGTGGTTGTGGAACCGGTCGTGCTCGAACTCCTCGTCACAGTCGAGGCAACGCGACTTCGGCCTCACGAAGTCCATTTCGAGCACGCAGCCGTCCAACAGCGGGTCATCCTC
Organism: uncultured Coriobacteriia bacterium; assembly: GCA_948466335.1. Lineage (GTDB taxonomy): Bacteria > Actinomycetota > Coriobacteriia > Coriobacteriales > QAMH01 > QAMH01. Next base: position 100,095 of record CAOKAE010000001.1, on the reverse strand, counting down.
GGAAAGCGCGCCGAAGGCGAACTCCATGGCCTCGGGAACGACCATGGTCATCTCCCCGATGGTGAGCTTGATGCCCGTGATCTTGATGGCGCCGTTTTCCCGCGCGACGGGCACGACGGACTCGAATATGCCCTGGACCAGTGAGAGCTCGTGCATTATGCGGCCATCTCCGCTTCTTCCTCGGCACGCTGGCGCTTGATCTTGCGCGCAAGCGCGATGCGCGCGGCCGCAAGCGACAGCTCGTAGAGGGCGAGCAGCGCGGCGAACATGATGCCCATCGTCACCGGTGACGCATCCGGCGTCACGACGGCGGAAACCACGAGCAAGCCGACGTAGATGCCACGCCAGCTGGCGCGCATCTTCTTGTACGGGACGATGTTGAACAGGATGAGGAAGAACACCACGAGGGGCAGCTCGAAGGCCAGGCCAAAGGCGAGCTCGAACAGGATGATGTAATGCAGGTAATCGGTGGCCTGCGGCAGAATCTGGCCGATGGACATGCTCTCGGTCGTGAGGAACTGGAATGCGGGGTTCAGGCAGAAGCAGTAGCAGAAGACCATGCCCAGGACGTAGAGCGCGACGGCGATGAAGAAGGTCGGCAGCACGTAGCGACGCTCGTTGGGGCGCAAGGCCGGCAGGAAGAACGCGAGCAGTTCCCAGAAGATGAGCGGGCTGCACACGAGCACGGCCATGAAGAGCGCGACGCGAAACTTCAGCGAAAAGCCCTCGAACGCACCGGTCACGTAGACTTCCTGCACGTAATCGCTCACGGGCAAGATGAGGAAGTCAATGAGGTACGGCGCGAGCAGGTACATGAAGCACACCGTGACCGCCAGGGCGACGACGATGATGACGATGCGGCGGCGCAGTTCGCCGATGTGGTCCATGAGCGGCATGCGCGCGGGTCCGATGGGCACGTCACTCACCACCCTTCTCGTCATCGAGGTCATAGAGGCTTGCGGCCATGCTCTGCTTCTTGACGGCGCCGCCAGCCTCGGGAATGGGCTTGCCCTCGGGTTGGGGGGCGGGCGCGTCATCGAGCACCGCTGCGAAGGGGTCTTCGGGAACGGCCGCGGCGGGCTTTGCCGCGGACGTGGTCACGGGAGCGGGAGGCTCGCCGGGCACGCCGCCGGAGATGGCGGCACCGGGCTTGCTCGCGGGAGCGTTCGTCGAGGTACCGAACATGTCCTTGAACGGGTCGGTGAACATGCTCTTCGTCTCGTTGAGGGTGTCGGTGATGGCGGAGATGTCTTCCTGGATGGGCTTGGTCGATTCCTCGACCTGGTCCTTATAGGGCGCGATGGCCTCCTGGAAGGGGTCGGCGACCTCTTCCTTGAACTTCTTGTTGGCCGCCTCGGAGGCGTTCCTGAACTGCCTGATTGCCCGTCCCACGGTGCGCCCCATCTGGGGCAGCTTCTCCGGTCCGAAGATGAGGAAACCGAAGAACAGGATAATCACCAGTTCCGTGCCACTGATTCCGAACACGAAGACATCCTTTGCATGACAACGTCCGATTTCCCTGCAAGCTCGCTACTTTATCACATGCGAACTGGGGAAACGACCCACCGTGGGCAAGCGGCATGAGACAAATGCCCTGCAGAATGAGACAAACACGTCTGACCAATTTGTCTCATTTCTAGCAGGAACATGTAGATAATGAGACAGGTTGGTCAGACGAAACTGTCTCATTCGCCGGCGAATTCGATGCCGGTCTCGGTGATGACGCCGGTGATGAGCTCGTTGGGCGTGATGTCGAAGGCGGGGTTGAAGACGTCGCATTCGGTCGGGGCGATGGGGAGCCACTGATGGCCGTAGGGCATGCAGCGCACCTCGGTCTCGTCGCGTTGCTCTATAACGACCTCATCACCCGTGACCAGCGATTTGTCGAAGGTCGAATGGGGCGCCGCGACGAAGAACGGCACGCCGTGATAGCTCGAGACGACGGCCAGCGGATAGGTGCCGATCTTGTTCGCCACGTCACCGTTGGCGCAGACGCGGTCGGCTCCGACGATGACGGCGTCCACGAGTCCCTGGCCCATGATGGACCCGGCCATGTTGTCGCAGATGAGCGTGTAGGGCACGCCCGCCTGCTCGAGTTCCCAGGCCGTGAGTCGCGAGCCCTGCTCGACGGGACGGGTCTCGTCAACCCAGACCTTCTCGATGTCGCCGTTCTCGAAGGCGTGGTAGATGATCGATGTCGCCGTTCCCCAGGCGGCGGTGGCGAGCGCACCGGCGTTGCAGTGCGTCTCGATGCGCAGGGGGCGCCCGAGGCGCTGCGCGAGCGTGGAGATGATGACGGCACCGTTTTCGCCGATGAGCTTGCAGGAGTAGATTTCGTCCTCCATGAGCTGGCAGGCCTGCTCCTCGAGGTCCTCGGTAATCTTGTCGACGCTACCGCCCTGGTAGGCCGCCATGCGCGCCGGTGCCACGAGCTCGTTGATCGCCCAGGCGAGGTTGACCGCCGTCGGGCGCACCGCCGCGATCTCGCGTCCGCGTTGCTCGAGCTTGCTCGCGAACACCGTGACGGAATCGACGTCGCTCTTGGGGTTGGCCTGGCGCTTTGCCTCGCGAATGACGGGCCACTCGTTCTTGGCCCAGAGCACGAGGGCGAATGCGCCGGCGATGCCGATGGCCGGAGCGCCGCGCACGGCAAGCTCCTCGATCGCATCGCATACCTGCTTGGAGGTGAAGCAGTCGATGTACTCGATCGAATAGGGAAGCAGGCGCTGGTCGAGCACCGTCAGCCTTGCCGCCGCATCGTCGAGATTTGCCGTGGTCAGCGCACTGGGAACCCATCCCTCGAGCGCCGGTTGCCATTTCAGGGAACGCGGAAGATTCTCTCCCACCATGCTAGTTCGCACCGCCTTCACGTAAAAACACTTAGGCGGATGATACCACCAAGCGCCCGTATACGGCGGGTTCACGCCAGACGATAGTTTGTCTATCATGTGCGGCATGGATAAGAAGCCAAATGCAAGGGCCCTATTGCCCATCGCCGTCTTCCTGGTGCTGTACCTCGGATGCGGCATCTACTTCGAGTACATCGCGCCCGCCGAGGGCCAGATGGGCTTTTACGTGGTGAGCGTCGTCGTGGCGTTCGTCATCGCGCTCATCGTCGCACTGCTGCAGAACCGCTCGCTTTCCTTTGACGAGAAAATACACGTCTGCGCGCGCGGCATAGGTGACGATAACATCGTCATCATGCTCTTCATCTTCCTCATGGCCGGCGCGTTCTCGGGCATCGCGAGCGCGGCGGGCGGTGCCGAGAGCACGGCGAACCTCTTCCTCGACATCCTGCCGGCGCAGGTCGCCATACCCGGCCTCTTCGTCATCGCCTGCGTCATCTCGTTGGCCATGGGCACGAGCGTGGGCACCATCACGGTGCTGACGCCGATCGCGGTCACGGTCGCGACGAGCGCCGGATTCAACCTGCCGCTGTGCGTGGGCACTGTCGTGGGTGGCGCGATGTTCGGCGACAACCTCTCGTTCATCTCGGATACCACCATCGCGGCGACGCGCACGCAGGGCGTTGCGATGAAGGACAAGTTCTTCAACAACTTCCGCATCGCGCTGCCTGCGGCGCTCATCACGCTCGGCATCCTCATCGTGATGGCGCTCATGGCCGGCGAACCGACGCTCGAGGACTTCGACTACAACGTCTGGCAGGCGATTCCCTATTTCGCCGTGCTCATCGCCGCGTTGTGCGGCATCAACGTCTTCGTCGTGCTGGGCGGAGGCATCGTGCTCTTCGCCATCGTGGGCGTCGCGACCGGGACGCTCGATTTCGCGACCGCGTTCTCGGCGATGGGAACGGGCACGAGCGGCATGTTCGAGACGATGATCGTCACGATTCTGGTGGCTTCGATCAGCGCCCTCATGGACGAGTACGGCGGATTCGCCTCGGTGCTCGCCTTCATCAAGCGTCACTTCACGGGCAAGCGCGGCGGGGAGCTCGGCTGCGGTCTGCTCACGCTGCTGCTCGACGTCGCCTGCGCGAACAACACGGTCGCCATCGTCGTGGCGGGCCCCATCGCCAAACACATCGGCGAGAAGTACGGCATCGAGCCCGTGCGCGTGGCGAGCCTCATCGACATCTTCAGCTGCATCGGCCAGGGTCTCATCCCCTACGGCGCGCAGCTTCTCGTCGCAGCGAGCCTCGCCGGCATCGCAAGCGTCGAGATCATGCCGTTTTTGTTCTACCAGTTCCTATTGCTCGCCTGCGTGCTCGTGAGCATCGCCTTCAGCGGCCGCAAGAAGAAATGAGACAGTTTGGTCAGACACACTTGTCTCATTTCCAGTAGGTACAGGCAGATAATGAGACAAATTGGTCAGACAAGTTTGTCTCATTGCGCACGTGAGATTATGTTTCTGCCTATGCCCGTGTAGCGTTCTATTTCACGAATCGAAAGCCCCGTCTCTTTGAGTAGTCTGAGGTGCTTGTTTCGGTTGGATCTTGGAAGTGTCTTCAGATCCGCTAGCCGTATATCCCCTAGTATCTCCTCGGCTTGCTTTCTTCGGTCATCTTCAACACTGCTACCGCCTTCGATTATCCGGACGCATCCCGCACGTTCCTCCATACGTCTTTCCTCGTGAAAGAGCAGAAACTGCTCCCTTCCGCCAAAAACATCTAGGGCGAAATCCGTCTTGCAGATTGTCGGACGTCCGAGATATTCCTGATAGCTTGACCAGCCATAGGTGCTCATGGGCGCGATGCCGCCTTTCTCCGGATTCTTGTGTATATAGCGGATGACCGAAAGTAGATAGGCCTCGCTATCAATTGGCTCGCTGTCGTATCTGTCCTGGAACAGATGCCCAACCCGACCAGTCCTTTTGTTGAATCGGCGTGCATAGACGCTGCACAGTTTTTTCATGCCTATGGAGATGTCTTCTGTGTTCCCGTGAACAAGCAGGTGGAAGTGGTTTTCCATAAGGCACCAGGCGTAAAGCTCCAGGTGTGCCTCGTCCCAATAATCATGTAGCGTGCGGATAAAGAATCGGCGGTCCTCGTCATCTTCGAAGATAATCTGCCGTCCATTGCCGCGAGAGACGATATGGTAAACGTCACCTTCGCATTTCAATCTGACTCTACCCATGTTCCTTCCTTTCTCTTTTCGATTGGTCAGACAAACAGCTGTCTCGTTTGCTGGCAGGTGTCGCGGAATGAGACAGCCATTCGTCTGTCAAGTCATTGTCTAGTCACCAAACTCTGCAGCACGTCACCGCCCTCACCTCCTCGGCTCCGCCGTCGAGGAGCACCCGCGATGCCGCCGAGAGCGTTGCTCCCGTCGTGAAGACGTCGTCGATGAGGATGATTCGCCGCGGTATCGGGCCCGTCGTATCCACTGCCAGCGAAAATGACCCGTTTCGATTCGCAAAGCGCTCGCCGCGGCCGAGTTCCCGTTGGTCGTGAGTCTTGCGCTCGCTCGTGAGCAGGTGTGCCAGCGGCAACCCCGTGCGTGCGGCCACGCGTATCGCCACGCGCTCCATGTGGTCGAAGTCACGCCGCCGCACCGCCTCGGGCGATGCCGGAACGTACGCGAGTGCGCTGGCCCAGTGCGACCAGTCCTCGAGCGCTGATGATGAGACAGATGTGTCTGACCAATCTGTCTCATTATCAACTGGCACAGTTAGAAAATGAGACAAATGTGTCTGACCAAATTGTCTCATTCTCCCCCGGATGGCGGCGCACAGCAGCGACGCGATCACGGCATCGAGGCGCAGCTCGTCGCCGTCCTTGTATGTGCGGATGATCTTCTTCGCACCACCTTCGAACGACAGCGTCGCCCGCGCCCGCGCAAACGGGAACGCCTCCTCGGGATGCAGCAATGCCTCTTCGCTGCCGGGCATGGGGCATTCGGTACACAGTGCGCGGCCGTAGGGCGCCCCGCAACGGGGGCACGCAAGCGACAGGTCGATGAAGGGGAGGGATGAGGCGCAGCTCGGGCAAAGCACGTCGCCGGGAACGTCGCACGCGACACAGCGCGTGGGGCTAATCGTTTCCAAAATGGAGGTAGCCAGAACCTTATATATATGGTTAAAATCGTGCAACTGAGGCCTTCCGGCCCCGCCCGCTTGTCTCCGCGGGTAATTGTAAGCCATAGCTGTCTTCAGATACGCAGCAAAAATGAGTGAGTGATGGACAACATGGAACTGATCATTACCGAGAAGAACATCGCAGCCCAGCAGATCTCCCGTCTTCTCGCCCAAGGCGGCAAGCCCGAGACGGACAAGGTCTACAACACCCCCGTATATCGTTTTAACCGCGATGGCCACGAATGCGTCGCCATCGGTCTCAAGGGCCACATCCTCGGCCTCGACTTCCCGCAGGAGCTCGTCTACAAGAAGAAGAACGGGTGGATGGGCCTCGAGGAAAGCGGCGAGACCATCGACGCGCCGGACGTCCCCAAGGACCTCCCCACGCCGCCGTGGAAGTCCAAGCGTCGCCCCTACATGCCCGAGGGCATCAACCTCAAGGGCTGGAAGATCCCGTCGCTGCCCTACCTCACCTACGCGCCCATCATCAAGCTTCCCGCCGAGAAGGACATCATCCGCTCGCTCAAGAACCTCGCCAAGAAGGCCGACGAAATCGTCATAGCCACGGACTTCGACCGCGAAGGCGAGCTCATCGGCCTTGACGCCATCTCGGTGGTGCGCGAGGTGAACGAGACCGCCCCCATCACGCGTTCGCGCTATTCGGCCTTCGTGAAGAAGGAGATCGAGGACGCGTTTTCGCCGGCCAAGCTCACCACGCTCGACTATGACCTCGCCCATGCGGGCGAGACGCGCCAGTACATCGACCTCATCTGGGGCGCCGTGCTCACGCGCTACCTCACCTGCGTGAAGTACAGCGGCATCGGCAACACGCGTTCCGCCGGCCGCGTCCAGACGCCGACGCTTGCCCTCGTGGTCGAACGCGAGAAGGAGCGCGACGCCTTCGTGCCCGAGGACTACTGGGTCATCACCGGCAACGCCGCCCCCAAGGACGCGCGTGACGAGGCCTTCACCGCCACGCACGCCACGGCGCGCTTCAAGGACAAGGACGAGGCCGACGCCGTCATGGCGCGCATATCCGGCACGAGCGAGGCGACGGTCGGCGCCATCGAGAAGAAGCGCCGCAAGTCCAATCCGCCCGCGCCGTTCAACACCACCTCGCTCATGGCAGCGGCAAGCTCCATCGGCATCAAGCCGGCGCGCACCATGCGCATCGCCGAGTCGCTCTACATGAACGGCTACACCTCGTACCCGCGCGTTGACAACACGGTGTACCCCGACAATCTCGACCTGCGTGAGGTCCTGGATATCCTCGCCAAGGTCCCCGACTTCCGCGAGGGAGCCGAGTCGTTGCTGGCCAAGGACAAGCTCACCGCCACCCGCGGCAAGCAGGAGACGACCGACCACCCGCCCATCTATCCCACAGGTGCGGCCGATCCGGATAAGCTGCGCCCCGAGGAGTGGAAGCTCTACAGCCTCATCTGCCGTCGCTTCATGGCGACGCTGTCCGAGCCCGCCGTCCTCGAGTCGACGAAGGTCAGCCTCGATGTCGCCGGCGAGCCCTTCAACGCGCGCGGCGACGTGCTCGTGGAGCCCGGCTATCGCAGCGTGTACCCCTACGGCCTCAAGAAGGACGAGCAGATACCGCCTCTTTCCGAGGGTCAGACGCTCGACTTCTGGGACGCCGAGTGCGCTCGCAAGCAAACCGAGCCGCCCGCGCGCTTCTCGTCGGGCAAGCTCGTGCAGGAGATGGAGGCCAAGGGCCTGGGCACCAAGGCCACGCGCCACGACATGATCGAGCGCCTCTACAGCCGCCATTACATCGTGAACGATCCCATCGAGCCCACCCAGCTTGGCATCGCCATCATCGACGCGCTCGAGAAGTTCGCCGAGCCCATCACCACGCCCAACATGACCGCCGAGCTCGAAGGCGAGATGACGCAGGTCGCCGATGGCAAGCGTCAGCGCGACGAGGTCGTGCTGCACTCGCGTGAGCTGCTGGGCGGCATCATCGAGGCCCTCATTCCCGAGAAGGACGCCATCGCGGACATGATCAGCGACGCCGTCACGGCCGACAGCCGCGTGGGCGCCTGTCCCAAGTGCGGTGGTGACCTGTGCGTGAAGACCTCGGCCAAGACGCGTTCGAGCTTCGTGGGCTGCAACAACTGGCCCGATTGCGACGTCACCTACCCGCTGCCCCAGGGCCGCTACGAAGCCCTCGAGGAGCCGTGCCCCACCTGCGGTGGCCCGCAGATCAAGGTCACGCCCTTCAGGCAGAAGGCCTACAACCACTGCCTCGATCCCGAGTGCCCCACTAACAAGATGGAGGAGATCGTTGTCGGAGAGTGCGCGGTCTGCAAGGAGGCCGGCCGCGAGGGCAAGCTCATCGCCCAGAAGAACCCGCGCACGCTCAAGCGCTTCATCCGCTGCGAGAACTTCGAGCAGTGCGACGTGAGCTATCCGCTGCCCCAGCGCGGTGACATCACCGCCACCGGCGAGGTCTGCGACGAATGCGGGGCTCCCGAGGTCGTCGTCTCGACGACGCGCGGGCCGTGGCGCATCTGCGTGAACATGAACTGCCCCAAGCGCGAGAAGGAGAAGGCCGAGAAGGCCAAGAAGCCGAGCGGCGGGGCCAAGAAGAAGTCCACGGCAAAGAAGAAGACCGCGGCCAAGAAGTAGACGGAGCACCATATCCGCATGGATGGCAAATCAGATAGCAACGAGGGCCTGTTCCTCACGCTCGAAGGTGACGATGGCGTCGGCAAGTCGACGCAGGCCGACCTCCTCGCCGCCTGGCTCGAAAAGCGGGGCCACGGGGTGTTGCGCGTGCATGAGCCCGGCGGCACGCGCCTGGGCGAGAAGATCCGCACGCTGCTTCTGGACAAGGACGATGACGCCATGGCGCCCCTCGCCGAGCTCCTGCTCTTCGAGGCGGCCCGCGCCCAGGTGATGAGCGAGGTCATCGAGCCGGCGCTCGCCCGCGGAGAGGTCGTCGTCTGCGATCGCTTCACCGATTCGACTCTGGCCTACCAGGGCTACGGACGCGAGCTGGGCGCAGAGCTCGTCCGCGCGACGAACGATCTGGCCTGCGGTGGCCGTTATCCCACGCGAACCCTGCTGCTCGCGCTCGATCCGAGCGTGGCACGGGAACGGGTCGAGGACCGCTCGACTGACGGCACGGGCGATCGCATGGAATCCGCCGGCGATGCGTTTCGCGCGCGCCTGCGTGCGGGCTTCGACGAGATAGCCGCTGCCGAGCCGCAGCGCGTGCATGTCATCGACGCCAACGGAAGCGTCGCGCAGGTGCACGAGCGCATCTGCGCCGACATCGCCGACTTGCTGGGTGGTCGCGATGAGTAGTCTCTTCGAGGGAATCATCGGACAGGACCAGGTCACATCGTACCTGCAGCACGTGCACGACACGGGCAGTGCCACGCACGCCTACCTCATCGCAGGTGGTGCCGATGGGACGGGTGCCGACATCGCGTTGCGCTTCGCGGCCGGTCTCATCGCCTACGATGATGCGCAGGTCCTCGACGAGGCCCTGCGCCGAGTCCATCCCGACCTGCACGTCTACACGCCCGGCGGCACCGATGGCTACCTCGTCGAGCAGGTTCGCGAGCTCACCCATGATGCCGAGCTCGCTCCCATTCGCGCCACGAACAAGGTCTACGTCATCCAGGATGCCCATCGCCTGTCGGGCGCTCCGGCCAATGCGTTTCTCAAGACCCTCGAGGAACCGCCGCTCAACGTCACCTGCATACTCGTGGCCAAGAGCGAGTCCGCCGTGCTCGAGACCCTTCGTAGCCGTTGCGAGGTGCTCGTCCTCAACGCGGCCTCCGGCGTACGTGCCGGAAACGCCCAGGTCTTCGACATGCTCTACGCCCTTTCCCTCAACTGCGACAACCGCACCCTGCTGGGTAACTCCAAGCGCTTCGTCGAGCTCGCGCGCGAACGAGCCGCTGCCATGGACGACGACGGGCTCGATGCCGAGGCCTACATCGAGAAGTACGATGACTACCTCTCGCAGGGAGCCAAGAAGCAGATCGAGCTCGCGGGCAAGCGCGAGGCGACTGCCCACGAGCGTGCGGCCCTCTTCGAGTTCTGCGCGCTCTCGCGGGCTTGGTTGCGTGACTGCCTCGTCACGCGCGAGGGAAGCTCGGAACTGCTTTCGTATCCCGAATGCGCCGACCAGACTTCCCGGGTGGCGCAGACCACGCGCGTATCCGGGCTGATAGATGCGCTCGATGCCGTCAAGGGGGCCTCTGCGCGCATCTCGTATAATGTGACACCACAACTTGCCATTGACGCAATGTTCTTGGAAATCAGGGAGGCTTTATGCCATTAGTAGCGTCCGTTCGACTTCGCTACGCGTCCCAGGACTATTGGTTCGATCCCGCCGGCCTCGAGTTGAAGGCGGGTGACCACGTGCTGGTCGAGACGAGCAAGGGTACCGAAATCGGCTTGTGTACCCATGACGTCACCGAGGTCGACGAAGCCGAGGTCACCAAACCGCTCAAGCCGGTCGTGCGCATCGCGACCGAGGAAGACCTCGCGAAGAGCGACGAGATAGCCGCGCGCGACCAGGAGGCGCTTGCCATCTTCCATGAGCTCGTCGAGAAGAACCACCTCGACATGAGCCCCTCGGCGGTCGAGTTCTCGTTCGACGAGTCCCATGCGACGTTCTACTTCACCTCGGACGAGCGCGTGGACTTCCGCGGTCTCGTGCGCGACCTCGCAGCCGAGTTCCACACGCGCGTGGACATGCGTCAGATAGGCCCACGCGATGAGGCCCGCATGCTCGGCGGCCTGGGCCATTGCGGCGAGGAGCTGTGCTGCGCGCGTCTGGGCGGGGAGTTCCAGCCGGTGAGCATACGCATGGCCAAGGAGCAAGACCTTCCGCTCAACCCCACCAAGATCTCGGGCCTGTGCGGTAGGCTCATGTGCTGCCTGCGCTACGAGTACGAGGCCTACAAGGACTTCAAGGGACGCGCTCCCAAGAAGAACGCCCTCATCGACACGCCGGCCGGCATGGGCAAGGTCGTCGAGTTCGACACGCCACGCGAGACCGTGCGCTTGCGCATGGAGGACGGCTCGAGCCTCATCCTTCCCGTTTCGTCCCTCGATACGGGCGACAAGGTTCCCCGCGAGGGCGAGCGCATTCGCCCCTGCCACATCTCCCAGGAGAACTTCGACAAGATCATGGAGGAGCTGAGCAACGACAGCAACCTTGCCATGATGGGCGAGAAGCTGTTCTCGGACGATCCCAACCTTGCCGACGCCACGGCCGAGGGCGGCTCCCTCGAGCGCGTCCATCGCCGCAAGCGCGGTTCCTCGGGTTCCTCGTCCCGCGGATCGTCGGGAGATTCGGGGCGCAAGCCGCGCAAGCGCGGTGCCTCCTCGTTGTCGGAGCCCAAGCCCCGTGACGAGCGCAAGCGCCGCCGCTCCGTCTCCGCGACCGACGGCAGCGAGATCAAGCACGATGATTCCGCGCGAAAGAAGGCGGATGATTCCAAGGACGGCCAGTCCTCCGGCAACGGCAGCCGTTCGCGCAACCGTCGCAGGCGCTCGAGCGGCAAGCCGCGACAGGGCGGGCAGGGCACGCAGAACAAGGACAACGCGCAAGGCAAGGGCCAGGGGTCGTCGCGTCCGCGTCCCGGTCAGCATTCGTCGACCGTGAGCGGAAACGCGTCCCAGGGCAACGGCTCGAACGGCTCGAACGGTTCGGGTAGCAAGCCGCGCCGTCGCAGACGCCGTGGTGGCACAGGCAACGGCAATGGTTCGGGCAAGCCGAGCGAGGGCAAGGCGAGCGAGTAATTCGCGCAGGGCAGGAGAAGCACATGGCACGCAACATGACGCTGCTGACCGATCTCTACGAGATCACGATGGCCCAGGGCTACTGGTCGCAAGGCAAGCTCGACACCGAGGCGTGCTTCTACTCGTTCTATCGCGACAACCCCTTCGGGGGAGGGTACGGCGTCTTCTGCGGCGCCAACCAGATCGCCGAGCTCGTCGATGGCTTCGGCTTTACCGATGACGACATCGAGTACCTCGCGTCCCTGACCACCGCGGCAAAGACGCCGCTGTTCGATCCCGACTTCCTCGCCTGGTTGCGCCAGCTCGAGCTGTCGGTCGACATCTGCACCGTGCCGGAGGGCTCCCCCGTCTTCCCGCGCGAGCCGCTTGTGCGCGTGACCGGCCCGCTGCTGCAATGCCAGCTGCTCGAGCCGGCCATCCTCAACGGCATCAACTTCCAGACGCTCATCGCGACCAAGGCCGCGCGCATCTGCAAGGCGGCCGAGGGACGCCCCGTCTCCGAGTTCGGTCTGCGCCGCGCGCAAGGCCCCGATGGCGCGATGTCGGCATCGCGCGCCGCCTACGTGGGCGGGTGCGCTTCAGTGGCCAACGTGCTCGCGGGCAAGCGCTACGGCATTCCCGTTGGCGGCACCCATGCGCATTCGTGGGTCATGTCGTTTCCCGACGAGCTCACCGCCTTCAGGGCGTACGCGGCCGAGATGCCCGACAACTGCACGCTGCTCGTGGACACCTACGACGTGGAGCAGGGTGTGAAAAACGCCATCATCGTCGCCCGCGAGCTGGAACGGAGCGGCCACAAGCTCCAGGCTATCCGTATCGATTCCGGTGACCTCGCGTGGCTCTCCAAGATGGCGCGGTCCATGCTCGACATGGCCGGGCTCTTCGACGTGGGCATCGTGCTCTCCAACGACCTGGACGAGTACACGATCATGTCGCTCAACGATCAGAAAGCCCAGTACACGTCCCTCGGCGTGGGAACGCACCTGGCGGCCGCCTACGGGCAGCCGGCCCTCGGTGGCGTCTACAAGCTTTCCGCCATCCGCGAGCCGGGGCAGGACGCGTGGAGCCCGCGTCTCAAGATTTCCGAGCAGCTCTACAAGCGCACCATCCCCGGCGTGCTCGACGTGCGTCGCTACTTCGATGCCGATGGACGGTTGGCCGGCGACCTCATCATCGACGTGAACGACGACGTGCCCGCGGACGCCGTCATGGTCGACCCGCTCGACGCGACGCGCCGCAAGAAGGTGGAGGGGCGCTTCGAGACGCTGCTCAAGCCGCTCGTGAGCAACGGCAGGGTCAACGACGTCGACATCTCGGCCCAAAGCGCGCGCGAGAGATGCGTCGGGCAACTCGCGCTTCTGGACGATTCGATCAAGCGCTTCATGAACCCGCACGAATATCCCTGCGGCATCGAACGCGGCCTTTTCCAGAGGCGCAACGACATGGTAATCGCCACGGGCAGAAACAGCTCGCTTTACGATTAGTTAATGAGACAAACTTGTCTGACCAATTTGTCTCATTTGCCCGGTCAGAAGAAGGAGACAGGTAATGCCAGAAGATAAGATCCAGTGCCGCTTGGTTCTCGACTCGTGTTGCGACCTACCCCTCGAGATACTCGAGAACGCCAAGGTGGACTTCCTGGAGTTTCCGTTTAACATGAACGACGGCGAGCACTTCGACGACATGTGGAAGAGCATGTCCGCCAAGGAGTTCTACGATCGCATGCGCAAGGGCGAGGTCTCGGGCACGGCGCAGGTTCCCGTCTCCGAGATCACCGAGCGCTTCGAGGGCTACGCCAAGGAAGGCACGCCCACGGTGTACCTCGGCTTCAGCTCCGCGCTCTCCGGCACCTTCGGCCTCGTCGAGCAGGTCGTCGCAGACATCAGGGAGCAGTACCCCGACTTCGAGATATACGTGATCGACACCAAGCTCGCGTCGATTGCCGAGGGCCTACTCGCCTACGAGGCCATCAACCAGCGCAACCGCGGCCTTTCGGCCAAGCAGCTCGCGGCATGGGCCGAGGAGGCGCGCTGGTTCGTGAACTGCCTGTTCACCGTCGACGAGCTCGAGTACCTGCGCAGGGGCGGTCGCATTCCGGCAGCAGCCGCCACCATCGGCGCGAAGCTCAACATCAAGCCGCTGCTCGCCTTCGACCTCGACGGAGCCCTCTCGCTCACGGGTGTTGCCCGCGGTCGCAAGAAGTCCCTCAAGGCCCTGGTCAAGTGCTATGACGAGAACCATGCCGAGGGGCACGGGTCAAACGGCGTCGTGCTCACGGCTTCGGCCGATGCCGACGGCGACGTCAAGTGGGTCGAGGAGCACCTTGACCGTCCCGATGGCGCCATCCCCGCCATCCGCAGCCAGATTGGCCCCGTCATCGGCTCGCACGTCGGTCCGGGCATGGTCGCGGTCGTGTTCTGGGGCGATGACCGCCGCGAGAAGATTTCCATCGCCGACCGCATCGCAAACAAGATAAACAGTGGGGAGTAGTCGATGTTAAGTCCGCTCGACACGCGCATCACGTTCTTTGGCGGCGCGGCGCAGCCGGCCGCCGTCGAGGCAATCGTCAGGCTCAAGATGGCGGGTTACGACGTCGTCGTCGCGAGCCACGACCCGCGCGAGGCTCCGGCCCTGCGCGATGCGGGCGTGGTCTTCGTCGATGACCGCATGGAGGCCCTGCTCGGCAGTCAGGTCGTCATCACCTCGTTGCGCACCACGGCCGACGTGGAGAACCTGTACCTGGGCGACGAGGGCCTGCTCGAACTCATGGATCCGGGTACCTTCTGCATCGACCTGAGCATATCGAGTCCGCGTCTCGCCCGCGAGATCCAGGCGGTTGCCGCCGTCTCCGACATCGAGGTGCTCGACGCCCCCATCGTCTGCGTGGGCGAGCACGAGCAGCCCGTGGCCTTTGTGGGCGGCGACCCGCAGGCGCAGGAGACCCTTTCGCCGCTGTTCCCGTTCCTCGCGCCCCGCATCATGCCGCAGGAGGCGGCGGGCGACGGACAGTTCGCGGCCATGATCAGCATCATCGCGTTAGCCGGGTCGCTCATGGGCGCCGTCGAGGCCATTTCGCTCGCGCACATCGCGGGCTTTCCCGAGAAGAACGCGCTCAACGTGCTTGCCTCGACTTCGGGTGGCTCCCGCGCGCTCGTCGACTGCATCCCGCAGGTGCTCGGTCATGACTACACGGGGGCCATCGACATCGCGAGCTTCCTCGACATGCTCGACGTGGCGCTGGACGTCGCCGAAGAGCTCGAGGTGACCATCCCCATGACCGAAACCGCCTATCAGCTCTACGAACTGCTGCAGGTGGTCGGCGGGGAGGAAATGAGCATCCAGGCGCTCGCGCTGCTTTACGAAGACGAGCAGACCTGCGCCGACTACGGCCTGGATTGGGCGCTCGCCGACGGCTTCAACGAACGCTGCGAGCGGTTCGACGACCTCTTCGGCGGCTCGGACCTCTTCGATGACAACGACATGCCGGGGTCTTCCGGCCGTTCGCACGGCGCTCCCCCGCCCATCGACGGCTTCTTCTCGAAGAACTAGACGAGCACGGTGCCATGGAGCTCTTCGCGACATGCGGCAGCGGGCTCGAGCCGATTCTCGGTCAGGAGCTGCGTGACCTCGGAATGGACGAGGTTCGCCCCCTGACCGGCGGCGTCGCGTTTGCGGCGAGCTTGGAGCAGGTCTACACCGCCTTGCTGTGGTCGCGCGTCGCGAGTCGCATCCTCCTGGTGGTCGAACGCGTCAAGGCGTCGGATTCCGATAGCATCTACGCGGGCGTGCACGGGCTTGCCTGGGAGGATCACGTTGCCGCGGGGGCGACCATCGCCGTAAGCGCCCGTGGCACCAACGACCAGTTGCGCGACACCCGCTATACGGCGTTGCGCGTGAAGGACGCTATCTGCGACCGGCTGCGTGACGTGCGCGGCGAACGTCCGGACGTTGACGCCCAGCACCCCGACCTGCGCATCCAGGTGAACCTGCGTGGCAACCGCGCGACCATCTACCTCGACCTGTCGGGCACGTCGCTGGAGGATCGCGGCTATCGCGATGCCGCGCGAAGCACCTCCCCATTCGTGCACGAGACGCTTGCGGCGGGCATGCTGCTTGCGATTGGCTGGCCCGAACGCGCGCGCCGTGGCGAATTGCTCGTGGATAGCATGAGCGCTGCCGGCACCCTCGCCATCGAGGCCGCCTTGATAGCAGCCGACATAGCTCCGGGTATCACGCGCTCCAACTGGGGCTTTACCGGATGGTCCGGTCACGACGAGGGGCTTTGGGAAGCCGCTCTCGACGCAGCCGACGTCCGTGCGCAAGAGGGACGGCGCGCGATCGCGATATACGCGACGGACCCGCGCAAACGAGAGATAGCCTGCGCGCAAGCCCGAGCCAAGGCCGCCGCCGTGGCACCCCTCATCGAGTTTCTGGCGGACGAAAACGCGCTGGACGCCGCGCTCGCGCGGCACCATGATGTTCGCGGCGTGTTCGCGAGCTGCCTCTTCGTCACCGCCGAGGTTCCCGAGGCGACGCTGCCCGCATGCTATGCGCAGCTCGCGCGTCAACTCCTCGGCTACACGCAGCTCGATGCGGCCGTCATGCTCGTGGGCAGCCAAGATGCCGATGCCTACCTGGGCATGGAGCGCAGCGAGGGCTTTGCGTGCATGAACGGCTCTGCTCCCTGCGATATCGCGCTCTTCGACCTGCATGCGAGTGCGGGGCAACGGACGCAGGCGAACGTGCGCGATTGCGACATCGCGGTTTACGACGCGGGTGCCCAGCAATTTGCCGACCGTCTCAACAAGGTCTTCAAGCAGCGCCGCAAATGGGCGACCAAGAACAAGGTCTCGGCCTTTCGCGTCTACGATGCCGATCTACCCGACTACAACATGGCCATCGACCTCTACGAGGGCGCGGGCGCAGATGCGGGCAGACGCCTCGTGCACGTTGCCGAGTACGCGCCCCCCAAGAACATCGATGTCGGCAAGGCCGCGCGCCGCATGGCCGACGCCCTCAACATCGCGAGCGTCGTGCTCGACGTTCCCGCGGACGACATCTTCGTGAAGCGCCGCGTTCGGGCCAAGGGCGGCTCGCAGTACGCAAGAAATGAGACAGTTTGGTCAGACACATCTGTCTCATTTGCCCGGTCAGGGGCACTCGTCACGCAGGAGAACGGACTGCTCTTCGAGGTGGACCTCGCGAGCTATCTCGACACGGGCCTGTTTCTCGACCATCGCGACACGCGCGAGCTGGTCGGCAAGCTCGCCGCGGGCAAGAGCTTCCTCAACCTCTTCGCCTACACCTGCACGGCCAGCGTCTATGCCGCCGCACGCGGGGCGAAGTTCACGACGAGCGTCGACCTCTCGAACACTTACCTGCAATGGGGCGAGCGCAACATGGAGCTCAACGGCCTCATGAACGGCCATCAGGAGTTCATCCGCGCCGATTGCGTCGAATGGGTCACCCAGACGCGGCACACCAAGATGCGTTGGGACCTCATCTTCGTCGACCCTCCCACCTTCTCGAATTCCGCGAAGATGCGCCAACGCGGATGGGACGTGCAACGCGACCATGCGGAACTGCTCATCGGCGTGAGCCGACTGTTGACCCGTGGCGGTGCCGCTGTCTTCTCGTGTAATCTGCGTGGATTCAAGCTCGATCGTGAGACGATCGAGCGCGCGGGCGTGCAGGTTGTGGACATCACCGACAAGACCATACCGTTGGATTTCGAGCGTCACGCCAAGGTCCATCATTGTTTTGTTTTGCGGAGAATCTAGCGCACGCGTTTATCTGCTGCGTGATACACTAGATGTGCTCCTCCCAAGTCTGTGGTTGCGAGCTGGTAAAACGGCTCTAGTCCAAGGCAGATGCGGTCGAAAGGATCCACGTAAGCGTACGGGGTTTCCCGGACGTGAGCATGGCGCATCTTAGGGGTAAGACGTACCGTCCGTTAAGGTCACATACGGTGGCCCGGGCGAGAAAATGAGTAGTGAGATAGTATCAGGCAAAAGTTTCTGTATGCGAGTGTGGGGTCAAAAACCAGGTCAGTTGGGAGGAGCGCTTCCACTGGCCCATGACAAACGGAGCAAGATGTTCGCAAAGCAAATCAAGCACAAGGGAATATCCGCAATCGCCATGGCGCTCGTCGCCTGCATGCTCGCCGTGATCGGGCTGTCCGCATGCCAGCTTCAGACCAAAACCCAGGTCGAGAGCAACCTCACGCCCAAGCTGGATGCCTCGGCAACCATCACCGAGGGCGTGCTCACTGTCGGCATCAACACGAGCAACTCCCCCTACGGTGGCACCAACTCTAGCAACCAGACCGTGGGCATCGACGTTGACGTCGCCGCGGCCGTGGCCCAGGAGCTGGGCTTGCGCATGCAGATCATCGACGTGGGTTCGAGTGGCCGCTTCGCGCTCAGCAACAAGCAGGTCGACGTCGCGCTCGGGCTCACCAAGTCCGGCACGGGCGACCTCGTCACCTACAGCGATCCCTACTTGACCGACGGCCTCTCGCTGTTCTGCCTGAGCACCAATCGCCCCGTCTCCATCGAGGACGTCGCGGCGCAGGCCAACGCCGGTACCGCCAAGATCCTCGTCCAGGCCGAAACCACCGCCGCAAGCAAGGTGCAGGAGCTCCTGGGCATCGACAAGGTCGTCGCCATGCCCACCATGCAGGCCGCGTTCGACGCGCTCAGCAACGGCGAGCAGAAGTTCCTCGTGACCGATGCGGTCATCGGCGACTACTTCGCGCGCAACTACGAGAACGTCATCCGCATGGGCTTCCTCGGCGCAGATTGCGTCACGCCCATCTACGCGGTGACCCTCACGCAGAGCTCCGCGCTTTCGAGCGGCGTCAACGCCGCCATCAAGACCATCAACGAGAACGGCGTCATGCGCGTCATCGCGACCAAGTGGCTGGGCTCCGACGGAGACACGCTGCTTGCGGGCAAGACCGACCTGGCAGCCCTGCCGGCGAAGGCCTTCGGCGTTGGCGAGCAACCCGCTCCCGAAAACCCGGACGAACCCAATCCCGACACGCCGGAAGACCCAGGTGAGGAGGATGCGGGCCAGCAATCCGGCGACGAGTAGAACGAGTCAGCCCACGATCAAGGAGGTTTATCATGGCTATTACAGTTTCAGGGCGAAAGATGAACGTCACCCCTGCCATCAAGGATTACGTCGACGAGAAGATCGCCCGCTCGCTCGAGGTCTTCGATAGCGCCGCCATGGACGCCGAAGTCGTCCTGCGCACCGAGAAGAACCCGGCCATCTCGCTCAACGCCATCTGCGAGGTCACGGTCAACGCCAAGGGCGCCGTCATCCGCGTGGCAGAATCCGCCGAGGACATGTACGCGGCCATCGACCTGGCCTCCGACAAGGTCGCCCGCCAGCTGCGCAAGTACAAGACGCGTCTCGTCGAGCGTCGCGGCGGCAGGAGCACCATCCGTCACCTCCAGCCCGAAGAGCTCGACATCCCCGATGTCATTCCCACCGAGCCCGAGGAAGACGATGATCTGCTCGTACGCCTGAAGGAAGTCGAGATGGAGCCCATGACCGAGGAGCACGCCCTCGTGCAGACCGACCTGCTCGGCCATGACTTCTTCGTCTACTTCGACCAGGATGCCCATCAGGTCCAGGTCATCTACCATCGCAAGAACGGCGGCTACGGCATCATCAGGCCCATCGTCAACGCCTAGAGGTAGCGCGGCATGGGGCGCGAGTGATCGCGTCCCATGGTATTCGCGCGGGTGCCCATCTGGCCATTTGTGCGTAATGCTACATTCGCGCCAGTCACAACCTGCTATGATGTGAAAGCGGACTTGCTTAAACTGCAAGTCCGCTCGCATATTCAGGTTGAAAGGAAGCTGACTCACATGGCACGCGTGTACAACTTTTCCGCCGGTCCGGCGGTACTCCCCGAGGAGGTCCTGCAACAGGCCGCAAACGAGATGCTCGATTACGAGGGTTGCGGCATGTCCGTCATGGAGATGAGTCATCGCTCTCCCGAATTCACCAAGATCATCACCGAGGCCGAGCAAGACCTGCGCGATTTGCTCGACATCCCCGATAACTACAAGGTGCTCTTTCTGCAGGGCGGCGATTCGCTCATCTTCGCGTCGCTGTTTCAGAACCTTGCTACCAACGGCAAGGCCGATTACATCGTCACCGGTAGCTGGTCGAAGAAGGCCCTCAAGGAAGGCCAGATTTTGGGCGACGTCAAGGTCGTGGCCAGCGGCGAGGATGATAACTTCTCGCGCATCCCCGACCTCTCCGATCTCGACATCCGCGACGATGCCTCCTTCGTCTATATGTGCGAGAACGAGACCATCCACGGCAACCGCATCCACGAGCTGCCCAACACCAAGGGCCACGTCCTCGTGGCCGACCAGAGCTCGATGTTCCTGTCCGAGCCCGTGGACGTGAGCAAGTACGGCCTCATCCACGCAGGCGCGCAGAAGAACGTCGGCCCCTCCGGCGTGCAGATCGTCATCGTGCGCGAGGACCTCATCCCGGACGACCTTCCCGGCGTGCCCACCATGCTGCGCCTCAAGACGCAGGCCGATGCCGGCAGCCTCTACAACACGCCGCCGTGCTATGGCATCTACGTGTGCGGCCTCGTGTTCAAGTGGATCAAGGAGCTCGGCGGCCTCGAGGCCATGAAGGAGCGCAACGAGGCCAAGGCCAAGCTGCTCTACGATTTCCTCGACCAGAGTGAGCTCTTCAAGGGCACCGTCGTGCCCGAGGACCGCTCCATCATGAACGTCCCCTTTGTCACCGGCGATGCGGAGCTCGACAAGAAGTTCATCGCCGAGGCGACCGAGGCTGGTTTCGCCAACATCAAGGGCCATCGCAGCGTGGGTGGCATGCGCGCCAGCATCTACAACGCCATGCCCATCGAGGGCGTCCAGGCTCTCGTCGACTTCATGAGCGAGTTCGAGGCCAACAACAAATAAGCACAGGTAAGGAGGCGATGTGTCACGGTGCCTGACCCCCTGACACATCACGAGGGGCGTCCGCATTGCGCGGGCGCCTTTTTGTTCTCACCTGCCATTTCGACCGAAATGACAAAACTATCGACGAAGCGCCTTCTAGTGGGACGGGAATGTTCGCGAACACCTTAACAGCAGTTGTGAAGGGGATATGTAGGGAATGTGATGGCTTTTGAGCATGTCACGGGCTTACGCTAAAGTGATATGCCACATGCACGTAAACGAAGCGTAAATGAGGTCACCTTTTGCTGCAACACGCACTCAACCGAGGCATCGTCCTGGCGCTTGCATCCCTAATCGCGCTGGTGTTCGGCCTTGTCGGCAGCGGGTTTGTGCAGACATCCATCGCAGACGAAGAAGCAGAAGAGCTCGAGGCGCAGGTCAAGTCGAGCGCCGATGCCTATAACGACGCCATCTCGCGCCAGGAGGAGCTTGCGTCCGAGATAGCGCAGCTCGACGCCCGCATTGCCGAGCTCGAAGCCAAGCTCCCCGCACAGCGCGAGCGCTCCGACGAGAGCGTGCGGGCGCTCTACAAGTACGAGTACGATTCGTCGAGCATCCTCATGATGCTGCTCGAGTCCACGAGCGTCACCGACATGTTGGCCATCGTCGATTCCTACAATTGGATCCTCGAGTACAACACGGCGGAAATCCAGAACGCCATCCAGATGGAATCCGAGCTCAAGAACGCCAGGCAGCAGCTCGAAAGCGACAAGGCGGGCGCGGACCAGGCGGCGCAGGACGCACTCGCGTCGCTGCAGCAGGCCCGCGAGGCTCGCGAGCGCGTGGCGGCACGGGCCGCCGCGGCGCAGGCCGCCGAGCAGCAGGCAAACCAGTACGTCATCAACTCCTCCTCGGCCAGCGCCGAGGAAAAGCAGGCTGCAAGCGCGGCAAGCAGCGCGGCATCGTCGGCAAGCGCCTCCCATGTGGGATGGTCGGCTGACAAGGCCGATTTCGTCGATAGCTGGGCACCGCGCATCGACGCGTACCTCTCGGGTTCGCCCATGGCCGGCACGGGCGAGTACTACGCGGCTGCCGCCTGGGATAACGGCGTCGACCCGCGCTGGGCACCGGCCATCTCCTATGTCGAGAGCAGCAAGGGTGCTGCGTGCTTCCGCTCGCACAACGCATGGGGATACGGCAGCTACAGCTTCGGCTCATGGGAAGAGGGCATCAACAGGGTCGTTTCCGCGCTCGGCGGGTCGTTGTACGGCGGCTATCTCACGCGCGAGGCCGCTGCTACGTACTGTCCCTCCAACGCCGGCCATTGGTATAGCACCTGTGCGGAGCAAATGGCCCTCATCTAATGCAGGGTTTGACAAGTACCGTCAAATAATGAGACAGATTGGTCAGACAAATCTGTCTCATTTATCATGGTGACATGGAGCTCGTAATCACATCCATTGTGCTCATCGTCGTGGGCCTCGGCATCGGCGTGCTGTCGGGATTGCTCGGTATCGGTGGCGGCACCATCATCATTCCCGTCCTGCGCCTGGGCTACGGACTTGACGCCTTCATGGCCACGGCGACCTCGCTCTTCGCGATCATCCCCATCTCGCTTGCGGGTGCCGTTGCGCACATTCGCTCGCGTACCTGCATTCCCAAGCTCGGCATCATCCTTGGCGTGGCGGGCGCTATCACCTCGTCTGCTGGCGTGTATCTGGGATCGATATCACCGGCGTGGCTCATCATGCTCGTGGCGGCGGTTATCATCGCGTATTCGGCGTTCACCATGCTCAGCAAAGCGCTTCGCATGGGCGGCAATAAGAGGGGGACAGACCCCCGCACTTCAGCGCAGGCGACAATGAGGGGACAGACCCCCGACTCAACGCCGCCCGACAATGAGGGGACAGACCCTCGCGTATCATGCCCCGCGGCCCCCGCGCTCGCGGCACGCAACGTCGCCCTTGGCATCGTCATCGGCCTGATAGCGGGCTTCGCCTCGGGCTACGTGGGTGTGGGCGGCGGCTTCATCATGGTGCCGCTCATGACGGCGTGGCTCGGCATCCCCATGAAGAACACCTCGGGCACCTCGCTCATCGCCATCATCATCCTGGCAATCCCGGGCGTCATCCAGCAGGCCATGCTCGGCCATATCGATTACCTGGCGGGTATCATGCTATGCGTGGGTGCGATTCCCGGCGCCGTGCTGGGCGCGAAGCTCGTTTCGCGCGTGCCCGAACGCACGCTGCGCTTCATCTTCTCGGGTTTGCTCGCCGTGGCGGCCGTGATGCTCGTCGTCAACGAGCTCTTCCTCGCGTAGAATAGGTAATTACGCTATCAAAGCCCAATGACGAGGGAAACGACGGTATCGCGATGAGCAAGCGCAACGAAACGAAGATGAACGGAGCCCAGTGCCTCATTCGCGCACTCGAGGATGCCGGCGTCGAAACCGTCTTCGGCTACCCCGGCGGCCATGCCCTCGACATCTACGACGCGCTCTACGATAGCAGCAAGCTCGACCACGTCCTCGTGCGTCACGAGCAGGGCGCCGTGCATGCAGCCGATGGTTACGCGCGGGCTACCGGCAAGCCGGGTACCGTCATCGTCACGAGCGGCCCCGGTGCCACCAACACCGTCACGGGCATCGCCACCGCCTACATGGACTCCATCCCGCTCGTCGTCATCACCGGTCAGGTGCCCACCGACGCGCTGGGCAGCGACGCGTTCCAGGAGTCGGACATGACGGGCATCACGCTCCCCATCGTCAAGCACAGCTATCTCGTCAAGAGCGCGGCGGAAATCCCCGCCACCGTCGCCCAGGCCTATCACATCGCCTCGACGGGCCGTCCGGGTCCCGTGGTCATCGATATCCCGAGCAATCTCGCCCGCGAGCTCGACGTTGCCTATAGCTATCCCGCCGAGGTCAGGCTCCAATCCTACAAGCCCACCTACAAGGGTAATAGCAGGCAGGTGAAGCAGGCGGCCCATGCCATCGAGCAGGCGAAGCGTCCCGTCATTTACGCGGGAGGCGGTGTCATCGCCTCGGGTGCCACGCCCGAACTCGCGCAGCTTGCCGAATCCATGCAGATTCCCGTCGCCACCACCCTCACCGGCAAGGGCGGCTTTCCCGAGGATAGCCCGCTCAACCTGGGAATGCTCGGCATGTATGGTCTGCCGGCCGCCAACGAGACGATGCATCAAAGCGACCTCGTGCTAGCCGTGGGCACGCGCTTCGCGAATCGCTCGACAGGCGATGCGGAGGCCTTCGCGCCGCATGCGCGCGTGATACACATCGACATCGACCCCGCCGAGATAGGCAAGAACCACCACGCCGACATCCCCATCGTGGGCGATGTGAAGACGGTGCTCGGCTCCCTCATCGAGGAGCTGCGCAAGGATGGCGCGCAACCGCAAACCACCGCATGGCTCGAGAGCATCGCGCAATGGAAGCGCGAGCAGCCCCATCGCATCATGCGCGACGAGCAGACGATTCGCCCCGAGCAGGTGATGATGCTCCTGGACGAGCTCACGAAGGATCGCGACACCATCTTCACCACCGACGTGGGCCAGCACCAGATGTGGGCGAGCCAGCTCATCCACACCACGAGGCCGCGCAGCTTCGCGTCAAGCGGCGGTGCGGGAACCATGGGGTTCGGTCTGCCGGCGGCCATGGGTGCCCAGCTCGGATTGCCCCGCAGCCGCGTCATCTGCATCACGGGCGATGGCTCCATCCAGATGAACATCCAGGAGATGGCCACGATTCGCGAGAACGACCTGCCGGTCAAGGTGTTGTTGCTCGATAATAGCTGCCTGGGCATGGTGCGCCAGATGCAGGAACAGTTCCACGACGAGCGCTATAGCCAGACGCTGTTCACCGGTAATCCCGATTTCGTCGCGCTGGCTTGCGCCTATGGGTGGAGCGGGCGCAAGGCCGAAACCCCGTCGGAGCTCGAGGCGACCATGCGGCAATGGCTTGCGGACGAAGAGCCGTCGCTTCTGTGGATTCCCATCACGAGCGACGAGGACGTGTATCCCAAGGACGCGTGCGACGGCTCGGCCAAGGGCGTTTCAGACCTGCGAGACGAGGAGTAGCCATGTCGCGTGTTCTTTCGGTATGGGTCGACAACAAGCCGGGCGTGCTGGCCCGCATCGCCGGCCTCGTCTCACGCCGTGGCTTCAACATCGAATCGCTGGCCGTCAGCAATACCGAGGAAGACGTGCGTAGCCGCGTGACCATGGTGGTCGACGCCGACGAGCATATCGTCGAGCAGGTGACCAAGCAGCTCCACAAGCTCATCAACGTGTACAAGGTGACCGACCTCACCGACATGGACCACATCGAGCGCGAACTCGTGCTCTTCAAGGTGGATGTGCCTCCCGAGAAGCGCGGTGAGATCATCGAGCTTGCGAAGAACTTCGGGGCCAAGATCGACGGTGGAGCAAGCGACTCGCTCATCATCGAGCTGACCGAGACAGCCGGAAGGCTCGAGGCCTTCGAGACGCTTCTGAGCCCTTACGGCATCAGGGAAATGATCCGCACCGGCAAGATCGCTCTGGCGAACGACTAGCCAATTTAACCGTGGAGGACAAGCTCAGATTGAGAGCCAGCCCTCAATCTGAGCTTAGTCCGTAACCCCGTCGGCGTTGCGGATCATCTTGCGCTTGATCTTGCCACCGATGGTCTTGGGCAGGTCATCGACATATTCCACGATGCGCGGGTACTTGTACGGCGCCGTCGTGTGCTTGACGTGGTCTTGCAGCTCCTTGGTGAGTTCGTCGCTCGGCTCGTAGCCCTTCGCGAGGATGATGGACGCCTTCACGACCTTGCCGCGCACCGGGTCGGGAGCGGCGGTGACGGCACACTCGACGACAGCCGGATGCGCCACGAGCGCGCTTTCCACCTCGAAGGGGCCGATGCGGTAGCCGGAGCACTTGATGACGTCGTCGTTGCGACCCACGAAGAAGCAGTACCCATCGGTGTCGCGCCACGCCATGTCGTGCAGGTTGTAGTACTCGCCACCCACGGCCTCAGCCGTGCGCTCGGGCTCGTTGTAGTAGCCCACGAACAGGCCCGGCGGATAGGCTTCCTTGAGGCCCGTGACGCAGATAGCACCTTCGCTACCATCGTCGACTTCGCGGCCGTCATCATCGAGGAGCTTGATGTTGAGCAGCGGGCTCGGCTTGCCCATGGAACCGGGGCGTGGCTCGATCCACGGATAGGTGGCTAGCAGCACGGGTCCTTCCGTCTGGCCAAAGCCCTCGCGGATCTTCTTACCCGTGAGCTTCTCCCATTGGATGGTCACCTCGCCGTTGAGGGGTTCGCCCGCGGTCGCGAAGTTCTCGATGGACGAGAGGTCGTAGGCCGAGACGTCTTCCTGCAGCATGAAGCGATACATGGTGGGCGGCGCGCAAAACGTCGCGAGGTCGTAGTCCTGCATGACCTGCAGCAGCTTGGCAGGTATGAACTTGTCCATGTCGTAGCAGAAGATCGTCGCGCCGGCGATCCACTGGCCGTAGATCTTGCCCCAGCCAAACTTGGCCCAACCGCTGTCGGTCACGGACATATGCAGGTGATTCTCGCGCACCTGCTGCCAGTACTTGGCGGTGAGGATGTGGCCCAGCGGGTGCTTGAAGCTGTGCTCGACGGCCTTGGCGTTGCCGGTCGTGCCGCTCGTGAAGTAGATGAGCATTATGTCGTCGATGGACGTGGCGGCGTCTCCCGTGGGGCGCTCCCACTCGTCGCTCGCACCCTCGATGAGCTCGTCGAAGGACAGCCAACCCTCGTGCGTGCCGGCGACGAGCACCTTGTCCTTGATGCTCGCGGCGTTGGGCAGCGCGCCTTCCACCTGCTCGACCACGTAGTCGTCGTCAACGCAAATCACCATCTTCACGTCGGCGGAATTCGCGCGGTAGGCGATGTCCTTCGAGGTGAGTTGGATGGTCGCGGGGATGATCGAGGCACCGATCTTGGCGAGCGCCACCGCGCACACCCAGTATTCCCAGCGGCGGCGCAGCATCATCATGACGACGTCGCCCTTGCGGATGCCGAGCTGCCAAAACGCGTTGGCCGCGCGGTTCGAGAGACGCGAGATGTCCGTGAACGTGAAGGTACGTTCCTCGCCGGCGTCGTTGATCCACACGAGGGCCTTCTTCTCGGGTTCGACGCGCGCCCACTCGTCAACGACGTCGTAGGCGAAGTTGAAGTTCTCGGGCACCTCTATCCGGAAGTTCTCATAGAAGTCCTCGTAGGAGTCGAACTCGATGCGGGGGCAGTATTTCTTGAGTATGTAGTCCACGGTCTTTCCTGTTCTTTCCTTGCTGGTTCCTGTCGTTAATGAGACAAATTGGTCAGACACATTTGTCTCATTCGCTGATGATGGTGAGGAACTTGGCGGGTACGTCGCCGTTGCAGCGCTGCCCGTGCATGTGCTCCGGATTGAAGAAGATGGAATCGCCCGCATCGAGGATGATTTCGCGGTCGTCGAAGGTGAAGACGATGGAGCCCTCGAGGATGTAGTTGAATTCTTGGCCGCGGTGGTCGACGAGCTCAGCGGGCTCGTCGTGGGGGTCGAGCGTGACGAGCAGCGGCTGGAAGTCCTTTTGCGTGAAGCGCCAGGCCAGGTCCTCGAAGTGGTAGCCGGGGATACGGTCGACCTCGCGACCCTCGCCCGCCTTGATGAGATGGAAGGTGTCGAGGTGTCCCGACTTGCCCGTCAGGATCTCGGTGAACTCGATGCCGAAGCGGTTGGCCATGTGATAGATGGCCGAGATGGGCACGTCGGCGCCGGTCTCCTCCCACTTGGTGTAGGTCTCCAGATCGACGTCGAGGTCGGCTGCCATATCCTCGCGCGTGACGTCGCAGGCCTCGCGAATGCCCTGGATGCGCTGCCCGATGGCGATGAAATCAGTTGACATGATCGACCTTTCTCTGGAGCGGAATTGCTGTTGAGGATATATCGTGACCGTGTGCTATGCAAGCAAAACGCCCGTGTTTGCGCAGGTTATGGCTTACGGGAACCTGCGCTTACTGGACGTCGGCCCAACGTCCCGCGAAGCCGGCGTCGTTGCCTACCACGTCACCGGCGGAGTACCCGGTCATCGTGCCGTAGATGACGACTTCGCCAATGCTCGTCTGGGCCTTGACGTCGATGCTGTTCGCCCACGTGGCGCCATGCGCGGTGAACTCGATGTCCTTGCCTTCGATATGCGCGACACCGGATACGACGAAGTTTTTGCCGTCACGTGTGCCCTCGCCCTCGAGCGAACCCCAGTCGGTGATGTCGAGCTGTGCCCAGGCAGCATCGCCCTTGAGCTCGAGCTTCGCCTTCCCCTGAAGGTGGTACTTGGGAGTATCGACGATGACGTCGTATGATGAGGCCATGAATCGTCCTTTCAAGTGTTCAGATGTAGCATTTGATACATTCGATGCGCGGTAATGTAACTATATATGTATACAGCATACGGCACTTTAGTGTGCTATATTACTCGGTCAATATCGGCAGGAGAAATGGAGTCCACCGTGAAGGTCCTCATTCCGGAAAAGTTTAACGCAGCGGGCATCGCCGTCCTCGAAGATGCCGGCTACGAAGTCACGTTCAAGCCCGACACCACCCCCGAGGAGCTTGTCGAGCTGATTCCCGAGTACGATGCGCTCATCGTGCGCTCGGCCACGACGGTCACGCGCGAGGTCATCGAGGCCGGGAAGAACCTCAAGATCATCGGACGCGCTGGCGTGGGCGTCGACAACATCGATCGCGAGGCGGCGACCGAGCGCGGCATCATCGTGTGCAATGCCCCGCTGTCCAACGTCGTGTCTGCCGCCGAGCAAACCATGGCCCTCATGCTCGCCACCGCGCGCAACACCGCGGCCGCGAGTGCTTCGATGAAGGAGGGCAAGTGGGATCGCTCCAAGTTCACGGGCAAGGAGCTCCAGGACAAGACGCTCGGCATCTTCGGTACCGGTCACGTGGGCCTTCTGGTCGCCGAGCGTGCCGCCGCCTTTGGCATGAAGCTCATTGGCTACGATCCGTACTGCCCGCCCGAGCGTGCGGCTCACTACGGCATCACGCTGCTCGATGACATCGACGAGGTGTGCAAGCAGTCCGACTTCATCACCCTGCACATGCCCAAGACTCCCGAGACCACGGGCATGATCGGCGCCAAGCAGCTGGCCGAGATGCCCGAGGGTGCCATCGTCCTCAACGTGGCTCGCGGTGGCCTGGTCGACCTCGACGCGCTCGCCGACGCGCTCGAGAACGGCCATCTGGCCGGTGCCGGCATCGACGTGTGGGAGAACGAGCCCGTTTCCGATTCGCCCATCCACAAGTTCGACAACGCTGTCATCACCCCGCACCTGGGCGCGTCCACCAAGGAGGCCCAGATTCGCGCCGCAACGCAGATTGCCGAGTACGTCATCGCCGGTCTCGAGGGCAAGACCGTTGCTACGGCTGTGAACGCCGCGCGCATTCCGGCCGACGTCATGGCGCAGCTCAAGTACTTCATCCCCGTCGCCCAGCGTGGCGGCGAGATTCTAGCGCAGGTCGTCGGTGGCGGCATCGACAAGCTGAAGGTGACGGCCTGCGGCAAGATTGCGGAGACCGACCCGGCGATTCTGGGTACCGCGGCTCTGGCTGGCGGCGTAACCTTCAACAGCGAGGTTTCCGTCAACATCATCAATGCGAACTACATCGCCGAGCAGCGTGGCATCGTCGTGGAGACCGCCACCGACCCGCTGTCCGAGAGCTATCCGAGCTATATCGAGATCGTGGCATCGTGCGGTGACGAGGAGTACTCCATCAGCGTCACGCGCGATATGACCTCGGACATGCCGCGCATCGTCAACTTCATGGGGCTGCCCGTTGACTTCGTGCCGATGAAGGACTTCGTGGTGCTCGAGTATGCCGACAAGCCCGGCCAGATTGGCAAGATCGGCACGGTGTTTGGCGATGCCGACATCAACGTCGAGTCCATGCAAATCGCCAAGGACGCCGAGCATCCCCTGGTCGAGGTGCTGATTAACCTCAACCAGCCGGTTCCCGCCAACGTGCGCCGCGAGCTCGAGGCGACCGTCGACACCGAGCGCGTCTGGTACATCGATCTGTAGGGGCTCCGAGCGAGGCGGCGGCCCACCGTCATTTCGAGCGGCGCGGAGTGTCGTCCTCTGTCATTTCGACGGGAGTGGCGGCCCAATGTCATTTCGAGCGAAGCAAAGCGGAGTCGAGAAATCTCCTCAAGTCTAAAGGGTCGCGGGTGTCATGCCCGCGGCTCTTCTGCATGCAGCTTGGGCGGAGCAAGGCGAGAAGCCGGAGGCTTGCGCCACAAATTGCGACTTGTGGCGCAAGGCCAGATGGTGATGGCAAAGAACATGCACTTGTGACCCGCGCCATGTGCCACAAGTGTACTTTTTTGACTATCGCGCCAAGAACCGCATGTTTGTGGCACATGGGATGCGTCACAAAGCGTGCTTTTTTGCCACTAGCTTTGACTGAAGGTGCCGCAATCTTATGATTTTCGTCAGCAAGCTGAAGGGATATCCTTTCCCTAGCATTTTGTAGCGAGTATGAGACGAGGCAAGCCATCCGATGACCAAGGCAATGAACATTCTGTACGAGATTGGCGACACGCTATACGTCAACCTCACCAACCGCTGTCCATGTCGGTGCACGTTCTGCATTCGTGACGAAGGCGACACGGTCAACGGACACGACGTGCTGTGGCTCGAACATGAGCCCACGGCAGGTGAGGTCATTGCGGAGCTGCGCCAGCTTGACCTCGGTCGTTACTCCGAGCTCGTGTTCTGCGGCTACGGCGAGCCCATGGAGGCTTTCGACGTGCTCAAGGATGTCGCATGCTGGGTGAAGGATAACAGCGCGTTGCCCGTGCGCATCAACACCAATGGCCAGGGCTCGCTCATTGCCGGACGCGACATCACGCCCGAGCTCGAAGGTCTTATCGATGCGGTGTCGGTGAGTCTCAACAGCCCCGATGCTGACGAGTATCTTATGCTGACCCGCAGCAGGTTTGGCGACAAGGCCCATCCCGCGATGCTCGAGTTCGCGCGGTGTGCTAGCGCGCATGTGCCCACGGTGACGATGACGACGGTGGGTGGCACGATTACCCACGAGCAGGAAGGGGCATGCCAGGAGCTTTGCGATGAGCTGGGTGTGACCTACCGCGTCCGCCCGCGAGCTTGAAGGCAGCTAGAGACTGACTTTATAAAGCGCATCGAAGCAATAGCGACTGGTGCCATGGGCACGACGTAGAATTCGCAGAATCACTTGTAATTTTTCAGCATCACTTGTAATTTTTCTTCAAAAAAACAAGTGATAAGAGAAAATCATGAGTGATTGATTTTCTATGTCAATTCGTATCACTACCAATGTGTTAAAACTTCTTTATTGGGAATCTAATTATATGTAAGACTTGTATTTTCATATATCATTTGTAAAAATTATTCAATCACTGACAATTTCAAAGAGAAAAAAACAAGTGAAAGAGAGACGCGGTGACTGAAAGCAGAATCGAGACAACGGTTGCGCGCCTTCGCAAACAGGGAAGGGATGATGGGTGCTGCGAAGTAAAAGAATGCGCTCGGGGAATCTCGAAAGACATATGGGAAACAGTTAGTGCTTTTGCCAATACTGAAGGCGGTCTCATACTCCTTGGCCTTAGTGAGAAGGAAGGCTTCACGCCTGTATGTGATTTCGATTTATATAAAGTTCGGGATCAATTCATATCTGGCATTGGTGATGGGGGATGCAAAGGACGTCTTACTAATCCTCCACACTATACGCTTGATCATCAAGAATTTGAGGGGGCTCAGCTCTTAGTAGTCGATGTTGACGAGCTTGATCCCTCGAATAAGCCGTGCTTTATCACCGATCGCGGAATGCAAGGGGGTAGCTACAAGCGTGTAGATGATGCGGATATCCCCCTGTCTGCGAATGAGGTTTTCTCCCTTTCTAATGCATGTGTAAATACAGATGCCGATCGAAGTCTGGTTCCACGAGCCAGTATCAGGGACTTAGACGAAGCGCTTTATGAGCAGACATTCTCAAAAGCTGAGCAAGTCGCACCGCGCGCTCTTTATGGCGCGAAAGATACTGTCACAAAACTTCAAAGACTGAATTACATAGATGGTGAGCAGAATGTGACAAAGGCCGGCCTTCTCTCAGCCGGTTATTATCCTCAGCAGTTTTATCCAAAGCTCCATATTGATGTTGCGGTACATGCGGGAACGGAGAAATCGACTGACGGGGTCACTAGGTTTCTTGACCGAACGCTTTGCGAGGGCACAATCGGTGAAATGCTCGAAGATGCAATTACGGCTATAGCAAAAAACCTTAGGCGAGTTTCCACCGTAAGGGGTGCGGGCAGAGTTGATGAGCTCGAGATTCCAGAGCTCGTTTTGCGCGAGGCGATTGCCAATGCTTTGATTCACAGAGACTACGACAGCCGATATGACGGCGAAGCGATTTCTGTGGATATCTATGAAAATCGCATTGAGATCGTCAATCCGGGCGGCCTTTGGGGCGGTAAATCTCGGTCGAATCTTACGGATGGGAGGTCGTGTTGCCGCAACGCGACTCTGATGCGGCTAACGTCTATATCCAAGCTCCCCAGCAGTGCGGGGTCGCCTGCGGAGGGCAACGGAACAGGCATTCTTCTCATGATTAACGAGATGCTATCTCGCCAATTACCGAAACCGGAGTTTCATCCGGCAATCGACCATTTTCGTGTTGTGCTATTTCGTCCAGTTGCTGGAGGCAGGAAACGATCAAAAAGAGATGTAGGCCAAGCTACGATTGTCTCCCTTTTACTAGAGCATGGGGAAATGTCGATACACGAATTGGCGGAGCAAAGTAATCTCACCACTAACCAAATCCGCAGCCGCACGAGAGAGCTTCTGGATGATGGGGTTATCGAGGCGACAGCTCCCTCTACGAGCCGGCACAGGAAATATCGAATCAATAGACAATAAGATAAGCACTTTCACCGTAGATATCGTGAAACAAAGGACCGAATCTATGAAGCACATCGAAGTGGTAGCGGCAATCATCGTTCACGAGGACAAGATACTTGCGACGCAGCGTGGGTATGGCAGCTACGCTGGTAGCTGGGAGTTTCCCGGTGGCAAGATCGAGCCGGGCGAGGCGCCCGAAGCGGCGCTCGTGCGCGAGATTCACGAGGAGCTTGACGCGACCATTGAGGTGGGTCCGCTACTCATTACGGTTGACTACGACTATCCCGAATTCGCGATGACCATGCACTGCTACATCTGTAAGCTCAAGAGCGAGATGAAGCTGCTCGAGCATAGCGACGCGCGCTGGCTCGGCGCTGACGAGCTCGATAGCGTAGGGTGGTTGGCGGCAGACGAAGAGGTTATTGAGGCGATAAAGAAGACGAAAACCATTTAGCTTATATCTACTCATCCAGGTTCGTCGTCAGATAATCGTATAGATCTGCACGCACTGGCTCTTCGAGCTCGTATCCTATCTCGACAGCTTTTGTGGCCCCGTCGGCCATGATAATTTCTTTAAACTCCCCCGTTGGATGCATCTCTCCAAGGAAGTAGAACTCCTTGCCCTGGTCCGCATCGTCCTTATTCTTACGCATAAACAGGAAGCAGCGCATTCTATTAGTCGTATTGTTCATGAGGCGCTTAATCTCGGGTGATTCTAGTGTGCGTTTGCTTTTCGAGATAGCGATGAGCCTGTTTTCCGATATGAACCTGTCTTCATATTGTGTGGTGATGCTGATAGTCGGATCTTTTTCATAATCGATGAACACTGGGAAGGTGTTAGTCTTTTCATCGTAGAAGTAGCCGCCGATGTTCTGATAATTTGGTTCCTTTTCCCAGCGCAGCAGACGGCATATTTCCTCGCGTGTGTACTTTTCATATAGGACGAAGTCGGTGTCTTTGTAAAGCTCAGAATAGAACTGCGCGTTTCGGCGTAATCCAAACGCAATGGCATCAAGAACAGATGCACGGAAAGAAATGTCTGACAAGGCCCCTGCAAACCATGGCGCAAGGACAAATATCCCGTTCTCGAAAACGGTGAGCTCCTCCCCCGTCTTCGAATATTGGCCTCCGAGCATGCGGGCAACTGACATGGTCTCTGCTGCCACTTTATCTCGAGGCTCATATGTGTAGTGGCTTGTGTCGCTCTTTTCAACGAGCTTCTTGAGCACAATAAGATCCTCAGCGCGTTTTCCGCTGGCAATCTTCGTAGAGATGAACTTGAGCGCATCAAGCTTTCTGATGTCGAATTTTCCAGCATAGTCTTCTTCATACTTTTGCAGGAAAGCCGCATAGGATCCGAATTTCCTGATGAGGATCATAGGGTCCATTGCCTCGTTTTCATCAAAATCAATGAGGGTCGGGATACGTCCGAGAATCTGCTTCAGGTTTTCGTATTCGCCTCGTATGAGCTTCGTGTCGCTGAAGCGACCCTCTTCGAGAGCTCTGAAGATGCGCTTTTCAGATATCTCATCGAAGGAGATTGTGGAGGCACCTGGGATAATCGTGCTTCCTTCTTTGACAACTTTTCGAAGCGTGTCTTTGTTGTATGTCCTATCGCCTGAAAGGGCCATGGGGATCAGGAAGTTGTTTTGGTAATTTCCTATGAAATCAAGGACGAGCGTGTACTCCTTGTCGTCTGTCTTGCGAAGCCCGCGGCCGAGCTGCTGCGTAAATACAATTGTCGAATCTGTGCGTCGTAGCATGATGATTTGGTTGAGGGAGGGGATGTCGATACCCTCGTTGAGAATGTCCACGGACAAGATGTACTCGAGTGCACCCGATTCTAGTTGAGCAATGGTCTTGTTTCGCGAATCTTCAGAGGTTTCTCCAGAGATAGCGCATGTTCGATAGCCCATGACGTTGAGCTTTTTGGAAAGCTCGACTGCCTCCTCGTTTCGGGAGCAAAAGATGAGGCCGCGCCTACCTTCTTTAAGTACAGAATACTCCTCGATCATAGCGGCCACATGACGCACTCGTTCCTCCGAGGTTAGCTTTGCGAAGAGCGAGAAATCATCTGTTTCTTCATCCTCAATGTCCAAATCGGCGATTCCAAAGTAGTGAAAAGGAGCAAGCATTTCATTATCGAGTGCATCTTGCAGAGTGATTCGATAGGCGATTACATGATTGAATAGGCCATACACGTCGTAGCCATCTGTACGCGAGGGCGTTGCAGTCATTCCCAAAAAGAACCGGGGCTCAAAATAGTCGAGTATCTTTTGATAGCTCTGTGCACCTGTCCTGTGTGCTTCGTCAATGATGATATAGTCGAATTCGCGCGGGTCAAATTCCTCAAGATGCTTCGAAAGAGCTGTGGCCATGGCGAAGACACAGGTCGTGTCTTCGCAATATGAACCTTCCCCGTAAATGCCATATGTGTACCTTGAACCGAGTACGCGTTCGAAGCTCTTCATGGAGGTTGAAAGAATGCGCTTGCGATGGGCAATGAACAAAACGCGTTTTGGATGGCGCGCTCTTACGTCGAGCGCAGAAAGATACGTCTTGCCTGTGCCCGTTGCCGAAACGAGAAGCGCGCGATGTTCCTTTCTGCCATGAAGTACCGCCAGAGCTTCAAGGGCCCGAGCTTGCATCTTGTTGGGAACAATTTCGTTAGTAGAACGGGGCCGAGATAGCGCTGATGATTCTTCTATAGAAAAAGCCTTTTGCTGTATCGGTTTTGGGCTCGCATTGAGCGTACTTGCAGTTAGATAGTCACGATATTTATCAATCCAGGAATCTGTCAGCAAGGCAGTGTCATCGGAACCCCAAAGGCTCTCAAACTCCTTGCGTACTTGACCGAGCATTTCTCCATTACCAAAGGACCGGAACAATACGTTCCATTCTTTGTTGCAGGTGAGCGCCTTTTGCGTGAGATTCGAACTTCCTATCACGATTGTCGAAAGCTGCTCTTTATTGAAGAAGTAACCTTTGGCATGCATTTCGCCTTGGTAGACACGCGTTTCAATGTTGCTAAACTCAAGCAGTTTGGAGAGGGCCGCTGGATCGTTGAAATTTAAGTATGTCGAAACAAGGATTCTTCCGGGTATGCCGCGAGCCTCCATCATGCGGAGAATATCGACTAGTATCTGAATGCCACCGGCCGTGACAAAGGCGACAGAGAAATCAAAGGAGACACAATCGACGAGTTCGCGTTTCAGGATTGAGAGAACATCGGTTCCGGAACTTTTGTCGTTGGTCAGAATGCGAGGAGCATAGCGCTCATCAGCGGGCTTATCTGCGCCAATGAAGCTTGCTTTTAGGCTTTCGGCAAAATCGATGGCACTGTATTCAAGCTCGTTCGTTGACCTATCGATGTTCATGGAATGCTTCATGGCGGCCTCTCTCATGCGCTTGCTCTGCGACATACGCCAAACGTATCACAATTGTGATACAAGAAAAGAAGGGCGCTAGGACAAAGAACGCACCTATTCCTCGCAAATTATGCGGCGAATAGCGTCCTATTCTCCGCATTTCCGAAAATCCGGATCTCGTGCTTCCGAAAATCCGAGAAAAATGTTCAGTCACTGAACATTTTTGTTCAATGGCTGGTACAATTCTATTCAACGCGAACAATCCGCTAAGGAGTTTCCGCGATGCTTCCCTCCTATCGACGCGATGTAGCCAACACCATAGCCAAGAGGATTAGCGAACCTAAAGGCCTGATGCAAATCATCGTCGGGCCACGCCAGACTGGCAAGACAACTGCCGTGCGTCAGGCCATGGCAGGCGCGTCCATGCCGTCGCACTATGCCCAAGCAGTGCAGGGCAGCGCGAACTCAGAGGATTGGCTACGTCGCGAATGGCAGGAGGCTAGGTTTCTTGCCACCGACGGACGCGCACTCCTCATAATCGATGAAGTGCAGCTGATTTCTCAATGGTCGTCCATCGTAAAGGGTCTGTGGGATGAGGATATAAGGACGGGAATAGACCTGACGGTTGTGCTCACAGGTTCATCGTCCTTGCTTCTACAGAGGGGGATGCGTGAGGGGCTTACGGGGCGTTTCGAGCTCATACACTGCCCGCAGTGGTATTACCACGAATGTGCAGAGGCATTTGGATACTCTATCGACGACTATTTGTACTTTGGGGGCTATCCCGGTGCGGCGAGATTCAAAGATGACCGCGACCGATGGCTTGAATACGTACAGGATTCTATTATCGCGCCAAGCGTTTTCAAGGATGTCATTTCTCTCGATCGCATAACCAAACCTGCCCTTATGGAGGCATTGTTTACGCTTGGGTCGGCCTATTCGGGCCAGGAGATTTCGTATCGCAAGATTATGGGGCAGTTAGATGATGCGGGTAACGCGACGACAATAGCTCACTATCTGTCCCTTCTCTCTGATGCGGGGCTTTTGACGGGTCTTCAGAAATACTCGGAGAAGCTTCTGAAAACGAGAGCGTCATCTCCTCGGCTTATAACTCATGACACCTCGCTCATGGTGGCCTCTTATGGCAGGAACCGAGAGCAGCTTTTGACAGACCCCGATTTGCGTGGGCACTTAGTCGAAAGTGCAATTGGGGCCTATCTGCTCAAACGTGAGCGCGAGGAGCATTTCGATGTGTTCTGGTGGCGTGAAGGAGACCAAGAGGTTGACTTCGTTATTCAAGATGGGCTTGCTCGAACCGCCATCGAAGTCAAGAGCGGCAGAATAAAGAGAGTTGGCGGCTTTGATGCCTTTACGAGCAAATACCCCAAAACCCATTGCATCGTTGTTGGGTCGGCAGAAGCTCCGGTCGAGGATTTCCTAGCGGGCGATATCCCTCTCTTCGTTTAACCCCTACGCCTCGAACACGAGCGCGCCGCTCGTGAGCTCGCCGGCAAATTATTCGCAGCCGATTACACAGAGAATCAAGTTGACGAAAAATATACGAAGCCTGGATAATAGGGCCGTCGTCCTTACAACTCCATAATCACAAGACGCTCCCATGAAGAACGGTGGTTGATATCATGGGTAAAACTGCTAATGACCAGGGCATTTCTGCATGGCTAATGCTCTACGGATGCCTTGGAGTCCTATTCTTTTCCGTGTCGATGGTCGAGCTGCTGACGATAATCTGCACTTCAGATACCGGCACGTCCCCATATTTTCTGGTTGCTCTGCTGCTTTTATTTGCCGCCTGTATTTTTCTTGCCGCAGCTCGCTGCAATGATTACCTAAAGCCCGGAAAGAGAACTCGCACTCTAATTGGGGCAGTTGTCATGGGGCTTGCGCTTTTTGTTGGATGTTGGGTTGCGCTTCCCCCTGTGGCCATTCTCGGGGCAGCTCTGGCAATGAGCGGGGCTATAGTTTTCTGGCTATCCTTTTTTGACAGCCTTCCCCAGCACGAAAGGATCGCCGTGTTCTCAGCTGCCATCGTGGTGGCGGGATTATACATGCTTGTGCCCCGTTATCCTCATGAGTGGATTGCGCTTGTCGTTTACGGCCTCACGACGATATTCTCGTTGGTCTGTGCGTGGCTGCTAAGGAAATCTGCATTCTCCAGCTCAGTGTTTATGTCGCGGGAAGACTGTCTAGCCATAATGAAGGATAGCGAAAGCGAGAGTAATTTCTACGCGCTTTTCTCGTTGGGAATGGGGCTCGGCATTGTGTTGTTTGCCCCATTCTTCCCGGCTCCATTTGGCGTGGGCACGAATCTTGTTTTTTGCGGAATTGCTATCGCCTGTGGAGGGATCATATCCGCACTATTGCTCTGGCACTCCGAAGCGCCCTACAGCGCTTCGATGAAGAAGGCAATCGGTCCAGTCTTGATAGCAGAGGTCTTCTGCATTCTTTGCGTTCCTGTGGAGTGGCAATGGCTCTCGCTCTCCCTTTTCGCACTGTTTATGACTGCATACGCGATGATATTGCTTCTTGCTCTGACCGAGACAACTCGTTTTGAGCAGCTATCTCCGGTATGGATGTACGGGCGTGAAAGTGGATACTATGTATTAGGAGTTATGCTGGGCATTCTGGTTATGGGAATATGTGCCTTAAGCCCTTCGAATGCGCCGTGGATATGTGGCGCAGCGGCGATTGTCATTAGCTATTTTCAGACGAGAGTGCTCGATAATAGCCTCTATCCATTTATTCCGGAGCTTCCAGAAGAAAAGACCGTGAGCCCTGCTGTATCTCTAGCTACTGAAGAAGGCGGGCGCTGGAACATGATGATGGATGAGATGTCGCGCGAATTTGGCCTCTCTCCTCGGCAGGCCGAGGTTTTAGGTCTTTTGGCGAAAGGGCGGGACGTTCGATTTATCTCGGAGGAATTTGTTGTTTCCACCTCTACCGTAAAAAGCCACGTTTACATGCTCTATCGCAAGCTGGGGATACATTCCCAGCAGGAGTTGATCAGCCTTGTCGATGAAAGAATGCAGGTTTTGAGGTCGAGCCAGCCTGTGTCCGAAAGCATTCCGAGATGATAATCACAGAAGCGACCTTCTCTTGCTTTGATTGTCAGCGCTGAACACTTTGGGTGAACTAACGAACCAATCTGTGAAAAGCGCCCATAAGGGGCTCATACCATCAGTATGAAATCAACCACACCATCAACCTACGGCTCTATTTCAGTTTCATAGACGATTTCGAAGCGCGGCCTCGCT
Source organism: uncultured Coriobacteriia bacterium (assembly GCA_948466335.1). Taxonomy (GTDB): domain Bacteria; phylum Actinomycetota; class Coriobacteriia; order Coriobacteriales; family QAMH01; genus QAMH01. The sequence continues at coordinate 60,746 of CAOKAE010000001.1, read as the reverse complement.
TCCCATAATCCCCCTTGAGGACCTTGCATGGCCATGCAAGGAAAAGTGCGTGTCAGACCGAAAAGGAGGAGCGTATGGAGTTTAAGGACGACATTGGCAAGCCGTGGCGATATGAGGACGGGGAATACACCGTTACTCGTACTGCCGCATATTCGCCCCCGGGCTGTCATCCAGTAGGATGCGGCGTGAAATTGTACGTGAACAAAGACGGCATTGTCGAAAAGGTCGAAGGCGACGAGAATCATCCCATTACCCAGGGAAGGCTCTGCGTCCGTTGCCTCGCATTGACCGACACCATGTATAACCCGAGCCGTGTTCTCTATCCCATGAAGCGGGATCCCAAAGACCGCGGTAAGGACAAGTGGGAGCGGATTACCTACAACGAAGCGCTTGATCTGATTGCAGAAAAGGTGGCAGAGGTCAAAAAGGAATATGGTGCCGAGGCCATAACCGTTCTTGGTGGAACGGGGCGGCAGGGCGGCCCCATGTGCGGTTCCTATGCCCACCGTATGCTTGGTACACCTAACGCATGCTACACCCAGAGCGGCTATGCGTGCTATGCACCTCGCGTTGCTGGCACCAGCTATGTTCTTGGAGCACCTTATCCGGAGATGGACTATGCCGGTGGTCTGCCAGGTCGTTATGATGATCCGATGTATGAGGTTCCCGAAGTCGCCATCGTATGGGGCAAGGAGCCGCTGCCGTCCAATCCGGATGGTCTCTTCGGTCATGCTCTGATTGACGTCATGAAGCGAGGCACCAAGCTGATATCCATTGATCCTAGGGTGAATTGGCTTGCCACCCGCGCAGCTTGTCATCTGCAGTTAAGGCCGGGCACTGATACCGCTTTGGCCATGGCAATGCTCCACATCATCATTTCAGAGGATTTGTACGATCATGATTTCGTGGACCGCTTCTGCTATGGCTTCGATGAGCTGGCCGAGCGCGTGGCAGAGATGCCGCCCGAGAAGGCCGCTGAGATTTGCGGCCTCGATGTAGAGGATATCTACAAGGCTGCGAGAATGTATGCCAACGCGAAGAACGCGACCATCCTTTGGGGTTTGGCTACAGACCAGAAAGCCAACGGCGTTCAGATGGGCCATTCGATCCTGGCGCTCATGGCAATCACCGGAAACATCGATATTCCCGGCGGTCAGATTCTCGTAGATGCTCATGACGGCATTGCAGAGGCCGTGGTGGGCGGTTATGGCTGGGCAGAGCTCGGTCCCGAGCTGCAGTACAAGATCATCGGCCTCCAAGAGTATCCGGCTTACGTGGGCATCATTCTGAATGCCCAGGCAGATATGATGCTCGAGGCCATGGAGACCGGGAAACCCTATCCCATCAAGATGGCCTACATCAGCTCCACAAACCTGCTCGCTGGTACATGTGCGGCACAACCCAAGCGCTGGCATGATGCGATTGCCAAGCTTGATTTCAACTTCTGCACGGATGTGTGGATGACACCGACCGCCATGGCCTGCGCTGACGTTTTTGTTCCCCTTGCCGCCTATCCCGAGCACCAGGCGGTGGTGTTGAATCATTACGCCGGCTCACCTAACGTAATCGGTTCCGTGAACAAGGCGGTAGATGCTGGCGAGACACATTCCGACTTCGAATTCATGTACGACCTCGGTCGTCGATGCATGCCAGAGGCCTTCAGCATGTATGACAACTTCGACGAATTCGTTGAGGACTTTAGGCTTGGAAACACGGTCAAGGTCGAAGAGCTCAAGAAGGAAGTGACGCGCCAACGAAATGTGAGCTATCGGAAGTACGAGAATGGTCACCTGCGACCGGACATGACCCCTGGATTCAACACGCCCACTGGTCGTGTCGAGCTCTATTCCACCATGTTCCAGAAATTCGGCGAGGATCCGTTGCCTTATTACGAGGAACCACAATACAGCCCCGTTTCCACCCCGGAGCTGATGGAGGAGTATCCGTTCGTTTTGACGACCGGCGCCAGGACCTATTGTTATTTCCACTCTGAGGGCAAGCAGGTACCCTACCTTCGCGAGATGAATCCCGACCCGCTGGTCGAGATCAATACCGAAGACGCGAAGGGCCTCGGCATCAAAGATGGCGATTGGGTTGAGCTGGAGAACCAGTTCGGCAAGATCGTGATGAAGGCGAAGGTGACTCCCATCGTGAAGAAGGGCGTCGTTCATGCGCAGCATGGCTTCTGGTTCCCCGAGAAAGATGCCGAAGAGCCGGTACTCTACGATGTCTGGCGTTCCAACATCAACAGTCTGATCCCCCACTTCCATGTTGGAAAGCTCGGTTTTGGCGCCCCCTTCAAATGCGCTATCTGCAGCGTCAAGAAGGTGGATGGCAATTGGGATACGGACATGGAGGAAATCTGGGAGAAGTTCAATATCCAGAACTCCGGCGTTAAGGATGCAGAGGAGGTGGCGTAAATGAGGAACGGCCTTTTGATTGATTATGAATTCTGCACTGGCTGCCAGTCTTGCGAGGTCGCCTGTAAGGAAGAACACGGTATCCCCGTGGGCCAATGGGGCATCAAGGTTATGGATGAGGGCCCTTGGCAGATATCGGAAAAGGTGTGGAACTGGAATAAGATCGCCGTCCCCACAGACCTGTGCGATCTTTGCGCCGACCGCATTGCGGAGGGCAGAAAGCCCACATGCGTGCATCATTGCCTAGCCCAGGTGCTGAAGTTCGGTCCTGTCGACGAGCTCGTTGCAGACCTTGACAGGAAGCCGAAGCAGGCGCTGTTCGTTCCTTGCTAGGCATCCTGCGGCATGGTGAAGTTTCAGAGGAGAGGGAGGCTTCATGAAAAGGAACGGCCAGAAAGTAAGCGTTGCCTACAGGGGCTATCTCGAAGACGGAAGCCTCTTCGATGAGTGCAAGCCGGAGGAAGCCTTCACTTTCGTGATGGGAACATCTTCGGTGATTCCAGGATTTGAAAAGGCAGTAGGGGCTATGGAGGTCGGTGATACGATTACCGTCACCATACCTCCTGAAGACGCTTACGGTTTCTATCAAGAAGACGCCGTGCAAAGGATACCGGCCTACGTCTTCGGAGGTGGCAGAGAATTTCCGGTAGGGGAGATGATCTCCCTTACGAGCCCCAAAACCCAGCGTCCCGCTATCGTAAAGGTCCTTGGCGTAGAAGACGGCATCGTTTCTCTGGATTTTAACCACGCGTTAGCAGGAAAGACCTTGATCTATGAAATAGAGCTTCTCAGCGTTGAGGGAGAGTCTGCGGAATAAGTTCACCTATGGCAGCCACCGCCGAAAAGGCGCGTGGCTGCCACGGTTTTAAGAGAAAGGAAGTCAAATGACAGAGAACTCTGAAACTCTGTTGAGCAAAAAGGGCATGGTTCTAGCGCTCATTGGCATTTTTGCGCTTTACTTTACCCAATGCGCATTCGGAATAATCACTCCTGCCATCAACAGTCTTGCGGTGCATTTTGAAGGTACGCCCCTCACTACGATTCTTCTGGCCAACACCATTACGGGCGTGGTCAGCATTCCCGTCAGTATCTTGGTTGGCATGTGGGTCAAGTGGGGCTACCGGAAATGGGCTATCCTGGGCCTAGTCATCGCCACGCTTGGTGGCGCGTTCCCCTTCTTCATGGGCGATGTGACAAGCTATGAGCCAGTCATCGCTTCTCGTGTGCTTGTGGGCATTGGCCTCGGCATGGTTAATCCTTTGGCAGGCGCGCTCGTCATTGAGCTCTTTACGGGCAAGAAACGCGCATTGTATCTTGGCATCGGCAATCTGGTGTTCTTCGGTGGTGGCATGATTTACCAGATGCTTTCGGGTGGATTGGCGAATATCGGCTGGAACTATCATTTCTTGGCATATTTCCTCACCGTCATCCCCTTCATCCTCGTAGCCGTCTTCTTGCCAGAACCGGCAAAGTTGAGGGCTAAGAAGGGCGTTGCCGTACAGGACGCCAAGAAGGAAGAGCCCAAGGTTGATGCAAGCGCACCGAAGCCCCCACTGCCCGCGAGCGTCTTTGGCTATGTCGCCATAGCCTTCGTCGTCATCATGTTTGATATGCCCGCGGTGTTCCTTTGCTCAACCATGCTGGCCGAGGGCGGCATGGGAGATGCCGGCGTAGCTGGTGTTGTATCGTCCCTGTTCACGGGTGGCGGCATGATAGCAGGCGCGATATTTGCCGTCGTTTACGCTGCGACCAAGCGCAAGGTGTTTGCCGTATTCACCCTGTGCAGCGCGGTCTCCATGTTCATTATCTTTAACGCCACTTCGGCAATCGTGTTCGGCCTTGGCATGATTCTCCTGGGTATCGGCCATATCGGAGTCTTCACGGCCGCCCAGGAGGCTGGAGGCAAGGCATCACCGGCCGTACGTGTCGGTGTCACAAATGGCATGATGATGGCCGCGATGAACCTCGGCGTGTTCTTCGCGAGCTACTACATGGAATTTGCCGCCGTAACGTTCCCGCAGATGGGCATCGGTGCCCCTGTGCTGGCGAGTGGCGTTCTTCTGCTGGTGTGCGCTGTCCTGTTCTTCTTCGTGCCCGGTTGCATCAAGCCAAAGCAGCTTCCCGCCGCAAGCGCCTCCGGATCTTCCGAGAATTCCGAGGTCTAGAAAAAGGCGACCGGCGCGTCTCGTAGAACAGCAAGGGAGGGATGGTTTATGAGAGTAGCACCCAATTCAAAAATAGCGCTCATCGGCATCTTCGCGCTCTATTGCACCCTATGTGATTTCGCGATACTCACGCCTGCCCTGAATACGCTGTCCAACGCGTTTCCTTCCACGTCGATGACGACAATCCTGTTGGCCAACACTATCACCGGAGTTGTCGTCGTGCCCGTAAGCATTATTGCGGGCATTCTCGTTAACCGCGTCGGCTATCGTTTCATGGGAATTGTTGGAGTCGCCCTGGCCATGTTTGGTGGTCTGTCTCCATTCTTTTTCCCGGGTCTCACCGAGTATTGGCCAATCATCATCTCACGCATTGTCGTCGGCATTGGTGATGGCATGGTGAGCCCCTTGGGCGGCGCAATGATTATCGCGCTCTACAAGGGGAAGCAGCGGGCGACGTTGCTTGGCGTGGGAAACCTCATCTTCTTCGGATCGGGCATTCTGTATCAGCTTGCGGGAGGGTATCTTGCGAGCATTGCGTGGAACTATACGTTCCTTGGCTATCTGGTCGCCTTCATTCCCTGGCTTCTGGTTATAGTCTTCCTGCCAGAACTCAAAGGAGTAAAACCCGTCGAGGATACAACAGCTGCCGTCTCGTCCGATGCAAAGAAGGAAAAGCTCCCTCCTGCCGTATGGGGTTATTTCCTCTTTGCCACGATTATGTTGATACTCGATATCGTCGCGGTTTTCCTCTGCTCGACACTGCTCGATATACGCGGCATGGGTGATGCGAGCGTGGCCGGTGTCGTGTCAGCGCTCTTCACAGTTGGCGGCACTATTGCTGGCGCGATTTATGCTGTGCTTATTCTCGTATTCAGGAACAAGGTTTTCTCGGCTCTCGCGTTTGTGGGTGGCGCAGGGCTTTTAATTATGTATTCCTCCGATAATGTCATTGTTTTCAGCTTCGGCATCACCATTCTTGGTATCGCCCACATCGGGTTGTTTACGGCGGCCCAGAACGCGGCAGGAAATGCTTCGCCGCCCTCGAAGATTCCTGTCGCAAACGGATTGATGATGGCGGCGATGAACCTGGGCTCCTTTCTGGGAGCTTACTACCTGTCGTTTGTTCAGGAGACGATGCCCTCGCTTGGCCCTGCTGGGCCCTTGATGGTAAGCGGTATCGTGTTCTTGGTGGCGGCAGTCGTTATGCTTTTCCTGCCCTTCAAGAATCTGATTATCAGGGGCAAGAAGGATGTTGGGAAAGGAGACACGGATTAGGGCATCCTTTTCTAATCATTCGGATTCAAGAGTAGGGACCGCATCCCGCTTGGGAAGCGGTCCCTTATCATTCGACGTGTGGCATTCTCGCGAGGAGGCTCGATGTGCTTTACCTGCAATCTTTGCAATAAATGCGGCAAGATTACGGATGGTCTCTATGACATGTCCTTAAGGCCATTGAGATGTCCTGATTGCGGCCTTCTTGTCAAGAAGGGAGAGAGGAAGTGCAGCCAATGCGGCCGTAGTCTTCCGCCCATGCTGGTTACGGCTCCTGGAGTGAGTGACAAAACCAGCGCCTCTACGCCTCGAACACAAGCGCGCCGCTCGTGAGTCCGCCGCCAAAGCCCACGCACATCACGAAGTCGCCCGGGCGGATGCGCCCGGACTCGTAGGCATCATGCAGCGCCATGAGCACACTCGATGCGCTCGTGTTGCCGGTTTCGCCAATGGAGACCTGCCAGCGCTCGTAGGGCACGCCGAGCTTCTTGGCCGCGAAGCGGATGATGCGGTCGTTGGCCTGGTGGGGGATGACGCAGGCAACATCCTCGAGTTTGATGCCCGCGCGCTCGCACACCTCACGGCCTGCTTCCACGATGGCGGCCGTGGCAAACTTGAAGACGCGCTGGCCGTGCATGCGGATGTAGGGCAGTTGCGGCCAGAATTCGCCGTCGTCGTTGCGGATGTCCATGACCTCGCCCAGGCTTTCCATGCGCACGCCATCGCCAAAGGGGAAGGGACGCAGGTCGTGATTCGCGTCGACGGTCAGGCACAGCGCCTCGTCGTCGGTGTTCTTCAGGAAGCTCGCCAGGATACCCGGCGCGTTGTCGTCCCACTCGAGCACGATGGCACCGGCGCCGTCGCCAAAGAGCACGCAGGTGGCGCGGTCGGTCCAGTCGGTGATGCGCGAGAGGCGCTCGGCACCCACGACGAGCGCGCGGCGCATCGCGTTGCGCCTGTGCCCGATGCCGCTTCCGTCCTCGCTAGCAACCGAGGCCTCGATCATCGTGGAGGCCACGTCCATGCCGTAGATGCATCCCGTGCACGCGGCGTTCAGGTCAAAGGCGACGGCGTTGCTTGCGCCCAGTTGCATCTTGATGAGGGCGGCCTGGGAAGGCACCACGGCGTCAGCCGAGATGGTCATGCAGACGATGAGGTCGATATCATCGGCAGCGAGGCCAGCGTCGGCAAGGGCGTTGCGCGCCGCATCCGTGCCAAGGCTCGTGGTCGTTTCTTCCAGGGCGATGCGGCGGTTGTGGATGCCCGTGCGCTCGACGATCCACTCGTCGCTGGTGTCGACGATCTTCGCCATGTCGTCATTGCTCACGATGAGCTCCGGCAGGGCCTTACCATGTCCGACGATCTTGCATCCCATTACCGCATCTCCTTGCTGATAGCCCGACGCCCCGCCTCAAGCGGGACAATGCGTGACAATCTTAATGCATGTCTCCCGCTCACGGGACATGCCCATCTATGTTTGCGCAAGATTTTCCATTGTGGCTTGCGTGCGCGAACTTCGTCTACAATTATCGCGCTCGAAAGTTAGACACGTGTGAAAGGAACCGTCATGGCTACAATCGACATCGTTCGCGAGGTGCTGGTCGAGAATCAGGATCTCGATCCGGAGGCTATCACCGAAGATGCCGTCATCGAAGATCTGGGCATTGATTCGCTCGATATGGTCGAGCTCGTCTGCGACATCGAGGACAAGTGCGAGATTGACTTCGGCGAGCCGGGCGATCTGAAGACCATCGGCGACATCGTCGCCCACATCGACTCTCTGAAGTAGGTCGACGCGCTTCATGAAGACGAGAGTAACTGAACTGCTGGGCATCGAAGCGCCCATCATCCAAGGTGGCATGGCGCGCGTTGCGGACGCGTCCCTTGCTGCTGCGGTCAGCGAGGCCGGTGGCCTGGGCATTATCGCCTGTGGCGGTGCCAAGCTCGACTGGATTGCCGACCAGGTCAAGCAGGCCCAGGCCCAGACGAGCAAGCCCTTCGGCTGCAACGTCATGCTCATGGACCCGCTCGCCCCCGAGGTCGCCAAGCTCATGGTCGAGCTCGGCGTCAAGGTCGTCACCACGGGCGCCGGTAGCCCCGTCGAGTACCTGCCCCTGTGGCGCGAGGCGGACATCAAGGTCATCCCCGTCATCGCCACGACGGCGCAGGCCCGTCGCATGGAGCGACTGGGTGTCGATGCCGTGGTCGCCGAAGGCACCGAATCCGGCGGTCACGTTGGCGAGCTCACGACGATGGCGCTCGTGCCGTCCGTGCGCGAGGCCGTCTCCATCCCCGTCATCGCCGCCGGTGGCATTGCCGACGGTCGCGGCATCTGCGCGGCGTTCGCGCTCGGTGCCGAGGGCGTGCAGATGGGCACGCGCTTCCTCACCATCGAGGAGTGCACCGTCTGCGACCCGTGGAAGGAGAAGGTACTCGGCGCCAAGGACTCCGACACCATCGTGACCGGACGCGGTACGGGTCATCCCGTACGCGGCCTCAAGAACAAGTTCGCCCGCGCCTGCCGCAAGCGCGAGATGGAGTGCAACAACCCCGAAGATCTCGAGGGCATGTATGCAGGTTCGCTCAAACGTGCAGTTGAGGGCGACATGGAGAACGGCTCCATCCTCGCCGGTCAGGTTGCCGCGCTCGTGAAGAAGCGTGGCACGGCCCGCGAGCTCATCACCGAGCTCATGGCCGAGGCCGAGGCGCTTGGCGCGCTTGACCTCGCGGCGCAGGCCGAGCTCAACGCCCGTCAGGGCCGCTGCCTGGAAGACGCTGACGTTTAGGAAGACGAGCATCATGGATCAACTCGAAGGAATCGGTCCCGTGAAGACCGTGTTCATGGCCTCGGGCCAGGGCTCGCAGAAGCCCGGTATGGGCGTCTCGCTCTTTGGCGTGCCCGAGGTGAAGGCCTCGCTCGAATGCGCATCCGATGTGTTCGGCCGCGACATCGCCGCGCTCGTCAACAGCGAAGGCGACGAGGCACAGGCGCAGCTCAACGAGACGCGCAACGCGCAGGTCGCCATCGCTGCGCTCTCCATCGGCATCGGCCGCGCCCTCATGGCCCGTGGCATCACGCCCGACGCGCTGCTCGGCTTCTCGCTCGGCCAGATCAGCGCTCTCGCGCTCGCCGACATGCTCACCGACGAGGAGGCCTTCCGCCTCATCGAGGTGCGTTCGCGCGTCATGGACGAGGCGGCTCGCTCCCATCCCGGCGCGATGACCGCGATGCTCAAGGGTGACGAGGAAAGCGTTGTCGCGCTGTGCGAGCAATGCGCCCAAGGCGACGTGCTCGCGCCCGCGAACTACAACTGCCCCGGCCAGATTGTCGTGGCCGGTAGCGCCGAGGCCATCGAGCGCGCGGAGGAGGCATGGAAGGAACAGGGCGGCAAGCTCAGCCGTCTTGCCACGCAGGGCGCGTTTCACAGCCCGCTCATGGAGTCGGCTTGCGAGCCCTTCGCGGAATACCTCGCGACGGTCGACTTCAAGGAGCCGTCCATTCCCGTGATCTGCAACACCGATGCCAAGCCGCTCGACGCGACGAGCGTGCGCCGGCATCTGGTCGACCACCTCACGCATCCGGTGCGCTTCCAGCAAAGCGTCGAGGCGCTCAGGCAAGCCGGCGCAGACGCCTTCATCGAGGTCGGCTTCGGCGGCGTGCTGAGCGGCCTCGTGCGTCGCATCGACAAGGAGGTCAAGCGCGGCTGCGTGCAAGATAGGCCGAGCTTCGAGGAGCTCGAACAATCGTGGAGGGAAAGCGATGAGTAACACCGATCAGGGCGCTCCCGTCGCTCTCGTCACCGGCTCGGGTCGTGGCATAGGCCTTGCCTGTGCGCAGGCGCTCGCCGCAAGTGGCCATGACGTGTGCCTCAACTGCTCGAGCGAATCGAGCTTCGAGCGCACCACCCAGGCTGCCGAGCAAATCGCCAACGATTACGGCGTGCGCACGCTGGTCGTCGTGGCAAACGTCGCTGATGCCGATGCCGCCAAGGCGCTCGTGGACGAGACGGTAGCCGAGCTCGGCTCTATCGACGTGCTGGTCAACAACGCCGGCATCACGCGTGACGGCCTCATCGCCCGCATGGGCGAGGACGACTTCGACGCCGTCATCGACGTGAACCTCAAGGGCACCTTCAACTGCTGCAAGGCCGCGGCCAAGTACATGATGAAGCAGCGCAGTGGCGCGATCGTCAACATGAGCAGCATCGTCGGCATTGCGGGCAACGCGGGCCAGGCCAACTACGCGGCCTCCAAGGCCGGCGTCATCGGCCTCACCAAGTCGCTTGCCAAGGAGCTCGCGCGTCGCAGCATCAGGGTCAACGCCGTTGCCCCCGGTTTCATCGCGACCGACATGACCGACGCCCTGAACGACCAGCAGAAGGAAGCCATCACGTCCCAGATCGGCCTTGGCCGCCTGGGCGAGGCCGCGGACGTGGCCGACCTCGTGGCCTTCCTGGCAAGCCCCGCGGCATCCTACATCACCGGCCAGGTAATCAGCATCGACGGAGGACTTTCCCTATGAGCACGACAAACGAGAACATGAACCTACGCCGTCCCGATGGCACGCAACGCGTCGTCATCACGGGCATGGGCGCCGTCTCGCCGGCCGGTGTCGGCGTAGATGCGCTCTGGGATGCGGTCATGGGCAAGCGCTGCTGCATCGCGCCCATCGAGCGATTCGACACCTCCGAATACGAGGTGCACAACGCCGGCGAGGTGCGTGACTTCGACGCCACCGAGCACGGCCTCTCCAAGAAGGAGGCCCGCCGCTTCGAGCGTTTCGTCCAGTACGCCATGGTCGCGGCCGACGAGGCCATGGCCCAGGCTGGTCTGAACATGGACGAGGTCGACTCCACGCGCGTCGCCATCGCCTTCGGCACGGGCATCGGTGGCATCGACGAGCTGCAGAAGGGCTTCGAAACGCTTTCCGACAAGGGCCCCAAGCGCGTGAGCCCGCTGTTTGTCCCCACCATGATCGGCAACATCGCCGCCGGCAACCTCGCCATCCGCTACGGCATCCATGGCGCCTGCATCAACGTGGTCACGGCCTGCGCGACTGGTGCGCACAACATCGGCGAGGCCGTCCGCGCCATCCGCCACGGCTATGCCGACGCTGCGCTCGTCGGTGGTTCCGAGGAGTCGGTGTCGCCCATCTGCATCGCCGGCTTCACCAACCTCGGTGCGCTCTCCAAGACCGAGGACCCCACGCAGGCGTCCCTTCCCTTCGACGTGCGCCGCAAGGGCTTCGTCGCCGGTGAGGGCGCTGGCGCGCTTGTCATCGAATCACTTGAACATGCGCTCAAGCGTGGCGCGACGCCCATCGCCGAGATTACTGGCTACGGTTCGACCGGCGACGCCTACCACATGACGGCTCCCGATCCCGAGGGTGCCGGCATCGTGCGCTCCATGCGCCAGGCGCTCGAGGAGGGCGGTTTCACGCCCGCCGACATCGGCCACGTCAACGCCCATGGCACAGGCACGCCCGCCAATGACAAGACCGAGTCGATCGCGCTCTACGCGCTGTGCGATGACGATGATCTTGCCGCGAAGATTCCGGTGACCTCCATCAAGGGCACGACGGGCCACACCCTGGGTGCGGCCGGTGCCGTCGAGGCCATCGTCTGCGCGCTCTCGGTTGCCCGCGACTGCGTTCCGCCCACGGCCGGCTTTGCCGAGGCCGACCCTGAATGCGCCGTCAACGTCGTCGTCGAGCCCATCGAGAACGCGCCGCAGAAGGTCGCGCTCTCCAACTCGCTCGGCTTCGGCGGTCACAACGCAACCCTCGCCTTCAGCCCCTACGAATGAGACACTACGAATGAGACAAATTGGTCGGACACATTTGTCTCATTTTCCACAGGACCCAGTAACTAATGAGACAAAGATGACAGACGAATCTGTCTCATTTTGAAAGGAAGAGTCATGGAAATCAGCTATCCCGCGGGACGTGACGTCATCGAGTCCGTGCTGCCCCATCGTGACCCCTTCGTATGGGTGAGCCGCGTGCTCGAGTGCGAGCCGGGCGTTTCCGTCAAGGCGGAACTCGACGTATCGCCCAACCTGCCGCTCTTCGAGGGCCATTTTCCCGATTATCCCGTGCTGCCGGGCGTCATCATCATGGAGGCGCTGGCCCAGGCGGCCTCGTTCTCCATCCTGGTCGCGCGCGATGCCGAAGGAGCGCTCGGCTTCTTCGCGGGCATCGACAACGCGAAGTTCCGCAACCAGGTGCGTCCCGGCGATGTCGTGACGCTCGAGGCGACCATCGTGAAGTCGTCGCGCCGCCTGTGCGTTGCCGAGGTCAAGGCCTCGGTCGGCGACACCGTATGTGCGACCGCAACCCAGAAATACGTGCTTGCTACCGCCGAACAGGTCGCATAGCAAAGCTGCTAACGGAGTGTTGACGTGGAAGAACAAGCGAGCAAGACCGTAAACAACCAGGGCGTCGACGTCGTCTATCGCCTCGACCGCATCGCCCTCGAGATTGCCTCGGACATGCACGACAAGGGGCTGATCCACCTCTCGGTTCCCGCGGACGAGGACGACAGCCTCTCCGTGACGGGCCCATCGGCCCTGGTCATGGTTCAGGGCAAGCCCGCCAAGCAAGCCCACAACGCCATCAACGGCGCGGGCATCGCGAGCGTCATGCCGCTCACGGGCGATTGGCGACTCGATAGCAACCCGCGCTTCGCCTACACGACCGTCGAGCTGGGCAACAAGCCCACGCGCAAGCTGTTCACCAACGCCTACGCCGTCCTCAAGGCGGCCGATGATGCCCAGGTGCAGTGCATCTTGCTCGGCACCGACTCGCTCGCCCTTGCCGAGGACAACCGCTTTCTGCAACGTGCGGCCGATGCGGGCCTGCGCGTGTTCAAGACGCTCGACATCGATACGACCTTCGAGAACTGGGTCGAGTGCCAGCCGTCGGGTGATGCCGATGCGGCCCAGCCCACGACGTGGCGTACTTGCCACAAGTGCAAGCTCACCTTCGACAACGCCGAATTCGTCGATAACGATTACGCGTGCCCCTCGTGCGACACCCTCGCGCGCCTCACATCCGACGAGCGCATTGCGCTCATCGTGGACAAGGGAACCTTCGAGGAGTGGGACACCGACCTCGAGGACGTCGACCCGCTCGGCTTTCCCGGTTATGCCGAGAAGATCGCCTCGTATCGCGAGAGGACCGGCAGGCACGAGGCCGTCCGCACCGGTCGCGGCATGCTCGGCGACCTGCCCGTGGCTTTCGGCTTCATGGAGTCGGACTTCCTCATGGGTTCCATGGGGACGCTTGTCGGCGAGAAGGTGAGCCGCCTGTTCGACCGCGCCACCGAGGAGGGGCTGCCGGTCATCATCTTCTGCGCGTCGGGCGGTGCCCGCATGCAAGAGGGCCTGGCCTCGCTCATGCAGATGGCCAAGACCTCCTGCGCCGTGGAGCGTCACGACCGCGCGGGGCTGCTCTACATCTCCGTGCTCACCGACCCCACCACCGGTGGCGTCACGGCATCGTTTGCCATGCTCGGCGACATGATCTTGGCCGAGCCCAACGCGCTCATCGGCTTTGCCGGACAGCGCGTCATCCGCGACACCATCAAGCAGGACCTCCCCGAGGGCTTCCAGACGGCGGAGTTCGCCCTCGACCACGGCCTCATCGACGCCATCGTCGAGCGGGGGGAGCTGCGAGACGTGCTGCGCGCCGGCGTGGCGTTTCACCGCCCCTGGCGCGGTAACGACCATAACGCCCTGTTCGGTTCGTTCAAGGCCGAGCAATACGAAGACGAGGACAAGGCGAAGGTCGGCGATGCCGCGCGCAAGTGGATTGGCGACCAGATCGACCGCCTTCCCTTCGTCGAGAACATCAGGAAGGGCGCCGAGGCCGGTATCGACAAGGTGAACCAGAAGCTCCCGTTCCGCGCCAAACGTGGCGCCGAGCAAGTCGATGGCGTGGCCGAGCCCGCGCCCGGAAGCGCCTGGGCGAGCGTGCAGATCGCCCGCAACACCCACCGTCCCACGGCGAGCTCCTACATCAAGGTGCTCTCGCCGTCGTTCCTCGAGTTGCACGGCGATCGCGAGTTTGCCGATGACAAGGCCATCGTCGCCGGTCTGGGCCGCATCAATGGCCGTCCCGTCACCATCATCGCGCAGGAGAAGGGCGCGACGCTGCCCGAACGCATCAAGCGCAACTTCGGCTGTCCGCAGCCGGAAGGCTACCGCAAGACGGCGCGCCTCATGCGCCAGGCCGAGAAGTTCGGCCGTCCCATCGTCTGCTTGGTCGACACGCAGGGCGCGTTCTGCGGCATGGAGGCCGAAGAACGCGGTCAGGGCAACGCCATTGCCGAAAACCTCGAGCTCATGGCGAGCCTGCACGTGCCGGTCGTGAGCGTCCTGCTCGGCGAAGGCGGCAGCGGCGGCGCACTTGCGCTCGCGCTCGCCAACCGCGTGGCCATGCAGCAGCACGCGGTGTATTCGGTGCTATCTCCCGAAGGCTTCGCGTCGATTCTCTGGAAGGATGGGTCGCGTGCGCCCGAGGCGGCGGAAGTCATGGGAATGAGCGCCAATGACGTCTTCGAGCTGGGTATCGTGGACGCGGTGCTGCCCGAGGGCGAAGGTGCGGCGCACGAGAATCCCGAACAGGCGGCTGAGGTCGTCTTCGCCTACGTGAACGAAACCCTCGAGGAGCTCAGCGAGCTCTCGCCCGACGAACTGCTCGCCCAGCGGCAGGAGCGCTTCGCGAGGTACTGATGTGTAAAAGGGTCAGGGGCAATTACACATACGCGTATGTGTAATTGCCCCTGACCCTTTTACACATGCTCTCGTCTCTCTGCCAGCAGCAAGTCCACCATGCGGCCGTAACTGCGCGTGCCATCGGCCTGGTCGTTGGCCTTCAGATACGCGTCGTTCATGCCCTGGGCCACCTCGCGGAATGGTCCCTCGTAGCCTGCCCAGAACTCCCGGCTTGCCGCATAGTCCGCACACACCTCATTCGAAAGCTGCGCATCAACCGTGCGGGCAGCCTCCTTGTCAACCTGATAGAGCGCCGAGAACGCATAGGAATACGCGCAATAGTAACCGCCGTACCGAATGAGTGGGTCGCCGCTTTGCTTGCATGCGAGATAGCCGATGAAGTTCGCTTCATCCTCACGCATGTACCCGCATTGATGGGCGAGTTCGTGCCCCATGGTCGAGGGAATGGTGAAGAACGGCGGCAGCGTGTTGATGTTGCTCTCCACCGTGAACGCGAAGTACATGCCAGTGATGTCACCATAGGACATGAGCTGCGAGAACAGCGTCACCGGCTTGGGTCGCGAGTAGACCGGCCGCTGGAGCGTGGGGTACTCCTCCGCGAGGGCCTTCATCTCATCGACGCTGCGCGCGGCGTAACCCGCAAAGCCCCCACGTTCGTCGATATGTGCCTGCATATCATCGCCAATCTCGGCGCGCGTGGTGTTGAGCTCGACGGCAAGCTCGTTACACAGGTCGACCAGCTCCTGCGTGGTGGACTCGCGTACGTCAAAGCCCTCGTTTTGCGCAAACGTGTGGCGGTAATAATTGAGGCCGCAGAGCATGGCGTAGAGGAAAAACGCGATGGAGACGATGCCCAGCACGGACATGACCAGGCGATAGAGGTGATGCAGACGCTCGCCGCCGCGCCTAATGATGCGCACGATGTAATAGACGAGCATGCATGCAATCGACACGACGGCGATGATGACGACCCATTGCGCCACCGAGAAACCT
This sequence comes from uncultured Coriobacteriia bacterium, assembly GCA_948466335.1. GTDB lineage: Bacteria > Actinomycetota > Coriobacteriia > Coriobacteriales > QAMH01 > QAMH01. Next base: position 45,160 of record CAOKAE010000001.1, on the reverse strand, counting down.
ACAAGTGACGGCAGGTAGCCCCATACGCTCGAAACCCACGGGTAGACGCTACGACTGAAGAGATGTTCACATGTATCCGGATTCGCCCGTGCGAGCATCGTGAGCACGAGCGCGATGACGCCCGGCACCAGCAACCACAGCCGTCGCAGTTCCTTGAGCCAGGCAGCCTTGGCCGCATCTTTCCGCGATGTTCTCTCTTCGTTTTGCATGGGGCAATCATACCGCGTGTGCCACGGGGTCAGACCCCTTGTCACACAAAGTGACCGGCGTGATACAGTGAGCCCATGAACACCGTAGCCTCACAGTCCAAACGCAACCGTTGCGCCGCCTCTTTTCGCTCGCTTCTTCGCGCATGTATCCTCGCCTTGGCGTTTGCGGTCGCCATGCTCTCAGCTCTTCCTGGGTGCTCGCTTGAAGACCACAGCACCAACGTCGATTTCTCTACCGAGTGCGCCCAAGACCTCGGTGCACCGGACTTCACGGGCTACGAGAATGCGACCGTCTCGTTTGAGGAATACAGCAACCTCGATTGGCTCGGACGCTGCGGCCCGGCGCTTGCTTGCATCGGGCAGGACACGATGCCCACGAAGGAGCGCGAGCAGATCAGCTCCATCAAGCCCAGCGGCTGGCAGCGCGCCGAATACGATTTCATCGACGGCGGCCTGCTCTACAACCGTTGCCACCTCATCGCCTACAGTCTCGCGGCCGAGGATCTCAACGACCGCAACCTCATAACCGGCACGCGGCAGATGAACCTGGCCATGACGCAGTTCGAGAACCAGGTTGCCCGCTACATCGACACGACTGGCAATCACGTGCTCTACCGGGTCACGCCCATCTTCGAGGGCCACGAGCTGGTGGCGCGCGGCGTGCAGATGGAGGCTCTCTCCGTCGAGGACGGCGGCGAGGCGATTTGCTTCAACGTGTTCATCCCCAATGAGCAAGAGGGCGTCGAGATTGATTATGCGACGGGTGTCAACTGGCTTTCGAGCGATGCGCCGTCGCAGGGCAGCTCAAGCTCCGCCCAAGACATCGAGGCGAGCTACATCCTCAATACGCGCAGCATGCGCTTTCATCTGCCCACCTGCGATTCCGTGCCGACGATCAGCGCCCATAACAAGCAAGCTAGCACGCAGACCCGTGACGAGCTCATCGCCGCAGGCTACAAACCCTGCGGCAGCTGCAAGCCGTAGGCGTGCACACGAAAGCGGGCCCCGCAATCGCGAGGCCCGCTTCGCTTGAAACTCTATGTCACCCGCGCCTACAGCGCCGCGATGATCGCGTCGACGCTGTCCTTCGCGTCGCCTAGCAGCATGTCGGTGTTCTCGTTGTAGAACAGCGGGTTGTCCACGCCGGAGTACCCCGCCGAGCCCATCTTGCGCTTGGAGACGATGACCTTGCCGGCTTCCCACACGTGCAGCACCGGCATGCCGGCGATGGGGCTGCCCGGTTCGGTGGCGGCCGACGGGTTCACGGTGTCGTTGGCGCCGATGACGAGCACCACGTCCACATCGCCGAAGTCGTCGTTGATTTCGTCCATCTCGTAGACCGCGTCGTAGGGCACCTTGGCCTCGGCCAGCAGCACGTTCATGTGGCCCGGCATGCGCCCTGCCACGGGGTGGATGCCGAACTTCACGTCCACGCCTCGCTCGATGAGCTTGCGCGTGAGGTCGGCCACGGGGAACTGCGCCTGCGCCACGGCCATGCCGTAACCGGGAGTGACGACGACGCTCTTGGCGTTGCGCAGCATCTCGGCGACCTCCTCGGGGGTCGTCTCGGTGTGCTCGCCGCCCTGCGTGGCGCCGCTACCCGAGGACGCGGCGGGCGTGGAGCCAAAGCCGCCCAGGATAACCGACACGAACGAGCGGTTCATGCCCTGGCACATGATGTAGGACAGGTACGCACCCGACGATCCCACAAGCGCACCGGTGATGATGAGCAGGTCGTTTCCGAGCGTGAGGCCGACCATGGCGGCCGCCCAGCCCGAGTACGAGTTGAGCATCGATATGACCACGGGCATGTCGCCGCCGCCAATGGCCATGACCAGGTGCAGGCCAAGCACGAGCGAGATGACTGTCAGGATGACGAGCGGCACGAGGCCTGCATCGACGCCCTCGGTGTTCGCGAACCACACGATGAGGGCGATGGACGCGATGACCATGATGAGGTTGAGGATGTTGCGTCCCGGAAGCGTGAGCGGCTTGCCCGAAATGCGCGCCGCGAGCTTGAGATAGGCGATGATCGAGCCGGTGAAGGTGACCGCGCCGATGAAGACTGCCAGGCCGGTCTCGGCCATGTGGAAGGCGTTTTCGGCACCTCCGGTCAGGTGCCCCGGTGTCGTGAAGAACGAGCCGAAGGCCACGAGCACGGCAGCCGCGCCCACGAACGAATGCAGCATGGCCACGAGCTGCGGCATGGCGGTCATCTGCACGGTCTTGGCACGCCATATGCCGATGATGGCGCCGATGACGATGGCCGCGGCCATGAAGCCAACAACGGGGCCGACGGGCTGCGTGGACGAGACGAGCGTCACGAGGATGACGGCGACGAGCGCGAGCACCATGCCCGCGATGCCGAAGAAGTTACCGCGCTGGGCGGTCTTCTGCTTGGAAAGCCCCGCAAGGGCGAGGATGAAGAGCAGCGCCGCGACGAGATACGCGAGCGATTCGAAGTGCGCGAGGGCGTCGAGAATCGTGGAGTTCATCGTTAATCAGAGCTCCTCTCGAACATCTTGAGCATTCGATGGGTCACGAGGAAGCCGCCGAAGATGTTGATGGAGGCCACGGCCATGGCGATGAACGCGAGGATGGTGACCACGATGTTCGACGAGCTGATGAGCAGGATCGCACCCACGATGATGATGCCCGAGACCGCATTGGTCACCGACATGAGCGGGGTGTGCAGCGTGTGCGATACGCCGCCGATCACGTAGAAGCCCACGACAATGGCCAGCTCGAGCACGACGAAGTGCGAGGTCATGGACGGCGGGGCGAGCATGACGACGACAGCGCCCAGCAGCACGGCGAGCACCTTCCACCACCACTTCGCGAACGCCGACTTCTCCTTCGGCTCCTCGACCGGGGCAGCTTCGGCGGGCGCCTCCTCCTTCTTGGGAGCTGCCGAGACGCTGACCGCGGGCGGTGGCCACATGCCCTTTCCGTCGAGCGTGACGGTAACGCCGCGGATGACCTCGTCGTTCTCGTCCAGCACGAGCTCGCCGTCCTTGTCCGGCGTGGTGAGCTTGAAGAAGTTCACAATGTTCTGGCCGTAGAGCTGCGAGGCCTGGCCGGGCAGGCGGCCCGGCAGGTCGGTGTAGCCGATGATGGTCACGCCATTGTCGGTGACGATGACCTCGCCCGGCTTGGACAGCGCGCAGTTGCCGCCCAGGGGGCTTGCGCCCATGTCGACGATGACGCTGCCGGGCTTCATGGCGGCGACCGCCGCCTCCGTGAGCAGCAGCGGTGCGGGGCGACCCGGCACCTGCGCCGTCGTGATGACGATGTCGTTGACGGCGGCCTGGTCCTCGTAGACCTTGAGGACGCGCGCCTGCTCGTCCTCGTCAAGCGCCTTGGCGTAGCCGTCCGAGCTCTCCTGCTTGACGGGAATCTCGACGAAGGTCGCGCCCAGCGACTCGACCTGGTCGGCCACGTCCGCGCGCACGTCGGTGGCCGAGACCTCGGCGCCCATGGAGTTGGCCGTGCCGATGGCCGCCAGCCCCGCGACGCCGACGCCGATGACGTAGACATGGGCCGGGGGCATCTTGCCGGCGGCGGTCACCTGGCCGGTGAACAGGCGTCCGAAAACGTTGGCCGCCTCGATGACCGCGCGGTATCCGCCCACGTTGGCCATGGACGAGCGCACGTCGAGGGACTGCGAACGGGACAGGCGCGGCACCATGTCCATGGCGAGCGCCGTGATGCCCATCTCCTCGAACTTCTCGATGACCTCCGGGTTCGCGCCCGGATTCATGCGCGCGATGAGCGTCGCGCCGCGCTTGATGAGGGCAAGCTCCGCCTCCGGCGGCGTGTCCAGGCACACGACGATGTCGGCGCCCCATGCCTCCTCGCGGCTCACGATTTTCGCGCCCGCCTCTGCGTACGCCTCGTCGAAGTAGCTCGCCCGGGCACCGGCGCCCGATTCGACGACGATTTCGTAGCCAAGCTTGATGAGTTTCTTGACGCTGTCGGGCGTTCCGGCGACAAGCGTCTGTTCGGGATTTGGCTCCCGAGGTATGCCTATGCGCATGTTCTCCTCCCCATGATGAGAAACTCGCTATGTATAGATGCGTATGGTAATGCATGCACGCGCGCATACATATACCGAAAAAGAGGGGTAAGTGAATTCAGACGGGTGGTACGACATCGTTCTCGCGGTACGAAGCCCAAGCTTTTCCTTGCGTTTGCGCACGTCTCAGGTAGTATTCGCTTCAAGATTCGCGGGAGGACGCCATGAGCAGAAAGATAGCCATATTCGACACCACGCTGCGCGACGGCGAGCAATCGCCGGGTGCGAGCATGAACGCCCAGGAGAAGCTCGTCATCACGCGTCAGCTCCTGCGCCTCAACGTCGATGTGATCGAGGCGGGTTTTCCCGTGTCGAGTCCCGGCGACTTCAAATCCGTGCAGGATATCGCCCTCACCTGTGGCGACCAGTGCGTCGTCGCGGGTCTCACGCGTGCCGTCGAGCACGACATCGACGTATGCGCCGAAGCGCTCGAGGTCGCGGCCCGTCCGCGCATCCACACGGGTATCGGCGTCTCGCCCGAGCACCTTCGCTTCAAGTTCAAGGGCATGACGCTCGAGGAGGCCATCGACCAGGGCTTCGCCGCGGTGCGCCATGCGCGAAAGTTCGTCGACGATGTCGAGTTCTATGCCGAAGATGCCGGTCGCGCGCCTTACGAAGACCTCGCCCGCATGCTCGAGGCCGTCATCAAGGCCGGGGCCACGGTCGTGAACATCCCCGACACCACGGGCTTCAGCGTGCCCTGGGAGTTCGGCCAGCGCATTCGCTACCTCATGGAGCACGTCAATGGCATCGAGGACGTCTGCGTCTCGGTGCACTGCCACAACGACCTGGGCATGGCCACGGCGCTTTCGCTCGCGGGCGTGATGAACGGCGCCACGCAGGTCGAATGCACCATCAACGGCTTGGGCGAGCGTGCGGGTAACACCGCCATGGAAGAAGTCGTCATGGCCATCAAGATGCACGAGGCCGAGCTCGACGCCCACACCGACATCAACACGACCGAGTTCGCGCACGCGAGCCGTCTTGTATCGTCCATCACCGGCATCAACGTGCAGCCGAACAAGGCCGTGGTCGGCGCCAACGCCTTCGCGCACAGCTCGGGCATCCACCAGGACGGCGTCATCAAGAACCGCACCACCTACGAGATCATCGCGCCCGAGGACGTGGGCGTTTCCGGTAGCCAGATCGTGCTCACGGCCCGCAGCGGCCATGCCGCCTTGCGCAAACGCCTCGAGGACCTGGGCTACGCGGGCATTCCCGATGACAAGTTCGAGCAGATTCACGCCGCCTTCCTCGAGCTCGCCGACAGCAAGAAGGAGATCTACGATGACGACCTGCATTCGCTCATGGGCGAGCGCGAGCGCAACGAGAACGCCATCTACCGGCTGGATGCCGTGCAGATTTCCTGCGGCCAGCCACTCGTCTCGACGGCGACCGTGACCATTACCGACGAAGACGGAGAGGTGCGCACCGCCTGCGAGATCGGGTCGGGCCCCATCGACGCCATGTACTCGGCGATCAACAAGATCGTGCAGGCCGAGAACGACCTCATGGAGTACTCGGTCAACGCCGTGACGCGTGGCATCGACGCCCTCGGCGAAGTGACCGTGCGCATCATGGACCGTGACGGCTCGATCTTCATCGGCCGCGGCAGCGATCGCGACATCACCGTGAGCTCGGGCAAAGCCTACGTCAACGCGCTCAATCGCATGATCGACCAGCACCGCCACAACGTGCAGCGCGCCGAAAGCGGCACCGACGCCCCCGCCCACATCTAGCCGCTCGAGAAAGTCCGAAAATCCGTTTATAAGTGGAAAACTCGGCATTTTCCCCTTGTGATGGCACCCTGCTCTCCACATCGGGTGTTGAAGAGCGCAAACGAGGGTGTTCGTGTCTCACCAAACGGGTATGGTGTTCACCCCCGAGGAGGAACCACCCAACAAGGAGACGCGAAAGCACCATGCCAGAGCTTGCCTACACATCGAATGCCAACAGTTCGGTCGAGCGCATCATGCCCCAGGACGTCGATGCCGAGAAGGCCGTCCTCGCAGCCATGCTCCTCGGTCAGGACACCGAGGTCGTCGAGGAAGCCCTCATGAAGCTTTCGGCCAAGGAGTTCTACCGTCCCGCGCACCGCAAGATCTTCGAGGCCATGGAAGAGCTCTACAACAAGAACGCCCCCATCGACCAGCTTTCCCTGGCAGACCGCCTCAAGACGCGTGGAGATCTCGACGCCGTGGGCGGCAAGCCCTACATCGTCGAGCTCGGTAACAACACCTACGCGCTGGCAAACTGGGCCCATCACGCAGACATCGTCAAGCGTGCCGCCATGCTGCGCGATCTCATCGGCGCCGCCGTGCGCATCACCGCGCTGGGCTACGACGCGCCAGACGATCTCGATGAGGTCGTCGAGACCTCCGAGAAGCTCCTCTTCGAGGTCACCAACAAGCGCGTTTCCACCAACTTCAAGTCCATGAGCTCGCTCGTGGTCGAGACCTTCAACGAGCTCCAGGAGCTCGCCAACACCAAGAGCCGCTACAACGGCGTGCGCACTGGCTTCAAGGATCTCGACGATCTCTTCGGCGGCCTGCGCGGTGGAGACCTCGTCATCCTCGCCGCCCGCCCCTCCGTGGGCAAGACGGCCCTCGCGCTCAACATCGCGAACCGCGCCGCCCAGCTCGGCACCTCGGTCGCCTTCTTCTCGCTCGAGATGTCAGCCACCCAGCTCGTCCAACGCGTGCTCTCCATCGAGACGCGCATCAACTCCAAGAAGATGCAGACGGGCCAGATGAGCGGCCAGGATTGGGTGACGCTCGTCAACGCGTCAGACACGCTGTCCAAGCTTAACCTGTGGGTGGACGACACCCCAAGCGCCTCGATTCTCGAGGTGCGCGCCAAGGCCCGTCGCCAGCTCCGCAACGTCGAGCCGCAAAAGGGCCTCATCATCGTCGACTACCTACAGCTCATGCAGCCGCAGAACACGCGCACGGAGTCGCGTCAGGTCGAAATCGCAGAGATTTCCCGTGGTCTCAAGATTCTCGCCAAAGAGATGGACATGCCCATCATCGCGCTCTCGCAGCTCTCCCGTGCCGTCGAGTCGCGCCAGGGCAAGCGCCCCATCCTGTCAGACTTGCGCGAATCCGGCGCTATCGAGCAGGACGCCGACATCGTCATGTTCCTCGACCGCTCGCTCTCAGAGAAGGAGGCCGAGCAGGAGGACCGTCCCGCGCTCAACACGGCAGACGTCATCGTCGCCAAGCATCGCAACGGCCCCATCGGCACCGTGAGCCTCGCGTTCCAAAGCGAGTTCACGCGCTTCGACAACCTTGCCCGCCCCGACGACAGGTACTAGGGGCAGCAACTAGAGGCAGCATTTCCGCTCCTGGCAAGCATCATGTGTTTGTGGCACGTCCGATGCGCCACAACCGGGCAATCTCTGTCGCAATTGGCATAATTCGCGTACTTGCGTCCCATTCAGTGGGCCATAACTCACTGTTTCTTGTCAGGGCACCTTTGCCCATGGGCCACAATCCTACGTTTTTTGCCAGCGCCCGCGTCTCTCCGGTTTTCCAAAAATGTTGACAGGGGGGGGGCATTTTCACGGCATCCGCCACAGGTGCCTAATCCAGCTCGACCTCGTCCCATGACTCGGTGACGAGCCCGTCGATGCGCCCGAACTCACGCGTGTTGCCTGTGACGAGAATAGCTCCATGGGCAAATGCCGTGGCGGCGATGAAGAGATCGTTCGGCCCAATCTTCATGCCACGTTGCTCGAGGTCTGCCCTGATGCGGCCATAGGCTATGGCGCATTGCCTGTCGAAGGGAACGCTCGTGAAGGGCGCGAGGAAGCGCTCGAGCAACAGCAGGTTCTCGACGGGATTGTTGCTCTTTGCGGCACCGCACCGCAGCTCCGCCTCGACGGCAGCTGGTATCCCGAAGATTTCCGGGCTGTTGTTTTTGATGTGGTTATACGTCGTGGGCAACTTGCCCCGCATCAAGTTGATGCAGATGTCGGAATCGAGAAAGAACATGGCCGCTCCTAGAACTCAGGCAGCGGGCCATCGAGCGCGGGGTCAAGCTCGGGCGGAACCGTGAACGAAGGGTCTTTCAGGGAGCCGTAGACAGAGTCCCAATACCCATCCGGCCAGGCAGAGGCGTGATTGTGCCGATCGATGACCAGGCCGGAGACATAGCGGGACACAGATTGTTCGGAGCGTTTTGCGTCTTCGCGTAGGATGCTTGCCGCATCGTCGGTGAGGTAGAGCGAAAGCTGGGGCATAACGACCTCCATCCGTACTATGTTATAAAGTATAACATACAGCGAAAATCCCACCCACCCGGCGACAAGCGCTGTCTCGCTTCCCACACGGGACAATGAGACAAATACACAGGGTATTTGTCTCATTCGGGAGTGCCCCCTCTCCCACATTCGATACAATGACATGCTGTGCGCAAAAGCGCCCATGCTTCCTATCGAGGAGAATCACATGTCGGGCACCATATTAGTAGGCACCCAATGGGGCGACGAGGGAAAGGGCAAGGTCACGGACCTGCTTTCTTCCAACTACGATTACGTCGTCCGTTTCCAGGGCGGCAACAACGCCGGCCACACGGTCATTCACGGCGACACCAAGCTCGCCTTGCACCTCATCCCCTCGGGCATCATGTACGACAGCGTGACGCCGCTCATCGGCAACGGCTGTGTCGTCGACCCGCAGGTGCTCTGCGACGAGATGAAGGGCCTCGAGGACCAGGGCATTTCCACCAAGCGCCTGCTCATCAGCAGCAACGCCCACGTCATCATGCCCTATCATCGCGTGCTCGACGGTGCGACCGAGGCACGTCTGGGCGCGAACAAGATCGGCACGACCAAGCGCGGCATCGGCCCGTGCTACCAGGACAAGTACGCGCGTATCGGCATCCGCATCCAGGACCTGCTCGACAAGAAGATCCTGCGCGAAAAGCTCGAGACGGCGCTCGCCATCAAGAACGACATCCTCCAAAACGTCTACGACATGCCCACGTTCACGGTTGACGAGATTCTGGACGAGTACCTGGGCTACGCGGACATGATTCGCGAGCACGTCGTTGACGCGAGCCAGCTGCTCAACGCCGAGCTGCGTGCCGGCAAGTCGGTGCTCTTCGAGGGCGCCCAGGCCACCCAGCTCGACATCGACCACGGCACCTACCCCTTCGTCACCTCGAGCAACTGCACCGCAGGTGGCGCCATGACGGGCACGGGCGTGGGTCCCACGCGCATCGACAAGGTGCTCGGCATCGCCAAGGCCTACATGACGCGCGTCGGCAGCGGTCCGTTCCCCACCGAGCTCTTCGACGAGTACGGCAAGATCTTGGGCGAGGCCGGCCACGAGGTGGGCGTCACCACCGGACGCAAGCGCCGCTGTGGCTGGTATGACGCCGTCATCATCCGCTATGCCGCCGATGTCAACGGCCTCACCGACATCGCGCTCACCAAGCTCGACGTGCTCGGCGCCGTCGACAAGATCCAGATTTGCACGGCCTACGAGGCCGATGGCGTCATCTACGAGAACGTCCCGAGCCAGCAGACGGCGTTCCACCACGCCAAGCCCATCTACGAGGAGATGCCCAGCTGGCAATGCGACATCTCCAATTGCCGTACCTACGAGGAGCTTCCCCAGGAGGCGCGCGATTACGTCGAGCGTCTCGAGGAGCTCGCCGGTGTTCCCATCAGCATCGTCACGGTCGGTCCCGACCGCGACCAGACCATCATGAGAGGGTGGAACTAGCATGAACATTCTGCTTCTGGGAAGCGGCGGTCGCGAGTGCGCCATCGCCACGGCGCTCGTCGAGTCGCCCACGTGCGACCAGCTCTTCATCGCTCCTGGCAATGGCGGCACGGCCGAGCTCGGCACCAACGTCGTCCTCGATGCCGAGGATGGCCAGGCCGTCGTCGACTTTGCCCGTGAGAACAACTGCGAGCTCGTGGTCATCGGCCCGGAGGCCCCGCTCGTCGTCGGTGTTGCCGATGCCGTGCGTGATGCGGGCATCGATTGCTTCGGTCCCGGCGCCGCCGGTGCGCGCCTCGAGGGCTCCAAGGACTTCTCCAAGCGCCTCATGATGAAGTACGACCTGCCCACGGCGGCCTACGGTACCTTCACCGACTGCGATTCCGCGCTGGCATACCTTAACGAGCACGGCGCCCCCATCGTCGTCAAGGCCGATGGCCTGGCGGCGGGCAAGGGCGTGACGGTCGCGCTCACCAAGGAGGAGGCCGACGAGGCCATCTGCGAGTGCTTCGACGGTCGCTTTGGCGACGCCGGCTCGACCGTCGTCATCGAGGAGATGATGACCGGCCCCGAGTGTTCCATGCTCGTCTTCACCGACGGCATCACGGTGCTCCCCATGGCCCCGTCGCAAGACCACAAGCGCGCCTACGAGGGCGACGAGGGCCCCAACACGGGCGGCATGGGCGTGTACTCGCCCGTTCCCATCGTCACCGACGAGGAGCACGCGACCATGATCGACATCATGGAGCGTGCCGTCGCGGGCCTGCGCGAGGAGGGCATCGACTATCGCGGCGTCCTGTACGGCGGCTTCATGCTCACGCCGGAAGGTCCCAAGCTGCTCGAGTTCAACGCCCGCTTCGGCGATCCCGAGACGCAGGTCGTCCTGCCGCGCCTCGAGACCGATCTGGTCGACGTCATGGTCGCCACGGCCCAAAAGCGCCTTGACGAGGTCGAGCTCTCCTGGCGTCCCGAGTGGGCCGTGAGCGTCGTGCTCGCAAGCGAGGGCTATCCCGGCTCCTACGAGAAGGGGCTCGAGATCACCGGCATCGACGAGGCCAACGCCCTTGAGGGCGTGCATGTCTACCATGCGGGCACCAAAGTCGCCGATGGCAAGGTCTACACCAACGGCGGTCGCGTCCTCAACGTCACCGCGCTCGGTGACACCTTCGAGGAGGCGCGCAACCGTGCCTACGAGGCCTGTGACCTCATCAACTGGGACGGCAAGTTCATGCGTCGCGACATCGGCGCGCGTGCCATGAAGGGCCGGAGCGCATGGGAGAACTAATCGAGCACTTCGAGGATCCCTCCATCAGCGAGAAGATCATCGGCTCGACGCGCTCCTTCGAGGGACGTCTGCTCAAGGTCGACTCCGTCGACATCGAACTGCCCAACGGCCACAAGACGAGGCACGAGGTCATCCGCCATCCCGGCGCCGTATGCGTCGTCGCCCTCGACACGCAAGGCCGCGTCCTGGTCGTGCGCCAGTACCGCACGGCGCTCGAGCGCGTGACCATCGAGGTGCCCGCAGGCAAGATCGATCCCGGCGAAGATCCCGAAGACGCCGTGCGCCGCGAGCTTGCCGAGGAGACCGGCTACGTGGCCGGCGACATCCGACGCCTGGCATCCATCGTCTCGGCCGTGGGCTACAGTGACGAGATCATCCACATATACATGGCGACCGACCTCGAGCCCGGCCCCGCCCATCCGGACGACGACGAGTTCGTCATCTCCGAGTGGGTGGGCATCGAATCGCTCATAGACTCCGTCCTCGACGGGCGCATCGAGGACTCCAAGACCGTCATCGCGGCGCTCATCTGCGATGCGCTGCGCCACAGAATGTAAGGGAGAAGTTCATGTCCACTGATAAGCCGCTGGTGGGAATCATTCTCGGTTCCAAGTCCGACGCCCCGGAGTTCGAGGGCTGCAAGGAGATGCTCGAGAAGTTCGGTGTGCCCTACGAGTTCGTCATCCACTCCGCACACCGCAACCCCGACGACGTGCGCGAGTGGGCCATCAGCGCCGAGCTGCGCGGCCTCAAGGTCATCATCGCCGGCGCCGGCAAGGCCGCGGCCCTGGGTGGCGTGGTCGCGTCGCACACGCCGCTGCCCGTCATCGCCGTGCCCATGAAGACGAGCGACCTGGGCGGCATGGACTCGCTGCTCTCCACGGTGCAGATGCCCACGGGCGTGCCCTTGGCCTGCGTCGCCATCAACGGCACGAAGAACGCCGCCATCCTCGCCACGCAGATACTCGGCACCGCCATGCCCGAGTACCGCGACGCCATCATCGCCTACAAGCGCGAGCTCGCCGGCAAGTAGAGGCAGCTACGCGAGCGCGAGGTCGCGCTCGATGAGGCCGCGAATGTAATCTGAACGACTCATCTGTAGCTTTGTTGCTCGCTCGTCCATTTTCTCGATTACCGCACCGGACTCCTTGAACGTAACCGATTTCATGGGAGCGTCGTAAAGCGTTGGCCGTCCCATTTTGACCTTGCCAAGCTGCGACGCGTCCCATGTGTCCGCTTCGTACTCGTTGGCAATGGCATCAAGCTCCGCTTCTGTAAGGCCGAGCTCCTTGTTCATATCCTGTCGCTTCATGAGTCCCTCCTCTTTGTGAAGCCCAGCTCGAAAAGTGCCTTTTTCGTTGGGGGAGTGAATGCGTGGAAGATGACGAACGACCCATTTTCTATACGGCGTGCAATCATCTCTAGAAGCCGACCTCGTGAATCCATCCCCACGGCGATAACTTCGTCGTTTTCCCTGTCCATGCGCGGGGCATACTTGATGCATGCCTCCCAGGCATCCAGCACGTCCTGTTCGGTAAGCTCGGGATGCCTCTCGTTCGCTCGTGGATGAACTATCGCATCTGCCAACATAACATGCCCTTACTTTCGTAAGACACATTGTAACACGAAAGTATGAATTGGAAATCCTCCTTCTCCATTGGCGAGCCGGTTCTTGACGCTCTCATTTGCGGGGAGTGTGTTCTGAGCTAGCAAGCAGCTCTCGTATTTTGGTGACAATAGTCATGAAAGGACTCGCATATGTCCACCGCTTTCAGAAGGCTCATCAGTGCGCTTCTTACGTGCGCCATGGTGCTTACATTGACGATGAGCGTATGTACAAGTGCCTATGCGGCCGAGAAGGTTGATCGGTCTCTGTACGTGCCGTCAATCTATTCGTACGAATATAGCCAGATTGCCTCGGGCACCCCTTACGCCACCCTGGGCCTTCTGTGTCCCGGTAACGAATTCGGGACGGCCTATACGGGCTTTCAGGCCTACGTCTCCCCGTCCCCCGACTTCTCCAACCCCCGTGCGATCTATGCGGATTACGAATGGAACAGGCAAGGTTATGCGCACTTGAGTGTGTTGTCTTCCTGGGTGGGGGACAATCTCCTTGGCGGAAAGACGTACTATGTGAAGGTGCGTAGCTACAAGAATGTTGACGGAACCACGTCGCCAAACGGTTCGTCGACATATAGCTCGTGGAGTGCGGTGACGACCATCGACATCCCGTACTACACCAAGCATCTAGCCCAAGATCCCAAGTACACCTACGAGCTCTACGTGCTCAGTAGCGCGAGCACCACGATATACGATGGCTGCACGGTTCCCATTTACGTCAAGACGGACAATCCCGACCCTTCCTCGTTCGATTTCGTGACCGATGCGAAGATATGGGGTACCACTTCGGCTGCCTCCTCGTATCCCGATATCGATTTCAAGGACGAATACATCTACACCCAGGCCGATAAGGTCAGGGTCGAGGGCGGTTACATCTGGATCTTCAATACGGAGGACTCCGGCACGCACGAGTTCGAGGTGCGCGAATACCAGAAGGATGGCTACGTCATCGCCGACAAATTCAACCTGACCGTGGGCGACTATGCAAAGGCGCGCGATGCGTGGATGGACTCGGTCATCGCCCAGGCAACGACGCCCAGCATGGACAAGTTCCAGAAGATGCAGGCCATAAGCAATTACCTGTTGCCGCGCTTCAAATACCTGACCAATGACGGCAACGGTCACCCGCTCACTCTCGCATCGCAGCCGAGCAGCCCGTACTTCGTGACGAACCGCTGGGACTCCATGATATCGCCCGGCGCGCTTTGCCAGTTTGCCGAACGCATTGGCGGGTTTACCAAGATTGACAATCTGTACAGCCATTACGCGGACTATAGCTATAGCTGGGCGAATGGCCATTATCTGTGCTACTGCTCGGACGGGACCAAGGAGGCCTTCTACCAGGCATGTCCCCTGACCCCGACGGGAGCGGTTACCTACTCCACCATCGACCTCTCCAATCCCCGCAACCTCTACAAGATCAACGGCATCCAGAAGCTCGCCTTCGAAAACCCCAAGCCCAGCGAGCCTTCGAATCCCGAGCAGCCTACGAAGCCGACGCAGCCCACGAACCCTGGCAACACCCCGACTCCCGACCAGCCCGCAAATCCGTCGACTCCCGGTGCTAGCGACAATGAGGGCGTTTCGACCCAGGCCATGTACCGCCTCTACAACCCCAACTCCGGCGAGCATTTCTACACCTCGAGCACGGTCGAGCGCGACCATCTCATCGACGTCGGCTGGAACGACGAGGGCACGGGTTGGACTGCGCCGGTCGAGGGGGATCCGGTCTATCGCCTGTACAACCCCTACGCTGGCGAACACCACTACACGATTAGCGCTGGCGAGCGCGACATGCTCGTCTCCATCGGCTGGAACGATGAGGGCATTGGCTGGCGCACGGGAGGAGAATCGCCCCTGTACCGTCTCTACAACCCTAACGAGTACGCCAACAACCACCACTACTCGACGAGCACCTTCGAGCGCGACCATCTGTTGAGCATCGGGTGGCAGGACGAGGGTATCGCCTGGTATGGCGTGAACTAGCCCAGCCCCTTCTAAATGGCAAAGGCGCTCCTTCGGGGGCGTCTTTTTCTTCACGCCCTCTTCACATTCGTGGTCGTCCTGCCTTTAGGTTCACAGATTCTCCACATTTCCTTGCGTCGTTGCGGGGGCTTCGGCTAGGGTTTTTAGCCGTTGCAACGCAAAACGAAGCACAACAAGACGACGAACACGGACAGAATCATGAAAGCAAACGTAGCAAGATCGCTGGCTGCACTCGGGGTTGCCGGTGTGCTCATACTCGGTTCGAGCGCGCCGGCCCTTGCGGCCGATTCCGACGAAACGCTCGGCAGCAAGCTCATCGGAGCCGTCGCCCGCACTCTCGACGATGCGGCCCTCGCATCGGGCGGGGCCCTCGACGCCGAGGGCTATCTCGTCAGGCTCGACGAGACCGTCGAATGGACGAGCTGCGGTGCCAGCACCTACGGCATCGGGGACGGGCTCATGGGCTCGGGGTGCTCGGACGGCACCATCGTCACCGAGACCTCCCTGGGCGTGGCGCACAAGACGCTGCCCTTGGGCACCCAGATCCAGATCATGTACAACGGCAAGGTCGTGAACGCGACCGTGCACGATCGCGGTCCCTTCGTTTCGGGTCGCGACCTTGACCTCCAGCCCGCAATCGCCTGGGCGCTCGACTTCGATGGCGTCGGTACGGTCCAGTACCGCGTCATGGCCTAATCCCATGAACATCCTCGAAATCCAGAGCATTCGCGTACGCAATGGCGCGCTCGACCTCGAGGTCGCCATGGCGGCCGACGCGCTCCACGTCACCGACGAGCAGGCGCGCCGCATTCTCGAGCTGCTGCCCAACCTCGCCCATCACGTCTGCGTGAACGGTGCGGGCGACGGCAGTTTCGGCGACGAGCTCGTGGGCACGGAGCTCGCGCATCTGCTCGAGCATCTCATCATCGAGCTGCAGGGCAAGGCGTCGTCGCAGGCAGACGAGCTGACCGGACATACGTCCTGGCTCGAGGAACTTGAGGTCACGGCTCCGCAGGGCTACGCGCTCATGCGCACGACCGTTACCTTCGCCAACGACTTCGTCGCGCTCGGTGCGATGAACTGCGCGCTCGAGATCATCAACTGGGCGTCCGAGCCCGACACGGGTGACATGCCCGATGTCGATGGCATGATCGCCTTTCTTGCCGCCATGTAGGGACCCCTTTATACTGGATGCAGAAGCATCATCCGCAATCTGAGGAGGACACATGCATTGCGAACAGAAGCTGGCTAAGGGACTCTATTGGATTGGCGGAGACGACAAGCGCCTCGGGTTCTTCGAGGGCTGTCATCCCGTTCCCGACGGCATGTCCTACAACAACTACCTGCTGCTCGATGAGAAGGTCGTGCTCTTCGACACCATCGACCGCGCGGTGGAGGAGCGCTTCTTCGAGACGCTCGAGTACCTGCTCGACGGGCGCAAGATCGACTACATCATCGTCTCGCACATGGAGCCCGACCACAGCGCGACGCTTGGCGCGGTGGCGAAGGCGCATCCCGAGGCAAAGCTCGTGGGCACCAAGGTCTGCAAGACGCTCATCGGGCAGTTCTTCGGTCCCGAGCTCGAGGCGCGGACCATGGTCGTGGGAGACGGCGACTCGCTTTCGACCGGCACCCACACACTAGCGTTCGCGACGGCCCCCATGGTCCATTGGCCCGAGGTCATGGTTACCTATGACGTCGAGGACAAGATCCTGTTCTCGGCCGATGCCTTCGGCTCCTTCGGCGGCCTTGACGGCAAGCTCTTCGATGATATGTACGATTTCGAAGATGAGCTCCTTGATGAGATGCGCCGTTACTACGCCAACATCGTGGGCAAGTACGGCACGCAGGTCAACGAACTGCTCGACAAGATGGACACGCTCGACGTCAGGATGATCTGCCCGCTGCACGGCGCGATCATCCGCGACAACATCGAGCTCATCAAGGCCAAGTACCGCACCTGGGCAAGCTACGAGCCCGAGGACGAGGCCGTCGTCATAGCCTACGCCTCGGTCTACGGCGGCACGCGCGACGTTGCCGAGAAGCTTGCCTTCAAGCTGAGCGATGCGGGTATCCACGACCTTGCGTTGTTTGACCTGTCGATGACCGACCCGAGCTACGTGCTGGCCGACGCCTTCCGCGCGAGCAACATCGTGCTCGCATCCGTAACTTTCAATGCAGGCGTCTTTCCCAAGATGCGCGAACTCGTCGATTGCTTCGTCGACCATAACCTGCGCCGTCGCCGTTTCTCGTTCATCCAGAACGGTAGCTGGGGTCCCATCGCCGGCAAGAAGATGATGGAGGCCGTCGAGGCCATTCCCGAGCACGAGATCGTGGGCGACCTCTTCACCATCAAGTCGCGCATGACCGACGAACAGGACGGGGAGCTCGATAAGCTCGCGCAGGCCATCGTCGACTCGATTCGCCATCCCGAAGAGCCCATCATGGCCGACGTGAGCCACGTCGCTCCCGAGCCCACGCCCATCGTGGGCGCCGTCAAGCCGCGCGTGGCGCCTCCCAGCGTCGAGCCGGTGCGCACCAAAGGTGGCGTGCCCATCGCGCCGGGCATGGAGGACAAGGTCACGCATGAGAGCGAGGCGCCAATCCAGGAGCCGGAGCAGGGCAAGACCAAGGTCATCCAGATTTGGCGCTGCACCTTCTGCGGTTACCAGGCCGAGGTCCCCAAGGGCACCGACATGGACACCTTCGTCTGCCCCGTCTGCCTCAAGGTGGGTCCCGGACAGTTCATCCTCGTGCGCGAGAAAATGGTTCCCGTCAGCTAGTGGGTTTGCGCCTTCCAAGCACGCACCGGCGGGTCGTCGAGCGGAGGTTAAGGGAGCGCGTCGTAAAGACCGCGAAGCGGTCTGTCGGGAAGCGACCATCGACGCGAGGCGACCTGCCGGTGCGCATTATTTGTGCGTTCGATAAAATGCGGGTTTCTCATACCCAGATGCATACGGGGGTGGTACCCTAACGGTATTGTATTTCTAGTTGAATACAATGACTGTCACCAGTTTTCTCAGGAAGGGCGTGGTTATCATGAACAAGCCTCTCGTTTTCACCATCGGAGCCGCTGCTGGCGCGATCGCTGCCCTGCTTCTTTCGCCTAATTCCGGCGAGCGCAACCGCGAGATCGTCGCGGACAAGGTCGACTACTACACCGCCCATGGCGAGCAGGTCCTCCAGCAAACGGCCGACACCATCCGCAGCAAGGCCCGTGGCGTGGCAGACGTCGCCACCAACGCCGATGCAGACGACATCCGCGAGAAGATCAACGAGGCCCGCGACCGCATCGCCGAGCAGATCACGAAGAACAGCTCCGCGCCGCAGGACGTCGCCGCAGACGTTTCCGATGTCGCGCTCGACGCCGCCGCTGGCGTTTCCGACGCCGCCGACAAAGCTGCCGACGCTGCCGAGGACGCCGCCAAGACCGCCGCTGACGCCATCAAGAGCAAGTAGCACGCGGGCTGCAACGCCGATTGCATATGCCCTCGACTGACGACGTCCATAAGCTGCACGTCTACGTGCGCAACTCCAAAGGCGAGCTCAAGCGCTTCGGTCGCGTACGCGCCACCGTCTTCCATCCCGACGAGCCCCGCGTCGTGGGGCTCGTCATCAAGCGCCCCGACGCCTTGCTCATGGTCAAGCGCAAGGAGCGCTTCGCGGCCATCGATCGCATCGAGCCCGTCGAGGGGGGCATCAGCGTTATCGACGCGTCGGATTCCTGGGATGCGGAGGCCTGCAAGCACCTGGGCGTCGATTACGATCGCTGCATCATCTGGGAGTACATGCCCGTGCGCACCGAGTCCGGCCAGGATATCGGCCTCGTGGGCAACGTCACCTTCGACGCTGACGATTTCACGATCGAACACATCGACATATCGACGAACTCGGCAAATCGCGTGCTGTTGGGAAGCTCGCTCATCCCCCGCGAGAAAATCATCGGCTATCGCGATGGCGCCATCGTCGTCGCCGACGAGGAGGCCGACGTCGAGGAGACGGGCGGTGCGGCGGCCAAGGCAGGCGTCGCCTGGGCAAAGACCAAGCATGCGGCCTCGGAAGGCACGAAGAAGGCCGGCGAGGCCATCAACGAGGGCGCGTACAAGGCCGGCGAGGTCATCGGCTCCGTGCGTGACAAGGCGAGCAAGGTGGCCGAGGAGCACGAGGCCAAGAAGCGCGAGGCCGAAGAGCGTGGCGAGTACACGGGCGTCGACAAGGCGGCAAACCTCCTCGGCAAGCAACTTGGGCGCGCATCGGGCATGTTCAAGGGCTTCAAGGAGGAGTTCGACAAGGCCTCCCACGACGATTAGGGGGTGCCATGGCACGGCGCAGATCCTATAGAAACTACGGCGCATCGCGCAGGTCGAGCGTCGGTCCCATCGGGACCATCGACATTCTCGCCCGCGGCTACGCCTTTTGCGATACCGACGAGGGCAGTTTCTTCATACCCAAATCCGGGCTTGGCGGCGCGATGCCGGGAGACAAGGTCGAGCTGCGCGTGAGCGGGCGCGATGTGCCCGAGGGAGGCAAGCGCCAGGCCCGCGTCGTGCGCGTGGTGAGCCGCGCGACCGAATACCTCATCGGCACGCTCGAGATCAACGACCCGTTGGCCGTGGTCGTCGCACAGGACCCGCGCGTGCGTCACGACCTCTTCATCACCGACGGCAACATCGGCGAGGCCCAGGACGGCGACGTGGTGCTCGCGCGCATCACGAGCTACCCCGACCGTCGCCAGCCCATGCAGGGTTACGTCGTCGAGGTGTTGGGCGCGGCAGATGCCCCGGGCATGGATGTCGACATTATCATCCACAACCTCGACCTCCCCACGAAGTTCAGCCCCCAGGCCCTCGAGCAGGCCGAGTCGATCGAGGTCGACGTCCAAGGCGCGCTCGCCAAACCCGGGCGGCATGACTTGCGCATGCGCGACATCTTCACCATCGATCCCGTGGATGCCAAGGACTTCGACGATGCGATATCCCTCGACGAGGTCGACGGCATGTTGCGCCTGGGCGTGCACATCGCCGATGTCTCGCACTACGTCACCTGGGATGGTCATATCGACATTTGCGCACGTGATCGCGCGACGAGCGTCTACCTCGTCGACCGCGTGCTGCCCATGCTGCCCGAAAAGCTCAGCAACGACGTCTGCTCCCTCAGACCCGGCGTCGACCGCCTGACCATGACCTGCGACATGTACCTGGACGATGCGGCCGACGTCAAACGTTACGAGATCTACCCAAGCGTCATATGCAGCAAGCGCCGCTTCAACTATGACGAGGTGCAGGAAATCATAGACGGGCAGCGCGAAGACCCCTATGCTCCCAAGCTCAAGCGCTTCGACGCGCTCGCCAAGAAGCTCCTGTCCCTGCGCATCGAGCGTGGCGCCATCGACTTCGACACGGTCGAGGCCAAGCCCATCCTCGACGAGCGCGGCATGGTGACGCGCATCGAGCTGCGCCGCAAGACCGACGCCACCTCGATGATCGAGGAGGCGATGATCCTCGCCAACGAGACCGTCGCGCGCCATGCGCACGGCAACCACATCCCCTTCGTGTACCGCGTACACGAGCCGCCAAGCGCCGCGGCCCTCGAGGCATTGCTCCCGCCGTTGCGCGAGCTGGGCTACAACGTCTCGGAACTGGCCACCGGTAACCCCGTGGCCTTCCAGGACGTGCTCGACGAGGCCCGGGGCACGCGGGAGGAGCCGCTTGTGAACCATCTGGTGCTCAGGGCCATGGAGCGCGCGTTCTACAACACCGAGCCTCTCGGACACTTTGGCCTGGCCTCCACTTTCTACTGCCACTTCACGAGTCCCATCAGGCGCTATCCCGACCTCATGGTCCATCGCCTGCTCAAGGATCCGCATGCCATGGAGACGCATCTGCAGTGGCTCGCGAAGCATTCCTCCAAGATGGAACGCCTCGCCGAGCAGGCCGAGCGCGACAGCGTCGAGCTCAAGCTCTGCGAGTATCTTGCCGAGCACATCGGCGAGGTGTTCACGGGGACGATATCGACGGTCGTACCCCGCGGCCTGTTCGTGCGGCTCGAGAACACGCTCGAGGGCTTCGTGCGCTTCGATTACCTGCACGGCGAGTATCACGAATTCGATTCGCTCACGCAGACGCTCGTGGGCGAGGAGACGGGGCGCACCTATCGCATCGGCCAGCAGCTCCGCGTGCGCGTCGAGGAAGTCGACCCCCGCGAGCGAAGCGTATCGTTCTCGCTCGCGTAGTAAACGTGTAAAAGCGCCAGACCCTTTTACACGTTCTGGGCTTTCGGTGATACTCTATACTAGTTGCGTCAAATGACCATTGACGCCATGCATAACGCAGTCGAGGAGAGACATCTTCCATGAACCTGAATCCGGCAATCGTCATTCCCACGTACTGGTGTGGTCGCAGATCATCGCATTCGATTAACCGCGGTGTCGTGTACGATCACATGACCCCCATCGACCAGCCGGGCGAGCTGCCCCGCTGCCTCGAGTCGCTACGCCACGTCGTCGGCGTCGACCGCATCATCTTGCTCGTCGCGGCCGAGCCGGGCGTCGAGAACCAGGCGGCCGAGCGCGTGCGCGCCATCGTCGATCATTTCATGGACCTCAACATCGTGGTCATCGGCGATGCCGAGATGCGCCACATCCACCGTCGCTTCGAGCAGGTGGGCGTGGGCGAGTACAAGGGCGCGGCCTGCCTCACGGGATACGGCGCCATCCGCAACCTCGGGCTCATCGTCGCGTCGATCTTCGGTCACGACACGGTCGTCTTCATCGACGACGACGAGGTCATCCCCAACGCGGACTTCCTCGAGCGCGCCATGCACGGCATCGCGTGCAAGACGCCCACCGGCTCTATCATCACGGCGAAGACCGGCTTCTTCTACGATAGCTACGATAGTCCCAAGGCTCCCGAGGACGTCCCCTGGTACGACCACTTCTGGAACAAGGCGGCCGATTTCAACGATTACATCGACGGCGCCCTGCGCGGCCCGCGCCTGAGCCGTTCCAACGTCTGCTGCGGTGGCTGCATGGTGCTGCACGCCGACTCCTACGGCAACATCGCCTTCGACCCGTGGATTGCCCGTGGCGAGGACCTCGACTATCTCATCAACGCGCGCATGTACGGCAACGACGTCTGGTTCGATAACCAGTTCAGCCTGCTGCACCTTCCGCCCGAGGGCTCGCAGCATTCGAGCCGCTTCGAGCAGGACGTCTACCGTTGGTTCTACGAGGTGCGCAAGATCGAGTTCGCCAAGACGCAGATCGACCTCATGCAGATCACGCCCTCGACGCTCGACCCCTATCCCGGTCCGTGGCTCGATTCGTCCATCCATCGCCGCGCGCGCCTCACCGCGTACCTGCGCGCCATCGGCCACAAGGAGCACGGCGAGTACCTGCGCATCGGCAACAAGACCATCAGGGACGCCGGCGAGTTCGCCCGCGAGAACTGCGCGAACTACTTCGAGCTGCAGCACCAGTGGCCCAACATCGTGCGCGCCATGTGGTCCAACTCGGCGCTCGCCACGCAGCTCGGAACGAGCGGGCTGCAAAGCTCGTCCGCGAGTTACACGAGCCGTTTCTCGGCGGTCACGGCCGAGCAGGATTAACCGTCCGCGCATAGAAGAGGCATCACGATGGACATGCAAAAGGCAACGGCCTACATCTTGCTCGTCGTGTCCTATACCGTCTTCAGTCTCATCGCGATTGTGGGCATCTTCTTCTACGAGGACGATGCGTCGTCATGGGTCGCGCTCGTCGCCATCATCGCGATGTTCGTGCTCACCATCATCGGCTTGCGCTCGGCGGGCTCTTCCGACCACGCCCGCGCGCGCCAGTCCAACCAGACGCTCGACCTGGCGAGCAAGACGGTGACCTTCATGCGCCAGGGACTCGATGCCGATTCGGCCCAGGCGGTGTGCGAGCTGCTGCTGCCGGCGGCCACGGCCGACGCCGTCGCCATCACCAACCGGGAGCGCGTCCTCGGCTTCTCGGGCCTGGACCGGGAGAACCACCTGCCCAACTCGCCCATCCAGACGATGAGCACGTACATGACGCTCGAAGACGGCATCACGCGCGTGCTCGAGACGTCCGGTGCCGTGGGCTTCAGCCGCGAGGCGGGCAAGCTCAAGGCGGGCATCGTCGTCGCCCTCATCGTCAACAAGCGCATCGTGGGTGCGCTCAAGCTCTACTACCGCTATCCGCACAACCTGGGCGAGAACCAGAAGGCCATCGCCGAGGGCTTCGCGCAGCTGCTCTCCACGCAGCTGTCCCTTTCCTACCTGCAGCAGCAAATCGAGCTCGCCGCGCGCATGGAGCTCAAGGCCATGCAGGCGCAGATCAACCCGCATTTCCTCTTCAACACCATCAACACCATTGCCTCGGTGACCCGCACCGATCCCGTCAAGGCGCGCGTCATGCTGCGCGAGTTCGCGACCTACTACCGCCGCATGCTCGAGAACGCCGAGGACTTCATCCCCCTGTCCAAGGAGGTCGAGCAGACCGAGCGCTACCTCATGTTCCAGAACGCGCGCTTCGGCGATGACGCCATCAAGCTGCACGTCGACGTCGAGCCCGGACTCGAGCTGCTCAAGATGCCGTCGTTCATGCTGCAGCCCCTCGTCGAGAACGCCGTCGGTCATGGCAGGCGCGACGACGGGACTCCCCTCAACATCACCATCAAGGCCTACCGAGCATCGGACAGCGTCACGATCTCGGTTTCCGATGACGGCGTCGGCATCCCGCCCGAACGCCTCGAGAACCTTCTCGACCGCGAGTCCGAGACGGGCATGGGCATCGCGCTCAAGAACGTCAACGGGCGCATCAAGGCGTTCTTCGGCGCAATATCGGGCCTCTACATCGACTCGGAGTACGGGAAGGGCACGACGGTGTACCTCAACCTCTACGATGCGCTCGTCGATCAGGGTATCGACATCAGCGACGAAGAGGTGGGCGGCGGCCCTGCGAAGGACGCCGAGGCGGATGTGTCCGAGACTCCGTCAGACGCGCGTGACCTGCAGGATATTATCTAGCTTATGTATTATTCGCATGCGTGCATCGTTTGATGTTAGAATCAAGCGAACGATGCACAAAGGAGACACTCTATGCTCAAAGCCATAATTGTTGATGACGAAGCACCTGCGCGCTCTGAGCTGCGCTTCCTTCTCGATGAGACTGGCGAGGTCGAGGTAGCCGCCGAGGCCACCAACGTACGCGAGGCCATCGAGCAGCTCAAAGAGGTCGGTGCCGACATCATGTTCCTCGACGTGAACATGCCCGGCGTTGATGGCCTGCAACTTGCCGAGGCCCTCAACGAGCTCAAGTACCCGCCCTACATCATCTTCGTGACCGCCTACAGCGAGTTTGCCGTCAAGGCGTTCGAGGTCAATGCGACCGACTACCTGGTCAAGCCGGTCGAGACCGACCGCCTCATGCAGGCGATCGGCAAGGTCAAGCAACTCATCACCGCCCAGGGGCGTTCCACCACCAACGAACGCATCCCCGTCGAGAAGGGTGGCAAGAAGCTGCTCATCCCCGCCAGCAAGATCCACTTCATCATGGCGAAGGACGACTATTCCTATCTGCACACCGAGAACGACCGCTATCTCTCCACGGTTTCGCTCGCCCAGCTCGAGGCCAAGCTCGAGCCGCTTGGCTTCTTCCGTGTACACCGTCGCTACCTCGTGAACCTTGCGTGCGTAAGCGAGGTCGACCCCGTCAGCGGCGGCACCCTGCTGCTCACGTTGACCGGCGAGGACGAGCAGATTCCCGTATCGCGCCGCCGCGTCTCCTCCCTCAAGAAGGCGCTCGGCCTGTAGCCCGAAACCAATGAGACAGTTTGGTCAGACACATCTGTCTCATTTCTTTTAGGTGCCAGCTAATAATGAGACAATCTGGTCAGACCAAACTGTCTCATTTCTACAGGAGGAGTGAGCATGGCAGAGCAGATCACCTACAAGGACGCGGGTGTCGATATCGACGAGGGCGCACGTGCCGTCGATGCGATTCGTGCGAGCGTGAAGTCGACGTATCGTCCCGAGGTCATTGGCGATATCGGTGGATTTGGCGGTCTGTTCTCCGCCGCCGCGCTCAAGGAGATGGACGATCCCATCCTCGTGAGCGGCACCGATGGCGTGGGCACCAAGCTCGCCTTGGCCCAGATGGCCGGCAAGCACGATACCGTCGGCATCGACCTGGTCGCCATGTGCGTCAACGATGTGCTGGCCTGCGGAGCCGAGCCGCTGTTCTTCCTCGATTACGTTGCCATCGGCAAGCTCAAGAGCGATCACATCGCACAGGTCGTGGGTGGCATCGCCGAGGGTTGCCGTCAGGCGGGCTGCGCGCTCGTCGGTGGCGAGATGGCAGAGCATCCCGGCGTCATGGACCCGGACGACTACGACCTTTCGGGCTTCTGCGTGGGTGCGGTCGATCGCCCCAAGATGCTCAATCCCGATGACGTGGCCGAGGGCGATGTCATACTGGGCCTTGCCTCGACCGGCATCCACTCCAACGGATTCTCGCTCGTGCGCCGTGCCGTCACCGAGGTCATGACCATGGACGAGCTCACGGTCGAGCGTGACGAGCTCGATGGCGTCTCCGTGCTCGACGCTCTGCTCGCCCCCACGCGCATCTACGTCAAGTCCATCCTGGAGCTGCGCCGCGCCGTGCCCCAGGTTCACGCCGTCGCGCACATCACCGGCGGCGGTATCACCGAAAACCTCAACCGTGCCCTCAACGACCGTGTCGACGCGCAGGTCGACGAGGGGAGCTGGACGCAGCCGCCCATCATCGACTTCGTGGTCGAAAAGGCCGGCCTTTCCCGCGCCGAAGCGCTCAAGACCTTCAACTGCGGCATCGGCATGTGCGTGATCTGTCCGCCCGAGGTCGAGCAGGTCGCCATCGAGCAGCTCGAGTCCACGGGCGAGAAGGTCTTCAAGATCGGCCGCATCATCCCCGGTGACGGAAAGGTCGTGTACCGTGGCTAAGGAACCCATGAAGCTCGCCGTGTTCATCTCGGGCACGGGCACGAACATGGTCGCCATCCACAACGCTATCAAGCAAGGCGAACTCGACGCGACGATCGAGCTCGTGGTTTCCTCGAACGACCATGCCAAGGGCATCGAGTACGCCCGTGGCGAAGGTCTCGACGTGCTGGTCTTCGTTCCGGCCGACTATGACGACCCCCAGGCCGTCGACGCAAAGATTGTCGAGGCGCTCAACGAGCGTGACATCGAGTACGTCGCGATGGCCGGTTACATGCGCAAGGTCACGCCCGTCCTGCTCGACGCGTTTCCCAATCGCGTGGTCAACTTGCATCCGGCGCTGCTGCCAAAGCATCGCGGCGCGCACGCCATTCAGGATGCCTTCGAGGCGGGTGACGAGGTGACGGGAATCACCATCCACTTCGCGAACGAGGAGTACGACAAGGGCCCGATCATCTTCCAGCACGAGGTTCCCGTGCTGCCCGATGACACGATTGACGACCTCGAGACCCGCATTCACGCGGCCGAACACGAGTGCTATCCGCAGGTCCTGCAGCGGATTGCCAGGGGCGAAGTCCAGGTCTGATTCTGGTCCGAAGTCGTTCGGACGCATGTCGGATTTCACTCGGAAAAAATTCGGTGATTCGACCATGAACATTCGGCGATTTTGACAGATTCGAGGTGCATCATCTTTCCACGGAAAGCCGAGGTGGAAGGAGGTGCTCACCATGAACCGAATCGACAGTTCCCTCACACGCGAAGACGGACGAGCGCGTCGGGACGCGTGCCCTATGCGAGGCTTGAGTTCCTCCTCACTCGCGCGTACGCGGCTGGCCCGCATCGTCTGTGCCCTGCCCCTGTTCTCCCTATGCATCGTGCTCGTGGCGCAGCCGGCCCTTGCAGCGACTTGGCCCGTCCCCACCTCGGGGCTTTCCGCAACGCTCGCGTTCCATCAGTCCTATTCGGCCGGTATCGGAAGCTATGTACATAGCGGCATTGACATACCCGCGTCTGCCGGAATGCAGATATCTTCCCCACTAGCCGGAACGGTACGCTTTACCGGCGCCGTACCGTCCGGCGATTCTCGAACAGGCGGCACGGCGTCTGCCAAGACGATGCGTGCCGTTTCCATAGAGCTGGACGACGGGCACGTCGTCACCCTCATGCCCTTTGCATCCATCGACGTGCGCGAGGGCCAGGCCGTCACCGAGGGTGCGAGTCTTGGCACCCTGGCGGCATCGGGCGATGTCTCGACTTCCACGACGCATCTGCACATGGGCTACAAACGGGGATCGACTTACCTTGACCCGATGCTGCTCTTCGGCGGCGCGGCCGATGGGGCGCATGGCTCACCGGCAGCTTCGCCCGAGGCGGCATCTCCCGCCGTGGGCGTGGAGGCATCCGCGCCTGCCCTCGCTGATACGGCGGGTCTCGCGGCTCTCGAGCCCGTGCCGGTGCCGTCGGCGCAGTCAGAGCCCGTTGCCGTACCCGAAGGCGTTCCTGCGCCAAGTGCCGAGAGCTTCGGGGCCATCGAGACGGGCGACTACGAACTTGCCCGAAACGAGTCGCAGGCTTCGTCTCCCCTGAGCTTCGTCACGGACGGGTTCTCGCAGCTCGGCGTTGCGTGCGCGGGACAATGTGCCGGGCTTCTCGAGGCGCTTTCGGAGCTCTCGCGTCTGACGGGCATCACGCTTCCCGCCCTGGTCGCGGGTACCTGCGTCCTTGCCCCCTGCGCGCTTCTCGGGCTTGTCCTGATCTGCGCGCGGCGTTTCGTGTCACAGCGACGCGATACTCTGAAAACCCAAAGGCCGCGCTTGTCATTGCCCTGTGGAGGTGGTAGCATGCAAAAGTTATTTCCTGCTTCGGGCGCAGCCTTCATGTCCCGAAGCCGCATAGCCCAGAGGAGGTGACCACATGAAGGCTTACGAACTGCTGTTTTTCGTCGACCCGTCCATTGACGAGGAGACGCGTCTTGCAACGAGCAAGCGTATCGATACCGCGATTACGGAGCAAGGCGGCAAGGTGAGCAACGTTGAGGATTGGGGCAAGCGCAAGCTGGCCTACGAAATCAACGGTCTTGCCGAAGGCGATTACACTCTCATCGATTTCGAAGCTGATCCCACTGCGATTGCAGAGCTCGACCGCGTGCTCCACATCATGGACGCCGTCCAGCGTTACATGATCACGCGCCGCAACGGTGAGGCCGCTTCGGTTGAGAGCGCGTAAAGCACCGCTTTTGCGCTCAGCTGAAAGGAACGATTAAACATGAGCATCAACAGGGTAATGATTTCAGGCAATCTCACGCGCGATGCCGAGCTGAGGACCACCCCCTCGGGCACGTCCATCTTGAGTTTTGGCGTCGCGGTCAACGATCGCCGTCGCAACCAGAACGGCGAGTGGGAGGATTACGCAAATTTCATCGATTGTACGATGTTCGGTCGTCGCGCCGAGGCGCTTGCCCAGTACCTCACCAAGGGTGTGAAGGTGGCCATTGAAGGTAGGCTGCATTACAGCTCCTGGGAGGATCGCAACTCTGGCCAGAGGAGGAGCAAGGTCGACGTGACCGTCGACGAGCTCGAATTCATGTCGTCACGCAATGGCGGCGGCCAGAATTACGATGGCGGTAATAGCTACGGCGGCGGCAACAACTACGGTGGCCAGAATGCCGGTGGCAACTATGGCGGCCAGTCCTATCAGCAACCGCAGGGAAACGTCGTCCCGGAGCCTCCGACTCCGAGCGCCTATGACGATAGCGACATTCCCTTCTAGTAACGTTTTCGCATTCAAGAATCAGTGAGGAGGAACCATGGCTGATTACGCTCGCGCACCGCGTCGCAAGTATTGCCCCTTCTGCAAGGACAAGGTCGAGTTCATCGACTACAAGGACGCGCAGACGCTGCGCCGCTACATCACCGATCGCGGCAAGATCAAGTCCCGCCGCGTGACGGGTGTCTGCACCCAGCACCAGCATGAGCTCGCGACCGCTATCAAGCGCGCTCGCGAGATGGCCCTGCTGCCCTATACCGTGAAGATCGTTTCCGGTAGCGGTGGTCGCAGGAACCGCTAGCGCATCTTGGTGCGCTGGCCGGCAGGGTGACCGCATGGCGGCTCCTTGCCCCAAGCCCGTATCCGGGTAAACGAGGCGCGTACATATATGTAAGCAGTCCTGCGCCATAGCGGGACATAGAGAAGGTTAGAAGACATGAAAGTTATTCTGCTGAAGGAACTCAAGGGCCGTGGTGGCGAAGGCGATGTCGTCGATGTCGCCCAGGGTTATGCGGTGAATTACCTGCTTCCGCAGGGCATCGCGATCGAGGCCACCAAGGGCGAGCTCAAGCAGCTCGAGCAGCGTCGTCACAACATCGAGAAGCGCGAGCTTGCTCGTACCACCGACGCCAACGTCCTCAAGAACGCCCTCGACGGCAAGACCATCAAGGTCTACGCCAGGGTCGGCGAGGAGGGCCAGCTCTTCGGCTCCATCACGACCGCCATGCTCGCCGAGGCCATCCTCGAGCAGCTCGGCGTCACGGTCGAGCGCAAGAAGATCGATCTGGGCAAGGCCATCAAGACGGCCGGCAAGCACGAGTTCACCGTTTCGGTGTACCGCGACATCAAGGCCACGCTCGAGGTCAACGTCGTGAGCGATGACGACTCCATCGAAATCGTCGAGACGGAAGAGACCGTCGTCGAAGAGGCCGACGGAGAGGTTGTTGAGGAGACCGAGGTCATCGACGAAGTCGTCGAAGAGGCCGAGTAATCTCGCAAGGCATAGCTTCTCGAGGGGCGGGTCGTAGGCTCGCCCCTCGCTTTTAGAGGCCACGTCGGCAAGAAGGGGAATCATGCTAATTGGAACACGAGACGTCGATGCCGTCATCTTCGATTTCGATGGCACGCTCGCGGACTCCATGTGGGTCTGGGACGAGGTCGACCGCGTGTTCCTCGCCAAGCGGGGCATCCCCTACACCGACGAATTCGGCGAGATGATCGCCGTTCTCGGCTTCGAGCTGGGGGCCGACTTCGCCATCGAGCACTTCGGGCTCGACGAGAAGCCCGCCGACATCATCGAGGAGTGGAAGGCGGCAGCCGAGGAGGGCTACGCGACGCATGTCATGCTCAAGCCCGGCGCGCTCGAGTACCTGCGGTATTGCAAGGCGCAGGGCATGCCCCTGGCCATCGCCACATCCCTGCAGCGCCACCTGCTCGAACCGGCGCTCGTGAACAATGGCGTGCTCGAGCTCTTCGATGCCATCTGCGTGTGCGACGAGTTGAAGTGCGGCGGCAAGTCAAATCCGGTGGTATACCTCGAGGCCGCGCGCCAGTTGGGCATTCCCGCCGAACGCTGCGCCATCTTCGAGGACGTCGCCACGGCGGCTCGTTCGGCCAAGGAGACAGGCGCCTACGTCGTCGGCGTCTACGACGAGCACAAGCAGCAGGCAACCGACGAGCTCAAGGGCATCGTGGACCGATTCATCATGGGCTACGCGGAACTTCTCGACGAGGCTTCGCAGGCCCCGGATCATCAGGACGAGTAGACGAGAGGCGGGGACGGTCCATGAAGGGTGCGCATAGCGTCAAGCGGCCGGAAGAGCCCAAGCCCGAGCGAAAGGGCCGGGGCAAGGTCGTCGCCATCGTCATCTGCGTCATCCTCGTGCTCGCGCTTGCGGGTACCGCCATCTTTCTCGTCATGACGGGCAAGGTGGAGCTGCCGTTTTCCATGCCGCAGGCCTCGAGTACGTCCGCATCTTCGAGTAGCGCCGCATCCCAACAGGAACCCGGCCAGGCGCAGCCTTCCGAAGCGTCCGAACCCACGGCGTCGGAGAGCAGCTCTGCCGCCATGGCCGAGCCGCAGGTCTATGTCAACGCCCTCTTCGGTTATCAGCTCGACGTGCCCGAGGGCTTTGTGCTCGGGTCGGAGGTCGACAACGGCGCCGGTGTCGTGCTCACCAACAGCGCCCTGCGCATGACGGTGAACGTGACCGGCTACAACAACGTCGATAACCTCGATGCGGACGCCATTCTCGCCTCACTGTGGAACGGGAGCGAGGACAGCATCGCCCGTGCCGAGGGCAACCGCGTCATCATCTACCAGTACGATGACGAATACGAGTATTTCTACTGGGTCAACATCGGTCCCGGCTCTATCAACCAGATGGAGATTCGCTACCCGCTGCAAGATGACAACCGCGATGAGCTCGATGCTGCGCAGCTGCTCATGCAGGGATTCATCCCCGGCGATCTCAACGCCGCCCACTAGGATCACGACACAAATCTTCCCTTGACACGTTTCCTCCGGTGATGTTTACTTCGTTATTATCAAAAGTTCGTTTGAATGTTTGAGTGTTTGAACGTAGGGATTTCGGAGTAGACATGAGCGAAGCAGTAGCATGCAAGGATGGCCATTGTCACGGCCATGACCATGGTCACGACCACGGCCATGATGACGGGCGTTGCCATTGCCACGACAATGCCGGCGGGTGGGAAGTCTCCCTCAAGCTCATCGTGGTGACTGCCTGCATCTACGCGGCAGGCCTCGCCGTCGACTTCTTCAATCCCAACGGCATCATGGAGGCCGCCTGGGTCAAGTACGCGATCTTCGTCGTCCCCTACCTGATGGTGGGCCTACCGGTGCTCATCGGCGCGGCCAAGGGCCTCGCCCGGCGCGAGCTTCTTGACGAGCAGTTCCTCATGGCCGTGGCCACCATCGCCGCCTTCGTCATTGGCGAGGCTGCCGAGGCCGTGGCGGTCATGCTCTTCTACCAGGTGGGCGAGTGGTTCCAGGATCGCGCGGTCGACAACTCGCGCAAGTCCATCTCCTCCCTCGTCGAGATTAAGGCAACCTACGCGAACGTCGAGCGCGACGGCGCCATCGTGCGCGTCGACCCGGCAAGCGTGCAGGTGGGCGACACTATCGTCATTATCGCGGGTGAGCGTGTGCCGCTCGACGGCGTCATCGTGAAAGGCGCGAGCGAGCTCGACACCTCCGCGCTCACGGGCGAATCGATGCCGAGCTTCCTCGAGCCGGGACAGGAAGTGCTTTCCGGCTTCGTCAACGGCACGAACACGCTGTACGTGCGCGTGACCCGGCCCTTCGAGGATTCCGCCGTCTCGCGCGTGCTCGACATGGTGAGCAACGCCGCCTCCAAGAAGGCCAAGACCGAGAACTTCGTACGTCGCTTCGCCCGCATCTACACCCCCATCGTCGTGGGCGCCGCGGTCTTGCTCGCCGTCATTCCGCCGCTCGTCATCGACGCGACGAGCGCGGCAGTCTGGGCCGACTTCGTCGAGCGCGCCTGCGTCTTCCTCGTCATCTCCTGCCCCTGTGCCCTCGTCATATCGGTGCCGCTGAGTTTCTACTGCGGCATCGGCAGCCTCTCGCGTCG
Organism: uncultured Coriobacteriia bacterium; assembly: GCA_948466335.1. Lineage (GTDB taxonomy): Bacteria > Actinomycetota > Coriobacteriia > Coriobacteriales > QAMH01 > QAMH01. The sequence goes on along the minus strand of CAOKAE010000001.1, from coordinate 12,899 downwards.
TGGCGTCCTCGCCAAGGGCGGCAACTACCTCGAGCAGCTTGCCCGCGTCGAGACCGTCGTCTTCGACAAGACCGGCACGCTCACGAAGGGTTCGTTCCATGTCGAGACCATCGCGCCCGTCGAGGGCGTCACACCCGAACGCCTGCTGGGGCTGGCCGCCCATGTCGAGCAGCGCTCGACGCATCCCATCGCGCAGTCCATCTGCGACGCCTATGCCGAGCGGCTGGGTATCGCGCCCACGCTCAACATGCCCGAGCACAACGATGACGTCACCGAAGTTCCTGGCTACGGCATGTGCGCCCGGTGCATCGAGGGCGTCATCTGCGTGGGCAACGACAAGCTCATGGATCGCGAGGGTGTCGTCTGGACCGATGCCGGCCAGCCCGGAACGGTCATTCACGTCGCGCTCGATGGTGCCTACCTTGGCTATCTGGTCGTCGCCGACGAGATAAAGCCCCAGGCCCACGAGGCCATCGAGAAGCTCAAGGCGCTCGGGGTGGGCCAGACGGTCATGCTCACGGGTGACAAGGAGCCCGTCGCCCGCCGCATCGCCGGCAAGCTCGGGCTAGACCGCTTCTTCGCGCAATTGCTGCCGGGTGACAAGGTCGCCTGCGTCGAGGAGCTGCTTGAGCAGCGGGGTTCCGATGCGAAGAAGACGCTCGCGTTCGTGGGCGACGGCATCAACGACGCGCCGGCGCTTGCCCGTGCCGACGTGGGCATCGCCATGGGGGCGATGGGTTCGGATGCGGCCATCGAGGCGGCCGACATCGTGCTCATGGACGACAACCCCGCGCGCATCGCCGACGCCGTGAAGCTGTCGCGCAAGACGGTCGCCAACGCGCGCGAGAACGTCACGCTGGCGATTGCGGTGAAGTTCGCGGTCTTCGTGCTCGGCGCGCTCGGCATCGCCAACATGTGGATGGCGGTCTTCGCCGATACGGGCGTCGCCATCCTCTGCGTCCTCAACGCCATGCGCCTGCTGCGCTCGAAATGACAAACGCGCTCGCGGTACAATACCCGCATCCGACGATGCGGGAGGCACCCATGGCTGCTCAAGCGGCTGACAGACAAGACGACGAACTCATGGCCAACCTTGCCGGCCTCTTCAAGATGTTCTCCGACCCCACGCGCGTGAGGATCCTCAACATCCTGCTCGATGGCGAGAAGTGCGTGGGCGACGTGGCCGCGCAGATGTCCATGAGCGCCGCCGCCGTGAGCCATCATCTGCGCATGCTGCGCCAGGGCAACCTCGTCATCGACCACCGCCAGGGCAAGGAAGTCTTCTACTCGCTGGCTGACGACCATGTCGTGTCCATCCTCTCGCTCGGCATGGAGCACGTGACCGAGTAGGCGCGTCTCATCGGAAACCCCATGAACCTCTCCAGACGTCGATTCCTCGAAGCATGTGGCCTTGCCGCCGCCGTGTGCACCACGACGCTTGCGGGTTGCACGTCGCGTCCGCAACCGCCTCGCTTTCCCGAGCGCGATGTCGCCCGCGCTCTCATCGAGCAGATGAGCGTGGAGGAGAAGGCCGCGCAGCTCTTCGTCGTGACACCCGAGCAGGTCAGCGCAACGGAGCTCGTCTGGCAAGCGGATGAGGCCTTTTGCGCGGGGCTCGAGGCGCTGCCCGTCTGCGGCATCACCTACTTCGATGGCAATATCATCGACGCCGCGCAAACCAGCGCGATGCTCGCCGACACGCAAGCCGCGGCGCGCGAGCTTGGCATGACGCCGCTGTTTTTGTGCGTGGACGAGGAGGGCGGCACGGTGCAGCGCATCGGTGGCAAGCAGGGCTTCGACGCGCCGTTCGTCGGCGACGCTTCCGATATCGGTGCGACCGGCGACGTGGCCATCGCGCGCGAACAGGCGCGTATCATCGCGACCTCGCTGCGCGACCTTGGGTTCAACGTCGACTTCGCGCCCTCCTGCGACGTGGCCACGACCGAGCGCAGCAACATGCGCCGCCGCTCGTTCGGCGCCGAGGTAGCCCTCGTGGGCCGTATGGCCGCCGCGCAGGTCGAGGCCTTCGAGGACGAGGGCATCCTGTGTTGCGCCAAGCACTTTCCCGGTATCGGCGACCCCGAAGACGACAGTCACGCCTCGTCGATATACACCAACAAGACGCGCGGCGAGCTCGCCATGCAGCTCGCGCCTTTCGTTGCCGCCATCGTGGCCGGTGTGCCCATGGTGATGGTGGGACACCTCTCGGTGCCCCAGGTTACGGGAAGCGCCATTCCCGCCTCGATTTCTCCCGATATCGTGCAGGGCATTCTGCGCGATGACATCGGCTATGACGGCGTCGTGGTGACCGATTCGCTTTCGATGGGGGCGCTGCTCGAGTTCTGTGCGCCGGCCGACGTCGCCGTTGCCGCCATAGAGGCCGGTTGTGACATCGCGCTCATGCCCTCCGAGCTCGGCGCGGCCTATGCCGGGCTGGTGGACGCGATCGGGAGCGGCCGCATTCCCGCGGAGCGCATCGACCAGTCGCTCACGCGCATCCTCACGCTCAAGCTCAACAGCTTCCCGCATCTTTTCGATGAGGCGATTCAAGAAGAACTTGCGAAGAACGGCTAAATGCCATTATTCGCGCTATCATGTAATGCACATCGAACTTCGATCTAGAAAGGAACAACCATGGATTCCAAGGTTTACGAACTTCTCAACGACCAGATCAACAAGGAGCTGTACTCGGCCTACCTGTACCTCTCCTTTGCCGACTATTACGCGGACGAAGGGCTGGACGGCTACGAGAACTGGTATCTCATCCAGGCCGCCGAGGAGCGTGACCATGCCCTCATCTTCCGCAAGTACCTGCTCGACAACGACTGCAAAGTCGTGCTCGAGGCAATCGACAAGCCCGACAAGACCTTCAAGAACCATCTCGAGCCGCTTGAGGCGGGCCTCGAGCATGAGAAGTACGTCACGAGCCTCATCAACGACATCTACGCCGCCGCCAAGGAGGTCAATGACTTCCGCACGATGAAGTTTCTCGACTGGTTCATTGACGAACAGCTCGAGGAGGAGGTCAACGCGACCGATATGGTCACGAAGATGAAGCTCTTCGGCTCCGATGCCAAATCGCTCTACGAGCTCGACCAGGAGTACCTGGCGCGCACCTACAGCACGCCCTCTCCGCTCGCCGCGGAGTAAAAAACGTGTCACGGGGTCAGACCCTGACACACGAGTACCAGCTACATACCGCACGACTCGGGGCCGCATCCGCGGCCCCGTTTTTGTTTCCCGATGTCATCGCCGGGCCTGATGCCTTACGCTGACAAAGATTGCGTGCTTACGGCACATGGAAGCTGCTTTGTGGTCAAGAATTGCATCTTTACGGCTTATGGAAGTTGTCCTGTTGGCAAGAATCGCATGATTGTGGCCCATGGGGCTAGTTTGATGGCAAAGATCATATGATTGTGGCGCGGAGTATGGGTCATAATGCGGCAATCCTTGCCACGCATGGCAAGAACACCACATTTATGGCACGGGGTGTGCGTCACAAGTTCATTTTTCTTGTCACGATCCTATAAGCCACGCGTCACAAGCCCGCCCTTTTTGTCATAGCCCTATGAGTTATGTGCCGCAAGTATGCCTTTTGTATCGCCGCTCTACGAACTGCGCCCTTCCCGCGCCCCGCATATCGAGCGTCCTGCTCCGCCTGCACTCTTCAACCCGCAAAACCCTTGCGGGGGGGGGCGGTCGCAGGCACCATCCAGCCATGCGAATCCATCATGCCAAGAGGCGAATTCCTAGTTTCGGGAGGCCAGTCATGACCAAGAGACATCCCATGGACATCCTGCACAAGGCGATGGCGATTGCCTTCTCGTTTGCGCTCGTCGCTGCGCTTGTGCCTGCAGCGGCGCTTGCGAGCCCAGCTGAGCCACAGGTGCAGCCTGCGGAGGAGACGACTGACTCGGTCGACCCGACGCCCGGACCCATTGCTCAGGGCACGATTGGCGACTGCACATGGACAATCGGCGCAAATAATGAGCTCTCCATTGAGGCTCCCGAAAGCGGAACCGGCACGCTTCCTAACCTCTATACCGTCCCCTGGGCAGATCATGCTGCTGATATTAAATATGTCTTCATCGGCTCGGGCATAAAAAGCGGAGCCACCCTTCATGGCATGTTCGCGAATTGCACCTCGTTGGTCTTCGTGAGCTTTTCTGATTTTGATACTTCAGCCACTACGGATATGAGCTCGATGTTCGAGGGCTGTGCTGCGTTGCCTGCGGTAAACATCTCTGGGCTCAACACTGCAAGCGTTACGGATATGCAGGATATGTTCAAAGACTGCACGGCGTTGAGGGATCTTACGATTTCGAGCATTAATACTGCGAGCGTCACGAACATGCAGTCTATGTTCGAAAATTGTTCCTCGTTGAAGAAGCTTAACCTTGCGGGCATCACCGCCCCGAGCGTCACGAATGTGCAGTCCATGTTCGCCGGTTGCGAGAAGCTCGAGGGCCTCAATCTTTCCGGTTTTGATATGACCGACGTCACGACGTTGAAGGACATGTTCGCCGGATGCGCCTCCCTTGCCACGCTTACGCTTCCCGCGTTTAACGCCGCGAACGCTACCGACATGAGCGGTGCCTTCTCGGGCTGCTCTTCCCTCAAGGCGCTCGATTTCACTGGCGCCGTTACCACCAGTGCCACCACCATGGCGCGCATGTTCGAGGGCTGTGCCGTGCTCGAGAGCCTTGATCTCTCGGCATTTACGACGGCAAGCGTGACGGACATGGAGGCCATGTTCTCCGGCTGCGCTGCGCTCAAGACGCTCGACATTTCCGGCTTCACTACCTCCAAGGTGACGTCCATGAATTCCCTGTTCGCCGATGACGAAGCCCTCGTCAAGATTACGCTTGGTGCCGGTTTCGCTTTCGACAAGGCCGATGAGACATGTTGGCTACCTGCGGGAAGCTGGAGCTCAAAATCCGTTACGGATGCCGATGAGAGTGCTGATCCTTTTACGGCGCGGCGAATCGCGATGGAACGGGCCAATGTCGCTGACACGTATACGAGAGAGATGGAGCTGACCAACGCAACCTACGACGAAACGTTCGTTTATGACGGAACTCCGAAAACTCCCACCGTTGTCGTGATGAGCGGCGACAGAACGCTCGTAGAGGAAGCCAACTATGTTGTCACTGTTTCCGATGACAACGTGAGTGCTGGTACGAAGACCCTGAAGATTATCGGTGCGGGCGCATACAGTGGAGAGTTCACGGCTGAGTACGAAATCACCCCTGCTCCCATCACCGAGTTCACGCTCGACGCCACCGAGCTCACCTACGATGGCACCAAGCGCATTCCCGCCATGACCGTCAAAGCAGGCAACCTCACGCTCGACCCCGCGACTGACTTCGACGTGACCGAGCCGGACGATGCTGTCAACGCCGGCAAGAAGGGCCTTATCGTCACTGCCAAGGGCAATTTCGAGGGCGAGCTCGCCGCCAGCTACGAGGTCGTTCCCGCGGCCATCACCGCCGTCGAGTTTGACACCGGCACGTTTATCTACGATGGCGCCGAGAAGCTTCCCACCATCACCGTGAGGTGCGGCGACAAGACGCTCTCCGTCGGCACCGATTACGAACTGGTCCTGCCCACCGAGCGCGTCAGCATCGGCACGAAGGTCGTGAAGGCAACGGGCAAGGGCAACTACACGGGCAATCTCGAGAACAGCTACGAGATTGCCGCGGCAACGGCCCTCACGGTTTCGCTCAGCGCCGACAAGTTCACCTACGACGGCAAGGAGAAGGCGCCTGCCGTCACCGTGAAGTGCGGCGACAAGGTCCTCAGGGCCGGCACCGACTACGACGTGACGCTGCCCGCCGACCGCGTGAAGGCCGGCAAGAAGTCCGTCAAGGCCACCGCCAAGGGCAACTACGCGGGCACGCTCGAGGCGGCCTACGAAATCGTGCCGGCGGCCATCGACAAGATCGAGCTGTCCGAGACCAAGTTCACCTACGACGGCAAGGAGAAGGCGCCCACCGTCACCGTGAAGTGCGGCGACAAGGTCCTCAAGGCCGGCACCGACTACGACGTGACGCTGCCCGCCGACCGCGTGAAGGCCGGCAAGAAGTCCGTGAAGGTCACGGCCAAGGGCAACTACGCGGGCACGCTCGAGGCAAGCTACGAGATCGTCGAGGCTTCCAATCCCGATACGCCCGACAACCCGGATAACCCCGGGCAGGACGGCTCCCAGCCCATGTACCGCCTCTACAACCCCAACTCCGGCGAGCACTTCTTCACGGCCAGCACCGTGGAGCGTCAGCACCTGATTGGCCTGGGCTGGAACGACGAGGGTCAGGGCTGGACGGCCCCCAAGGCGGGCGACGCGGTCTACCGCCTCTACAATCCCAACGCCGGCGAGCACCACTACACGCTGTCGACTGTCGAGCGTGATAGCCTCATCGCCGCCGGCTGGAACGACGAGGGTATCGGCTGGTATTCCGACCCGGCCCATGGCACGCCCCTGTATCGCGTCTACAACCCCAACGAGTTCGCGAACAACCACCATTACACCACCAACGATTTCGAACGTGGCTACCTGGTCGCGCTCGGTTGGCACGGGGAGGGCATCGCCTGGTACGGCGTCAAATGAGACAAATTGGTCAGACGAGTTTGTCTCATTTAATACAGGTACCAGAAAATAATGAGACAGTTTGGTCTGACCGAGCTGTCTCATTTTGTCGAGAAAACGTCGAGGACAGGTGACGGTTTTGTGACGTGGGTGAAACCGCCTTCCCTCTACCTTGCCGCTTTATCCGCCTGGGCAAATATCCCCTGTACACGGGCGTTTTCGTCCGTATAATCGTGCCTGCAATTGGCAGGAGCCAAACAGCCGTACGTCCTCGAACACCCGGAGGCTTTGACATGACCATGAAACGAAACCTATCGATCTTGCAGAAGATCGCCGCGCTCGCCTTTTCGCTTGCGCTCGTCGCCGCACTCGTTCCCGCGGCGGCCCTGGCGAACACGGCAAGTCCGCAGGCAAGCGTCGTTGCCAGCGGCGTCAGCGGTGACTGCGAGTGGGAGATCGACGACGAAGGCAAGCTCACCATCCGCCCCGGCACTGCCGGCGGCAAGCTTGGCGATGGCTTTGGCGACGAGAGCTGGAGAAACGATGCCTGGAGAATCAAGACGGCGGTCATCGAGCCGGGCGTCAAGGCAAACGGGCGTCTCAACGACATGTTCAACTGGTGCGATAAGCTGGAGAGCGTCGACCTGAGCGGCTTGGACACGATCAACGCAACGTCCATGCGCGGCATGTTCTACTACTGCAAGTCCCTCAAGGAAGTGAGCCTGCTGGGCCGTCACACCGAAAACGTGACCGACATGGGCTCGCTATTCTATGGCTGCGAGAATCTCGAGACGATCAACCTCTCCGGTGTCAACACGGCCAAGGTGACAAATATGAGCGGTATGTTCTATGGCTGCTCCTCCCTCAAGACGCTCAATCTCTCGAGCTTTGACACCTCTAGGGTCACGAACATGAGCGTGATGTTCCAGGGCTGTGAGAACCTCGAGAAACTTGACCTTTCGAACTTCAAGACGAGCAAGGTCGAGAACATGCAGTCTATGTTCGAGGGCTGCTCGGGGCTCAAGGAACTTGACCTTTCGAACTTCGATACCTCCAAAGTGCACAGCCAGGGAAGCATGTTCTCGGGCTGCACCAACATCGACCGCATCACGCTGGGTCCCAAGTTCGAGTTCATCGACGAGTCGGCCATGCTTCCCGATGCCGACTGGATTTCCTCGGCCACGGGCGGCTCTGTCTCTTCCGACGGCATGAGCGCCGGCGACGGCCCCATCACCTTCGTCAAGGACAAGGGCGATGACCCCGGTGCGAAGCCCCCCGTCATCGACGAGGAGAACAAGCCCGAGCCCTGGGAGCCCGGTTCTTCCGACGGCCTCGAGATCGGTACCGACATCGACCCCGATGACCTCGTCTGCGTGGTCGTGGACGGCAAGGTCGTCGACAAGGACGACTACACCATCGACGAGGAGACCGGTGCCATCACCCTCAAGCCCGAATTCCTCGAATCGCTCGGCGGCGGTGACCACTCCATCGACTTCGTGACCTCGACGGGCACGGCGTCCACCGAGTTCAAGGTTACGGGCGAGCCCAACAAGCCGGGTGACGGCGACCAGAACAAGCCGGGCGACTCGAACAATTCGGGCAACAACGGCGGCTCCACCTATGGCCACCTGATGCTGCGTCTCTACAATCCCAACTCCGGCGAGCACTTCTTCACCGTGAGCCCCGTCGAGCGCGACCACCTCATCTACGAGGGCTGGCGCGACGAGGGAATCGGCTGGGTGGCACCCACCAACGGCGACCCGGTCTATCGTCTGTACAACCCGATCGCCGGCGAGCACCATTACACGCTGTCGTCTGCCGAGCGTGACATGCTCGTGGACGCCGGCTGGAATGACGAGGGTGTGGGCTGGTATTCCGACAAGGACCAGAAGGTCGCCCTGTACCGCGTCTACAACCCGTACGAGTACGCCAACAACCATCACTACACCACGAGCGAGGTCGAGCGCGATCACCTGATTAGCGTCGGCTGGCGCGACGAGGGCGTGGGCTGGCACGGCGTGAGCAAGTAACGTGCCAGGGGGCCAGGTCCCTTAATACATGAAAGGAAGTGCATGATGACGAGCACGACAACACTGACCAAGCGAATCGTGAGCGCCATCCTCGCGCTTGTCCTGGTCGTGGCCTTTATCCCCGTTTTTGCGGCGCCTGCGCAGGCTCGCGAGGTCGCCCACGGCACCTATGGCGAGTGCGCCTGGTCCATCGACGATTCGGGCTTGCTTACCATCAGCCCCAAGTCTGGCGAGGGAAGGCTCGGGGATATCGACGGCCTCGCACCGTGGCGCGTCCACGCCGACAACATCACGTCGGCGCGCATCCTCGCTGGCGTGAAGGGTGCCACGAGCCTCGATGGCCTATTCGCGAACTGCGACAAGCTACGCAGCGTCGACCTGTCGGGACTGGATAGCTCCAACACCCGCGGCATGAGCGCACTGTTCGACGGCTGCTCCGCGCTCACCACCATCGACGTTTCGGGTCTCAACACCTCGTCGGCCACCACCATGACGGGCATGTTCAGGGGCTGCGTCGCGCTCGAGTCCATTGACGTGAGCAACTTCAACACCGCGAACGTCACCAACATGTCCTACATGTTCTCAAGCTGCGCCAAGCTCACCGACCTTGACCTGACGAACTTCAACACGGAGCGGGTCACGAACATGCAGCGCATGTTCTCCGATGCGGGCATCAAGTATCTCGATCTCTCGCGTTTCGATACCTCGAGTCTCGAGGACATGTGGGGCATGTTCTACGGCTGCACGTCCCTGGGGGTTCTCGACATCTCGGGATTCGATACCGCCAACGTGACGAGTATGGGCTATCTCTTCGAGGAATGCGATGCGCTCGAGCGCGTGAAGCTGGGCGCCAAGTTCGCCTTCGTCGACGAGTCCTGCGAGCTGCCCCAGGTAACCTGGCTGTCGTCCGTTGCCGGCAGGAGCTACACCGCAAACCAGATTGCCACGCAGCGCAAGAACGTCGCCGACACCTACGTCAAGAGCAGGCCCGAGTACCCCGGCCCCACCATCGTGAGCGGTGCGGAAGCCATCTGGGGCATCGGTCTCAAGACTGGCGCGATGTTCCGCTCCAGCGCCTCCATCGAGGACTTCGTCTGCGTGAAGGTCGACGGTAACGTCGTGCTGCCCGAGAACTACGACCTGAAGGGCAACCAGACCAATGTCACGTTCGCGCCGGGCTACCTCGTGGGACTTTCCATTGGCGAGCATGCCCTCGACATCATGTCGGCGACGGGCACCGCGAGCACCACGTTCACCGTCTCGGACGACCCGGCGTATTCGGAACCCATCAACATGTACCGCCTCTACAACCCCAACTCCGGCGAGCACTTCTACACCGCCAGCGAAGTCGAGCGTGACCACCTCGTCAGCGTGGGTTGGACCTACGAGCGCGTCGGCTGGGTTGCCCCCAGCGGCGGCGAGCCGGTCTACCGCCTCTACAATCCCAACGCGGGCGAGCATCATTACACCGTGAGCGTCGAGGAGCGTGACCAGCTCATCTCGGTGGGCTGGAACGACGAGGGCATCGGCTGGCGCACGGCCGGCACGGTCCCGCTGTATCGCCAGTACAATCCCAACGCCTACGCCAACAACCACAACTACACGACGAGTGAGGTCGAGCGCGACCACCTGCTCGGCCTGGGTTGGAAGGACGAGGGCATCGGCTGGTACGGCATCGGAGAGTGAGGAACGATGAGCACTAAAACGATAGCTACCAAAATCGCGCGCACCGCGCTGGCGGTCGTGCTGGCGATGAGCTTCGTGCCCATCGCGATGATCGCGAACGCGACGCAGCAGGCCCATGCCGAGCAGGCCATGAGCACCACGCCCATCACGGACGCGTACGTCGAGCCCATTCCCGACCAGGTCTACACGGGCGTGCAGATCAAGCCCAAGCCGAAGGTCATGATTGGCGGCAAGACCCTTGTCGAGGGCACCGACTACACGCTCGAGTACGGAAGGAACTTGGGCGAGGGCACCGCCCATGTCTACGTCAATGGCATCGGCGCGTATTCGGGTAGGAAGATCGTCACCTTCGACATCATCCAGGCCCAGATCACGTCAATCTCGCTGAGCGAGACGCGCTACTTCTACGACGGCAAGCGCAAGACGCCCATCGTGACCGTGAAGTCCGGCGACAAGGAGCTGGTCAACGGCCAGGACTACATCGTCGTGGGCATGCAGACCCAGGACCTGAGTAGCGTGGGCGTGCATACCCTGACCGTCAAGGGCACGGCGAACTACGCGGGCGTCCTGACCGCCGACTTCGAGATTCTCGAGCCCCTCGAGGACGAGGACTCCGGCATCAAGAGCCCTGCGAACGACGATTCGACCCCGACCGACCCCAACGATCCCGGCCAGGTGATGTTCCGTCTCTACAATCCCAATTCCGGCGAGCACTTCTACACGCTCTCGACCGTCGAGCGCGATAACCTCATCTCGGTGGGCTGGAACGACGAGGGTGAGGGCTGGAAGGCCCCGTCCAAGGGCGATGCGGTCTATCGCCTTTACAACGAGTACGGTGGAGAGCACCACTACACGCTCTCGACCTTCGAGCGTGACAGTCTCGTTGCCGCCGGTTGGAACGACGAGGGAATCGGCTGGTATTCCGACACGGGCTACAGCGTGCCGCTGTACCGTGTCTACAATCCCAACGAGTTCGCGAACAACCATCATTACACCACGAGCGAGGTCGAGCGTGACTTTCTGCTCAACGAAGGGTGGAACAACGAGGGTATCAGCTGGTACGGCTTGAAGTGACGAAAGGGAAGACGATGAGCACGGTATCGTTAACGAAGAGAATCGCGAGCGCCGCACTGGCGCTCGTCTTGGCGATGGGGCTCATGCCCGTCATGGCATGGCCGGGGGCTGCCTCGCAGGCCTTTGCCGACGAGCAGGTCGAAGTCGCGCCGCTTCTTTCCGCGGTGGCCGAGGAAGTGGCAGCGACGGACGATGCCGATGCGGGTCTCGTAGCTCAGGCCGCCAACAACGAGCAGGTGCTGGTGAACGGCGCGGCGTACTACAGCTATGCCCATCAGGTGCTCGCCATCGTGAACAAGGAGCGCCAGGCATTGGGCCGCAGTCCGCTCACGCTCGACTACGAGCTGACGGAGTCCGCCATGCAGCGCGCCGCCGAGCTTGCGATCTTCTACAGTCACACGCGTCCCGACGGGTCGGAATCGAACACCGCCGTTCCTATCAGCAAACGTGGAGGAGGCGAGAACATCGCCCTTGGCCAGGAGAGCCCCGCCGCGGTCATGCAGAGCTGGTTCTACGACGAGCGAGACACCTGGGCGGCCGCCGCCAAATCCGGCACCTACAACGGCAAGGCGCTGCCCACCGGTTGGCAGACCATGTCCGGATACGAGCTGAGCAAGGCGGCTCCGGAGTTCTACAAGGAAGTCGGCCACTACCTCAACATCATCAACCCGAACTTCAAGTCCATCGGCATCGGCTGCTTCTCCCAGGGGCCGTTCTACTGGTCCCAGGAGTTTAGCTCCGCTGCCGGCAGCGGCACCGTTTGGAACGATAACCGCAACACGACGCGGACCATCAACATCAACTATGGCGTCTGCGGAAAGGACCAGGCCTTCAACCTGGACACGAAGATGGAGCAGATGAAGGTCCTGACCGTCGGCAGCACGTACACGATGAAGTACTGCCTGTACAACACCGGATTCCCCCAGGTGTATGGCACCATCGATCCGAAGATCGTGACGTGGACGAGTTCGAACACCAGCGTGTGCGTCGTTGATGCGAACGGCAAGGTCACGGCCAGGGGTGCTGGCAAGGCCACGATCACCGCACGTCTCAAGTCGGGCAGGCAGCTCACCCACGAGTGGACGGTGAGCGAGTCGATCGCCAACCTTCCCACGCCCTCCATTCCCGCGCAAACCTATACGGGCAAGCCCATCGAGCCCAACCCCACCGTGACCGCCAACGGCAAGGCGCTCGTCAAGGGCACCGATTACACGGTGAGCTACGTGTACAACACCAACGTCGGCGTTGCCCGCATGACCATCACGGGCATCGGAAGGTATACGGGAATCAAGAGGGTGGATTTCAACATCGTGCCCGCGAACATCACCGCCGTCGAGATGAGCCAGACGCGCTTCACCTATGACGGACTCGAGAAGAGGCCCATCTTCACCGTCAAGTCCGGTGATCGCGTGCTCTCGGAGGGCACGGATTACCGTCTGTCGTTCCCCGCCGACATGAAGAGCGTCGGCAAGCACACCGTTACCGTGACCGGCATGGGCAACCACACCGGGTCGATGGGGGCG